>JAJPJB010000026.1 GCA_021324465.1 Hyphomicrobiaceae bacterium
TACTTCGCGATGCGCAAGCTCCATTTTCTGGAGAGAGCGCGCGCGCTGGTCGCCTTCCCGGGCGGATTCGGCACGTTTGACGAATTGTTCGAGGTGCTGACCCTGGTCCAGACGCGCAAGATCAAGCCGATACCCGTCGTGTTGGTCGGCGAGAGCTATTGGCGCAGCGTCCTCGACATCGATCGCATGGTCGAAGAGGGCGTGATCGATGACGAGGATCGGGAGCTGTTTTGGTTCGCCGAGACCGCCGAAGAGATCTGGGCCGGCATCGTGCGCTGGTATCAAGAGCCGGCGGATCAATGATCGTCCTGCGCAACCGGGTCGTGCCGCAAATCGCGTGGACGCAACGCTTTTCCGGAGGAATGAGTGAAGTTGTCGTTTCACGGCGCTGATCGCGACGTCACCGGCTCTTGCCATCTGCTGGAATGTGGCGGCCGTCGCCTGCTTGTCGACTGCGGCCTGCATCAGGGCACACACGAGAACGCGGCCCAGAATGCCGATCCATTCGGTTTCGACCCGGCGGACATTGATTTTGTGCTGCTCACGCACGCGCATCTCGATCATTGCGGCCGCCTGCCGCTGCTTGCGAAACAAGGATTCCGCGGCGAGATCGTCACGACGGCCGCGACGCGCGAGCTCGCCCGCCTGGTCTTGCTCGATGCTGCCCATCTGCAGGAGCAGGAGGCGCGCCTGCACGGAAGCGAAGCCCGAAAACCGCTGCAGCGCGACGGCAACGGCCAAAGGCCGCAGCCGCTTTATTCCCTGCTCGATGCGCTCAACAGCCTTGAGTTCTTCGGGCGAAGCGCCAATTACGGCGAACCTATGGCCATTGCGCCGGGCATTCAAGCGACTTTTATTGACGCAGGCCACATCCTGGGCTCAGCGAGCATTTTCCTGGAGCTCGACGAGCAAGGCCGCCGCCAGCGTGTGCTGCTTTCCGGCGATCTTGGCAGCGGCACGCATCACGTGTTGCGCGGCCCGGACGCGCCGCCGAAGACCGACGTCGTGGTCATGGAGACGACTTACGGCGACCGCCTGCATCGGCCTTTCGCGGCCTCGGTCGAGGAACTCTACCAGGCCGTCGGCGAAGCGCTGACGCGCGGCGGCAACGTGGTCATTCCGACGTTTGCCCTGGAGCGTGCACAGGAGCTGCTCTATTTTCTGCGCGCCGGCATCGCGCAAAGCAGGCTGCCACCCTCGATGCAGGTCTTTCTCGATTCGCCGATGGCGATTTCGGCCACGGAAGTCTTCAAACATCACCTTGACTGTCTGGATCCCGAGGTCGCTGCGCTCTTGCACGACGGCATCGACCCGTTTGGTCTGCCGGGGCTGCACTTGGTCCGGGAAACTTCAGACTCGATCGCCCTGAACGGCATCAAGAGCGGCGCCATCATCATGGCCGGACCAGGCATGGCGACCGGTGGGCGCGTCGTCCATCATCTGCGACATAATCTTTCCAGACCGGAATCGAGCATCGTCTTTGTCGGCTATGCCGCCCTCGGCACGCTCGCGCGCCGCATCATCGACGGTGCCTCCCATGTGAGAATCTTCGACGAGGATGTGCCGGTCCGCGCGCGAATCTACACCATCAACGGCTTTTCCGCCCATGCCGATCAGGCCGAGCTCGTGGCGTGGCACAATCAAACCGGTGCCGGGCGCACCTTTCTGGTGCATGGCGAGGAAAACGTCATGCAGGTCTTTGCCGGGAAGCTGACCGGCACGAAAATAGAGTTGCCCACGCTCCACCAAGGCTTCGACATCTAGGCGCGGCGGTCCGGCGCACGGGAGCGGCTTTGCTCCTGTGCGAGGCGCCGCAACCGGGTATCCGCCGCCCTGCGCGGCCCGAACAAAAAACACCGGTATGTGACGGTGTTTTAACCGATCGCATACAGATTTCGGTGTAACTGATTGAGCGGCCGCATATTGTATTGGCCGAAACGAGACCTGCCCCGTTCGAGAGGCATTGATGATCGACGCGCTGAGGCATGCGCGGCGCCTGCGCCAATGCGCGCTCAAATCGCTCAGACTCGCTGATCTCAGCCCGACCCGCGAGGTCGCCAGACACTATCGGCTCATCTCCCAGCATTATGCTGCGCTGGCACGGCTCGCCGAGAGCGGCAAATACCTGGACCGATCGCCCGAGCATGCTGCCGAACGCGCAGCCGAACATGATTCGCCAATGGCGCCACGCCAGGATGAGCTGGTCGAATGACCGCAGGCTGTCGCCGCAGACCTTCGACCAAGCTGCCGGCCCGCAGCGCCGGGCCACGAATCTGCTGCCAAACTGCAAGCCGAGCACAGCAGCACTAACGCAATGCTCAGATATTTCGCAATGTCGTCCATCCTACGGCGCAACGCATCAGAGAAGGCTGGGCGGGCATTTGTGCGTCACTGTTCAATGATGCTTGGCCGAGATCAGTTCTGCCGCGCTAGACGCAGCGCGGGGGTATCGACATGCGATACGCCGCCAAGCGAACAGACGCCGTGCATTGACGCGGCGCTAATCGCATCTGCGCCCTTTCCAGATGCGCGTGATGGAGCTGCTGCAAGGTTGCGAAAAGTGTGATCGCAAGCGTCTTGACGACGCGAATGAGCGTTGATTGAGCGATCATGGCTGTTTCCTGAAAGCACCAAGCGAAGCGCCCTGGGCGCTCCCTGTCCGGGACAGGTGGTGCCGGCCTTATCGATCTTTAATGCTGCGTTCAGTGAATGCGCTGTTTCAGGAAGTGAAATAATGCAAAGCTCGAATCGACAACCGACAAATCACTGTCACAAACAAGCGCGTCATTGCTATGGGCAAATCGGCGCCGCCGGATGCGCCTGGCTGTCATGCGAATCGGCGCTATTTCGTCTAAGGTCCACCTTCAGACTGCGTGACAACGCCCGTGGGGGTCCGCATGAATGCGCTCGTCTTTGCCTCGCGCAAAGGCGGCTCAGGCAAGAGCACGCTCGCCGCACATCTTGCCGCATATGCCAATCGGCCCTCGCGTCGTTGCCTGCTCGTCGATGACGACCCGCAAGGCTCGCTGCGACTGTGGAACACGCTGCGCAACTACGAGGCGCTGCCGCTCAAGATCGTGGACCGTAGCCTCGCCGACACGCTGAAGTCGGCAAAGCGCGACGGCATCGAATGGGCGTTCATCGACACCCCGCCAAATAATTCGGCCAGCGTCATTGACGCGATCCAGGCGGGCACGCTGATCGTCATTCCGTGCCGGCCCGGCATATTCGATCTGGACGCAGTGCAGGACACGATCGAGCTCGCCCGTGCGGCACGCACGCCCTATGCCGTCGTCATCAATGCGGCGCCGCCCAAGCGCGGCGGCATCGAGGCACCGGCAGTTGCGTCCGCCCGCGCAGCCTTGAGCAAGCTGCAGGTCCCGGTCTGGGGCGGCCAGATTACCCAGCGCTCGAGCTATTCGCTGGCGCTCGCCCAAGGCGAAGGCATCAGCGAATACGACGCTTCGTCCGGCGACGAGATCGCCCGACTCTGGCTCGCCATCGAGAAATCGGTCAAAGCAATCCGCGGCGGGCGCAACGGCGCCGCAATGCACTGCGTTGCAGCATAAATTTTGCGACGTGATTGCAACAAATCGAGGTCGCCCGCCAAAAGAACGCATCCCAACCAAAAACTCGAGCGGCATGACCGTTTACGTTTATGGCCGTCGGCGCTGATCCTTGGAAAAGCCTGGAGCCGCGCCAACAAGGAAGCGCTGATTAAGGGCGTGCCACGCCGCAGCCGGCGACGCCGACGTCCGTCTGCAGCGCAACATGGCGGATTTGTCGCTTGATCACACTAAAAGGCAGCAAACGCAGCCAAATATCGGATAATCGGAAGCATTTACATCACCCAAAATAATCCATGCCAAGCAACAAGGATCAAAATGGTAATCGGCGCGCACCGCTGATCGCATTGGGTCCTGTAAGATTGCTCTTCGCTATCGGCTGGTTCTTGGCGCAAGAACTCTATGCCAATGAAGAATTGGAGGATTGTCTCCTCTCCGGCCGTACCAATTGTGCGCCGATCGACAGCCAATCGCGATGATGCGGGTGGGTGCTCGAGCACCGTCCCGGCTGTGGAGATCGTGCATCGCCACAAGAGTTTCACGCCCTCGTCGCGGTAGCGCCACAGACAGCGAGCAAAATGAAGCTCGGGTGCCGGTGAGGGCGTCGAGGAGGATCGACGATGACCGTCCAATCCGCGTACCTCGCTTTCCCTTCGCGCGGTCTATCGACGCGGGGCCAGGCGGCCGAAAGCCTTCGCCGCCCGAAATGCCCGCGGTGCGGCAGCGTCCTGCTCATTGCTGAAGAATCCCGGTTCAATGTCCGAGGCCGCATCGACCATGTCTGGTCCTGTGACGAATGCGGCCACGGCTTCGTGACTTCCATCCGCCTTGGGCTGGCGCGCTGAGGCAGAGGCCGGCGGCTTATGCGCCGCGGGCAAACCGGGTGTGCTGGACGCATACAGACTGTGATGGGACACACGCGTTCTGCATCTATGCTGGCAAAATCTATCCTGGCAAACGGCATCCAGCCGCTCTGACTTCGGCCGCGGTACCGGGCATAATTACGGCACGCACGGTGTTTGTGTCCGTGATCGGCTCGAAACTGTCCAGAAGGAGGAGCATATGACTGAGACCTATGACCGTCGGTCCATATTGGGTTATGCCGTTGGGGGCGCCGCTGGCGCGGTTTTGCTGGGGTCGGTTGCACCGGGCCGCGCGGCCACCATGACATTCAAGGCCGACATGAAGGGGTCGACCGAAGTCCCGCCGAACCAATCGCCCGGTACCGGGACCGTGACCGCGACCTTCGATCCTGCAACCAAAGAACTCAGCTGGAATGGCAGCTTCTCCGGGCTGACCGGCCCGGCCACGGCTGCCCATTTCCATGGACCGGCCGAGGTCGGCAAGAACGCCGGCGTCCAGGTCTGGATTTCAGAAAAAGGCAAGAACCTCGAAAGCCCCTTCAAGGGCTCGGCCACGCTTACCGACGCGCAGGCCGCCGATCTGCAGAACGGGCTCATGTACGCCAATATTCATACCGCCGCCAATCCCGGCGGCGAATTGCGCGGTCAGCTCGTGAAAGCTTGAACCGCAGCACGCCCGCTCCGCTTGAGTGACCCGCCGGTTTCGAACGGACCGGCGGGTTTGCTTTGTTGAGCTTTTCCCGGGCGCAGAGCGGCGCGCAGTAATGCGGCTGCGCACAAGTCCAAACGACAATGCCTCATGCAATGTCGCGCTTGGCTGCCCACTGCTCCTTGGTTTGGGCGACATAGTCCGCAAAATGCCCGGCAGCGATCGCCGCACGGGCGCCGGCGACCAGATCCTGGTAGTAGTACAGGTTCACGATCGACAATAGCGTACCGCCGAGCGCCTCGCCCGCCCTGAACAGATGGTGCAGATAGGCCCGCGAAAATTCGTGCGCCGCCGGGCAGCGGCTTTCTGCATCGAGCGGGCGCGCATCCTCGGCGTGATGCGCATTCTTGATATTGATCGGACCAAATCGCGTGAAGGCGAGGCCGTGGCGGCCGTTGCGCGTCGGCAGCACGCAGTCGAACATGTCGATCCCTTGCCCGATCGCTTCCAGAATGTCGGAAGGCGTACCCACGCCCATGAGATAGCGCGGCCGGTCGGCCGGCAGCATCGGCGCGGTGTCGCCGACGATCTGCAGCATCACTTCTTGCGGCTCGCCGACGGCGAGACCGCCGATCGCATAGCCGTCAAAGCCGATATCGACGAGCGTGCGCGCGCTCTTTTCACGCAGGCCTTGGTCGTCGCCGCCCTGCACGATGCCGAACAATGCGCGGCCTTCGGCACCGCCGTCGAACGCGCGCTTGCAGCGCTCGGCCCAGCGCAGCGACAACAGCATCGCCCGCTCGATCTCGCCGCGCTCCGCCGGCAGGCCGACCAATTCGTCGAGCTGCATGGCAATGTCGGAGCCGAGCAAATTCTGCACTTCAATGGCGCGCTCCGGCGACAGCGCAACCATGGTGCCGTCGATATGCGAGCGAAATGTAACGCTCTCTTCGGTCACTTTGCGCAAGGCGGAAAGCGACATCACCTGATAGCCCCCGGAATCGGTCAGGATCGGATAGGGCCAGCGCATGAAAGCATGCAGCCCGCCGAGCGCCGCGATTCGCTCCGCCGAGGGCCGCAGCATCAGATGGTAGGTATTGCCGAGAACGATATCGGTGCCTGATGCGCGCACGTCGTCCTGATGCACGCCCTTGATTGCCGCCTGCGTGCCGACCGGCATAAAGGCCGGCGTGCGCACCAGCCCGTGCGCGGTCATGATCTCGCCGGTTCTGGCAGCGCCGTCGGTCGCAATCAGGCGAAAGGAAAAGGGGTTCGACATCGCGTCTATCTAGCACGCGAAGCCGAAAATTTGGCATAGCGGCTTCTGCGGAACGGCGCCTAATGCAGAGGACTAGGCTTACTGAGCTTCATGAAGCGAGCGGGACCGGGCCATCACTGGGCACCTTGCCCTGCGAACAAGGACATTTTTGGAATTGCTGCGATGGTCCGCCGGGCAGCAAATAAGCGAGGCGCCCTCGGGCACCAAACCGGAGCAAGCATGACAAGTCGCATCATCCGATGGAGTGCAAACTCGATCAGCGCAACTCCAACCGTGCGGTGGGCAGCTCGACGAGCCCGCGGATCATGATGTTGAAGGCGACCACGATGCGCTCCTCAGACTCGTTCGCCGTGCCTTGCTCGACCGCGTGCGGCAAATGGCTCGGCCAGAACAACATGCGGCCTTTTTCGGCATGGCTGACGAAAATATCGGAATTGAGCTCGTTCTTTCGCACATAACTGGGTTCGATATTTTTTGTCAGCATGCGCGGCGACATGAAGATGGTCGGCCCGCAATTCCTTGGCGTCTTGATGTAGACGAGCCCGCTCAACAGGCAATTCGGATGGATATGCACGTTGTGGCGGCGATTGGGGTTGGCGATATTCGCCCACATGTTGCTGATGTAATGCGACTTGCGCTTGATCGCCAAAGTGTCGAGAACGATCCCTGCCTCGTCCATAATGACATCGACCAGCTCCTTCATCTCGGGAAGGGTCTGGATGTTGTCCGGCGTCATATAGGCGAGCACCGCGCCCTCGGGCGAAGAGGTGCCCTTCCCTAGCTTCTGCAGGCGTCGGAGCTTTGCCTCGATACGATCACAGAGCGAGAGATCGGACAGCTTGCCGGTAAACATCGGCGTCGGGAAAAGCGCGAGCATCTGCTTCTGCGTCAACTCCACCGGCGATAAGCGGCGCGGAACGTCAAGCATCGGACTTCATAGGCGACGTGCGAGAAAACGGAAAAACAGTCCGCGCGGAACTCTGCTCGAATTGGACCTGGAAATATATGGCGATGGCCGTAAATTCGCTGCTATTGCGGGTAAAACGTATATAACCACACGATGTTGGCTTGTGGCGCTCGCATCAGCGGCACCGCGCTGCCGCTGCGCGGGTCATGGGCCTAATGAAACAACAGGCACGCGTCGCCGTAGGAATAGAAGCGATAGCCGCTATCGATCGCATGCGCGTAGGCACGCCGCATGACGTCAAGCCCGCAAAAGGCGCAGACCAGCATGAACAGCGTCGAGCGCGGCAGATGAAAGTTCGTCAGCATCACGTCGACGGCACGGAAGCGGTAGCCGGGTGTGATGAAAAGTGCCGTCTCGCCGGAGAAGGCGGATAGCGTGCCGTCCTCGGCGGCTGCGCTTTCAATCAGGCGCAGCGAGGTCGAGCCGACCGCGACGATGCGACCACCGGCGCGGCGCGTTGCATTCAATGCAGCGGCCGTTTCGGCGCTGACCGTGCCCCATTCGGCATGCATCTTGTGACCGGACGTGTCCTCCGCCTTGACCGGCAGAAACGTGCCCGCCCCGACATGCAGCGTGACGCGATGCAGCGTAATGCCGCGCGCCCGCAAGGCGTTAACCATCGCATCGGTGAAGTGCAGTCCGGCCGTCGGCGCCGCAACCGAGCCCTCTTCGCGTGCGAACATGGTCTGGTAATCGGCGCGGTCACGCTCGTCGATCGCGCGGCGGCGGGCGATGTAAGGCGGCAGCGGCATGTCGCCGCGCTCGGCCAGCGCCTGATCGAGCGCGGCATCGGTGAAGGCGAAGGCGAATGTCACTTCGCCGCCCTCATCGTCCTCGCCCTTTTGCTCGACCGTGGCATCGAGCTGATCGAGGAAGCACACCCGTCCTTCGCTGCCGAAGCGCACCACGTCGCCGACGGCAAGGCGCCTAGCGGGCTTGACCAAAGCGCGCCAGCGCGAGCCGTCGAGCCGCTTGATCAGCGTCGCCGCGATTGTCGGCTCGTGATCGCCGCGGCCGATCCGGCGGCCGTGCAGGCTTGCCGGAATGACTTTGGTATCGTTGACCACAACGGCGTCGCCCGCGCGCAGCAACGCAGGCAGATCGCGTACGCAGCGGTCCTCGCATTCGGCCGAAGCACCCGGGCGGACCACCAGCAGCTTTGCGGCATCGCGCGGCGAAACCGGCCGCAGTGCGATACGGTCCTCAGGGAGTTCAAAGTCGAACAGGTCCGTCCGCATTCTTGCTCCGGCCGGCATGAAAGTGCTTTACAAGGCGCATATCGCAACCTTTGGCGCGGCAATCAACGTGGCGGCAGGCGCGGTCAGCAAAGTCGCGGTGATCCAGGTCAAGCGCGGCATCGGCGATGTCATCTGGCATCTGCCGTTCATCCAGGCCATCGCCGCGGTTTCGCCGGGGCGTCAGGTCACCTTTCTGGCGCCGCCGTCGAGCTGCGCCGAGGAATTGCTGGCGGCGGAGCCGGCCGTCGCCGAGACCATCTATTTCGAGCATTCCGGTTCCGAGCTGCAGCGCGGGCTCAATCTGCTTCGCCTGGTGGCGCTGTTGCGCTGGCAGCGCTTCGCCAAAGTGTGGATCCTTGACCGCACCATACGCCCCGCGCTCGCGGCGCTGCTGGCTGGCATTCCGCAGCGCATCGGTCTTGGACTCGGCGCCCAAAGACTCTTCATCACCAATTCCGGCATCGATCGCGGCCATTTTCACGACCAGCCGGTCGAGTGGCTCACGGCGCTGATGGCGGCAATGAACGTGCCGCTCGCGTCAACCGAGCCAAACCTGCATCTGCCGCCGCAAACGCTTGCGGCGATCGCCGAGAAATTCAGGGGCGCGCCGCGGCCGTGGATCGCGCTCGGCATCGGCGCTTCGCATCCCGACAAGGATTGGCCCGACACGCATTGGGCGGAATTTCTGGCAGGCTTGCGCCAGCGCATCTGCGGCACGGCGTTTCTGGTCGGTGGCAGCATGAACCGGGGGCGCGCCGAAAAATTCATCGCGCTGAGCTCCGGCGCCCGCGTTGTCAATGCCTGCGATCTTGCGCTTCCCGACGCCGCGGCGCTGTTGCGCCACGCCGATCTCTTCATTGGTCCAAGCTCCGCACCGATGAATCTCGCCCTCGCCGGCGGCACCGAGGCTTTTGGTTTGTTCGGCTCGACGCCGGTGCTGCGCTATTCCAAGCGCATCCATGCCATCGTGCCGCCGGGCGGATCAGCGCCGGACGGCATGGCGCGGATCTCGCCGGCGCAGGCGCTCGAAGAAATCGCGCCCTATCTCGCGCGTGAGAAGGCGCGAATGTGATGGCTCCGCTCGTGCCCGGGCAAGCGCGCAAAAGGAGGCAACCCAATGCCGGATTCCCCTGCGCGCCAATAAGCGAAAGAGCCCCGCGCATTTAGCACGCTGCAAATGCCCTGCTTCTGCAGTCGGTCCGCCGGCCCGAAGCCGCGGCACCGCCTGTCATCGGCCCCACTGCCCCGCAAGCGATGAGTGACCCAGGGACGATGCGTGTGAAAGCGGGCTCCTTGTTCCCTCACATGATATCGGCCGCCACCTGCATCTTGACAATCCGGTCCGGATTGGCTGGCGGCTCGCCGCGCTTGAGCTTGTCGACCACGTCCATCCCGCTCACCACTTCGCCGACCACCGTGTACTGGCCGTTGAGGAAGGAGCCCTCGTCGAACATGATGAAGAACTGGCTGTTGGCCGAATGCGGATTGGAGGTCCGTGCCATGCCGACGGTGCCGCGCAGATAGGGCACATCGGAGAACTCGGCTTTCAGATCCGGATATTGCGACCCGCCGGTGCCGTTGCCGTATTTGCCGTCACCGGTCTGCGCCATAAAACCTTCGATGACGCGGTGAAAGGGCACGTCGTCATAAAACTGCTCACGCGCGAGGAGCTTCAGCCGCTCGGCGTGCTCCGGCGCGACATCGTTACGCAATTTGATAACGATGCGGCCCGGCGTGGCGTCGAGCACCAATGTGTTTTCGGGATCGGCGCCTGGCGGCAGCCTGAGGGAAGCGCTCTTTGGTTCGGCCATCGTGCTGTTCTCCTGTTGCCGCGTCGAACTACGGCGCGATCGTTGCCGACTTGATGTAGTCGAGCTTCGGAAAGGACGACATCAGATAAGCATTACCTTCGCTTTGGATGCGGCCTTGCTCGGGGCCGTTGCCTGACGGCGCGCCTTCGCCATAGCCGCCATAGAGCGCATCAACGGCGCTCATGCCGGATATCACCTGCCCGAACGGCGCGAAACCGTTTTGATCGAGTCGCGAATTGTCGGCGTAATTGATGAAGACCTGGGTGGTGCGGGTGTTAGGGCCCGCGGTCGCAAAGGTGATCAAGCCGCGGATATTGCTCTTGGTGACCGGATCGTCATTGATGCGCGCAGTACGCCATTTCGCCGAGATCGCGGGATCGGCATTAATGCCGAATTGCACCATGAAGCCCGGAATCACGCGGAAGAAGCGGCCCTGGTCATAGAATCCGTTCTTCACCAGATTATAAAACCGATCGGCACCGAGCGGCGCCCAGTCGCGATGAACTTCGACGACAAAGGGTCCCTTGCTGGTGTCAAATTTCACTTTGTAGGTCGCGGGCGCCTGCTCGCGCAGCGCCGTCGGATTGGTGAGCGCGGATTTGCCTTGAGCAAAGGCGGCAGGCGCAATCGTCAAAGCAAGCAGCAGGGCAGCAAGGCGGATCATTTTGTCTCCCGGAGAATTTGTCGGGTCAGATTGGCTTTTGGTCAGATTTTGTTTTCGCTTTTGGCGAATTTCTTCCTCAGCCGCGCGGCGACCTCCGCCGGCACAAAAGCCGAGACGTCGCCACCCATGCTGGCAATCTGACGCACCAAAGTGGCGGTGATCGGGCGAACCTCCGGCGAGGCCGGTAAGAACACTGTCTGGACGCGCGGCGCCATGGCCGCGTTCATGCCCGCCATCTGCATCTCATAATCAAAGTCGGCAGCGTCACGCACGCCCCGGATAAGAATGGTCGCGCCTTCGCGCTGCGCCACCGCGACCACCAGATCGGCGAAGGTGACGCAGGCGATCTCACAGCCTGCTTTCTTGGCGAGCGGCTGGCAAATGGCAACCAGCATTGCGAGCCGCTCCTCAGGCGAGAACAAAGGCGTCTTGCCGGGATGCACGCCGACAGCCAACACCAGCTTGTCGGCGAGCCGCATCGCGTTTTCGAGCACGTCGAGATGGCCGTTGGTGATGGGATCGAATGATCCGGCAAACAGAGCAATGCGCGGCGAGGTCATAAGGCTATCCGGACAACAGGGTGGAGCGCAAAGGCTTGCGCGGTCTAGCCCGCGTGCACGTCAGCCGCAAGCGCGTATCCCGGGCTCAGGGAGGCCGCCATTCCGCCAAATTCGGCATCGTTGGCGGCGGCCACGGGGGCGAAGGACCGATAAATTGCGTTATCTCTCAATCAGTTGAGCTTAAGCCCATGGTTGTGACGGCCGTCACGGAACTTTTGGTTCATCGGGACGAAACTGAAAGCAGAAAACGAGACTGCAGGCAGAAAAGAAGCAGCCGGATTGTCGCAACCCGCTGCGTCCGAACGTCCTTCAGGTTGCGGCACAGGGGATGGTGTTATGATCAAGACGCTTTACGCCATAACGATCGCCGCGACCGCGGCTGGATGTTTTGTGGCGTTCCCAAGTCTGTCCGAGCAGGTGCATGCGAGTCCACCGGCGATCGGCGCCAAGGGCGATCGTGCCGATATGCGTCCGCTCGGAACCGATTGCGGTCAGTACGCGTGGCCTTATTTCGAGGCAGCTTGTTTGCGCGATGCGCGCAGCCCGCTGAAACAGCCCCGCGACGTGCGTTTCGTGTTTGCCGACCGGTTCCCGAATTCCAAGTAGGAATTCCGCGCAGCGCCTCCGGGTCATTCGCGCCCACGCTGGCAGGTTTGACACGCAAGCTTGGCGGAAGGCGCTGTCCCACCCTTCCACCAAATCCCTGATTGCCGCATGATCTCGCAACAGCCACCGCGCGCGGCGCCGAAACGGGAGGAGATCATGATGAGCGGATCGGTCGTCCGTCGCCTTCTGCTGGGCCTGGTCCTCGCCGCGCTGTGCTGTTCGGCAGTGGATGCGCAAACCGCGCCTGAGGCTGGCTATCCCAGCCGGCCGATCCGCCTCATTGTGCCTTATACGGCCGGCGGACCAACCGATGTGATGGGCCGGCTGATGGCGCAGGTGCTGTCGAACGCGCTCGGCCAGCAGTCCTATGTCGAGAACCGGCCTGGCGCGGGCTCGACGCTCGGCGGCAGGATCGCGGCGACCGCTGAACCGGACGGCTATACATTGCTTGTGGCGACCGCCGCTACGCTTGCGATCGGGCCGCAGCTCTATCCCGATGCCGGGCTCGATCCGAAAGTCTTTGTGCCGATCGCCGCCTTCGCCACGGTGCCCTATTTCATGATCGCCGGACCAAAGACGCCGGCGGGTACGGTGGCGGAGGTGATCGCCTATGCCAAGACGCATCCGGGCAAGCTCACCTTTGGCGTCCCCAATGGCGCGCCGCCGCATATGTTGGCGGCCTGGTTCAAGAACCTGACGGCGACGGACATTCTGATCGTCACCTACAAAGGCGGCGCCGACGATCTCGCCGATCTGATCGGCGGTCACATCGATCTTGCGATCGAAACCTCGTCGGTCGTTCTGCCGCGTCTCGCCGACGGCTCGGTACGCGCGCTCGCCACCGCTTCGCCCGCGCGTCTGCCCGAGGCGCCAAGGGTGCCGACCCTGATCGAAAGCGGCGTGCCGGACTTTCTCGCCTTGTCCTGGACGGGCCTTGTTGGTCCGCCCGGCACGCCGCAGACCGTGGTCGAGAAAGTCAACGCCGCCATCAATGCGGGGCTGGATTCGCCCGATCTGAAATCCAAGCTCAAGGCGCTCGGCGCGCAGGGCCGTCCCGGCACGCCCACCGATTTCGCCAATTTCATCGCCGGCGAAGTGCCGAAATGGACCCAAATGGTGAAGCTCTCAGGGCTTCACGGCGAGTAAGCAGCTTCACGGCGAGCAAATATTTGTCATTGTTGTGCAGGTTCGTGCGCAACGACATGTTGCTTCATTGCGCGGTGCGATCCAGGCCGAGCGATCTGACTATCGGCGACCAGCGCGCGAGCTCCGCTTTCATCGTCTCGGTGAAATCGGCCGGGGTGCCGCCGAGGGGATCGACGCTGACCTTGGCGAGTGCGGCGGTGAAGTCGGGCCTCTTGAGGCCCTGATTGATCGCACCGTTGAGCTTGCTAATGACCGGCGGCGGCGCATGCGCGGGCGCGAGCAGGCCGGTCCAGGCTACCGTGACGAAATTCGGAAAGCCGCTCTCGATCATGGTCGGCACGTCCGGCAACTGCGCGATGCGCTTCTGCGCAGTGACCGCGAGCGCGCGCAGCTTGCCGGCTTGAATGAGCGGCAACAAGACGCTGCTGCTCTCAAACGTCATCTGGACGTTGCCGGCGAGAAGATCAGTGATCGACGGGCCGCCGCCCTTGTAGGGCACGTGCACGATGTCGATGCCGGCGCGCGCCTTGAACAATTCTCCGATCAGATGCGGCAGGACGCCGATGCCGCCGGAGGAGAAGTTGACCTTGCCCGGATTGGCTTTGGCATAGGCGATAAGCTCGGCCACGGACTTTGCCGGCACCGCGGGATTGACGACCAATATGCTCGGGCTTTGACCGACCAGCGCCACCGGATCGAAGCTCCGCAGCGGATCGTAGCCGGCATCGGGGTGCAAAAGCGGCGCGATGATCAGCCCGCTCGCCGCGGAATAAAGCAAGGTATAGCCGTCCGGCGTCGCGGCAGCGGCGTCCCTCGAGCCGATCGTATTGCCGGCGCCGGCCCGGTTCTCGACGACAAAGGCCTGGCCGAGCGCGTTCTGCAGGTAGTTGGCGGTGATGCGGCCGACGACATCGACCGGACCACCCGGCGGCGTCGGCACGATCACTTTGACGGGCCGGCTTGGATAATGCTGCGCCTCCGCGGTACCCAAAGCTGCCAAGACCATGCCGATCGCCGACAGCTTCCACGCGATCCGCAATGCGCTCCCCCAAACCATGGCGCGCTCCCTCACCTCTTCGCTTCTTCTTATCGCTGCCTTCGCCGGCAGATTTGGCGCGCCAATCTAGCCGACGAACTGCCAGATGGCAGCAATGAAGCTGCAATTTTATGCGGTTTCTCCGACACTCCTAGCCGTGGAATAGCCGCTAATTGCGACCTCTGGTTTAACCGCTAAGTAGTTTCCCCTGGATAGCTTGCGCGCGACCCGCCAATACCGGCGTCATTAAGCAGGAGCAAATAATGGGTGTCGGCAGCATGATCCGTGAGTTTTTTCGCGACCAAAGTGCCGCGACGGCGATCGAATATGGACTGATCGCGGCCGGGATCTCGGTGGCTATCATTGCGGTGGTGAACGGGCTGGGCACTCAGCTCAATTCCACTTTCAGCAGCATTTCGTCGCAACTCAAATAGCCACTACTCTGAGCACTGTGGCACTGGGCAAAGGAGCGCTGAGGAGCGCTCCTTTTCTTTTTCGCCATTTCCTTTCGCCCCCTTGCGTTTCGCCCATTCCTTTTTCCCCTCGTGCATTGCCCAAGCAGCCTTAGGCCCGCTTGCCGCTGACCGGCTTGAGAACCTGTGGTATGCGGGAGCCAATAGAACGCCGAACACATCTTGCGGCGACATCCCATTGCGACATCTTGCGGCGGCGGAGGATTTCGCAAATGGACAGCAAAGGCCCGCGCATCTAAGAATCTTCCGTAAGATCAAGGCCGTTAGCTATGATCCTCCTGATCGACAATTACGACAGCTTCACCTTCAACCTGGTGCACTATCTGGGCGAACTGGGCGCCGAGGTCGTCGTCCATCGCAACGACAAGCTGACTGCCCGCGCCGCCATCGCCGCTGAGCCCGACGCCATCGTGCTTTCGCCGGGGCCGTGCACGCCCAGGGAAGCCGGCATCTGTCTCGATCTGATCAAGGTCGCGGCGCCGACCATCCCGATCCTCGGCGTCTGTCTCGGCCACCAGGCCATCGGCGAGGCGTTCGGCGGCAAAGTAGTGCGCGCACCGGTCCTGGTGCACGGCAAGCTGTCGGAGATTCGCCACAACGGCCAGGGCATTTTCCGCGGCATCAACGGTCCGTTTAAGGCAACGCGCTATCATTCGCTGGTCGTGGAGCGGGCAAGCCTGCCGCGCGAACTCACCCTCACTGCCGAAACCAGCGACGGACTGATCATGGGGCTTTCCCATGCGAAGCTGCCGATGCATGGCGTGCAGTTTCATCCCGAGAGCATTGCGTCCGACCACGGTCATCTGATCCTGAAGAACTTTCTCGAAATCGCCGCGGCCTGGAACGCTTCGACCGGGCGGCGCGGCGCGGCAAAACCCACCGCGCGGCGGGCGCGCGCGCTTGTCGACTGAAGGATCTTGCACCGTGACCGTGGAGTTCAGGGGGCTCATCGGCAAAGTCGCGACCGGCGCCGCGCTTACCCGCGAGGAATCGGCCGCCGCCTTCGAGCAGATGATGGCTGGCGAAGCGACGCCCTCCCAAATGGGCGCTCTTCTCATGGGCTTGCGCGTGCGCGGCGAGACGGTGGATGAGATCACCGGCGCGGTCACCGCGATGCGCAGCAAGATGGTACGCGTGAATGCGCCGCCCGATGCCATCGATGTGGTCGGCACCGGCGGCGACGCGTCGGGCTCGTTCAATATTTCGACCTGCGCCGCGTTGATCGTGGCCGGCGCCGGCGTGCCGGTTGCCAAACACGGCAATCGCGCATTGTCATCGCGCTCGGGCGCGGCTGATGTGCTGGCGGCGCTCGGCGTCAATATCGATCTCAATCCGGAGCAGATCGGCCGCTGCATCCGCGAGGCCGGCATCGGCTTCATGTTCGCGCCGGCGCATCACCCGGCGACCAAGAATGTCGCCGCGACGCGTGTCGAGCTCGGCACCCGCACCATTTTCAATTTGCTCGGTCCCCTGTCCAATCCCGCCGGCGTGCGTCGGCAAATGATCGGCGTGTTCTCAAAGCATTGGACCGAGCCCTTGGCGCTGGTTCTGAAGAATCTCGGCGCCGAAAGCGTATGGGTGGTGCATGGTTCCGACGGGCTCGACGAAATCACCACGTCTGGGCCGACAAGCGTGAGCGCGCTGGAAGCGGGCGTGGTTCGCAGTTTTGAGATTTCGCCCGAGCAGGTCGGCCTGCCGCGCGCAAAGCCCGAGGCGCTGCGCGGCGGCGATGCCGCGACCAACGCGGCCGCCTTGCAGGAGGTGCTTGAGGGCAAGAAAACGCCCTATCGCGACGTCGCTTTGCTCAATGCCGCGGCGGCTTTGGTGGTTGCCGGCAAAGCCAAAAATCTCGCGGCGGGCCTTGAACTCGCCGCTCAATCGGTTGATTCCGGTGAGGCTGAAGGACGCCTCGACCGGCTGATCGTGGTTTCCAATGATGGCTGATATTTTGCAGAAGATTGAGGCCTATAAGCGCGAAGAGATCGCCGCCGCCAAGCGCGCGCATCCGCTTGCCGCTCTCGAGCGCGAGGCCCAGGCGGCCCCGGCGCCGCGCGGCTTTGCGCAAGCCATCGAGCGGCGCCTTGCCGCCGGCGCCTTTGCGCTGATCGCGGAAGTAAAGAAAGCGAGCCCGTCCAAGGGCCTGATCCGCGCAGACTTCGATCCGGCCGCCTTGGCTCAGGCTTATCAAGCCGGAGGCGCGACTTGCCTTTCGGTTTTGACCGACGGACCGTCATTTCAAGGTAGTCTCGACGATCTCCGCCGCGCGCGGGCTGCGGTGGCGCTGCCTGCTTTGCGCAAAGATTTCATGTACGACACCTATCAGGTGACCGAAGCGCGCGCCTGTGGCGCCGACTGCATCCTCATCATCATGGCAGCGGTCGGTGACAGCTGCGCTGCCGAACTGGAAGCGGCAGCCGCGGCGGTAGGCATGGACGCGCTGGTGGAAGTGCATGATGAGCAAGAATTGGAGCGAGCGCTGCGCCTCAAATCAAAGCTCATCGGCATCAATAATCGCGATCTGAAAACTTTTGCGACCTCGCTTTCGACCTGCGAGCGTCTGGCCCGGCTCGTGCCCCCCGATCGCATCATTATCGGCGAAAGCGGCATATTCACGCCGGCCGACCTGGCGCGGCTCGCCGGAGCGAACATCTCGGCCTTCCTGGTCGGTGAGAGCCTGATGCGGCAGAACGATGTCGCGGCAGCAACCCGCGCTTTGCTGGCCCCTCAGGCCGCCTTCGCCGCGGCGCGGTAGTCGCGTGGCGCGCAACACAAAAAGGCTTTCGCACCTGGGCTCTCGCGGCGAAGCGCGCATGGTCGACGTGTCGGCCAAGCCCGTCAGCGCGCGCGTCGCCGTGGCTGAGGGCCTCGTGATCATGCAGGCCAAGACGCTCGACGTCGTGCGCAAAGGTGACGCCAAGAAAGGCGACGTGCTCGGCGTGGCGCGCGTCGCCGGCATCATGGCGGCCAAGCGCACTCATGAGCTCATCCCGCTCTGCCATCCCCTGCCCCTCTCACAGGTTCAGGTCGACGCCGAGCCCGACGAAAAGCTTCCCGGCGTCCGAGTGACGGCGCGCGTGAAAGTCGCAAGCCAGACCGGCGTGGAAATGGAGGCGCTCGCCGCTGTTTCGATCGCCTGCCTCACCATCTATGACATGGTCAAAGCGGTTGAACGCGGCATGCGCATCGACGGCATCAGGCTCATCGAGAAGAGCGGCGGACGGTCCGGCCATTACCGGGCCAAGAACTACGGTCAAGACTCGTAAATTCGGAGGACAGCCGCTGATCGCTTCGTGCCGTCGATCGCAACGGCTGCAAAGATTCCGAACATATCAGGCTGTCGAGGGCGCCTTCGGCGCCGCGCAGCGGCTTTGCCCTTGACAGCCTGATGTGATCGGAAAAGGACAGTGGCCGTTGCGATCGACGACCGGTCCTGGGCGCAGCCAACATGTCGGTCGATCCGCAGAGTCCGAATTGGTCCAGCATTTGTGACCCTATTAGACGGAGCAGGTCGTGGCGCTGATCTCGGTCGAACAGGCGCTCGCTCGCGTACTTGAACACGCCGCGCCCTTGCCGGCCGAAAACGTGCCGCTGGTGGAGGCGGACGGACGGGTGCTCGCGACCGAGCTCAAGGCGCTGCGCACGCAGCCCCCGGCCGATGTCTCGGCCATGGACGGCTATGCGGTACGCGCGGACGATGTCGCCGATGCGCCGGTGCAATTAAAGATCATCGGCGAGGTCGCCGCCGGCCGGCCGTTCACCACGCCGGTCGGCCCGGGCGAAGCCGCGCGCATTTTTACCGGCGGCGTTGTGCCGGATGGCGCCGATGCGGTCGTGGTTCAGGAAGTGACCCGGCGTGACGGCGATCGCGTCACCATCCACAAATCAACCGCCAAGGGTCGCCACATCCGCCGTCAAGGCCTGGATTTCCGGCAAGGCGACACGGCCTTTGTTGCAGGCCATCGGCTGCGCCCGCGCGATCTTGCGCTCGCTGCCAGCATGAATCATCCGCACCTGCCCGTGCATCGGAGGCCCAAAATGGCCCTGTTCGCCACGGGCGATGAGCTTGTGCCGCCTGGCTGCGAAGCGGGTCCCGGGCAGATCGTCTATTCGAACGGCTTTGCCCTTGCCGCGCTGGCGCGCAAGGAAGGGGCCGAAGTCATCGACCTCGGCTTGGTCCCCGATCGACTGACGGAGACCATTGCGGCGGTCCGCAAAGCGCGCGAGCGCGGCGCCGACATTCTCGTCACCACCGGCGGCGCCTCGGTCGGCGAATACGATCTGGTACAAAAGGCCTTCGCCGCCGAAGGCATGGATCTGTCGTTCTGGAAGATCGCGATGCGGCCCGGCCGGCCGCTGATGCACGGCCGGCTCGGCGCGATGCATGTGCTCGGCCTGCCCGGCAATCCGGTCTCCTCCTATGTATGCGCGTTCCTCTTTTTGGTGCCGCTCATCCGTCGCATGAGCGGACGGCGCGATCTGACCGCGCCAACCGAGTCGGCCGTGCTCGGCGCCGACCTTCCGCAGAATGATGAGCGTGCGGATTATTTGCGCGCGACCGTGACGAAGGGGACGGACGGAACGGTCGCGACTGCACTGCCGATCCAGGACAGTTCCATGATGGCGGTCCTGTCCAAGGCGGATTGCCTCATTGTGCGAGAGCCTTATGCGCCACCGGCGCGCACTGGAAGCATCTGCCGTATCGTTAAATTGGAGCGTTAATCGGCGGTTCGCCGGCGCGCTTGCTTTCTTCACTTCAAATTAAATGGTTGCGGAACACATATCGAACGGATAGTGTCCGTTCATGATTTGTTTCGGCCGCAAGGTACTCCTTATCGGGAACCTTGCCGTGCAGGGGAGAAAGCGCCGATGCTGACCCGCAAGCAAGCAGAGCTCTTGCGTTTTATCCATGAACGCCTCAAGGAGGCAGGCGTCCCGCCGTCCTTCGACGAGATGAAGGATGCACTCGACCTGCGCTCAAAGTCGGGCATTCACCGCCTGATCACCGCGCTCGAGGAGCGTGGCTTTATCCGCCGCCTGCCCAATCGTGCGCGCGCCATCGAGGTGATCAAGCTTCCCGAATCGGTCTCGCACGGCATTGCCGCCGGCCGCTCGCGCGGCTTCACGCCAAGCGTCATCGAAGGCAATCTCGGCCGGGTGCGAACGGCCTCTGAAGACGAGGGCGGGCGCCCGGTCGCCGTGCCCGTGATGGGGCGCATTGCCGCCGGCACGCCGATCGAGGCGATCCAGACGCGCAGCCACACCATCAATATGCCGCCCGATCTGTTGAGCTCCGGCGAGCACTTTGCGCTAGAAGTGCGCGGCGATTCGATGATCGAGGCCGGCATTCTCGACGGCGACATCGCTCTGCTCAAACGCACCGATGCCGCCGACACCGGCGATATTGTGGTCGCGCTGATCGACGACGAAGAGGCAACGCTCAAGCGCTTCCGCCGCCGCGGCGCCTCGATCGCGCTCGAGCCCGCCAATGCCGCATACGAAGTGCGCATCCTGCCGCCCAACCGGGTGCGCATTCAGGGCAAATTGGTCGGCCTGTTCAGGCGCTACTGAGCGCGACCGTCTTCAGATCAGACCGAGCGACCTGCGCTGTTGTCCGATGCGGCCTTTTTGAGCGCGGTATTGCGCGGTTCGGTCACGGCTTGCGTGATTTCGCCGATCTCGCCGCGCCGCACTGCGCCCTCGCGGCACTATTGATCGGCCTCGACATCCTCGGGCTGCGGCGTCGCGTCGCGCAAGGACCCGATCGGCACAACGGCATTCGCATCGGGGTGTGGAGGCGCGGGCGACCACGGCCGATCGAAGCCGGCCGGGCGGGCCGACTCGATCAAAAAGCCGTCGGCGGTGCGACGTAGCGCCAGCGCCCCGCGCTGCCGCCACAGGTCGCGGTCGATCACGATTGCGGCACAGCCGGTCGGCGCCGGCCGCATTGCCACGACGAGGACGGCCTGCCGGCAATCGTCTTCAAACGCATCCGGCGCCATCGCATAAGCGACCAGAGCGCCATCGGCCAGCCTGCCGACGCACCCCGACCGATCGCACGCAATGCCCTGCCCGAGCGAGCCGTCATGGACGTCGCGCTCGTCGGCGTCGGCAGCGAGCCACTCGCGCATCGCAAATGTGTCGGCGCCGGTATGGTGGAAGGCGAGCCGGCCATCTCCGCCCCGCAGGGCGAAGCTGCGGCCATCATTGGCAATCAGGACGTCCGGCGAGGGAACGCGCGCGGCCCAGACGCTGGCCAGAACTGCCAGGACCACGCCGCTCCACCGCAGCGGCGTCTTCAACAAGCCCAACAGAAGCAACCCTGCCGTGGCGAGCAGCAGCGGGCCGGCACCGAACGACGATACGCGCCCGAAGGCGCCGGGCAGGCTCGCCACCCACTGAGCCACGCCGTCCATCCACTCGATGCCATAGCCCATCTGCCGCCAGCATTCGGCGTCGAAGCCGAACGGCATCATGACGACGCCCAGAATGCCCATCGGCATGACCCAGGCGGAAACGACCGGCATTGCCAGGAGATTGGCGAGAACGCCATAGGGCGCGATGCGGTGGAAATGATAGGCGGCATAGGGCGTGGTCGCCAGGCCCGCGAGCAGCGAGGCCAAAGTGAGCGCGATGATTTCATTGATGCCCCACAGCGCGGCGCGCGCGCCCCACCAGCTGTCGGCGTTGGAGCGCAGCCGGAGGCTGCCTTTCTCATAACCGGCGATCAGCGCCAAGGTCGCCGCAAAGGACATCTGGAAGCTTGGATGCACGACTGCTTCGGGCGCAAACGAGAGCACGACCAGTGCCGCGATGGTGAGCGTGCGCATGGTAACAGTCGGACGATCAAACAAGACACCGACCAGGACGACGGCGATCATGATGAAGGAGCGTTGCGTGGCGACCTGATTGCCTGACAGCAACAGATAGAATGCAGTCACGATCAGCGCGGCTGCGGCCGCCCATTTTTTAATCGGCGCGCGGTCGGCCAGTCCCGGGACCAGCGCCAGGCCGGCGCGGAACACAAAGAAGATCAGACCCGCCACCACCGCCATGTGATAGCCGGAGATCGACAGCACGTGGCCGATGCCGGAGACGAACATCGCGTCATAAAGATGCTGGTCGATGGCGTCGCGCCGGCCGTTGATCAGCATCGCGGCAATTGCGCCGCGATCGCCCGGCAGCACCGCGCGGATGCGAGCATCGATCGCGTCGCGCATCTGCTGAATGAGTGCATCCGCGCGCGCCCAGACGCCCTGCGTCGCCGGCGGCGTCACGATTTTGATCGGCCCGCGGGCAAAGCCCGAGGCGCCGATGCGTTGGAAAAACAGATCGCGGGCGAAATCGTAGGCGCCGGGCTTAAGCGGCTGCAGCGGCGGATCAAGCAGCGCCCTGGTTTCGATGAAGGAGCCTGGCGGCGGCGCCATGCCGCGCTTGACCGACAGTCGCACGCGAACCGGCCGCTCATCAGCCTGTATGCGCCCGCCATCAAGCCGATCGAGGCGCAGCACAAAACGATCGGTGTGCTGGCTCTCCTCGCGCAGCTCGACATGGCCCGCGACGGTGACGTTGGAGGCGGCGTGGCGCAGCACCGGGTGCCTGATGAACGCGGTCTTGAGGGTTGCGACCGCAAAGCCTGCCGCCATGAGAGCGAGCCCAAGCGCCGCAACAAAGGCCGCATGATGCCGTCGCAGCCACACGGCCAGGCTCGCGCAGGCTGACGCAAGCGCGAGCACCGCCCAGGCCGCGGGCTCATGATCTGCGGTGAAGTAGAGAATAATGCCGCAGCCATAGGCTACGGCGAGCCACGCAAACAGCCGATCGGCGGCGACCTCATCCGCCGCCCAGTGCCGCAGCTTGCTCGCGAGAAGAAATTCGGCGCGCGGCCCGGCCAACCCCGGCGCCGCACGCGCACCAGCCCCAGGCCAAGGAAGAGTACCCGGAAGGGTACCCGGCATGGTACCCGCCTTGGCGCGCGCCCGGTTTTCGCTCTTGCCGCCCTCCGCCACCCGCGCTCCCCATGCGCGCAAATTTTGCCCATGCTACCGTAGCGCGTGGCCCATGGCTAGGCGTGTGGACAAGGCTCAACCCGCTGCGGAAACCTTGGCCCAGGTATCGCGCAGCCCGACCGTGCGGTTGAACACAAGCCGGTCGGGCGAGGAGTCCGGGTCAGGGCAGAAATAGCCCTGCCGCTCGAACTGCACCGGCTCGTTCGACTTGCTCCTCGCCAGCGCCGGCTCCAGGCGCGCATCCGCGATCACTTCCAAGGAATTCGGGTTGAGCTCGGTGGCGAAATTCGCAACGTCCGGGTCAGGCTGCGTGAACAGCGGATTATAGAGCCGCACTTCGGCCGGAACCGAATCCATGGCGGATACCCAGTGCAGGGTCGCCTTGACTTTCCGACCGTCGGGCGCATTGCCGCCCTTGGTCGTCGGATCGTAGACGCAGCGCAATTCGACGACGTCGCCGGTCGCGTCCTTCACCACCTCGCGGCAGGTGATGAAGTAGGCATAGCGCAGCCGCACCTCGGTGCCCGGCGACAGCCGGAAGAATTTCTTCGGCGGATTTTCCATAAAGTCGTCGCGCTCGATGAACAGCTCGCGGCAAAAGCGGATGTGCCGCGTGCCGGCCGTCGGGTCCTCCGGGTGGTTGACGGCTTCGACCTCCTCGCACCGGCCTTCCGGATAGTTTTCGATCACGATCTTGAGCGGCCGCAGGACGGCCATGCGCCGCTGTGCCGTCCTGTTGAGATGCTCGCGGATGACAAATTCGAACATCCCCACGTCGACGGTCGAGTTGGCTTTGGCGACGCCGATGCGCCTGACGAATTCGCGGATCGCGGCCGGCGGCACGCCGCGGCGGCGCAAGCCGGCGAGCGTCGGCATGCGCGGATCGTCCCAACCCGCGACATGGCCGCCGCGCACAAGCTCAGTGAGTACCCGCTTCGACAGCACCGTATGGGTCAGATTGAGGCGGGCGAACTCATATTGACGCGGCTGCGAGGGCACCGGCAGATTTTCGATAAGCCAATCGTAGAGCGGCCGGTGATCTTCGAATTCAAGCGTGCAGATCGAATGCGTCACGCCTTCGATGGCATCCGACTGGCCGTGGGCAAAGTCATAGCTTGGGTAGATTGTCCATTTTTTGCCGGTACGCGGATGTTCGGCATGCAGGATCCGGTAGAGCACCGGATCGCGCATGTTGATGTTGCCGGAGGCCATGTCGATCTTGGCGCGCAACACGCGCGCGCCATTGGGAAACTCACCGGCCCGCATGCGGCGGAACAGATCGAGATTCTCCTCGACGCTGCGGTCGCGGAACGGTGAGTTCGTGCCGGGCTCAGTCAACGTGCCGCGGGTTGCGCGCATCTCCTCCTGGCTCTGGTCATCGACATAGGCCTTGCCGGTGCGGATCAGGTGCTCGGCCCATTCGTAGAGCTTTTCGAAATAGTCCGAGGCATAGAAGAGGTTCTCGCCCCAGTCGAAGCCGAGCCAGCGCACGTCGCGCCGGATCGCATCGATATATTCCTGCTCCTCTTTGGTCGGATTGGTGTCGTCGAAGCGCAGGTTGCAGTGTCCGCCAAATTCCTCGGCGATGCCGAAATTGAGGCAGATCGACTTGGCATGCCCAATATGCAGATAGCCGTTCGGTTCGGGCGGAAACCGGGTGACGATGCTCTTGTGGCGACCCGACTCAAGATCGGCACGCACGATGTCGCGGATGAAATCCTGTCCCGCTTCCCGTGCTTCCTTCTCTACCACCGACATCACGCCTTCGTTCCTATCGTCGCCGTCTCGCCCGCTTCGGCCTGGACATCGCGAGCGGGCCCGGATTGAACAGTTTGATCGGCTGGGTCAAGCCCAAAGCCGCAGTAACGTCCACAGCACCTGCCCGGCATGTCCCGGGCACGACCCGCGCAATCGAGCACTACCGTGAGCCTGCCCGCAGATTCGCCGATCGTTTTGATGCTTTGCTGGTTATTTGTGCTAAACGGGCCCACATCCAAGGTGTCCACGGCCGAGCCTGGACCATGAGCTTCGGAAACGAGGGATTTACCGTCTGATATGAGCGTGGTCACCCGCTTTGCCCCCTCGCCCACCGGCTTTCTGCATATCGGCGGGGCGCGCACCGCATTGTTCAACTGGCTTTATGCGCGCGGCCGCGGTGGCAAGATGCTGCTGCGGATCGAAGACACCGACCGCGAGCGCTCGACCCAGGCCGCGATCGACGCCATCCTCGACGGCCTGGAATGGCTCGGCATCGTCTGGGACGGCGAGGTCATCTATCAATTTTCGCGCGCCGCGCGGCACCGCGAGGTCGCCGAGAGCCTGCTCGCCAGCGGCCTTGCTTATCGCTGTTACGCGACGCCGGAAGAGCTCGCGCAGATGCGCGAGGCCGCGCGTCGCGAAGGACGTGCCAAGCTCTATGACGGGCGCTGGCGCGAGCGCGATCCGAGCGAAGCGCCGCCGGGTGCTAAGCCGGCGATCCGTCTTAAGGCGCCGCTGACCGGCGAGACCGTGATCGAGGATCAAGTGCAAGGCCGCGTCGTGTGGCAGAACGAGAATCTCGACGATCTCGTGCTGCTGCGCTCCGACGGCACGCCGACGTATATGCTCGCGGTGGTCGTCGACGATCACGACATGGGTGTCACCCACATCATCCGCGGCGACGACCATCTCACCAATGCGGCGCGGCAGAAGCAGATCTATGATGCGCTCGGCTGGACCGTGCCGGTCATGGCCCATATTCCGCTGATCCATGGGCCGGACGGCTCAAAATTGTCAAAGCGGCACGGCGCGCTCGGCGTCGACGCCTACCGCGCCATGGGCTATCTGCCGGTGGCGCTGCGCAATTATCTGGTGCGGCTGGGCTGGAGCCACGGCGACCAGGAAATCTTCTCGACCGAAGAGATGATCGCCGCGTTTGATCTGCCGCAGATCGGCCGCGCGCCCGCGCGGTTCGACTTCGCCAAGCTCGAAAATCTCAATGGGCATTATATTCGCCAGAGCAGCGATACCAACCTGCTCAAGGCGATCGAGGACCTGCTACCGCATCTGCCGGACGGCGATCGCATCGCCGCAAAGCTCACGCCAACCGTCCGCACGCAATTGCTGGCGGCCATGTCGAGCCTCAAAGAGCGTGCCAAGACGCTGGTTGATCTGATTGACGGCGCTGGATTCCTGCTGTCCGACCGGCCGATCGCGCTGGACCCGAAGGCACAGGCTTTGCTCACGCCGGAGGCGCGCGACCTGCTCGGCGATGTGTCGGCCGATCTTGCCCGCGTCGAGCCGTGGACCAGCGAGGGCACCGAGCAGGCGGTGCGCAATTTCGCGGAAGCGCGCGGCGCCAAGCTCGGCGCGGTGGCCCAGCCGCTGCGCGCCGCTTTGACCGGCCGCACCACCTCGCCCGGCATATTCGAGGTGCTCACCGTGCTCGGCAAGGAAGAAAGCCTGGCGCGGCTCGCCGACCAGACCCACAATGATCGCCGCGCCGGGCAGCAGAATGCCAGCTGAAGGCGGGCGGCACGTCTTTGCCGCATCGGGCCAACCATGGCGAAGGCGCGCGGAGGCTATTATCTTGCAGTGCAAACGGGGTTGCGCTACGCCAAGGGCGCCGGGTCGAGCCTGCCACTCTCGTTCGATTGGCCAGTCCGGTCCACGGCGTGTCACCGCCGTTGTTGAATGTCGAGGTACGATCATGGACGCGAAGACCGGCGCCAATATCAAAACAGGCACGCTGACGCTTGGCGACAAGAGCTACACGTTCCCGATCTATGACGGAACGATCGGCCCCGAAGTCATGGATGTCAGCAAGCTTTATTCCGAGGCCGGCATCTTCACCTATGACCCGGGCTTCACCTCGACCGGCTCTTGCGAATCCAAGATCACCTATATCGACGGCGACGAAGGCGTCCTGCTGTATCGCGGCTATCCGATCGCCGATCTGGCCGAGCACGGCGACTTCCTCGAAACGTGCTATCTCCTGCTCTATGGTGAATTGCCGACCGCGGCGCAAAAGGCGGATTTCACCGACCGCGTGACCCATCACACGATGGTGCACGAGCAGATGAGCCGCTTCTTCCAGGGTTTTCGGCGCGACGCCCATCCGATGGCGGTGATGGTCGGCTGCGTCGGCGCGCTCTCGGCCTTCTATCACGACTCCACCGACATCACGGATCCGAGCCAGCGCATGATCGCCTCGATCCGCATGATCGCCAAAATGCCGACGCTGGCGGCGATGGCCTACAAATATTCGATCGGCCAGCCGTTCATGTATCCGGACAACAAGCTCGACTATGCGTCGAACTTTCTGCGCATGTGCTTTGCGGTGCCGTGCGAGGACTATAAGCCCAATCCGGTCCTGGCGCGCGCCATGGACCGGATTTTCACGTTGCACGCCGACCACGAGCAGAACGCCTCGACGTCGACCGTGCGGCTTGCCGGCTCGACCGGCGCCAATCCGTTCGCTTGCATCGCCGCCGGCATCGCCTGCCTCTGGGGCCCCGCCCATGGCGGCGCCAACGAGGCGGCGCTGAAAATGCTCGGCGAAATCGGCACCGTCGATCGCATTCCCGAATTCATCAAGCGCGCGAAGGATCCGAAGGACTCCTTCCGCCTGATGGGTTTTGGCCACCGCGTATACAAGAATTACGACCCGCGCGCCAAAATCATGCAGAAGACCTGCTACGAGGTGTTGAACGAGCTCGGCATCAAGGACCCGTTGCTCGACGTTGCCATGGAGCTCGAAAAGATCGCGCTGCACGACGACTATTTCATCGAGAAGAAGCTTTATCCGAACGTGGACTTCTATTCCGGCATCACGCTGCGGGCGATGGGCTTTCCGACCGCGATGTTCACGGTGCTGTTTGCGCTCGCGCGCACCGTCGGCTGGATTGCGCAGTGGAAAGAGATGATCGAGGATCCGCACCAGAAACTCGGCCGGCCGCGCCAGCTCTATACCGGCTCGCCGCAGCGCGAATATCTGCCGATGTCAAAGCGAAGGTAATTTGTTTCGGCCGAGAGGCGCACCCACCGCGACATGGGCCACCGGGACTATTGAGCGGGCCACCGCCCGGGCTCGTGCGCTAAAGACGATAATCGCCGTCGCCTTGCCCTTCGCGGTGAAATTCTGTGCCAAATGATGGGCATTGAAGTTTTGGCGGAATGCGCATGTTGCAGCGGCTGACAGTCATTGCACTTCTTTCCGCCCTCGCCGGCACTCAGGCCGCAGCACAGGATGCCATCGGCGCAGTCAGCCGCATCCAGGGGGAGGCGAGCGCGACACGCGGTGGAACGACGCGGGCGCTGGGCCTGAACGCGTCCGTGTTTCTCAACGAGGCGGTCTCGACCGGCGACGCGGCGCGGCTGGAAGTTAGGTTCGCCGACAACACGCGGCTGACGCTTGGCGAGAAAGCCAAGCTGACGCTTGACACTTATGTCTTCAATCCTGCCGCGGGCCGCGGAACAATCAAGTTTGCGATGGTCGGGGCCTTCCGGTTTCTGTCAGGCCGGGTAGCGAAGCTCGCCAGTTCCGACGTCAGCGTGACGACGCCCGTCGCAACGGTCGGCATCCGCGGCACCGAATTTTGGGGCGGGCCGATCGACGATCAGGCGCTCGGCGTATTCCTGATCCAGGGCGCGGTGAGCGTATCCAACGCCGCCGGCACACAAATCCTCAGCCAGCCCGGTCAGGGCACCAATGTCGCAACGCCTGGCGCGGCACCCGGGCCGGTCACCTTCTGGCCGGCGGACAAGGTGAACCGAGCGATTGCGACCGTGACGTTCCGATAGACGCCAGATCTGAACCTTCCGGAGGCCGTCCACCGCCGAAAGGTCGAGAGGCCATGGTGCGGTCCAACACGCGCGCCCCCGCCTCTGTCAGCGCCGACCATACGCCCAAGTGAGATAGGCTCCGCCCCAGGTGAAGCCGCCGCCGAAGGCGGCAAGGATCAGCCGGTCGCCCGCCTTCAGCTTGCTTTCGTAATCCCACAGGCAGAGCGGAATGGTCGCCGCGGTGGTATTGCCGTATTTGTGGATGGTGATCATCACGCGCGCGGCCGGCAGCTTCATGCGCTCGGCGGTGGCCTCGATGATGCGCCGATTGGCCTGGTGCGGCACCAGCCAATCCACCTGGTCACTCGTGAGATGATTGCGCTTCATCAGCTCGGTAGCGACCTCGGCCATGCGCGCGACCGCAAATTTATAGACCGCGGCGCCTTCCTGATGGACATAGTGCAATCGCTTGGCCACGGTCTCCGCGGTCGGCGGCATGCGGCTGCCGCCGGCCTTCTGGTGCAGATGCGGCATGCCGGCGCCGTCCGAAGCAATCAGCGTGTCGATGATGCCGTATTGTTTGTTCGGCTCGACCAGCACCGCGCCGGCGCCGTCGCCGAACAGCACACAGGTGGCGCGGTCGGTATAGTCGATGATCGCCGACATCTTGTCGGCGCCGACCACCACGATCTTTTTGTACTTGCCGGTCTCGATGAATTGCGCAGCGATGGCCAGCGCATAGACGAAGCCGGAACAGGCGGCCTGCACGTCGAAGCTGCCGATGCAACGGATGTCGCACATGTCGCAAATCAGATTGGCAGTCGATGGAAAGACAAAATCCGGGGTCGTGGTCGCGCAGATCAGAAGCTCGACAGCCTCGGCCGCTGTCTTCGTCTTTGCGAGCAGCCCCTGCACGGCCTGCGCGCCCATATGCGAGGTGCCGAGCCCCTTGCCCTTGAGGATATGGCGCTCCTTGATCCCCGTGCGCTCGGTGATCCACTGATCACTGGTCTCGACCATCTCGGCGAGCTCGGCATTGGTGAGCACGTCGGGCGGCACATAACCGTACACCCCGGTAATGGCGGCCCGGATCGGGGCTTTCCGCGCCGGTCTCTTGATCTTGCTCACCGAGGATTCTTCGAACTGACGCTTCAGGCTTTGAGTGGGATGTGCGGCTTAGCAGGATGATTGCGGCAATGGTAGAGGCGCGGCCCGCGGCTTCCTCGCCGCGCCCACTGTCTCGAGGACGATGGCCGCGGCCTTGGCGCTTGGGCTTACGCCGCCGACGCCCATGATCTGATCGAGACGGCCGAACGCGGCGACCTGGCGCGCGCGCTCCGGTGTTTCCGACAGAAGTGGAAGGAGCGCTTCGGCCAGCCGGTCCGACGTGCATTTCTCCTGGATGAATTCCGGAACCGCGTTCGCACCGAGCACCAAATTTGCCAGAATTACGCTCGGCAGCCGCGACTGGATGCGAATGAGCCGGGCGATCACCGCTTCGAGGATGTGCAGGCGGTAGGCGGCCACGGTCGGCACACCGGCGAGCGCGAGTTCGAGCGTTACTGTTCCGGACGCCGCGAGCGCCGCCCGCGCGGTGCGGAACGCCGCCCATTTCTGCGCCGGCTCGACGACAATCCGGGGCGCCATCGGCCAGCCGGCCGCCGCCTCGCGCACGCGCGCGGCCAAATGCGGCACGGTCGGCAGTACGATCTCCAGCGGCCCGACGCGCCGGCCGACACGGTCGAGCGCTGCGCCAAAAATCTCGATATGCCGCCTGATCTCGGTCGAGCGGCTTCCCGGCAGCGCAAGCACAATGGGCGGTGCGCTTGCGCGGCGCGCCGCCTCTTCGGCGTTGGGCCGCAGTTCGGACAGCCGCTCGATCAAGGGATGGCCCACATAGGAGCACGGCGGACCCTTGAGCCGCCCATATGCCGCCGGCTCGAAGGGCAGGATCGCGAGCACGCGGTCGACATAAGCGCGCATCGCCCGCGCCCGGCCGGACCGCCAAGCCCAGACCGAAGGCGACACGTAATCAACGATGGGAATCATCGGCGCCAGTTCGCGCACCCGGCGCGCCACGCGATGGGTGAAGTCCGGACTGTCGACAATGACCAGCGCGTCCGGGCGTGCGGCCAGCACGGCCGCGGTGGCCTCGCGGATTCTGCGAAAGATTTTCGGCAGCTTTTGCGGAATCGCGGTCAGGCCGACGATTGCCAGTTCATCGATCGCAAACGGGCTCAAAATTCCGGCCGCCGCCATGGCGCGCCCGCCGATTCCGGAAAGCGTTATCGCCCCGCCGGTTTGCGCGGTCAGCGCACGCGCCAAAGCCGCTCCCAGCGCATCGCCGGATTCTTCCGCCGCGATGATGTAGACCGAGGGCGGCGGCAGCGGCGCGGATTCAGGCGCATTCATCGCGGCGGCTCCTCACGCAGGCCGTGTTCGTGCACGCCGATGACAAAAATGCCGGCGCGATCGGCGGCGGCGAGCATCTCCTGCGCATCCGCCATCATCGTGCAGCCGGCGGCCACGGCGAGGCCGGCAAGACCGGCGCGGGCCACATTCTCGATCGTGCGCGGCCCGATCGAGGGCAGGTCGAAGCGACGGTCCTGACCGGGCTTCGGCGCCTTCACCAGAACGCCGACGCCTGGCGCAGCCGTCACGCGGCCGAGCTTGCGCAATTCGGCGATGCGCAGCAGCATATTGTCGGTGCCTTCGGCGGCCTCGACTGCGAGCACGTGATTGTTCGCAACGATCGCAGCCTGCCCGATATCGAACGGTCCGAGCGCGGCGATGACCGTGAGCGCGCGGGCGATGTCGGCGCGATCGCGGTCCGTCGGCTGGTGCCGCCCCAATATGCCTTCCGGCGCGAAAACCTCCGGCGCCACATCCCTGACACCGACCACTCGCAAGCCGCCGCTCTCGGCCACGCCGGCAACGCCGGACAACAGCCTGTCGTCGCCGCCGCGGAAAAAGCGAATGACGCGCGGCATCAGCTTGAGTGTCGTCCAGTCGAGCCGCAGCGCCGAAATCGGCGGTCGCAGGACCGTGCCGATGAACAGCACCTCGCGGCAGTTCTCGGCGCGCGCCAGCCGAAAGAAGCGGCCGGCCTGGCCGATGGCGATCCAGTGATGCGGATAACGCGCAATCACTTTTTCGTCGGCCCAGCCTTTGACGCCGAACATCACCGGGCGACGGCCGCGCCGCGCCACTGCATCGGCGATCGCGCCCGGAAAACTGCCGCCGCCGCAGATGATCGCCAGCGAATCCGAGGAGGGTTGCGCGTCGGCCATGACCGGCTCACTCTTGGCAAGGCTCACAAAGCTCATTCGACTCCGTCACTTGCAGGTCCGTCGGCGCCGCGCCGCGCGCGCGGTCGCATCAGCGGCCGCTTGCCGCCGGCGCGGATGAACGCGATCATCTTGCCGACCAGCGGATCGCCGGCAAATTCCCGCGCCACCGCTTCGATCCGATCGGCAATCCGGCCCTCGACAAAAAACAGCAACCGGTAGGCGCGCCGGATGCGATGCATCTCGGCCTTGGTCGCGCCGCGCCGGCGCAAGCCGACAATATTCAACCCGACCAGCGCCCCGGTCTGGCCGAGCGCGAAACCGAATGGGATGATGTCATCGCGCGCCGCCGACATGCCGGCCATCATCACGCCTTCGCCGATGCGGACAAACTGATGGATGGCGACATGGCCGCCGAGGAAGGTGTGATCGCCGACGCTGACGTGGCCGCCGAGCACGGTGTTGTTGGCGAGCGTCACGTTATTGCCGACGCAGCAATCATGCCCGACATGGGCGCCGACCATGAACGTGCAGCGGTCGCCGACGCTCGTGATGCCGGCGCCGTCTTCAGTCCCGGTATTCATGGTGACGCCCTCGCGCAATTCGCAATGTGCGCCGATCACAAGCCGCGTCGGGCCGCCTCTATAATGGACCGATTGCGGCGGTGTGCCGAGCGAGGCGAAGGGGTAGACCACGGTGCCTTCACCGATCGCGGTGACGCCCGTGACGTTGACGTGGCCGAGGAGCCGCACGCCGGGCGCAAGCTCAACCTGCGGCCCGATCAGACAATAGGGCCCGATCTCGACAGAGTCGGCAATACGGGCACCGTCGGCAATGCGCGCGGTCGGATCGATCATCGCCATTCAGGGCAAGTCCCGAACGAACTGCGCTAGAGCCCGCTCATTCCCGCGCAAGAGGAAATCCTGAAGGGCTGGGTCCCCGCCTTCGCGGGAACGAGCGGAACGTCGGGCAAATTCACGCATGCACGCCATACACTACGCCTCGGTGATCACTGCGCCGACTTCGGCTTCGGCGATCAGTGCATCGCCGACCTTGGCCTCTGCCCGGTACCACCACATGTTGCGGCGGTGCGCGATCTTGTTGACATGATACTGAACGGTATCGCCCGGGACGGCGGGCCTGCGGAATTTCGCCTTGTCGATCGTGAGAAAATAGAACACGGCATTTTTCCGCGTCGCCTCGTCCATCTGACGCAGACACAGCACGCCCGCAGTCTGCGCCATGCCTTCTATCAACAGCACGCCCGGCATCACGGGATTACCTGGAAAATGTCCTTGGAACTGCGGCTCGTTGACGGTGATATTTTTGATGCCGATGCCATGCTCTTCGCCCTTGATGTCGATGATGCGATCGATCATGACAAAGGGATAGCGATGCGGCAAAAGCCGCAAGATCTCGCGGATCTCGGCGGCCTCGATAACCTCGCCGCTCATGCCTCTTCCCCTCCGCCCTCGTCGCCGCGCAGCACCAGCTTGCGCACCATCGCGACGCCTTTGAGCCATTCGCGCGCCGGCCGCGCCGGGAAGCCGCCCCAGCGCGCCTTCGCCGGCACATTGGACATTACTCCGCTCTTGGCGCCAAGCACGGCGCCAGAGCCGATATTGAGGTGATCGGCGACGCCGACCTGGCCCGCCATGGTGACGAAATCACCGATCGTAACGCTGCCGGAAATACCGGTTTGCGAGACAATCACGCAGTGCCGGCCGATCGAGGTGTTGTGTCCGATCTGGACGAGATTGTCGATCTTGGTGCCCTCCCCGACGACGGTATCGCGCGAGGCGCCGCGGTCGATCGTGGCATTGGCGCCGATCTCGACATCGTCCTGGATGATGACCCGCCGCGTCTGCGGGATTTTCTGATAGCCCTTGGCGCTCGGCAGATAGCCGAAGCCGTCCTGGCCGATCCGGGCGCCGGGATGAATGATCACGCGGTCGCCGATCAGCGCGCAAAGCACCGAGGCATTGGCGCCGACCGCACAGTCGCGACCGATCCGCACATCCGGACCAATGACGGCGCCCGGTCCGATCAGCGTGCCGGAGCCGATTTCGGCGCGCGGCCCGATCACAGCAAAGGGATCGACGGTCACGCCGGCTTCCAGCCGCGCGGTCGGATGGATCTGCGCCGCCTCGGCACGCCCGCGCGTCGCAAGCAGGGAGGCCGGCCGCAGCGCGTCGGGAAACAGTTTGCGGGTGACGGCAACGAAGGCGGGATAAGGATGCGCGGTCTCGAGCGCGGCGATGCCGCGCGGCACGGCGCCCGTAAAACGCGGCCCGACCAGGCAGGCGCCGGCGCGCGTGCCGGCGAGTTCGCCGAGATATTTTGAATTATCGAGGAAGCTGATGTCGGACGGCCCCGCGGTATCGAGCGGCGCAACATTGCGGATGCGGCGATCCGCAGGGTCGCCTTCGCGCAAAGTGGCGCGCGTGAGTGTGGCGATCTCGCCGGTCGTCAACTCGCAGCTCGGGGTAACAAGATCGGGCATCAATCGGTCCGTAGCGCAAGCATGCAATTCGGACTGGCCCAAGATTTTAGTCGAGCATGATCCTTTCCCGGAGCCGGCTTCCACTTTTCGGGGATCATGCTCTGATCAGAATTTGGCGCCGCCGCCAAAGGCGAAGAACTGCGTGCGATCGTAGGGGCCCTTGGTGATCGGATAGGCAAAGTCGAAGCGCAGCGGTCCGAACGGCGAATCCCAGATCAGGCTGGCGCCGACCGAGGAGCGAATGAGCGCGCTGTCGTTGTAGACCATGCCGCACTGGCAGACAAAGCTACCGCCGTTAGTGGTGGCGTTGGTGGCTACGGTGATCGGGCCGTTGATTTCGCCGGTGGCAAAATTTTGCGTCTCCCCCTTGTAGCCCCAGACCGATCCGGCATCGACGAAGACCGCACCCTTGAAGCCGGAATCCTTCGGCAGGAAGTAGAACGGATACTGGAATTCGAGGCTCGCGCCCCAGTATTTGGTGCCGCCGATATTGTCGTTGGTCGTCCCGAACGTGATGTCGCGCGGCCCGATGCCGGCCGGCTGGAAGCCGCGCACCAGATTCGGACCCATCTTGAAATCGTCGAGCATGCGCACATAGCCGCTGTTCGACACGCATTCGCCGGCCTGTGGGCAATCCTTCAGACCATAGATGTCGCCTGCCTGCAGGTGCACGATGCCGACCAGATCGGAGACGATTTCGTAGTAGCTGCGGAAATCGACCGTGCTCTTGATATAGGCGGTGTCGCCGCCGGCGCCGGCAAAGTCCTGACCGAAATTGAGGAAGATGCCGTTGGTCGGATTCTTGTTGTTGTCGAGCGTGTTGAAGACGATGCCGTAACCCGGCGCCGAGGTGAACGTGGCGCCTTGGCCCAGCTCGACGCGCACCGGCAGCGAGGCCTCGCCGTCCTGGAGACAGTTGCTCTGAGTGCCGTTGGTAATAGCCGTGTTGTAAGCTGGATTGTAAGGCGTGCCGCCCGATGACATCAACGCGCTCGGGGTGGGGAAGGTATTGGCAAAATCCGGATTGAGGTTGTTGCAGTTGTCCAGATAGTACGGCAGCGTGATCTTCTGCACGAAGGCCGAATAGCGCAATTGAATCGCAAAATCTTCGCGCAGCGGCAGGCCCCATTTGAGCACGCCGCCATACGACGTCGTCCCGTAAGACAGATAAGTATTGGCCAGCGTCTGCTTGGCGAACAGATCGATGCCCATGCTGGAGCGCGTATCGAGAAAATACGGCTCGGCATAATCGATCTCGATGCCGCGGACATATTGGCCATAGGTGACCGCGGTGCGGGCGAAGCGGCCGGTGCCGAGGAGATTGCGTTCTTGCACCGAGACTTCGCCCAGCCAGCCGTCGGAGGTTGAATAGCCGCCCATGATGGAGAAGTCGCCGGTCGATTGTTCCTCGACATCGACATTGATGACAACGCGGTCGGGCGCCGAGCCCGGCTCGTTGGTGATCTTCACATTCTTGAAGTAACCGAGATTCTTGATGCGGCGCTCGGCGCGGTCGATCAGCGCGCGGTTGTACGGATCGCCTTCGCCGATGTCGAATTCGCGCCGGATCACATAATCGCGGGTGCGATAATTGCCGCGGATATTGATGCGCTCGATATAGGCGCGCGTGCCCTCGTCGACCACGAACACCACGCCGATCGTGCGAGCCTGCGGATTGCGGTCACCGCGCGGGCGCACCGTGCCGAACGGATAGCCGCGGCGCGCCAGCTCGATCGTCATGTCCTCCACGGTCTTTTCGATCGCCTCGCCGTTGTAGATCTGGCCCGCGGCCATCCGCAGACTGGGCCGCAGCGACTGCGCATCGACGGCGCGGACGTTCGATTGGATGTCGATGGTGCCGAAATGGTAGAGCGGCCCCTCCTCGATCGTGAAGGTGACGATGAAGCCCTTCTTGGCGGGATCGTAGACGCCGGTCGCCGAGACGACCTGAACGTCGGCATAGCCGTGCTTGAGATAGAAGCGCCGGATCAGATCGCGGTCGGCTTCGATACGATCCGGATCGTAGACGTCGGTGGTCTGCAGGAAGCTCAGCCAGTTGGATTCGGCGGTCTTGATCACCTCTTTGAGGCGCCAGTCCGAATAGGCGGTGTTGCCGACGAAGACGATCTTCTTGATGCCGGTCTTTTCGCCTTCATTGATCTTGAAGATCAGATCGACGCGGTTGTTCGGCCGCTCGATGATCTGCGGCACGACGGTGACGTCAAAGCGGCCGTTGCGCTGATAGATTTCGATGATGCGCTGAACATCGGCCTGGACGGTGGGTTTCGACAGCGCGCCACGTTCCTTGGACTGAATTTCCTCGGTGAGCTGCTCGTCCTTGAGGCGGCGATTGCCTTCGAAGGCGATGCGGTTGATCACCGAGGCCTCGACCACCGTGACAATGAGCTTGCCGCCCGATTGCGCGATGTGAACATCCTGGAACAGGCCGGTGGCATAGAGCGCTTTGAGGCCGGCATCGATCGCCGCGGCATCGAGCCGTCCCGAGGGACCGGGCTTGAAGTAGGAGCGGATCGTATCGGCTTCGACGCGGCGATTGCCTTCGACAACGATCGCGCTCGCAGGCACGCCGGATTCGGCCGGCGCCGCCACGGCGGCCGTCATGAAGCCGCCGGCCGTCGCGCCCAACAGCGACGGGCCAAAGCCCCCCAATGCGAGGAGCAAGCCGGCCACGACAAGCCCTCGTTTTACCCGCACACACATGTCCATGCGCAAAGCGCCCTTATACCCCTCGTGGCCGCCCCCAGCGGCGGGTTACCTGCAGATCTCCCTCAATTGCGCCTTGCTCAAATTCGAAATTCTATTGAGATATCTTTCACTTCTGACCATCCCCAATAGCATCCCCACGTGCTCGCTGCCACCCCCCGACATGTCGGCCCAAGCCCTTCCCCAGGGTCTTAAGACCCTCAAGAGGTCGTCAGACGGACGATGTCATTGAAAGTTGCAAATATCATCAACATCACGACGATGGCGAGACCGATCCGAAACCCAACCTCCTGCGCACGGTCCGAAAGCGGACGGCCGCGCACCCCCTCGATCGCATAAAACAAAAGGTGGCCGCCATCGAGGAGCGGGATGGGAAACAGGTTGAGCAGTCCGATCGAGACCGACAGGACGCCAACCAGGTGGACCAGCGCGACAAAGCCGATCTTGGCCACCTGCCCGGAAATCTGCGCGATCCGCGCCGGGCCGCCGAGCTCATCGGCCGACTCGCGCCCGACGATCACGCCGCCGATATAGCTGAGCGTCCGATCGACGATGAACCATGTCTCCTGCACGCCCATCACGACCGCTTGCGGCGGCGAGACCGGCTGGAATTTGAGATCGGCGACGTCCATCGAGCGGCTGATGCCGAGAATGCCGATGCGATGCATGTTGCCGAAATTGTCCCTGACCTCTTTCAGCGCCGGCGTCGCCTTGAGCACGATCGGCGTGCCCTTGCGGTCGACTTTGATGGTGAGGCTCTCGCCGGCGCTTTCGCTGACGATGCGCTGCATGTCCGCAAAGTCGGCGATCGGCTTGCCGTCGATCGCCACAACCACATCGCCGGGCTGGAAGCCAGCCGCGGCCGCCGCGCTGTCCGGCTGGACCGTATCGACGCGCGCACTCATCGATTGCTTGCCGTAGATCATGAAGATCACGGCGAAGATCGCGATGGCCAAAACGAAATTGGCCGCGGGCCCGGCGACGACAATGGCTGCGCGCTTGAGCACCGACTGGAAATGAAAGCTCAGCGCACGTTCGCTCGCGCTCATGGCTTCGAGCTGTGCGGTGCTCGGGGCGCTGCCGGCGTTTTCGTCGCCGAAGAACCTGACATAGCCGCCGAGCGGGATGGCCGAGATCTTCCAGCGCGTGCCGTGACGATCATTAAAGCCGGCAAGTTCCGGGCCGAAGCCGATCGAAAAGACCAAAACCCGCACGCCACACAGACGCGCGACGATGAAATGCCCGAATTCGTGGAAGAACACGACCACGCTGAGCACGAACAGGAAAGGGATGAGGTAGCCGGAAACACCTCCTCCCAGCGCATGCAAATGCGACAGCAAATACGACCCCATGACGTTGTCCGACGCCCCCATTATGCCTCGTTCCCCAATCCGTTAACGCTAGGATGCCATTGCGGCAATTTCGGGCAAGAGGTCGGACGCCAACCTTCTTGCACTATGGTCAATGGCAAGCGCTTCGTCGACGGTTTGCGGCTCGGTCATTCCGCCGCGCCTTTCCATGCCCTCAAGGGTCGCCTCGACGAGCGCGGCGATTCCGCTAAAGCCCAGGCGCCGCTCGACAAATTCCCGCACGGCGACCTCGTTGGCGGCGTTGAGAATGGTCGGCGCAGCACCACCGGTTGCGAGCGCCCGCCGCGCGATCGCCAACGCCGGGAATCGCACCAGGTCCGGCGCCTCGAAGGACAGTGTCGAAACCTGGGCCAAATTAAGCCGCGCCGCCGGTGTCCCCATGCGCACAGGCCAGGCCAGGCAATGCGAAATCGGAATGCGCATATCCGGCGCGCCCAGCTGCGCGATCACCGATCCGTCTTGAAACTCGACGAGCCCATGCACGATCGACTGTGGATGAACCACCACGTCGAGCATATCGGGCGGCAAGCCGAATAGATGATGCGCCTCGATGAGTTCGAGACCCTTATTCATGAGTGTCGCCGAATCGATGGTGATCTTCGGGCCCATCGACCAGGTCGGATGCTTGAGCGCCTGCTCGACGGTGACATTGCGAATCGCGTCGAGCGTCCACGTGCGAAAGGGGCCGCCCGACGCGGTGAGGACGACGCGCCGAACGTCCTCGCGCCGGCCCGACCCCAGCGCCTGGAAAATGGCATTGTGCTCGGAATCGACCGGCAGCACGGAGGCCCCGGCGGCAGCGGCGCGCCGCATGAACAAGGCGCCCGCGCAGACCAGGCATTCTTTGTTGGCGAGTGCCACCGCCGCGCCGCGCTCCGCCGCGGCCAGTGTCGGCGCCAGAGACGCGGCGCCGGTGATCGCCGCCATGACCCATTCGGCGGGACGCTGCGCCGCTTCGATCAGCGCTTGTGGACCCGCCGCCGCTTCGATGCCGGAGCCCGATAATTCGGATTTGAGTGCGGCATAGGCCGCCGGATCCGCCACCGCCGCAAAGCGCGCGCCAAGTTCGCGCGCGAGCCGCGCCAGCGCGACCGCATCGCGGTGGGCGGTCACCGCCTCGACGGCGAAGCGGGCCGGGTCACGCCGCAACAGATCGGCCGTGCTCGAGCCGATCGACCCGGTGGCGCCGAGGATGGTCACTCTCTTAGTCACTGCCTTGGGGACAGGCTGCGGCAAGATTTTTGCCAAAGGGCGTTTCTGTCTCATCGAATGGCTCAAACAAATCCTACCATACCAACAGGCCGCGCGCGGGAGCGGCCAAGCCCTGCCGCAAAATTCCGATCAGCACGGCCGCCACAGCGGCAACGAGGAAACCGTCCAGGCGATCCATCATGCCGCCGTGGCCGGGAATGAGATTGCTCGTATCCTTGACGCCAAACCGGCGCTTGACCGCGGATTCGAGGAGGTCGCCGGCTTGCGCGGCGATCGAGAGGATCAAGGCCAGAGTCCCCGCGACCGCCGCCCGCGGGCCCCCGCTCGCATAGGCGACTGCGACGGTTGCGGCAACCCCCCCGACGAGCCCGCCTAGTGCGCCGGCCCAGGTCTTGTTCGGGCTTAGACGCGGCCATAACAGCGGGCCGCCGATCGCCCGGCCGACGAAATAGGCCAGAATGTCGGTGGCCCACACTGCCGTGAACAGAAACAGGAGGGCGCGAAGGCCAAAATCCGGGTCATTGCGCAGCAGCACCGCGCTGAGCAGGAGGATGCCGGCATAGATCACGCCCCCCGCGCCCCAGAGCGGCGGCATCGCAGGCCGGTCGCGCTGCGGCCAGGCGCCGAGCGCCAGCCCCGCCAGGATTGCTCCCGACAGCGTGATTGCAATTGCGATTGGGGTTTCGCCCAATCCGGCAAGAACCGCGGCGAGACCCAGCGCGAACAGGCCGGGCGCCACGACCCGCGGATCGGGACGGTGCGTCGCAAGCGAGGCCCATTCCCGCAGGATCGCGGCGGCGGCGACCAGGCTGACAAGTGTGAAGGCCCAGCCGCCGAGATAGGCCGCGCCGAGCGCGACTGGTGCCAATACCAGAGCCGACACCACGCGGCGCCCAAGATTGCGCGCGCCCGTCTCTTCCGACGCGACGGAGCCGCCAGCGCCGGGATTGCCGTGGTGATCCGCGGTCACGAGCCGGTCTGCGCGACTAAACCGCCGAAGCGTCGTTCGCGTCGCTGATATTCGGCAATCGCGCATTCAAGCGCCGTGCGGTCGAAATCGGGCCAGTTGAGCGGTACAAATACCAGTTCGCTATAGGCCGACTGCCAGAGCAGGAAATTCGACAGCCGCTGCTCGCCGCTGGTGCGAATGATCACGTCGGGATCGGGCAGGTCGGGCGCATCGAGGTGCCGCGTCAGAAGCTCGGGCGTGATGTCGTCGGCCTTGAGCCGACCCTCCGCCACCTTGGCCGCAAGCCGCCGCGCCGCGCGCGCGATCTCCTGCCGTGCGCCGTAATTGAAGGCGACGACCAGCAACAGCCCGTCATTGTGGCGCGTCAAATTTTCCGCCTCTTCGAGCAGGCTTCTGATATCGGCGGCCAGATCATCGCGTTCGCCAATGACGCGCACTCGCACATTGCTCTTGTGCAGCTCGGCAAGATCATTGCGGATGAACCGGCGCAGCAGCGACAAGAGATCATGGATTTCCGATTCCGGCCGCGACCAGTTTTCCGAACTGAAAGAGAAGATCGTCAGCACTGAGATGCCAAGTTCGCCGGCGGCGCGCACCGTCCTGCGCAAGGCTTCGACGCCGCGCCGGTGGCCTTCCACCCGCGGCAGTCCGCGCGCCGCCGCCCAGCGCCCATTGCCATCCATGATGATGGCAACGTGGCGCGGCGCATGGAAGCTGCTGCAGGATCTTCCATCCTTGGCGCTCGCCGGCATCGCGGCCTTATCGATCGTCGTGTCCGCGGCGTCACTCACACCGTCATGATCTCCTTTTCCTTGGCGCCGAGCAGCTTCTCGACTTCGGCGATCGTTGCATCCGTCACTTTTTGCACCTCGGCCGCCTGGTGCTTGTGCTCGTCCTCGCTGATCTTGTGATCCTTCTCGAGCTTCTTGAGCAGATCGAGACCGTCGCGGCGGACGTGGCGCACCGCAACGCGGGCGCCTTCGGCATATTTGTGCGCGAGCTTGACGATTTCCCGCCGACGCTCTTCGTTGAGCTCGGGGATGCGCAGCCTCAAATTTTGCCCTTCGGTCGACGGCGTCAAACCGAGATTGGCCGCCGAGATCGCCTTCTCGACCGCATGCACCATCGCGCGATCCCACACCTGCACGTTTAGGAGCCGCGGCTCCGGCACGCTGATCGTGGCGAGCTGATTGAGCGGCATGTGGCCGCCATAGGCCTCGACCTGAATATTGTCGAGCAGCGCCGTGGAAGCCCGTCCGGTGCGCAAGCCGGACAATTCGTGCCTCAACGATGTGATCGCGCCCTGCATCCGGCGCTTGAGATCGTTCATGTCAAATGTGGCCGTTGCCATGTCGGCTACTCCTGTAACCCTCGGGCAATTCCCCGGCGCCTTTGCTCGCGCTCTCCCGGCATTGCTTCCTCAACCCGACCAAAAACCGATTCGGCAGGCGTGGAACCCGGCGTATCAGGAGACGCCGCCAATGCCGAGTCGGATGCGACCGCGAGCCTAGCCGACCGTTGTGAAGGGCCCTTTTCCGCACAGGACGTTCTCGATCGCGCCCTGCTCGCGGATCGAAAACACGATGATAGGCATACGGTTTTCCTGGGCAAGCGCGAATGCCGTCGCATCCATGACCTTGAGCTTGCGGTCGAGCGCCTCCTGGTGGTCGAGGCGGTCGTAGCGGGTGGCCTTGGGGTCCTTCTTCGGATCGGCGGTATAGACGCCGTCGACATCGGTCGCCTTGAGCACCGCCTGGCATTCCATCTCGGCCGCGCGCAGGACGGCGGTCGTGTCGGTGGTGAAGAACGGGTTGCCGGTGCCGCCGGCAAACACGATGATGCGGCCCTGCTCGAGATGGCGCAGCGCACTTTGGCGCTCGTAGGTCTCGCAGACCTGCGGCATGATCAAAGCCGACATGGCACGCGCGCTCACGCCGGCGCGCTCGATTGCCGTGACCAGAACCAGCGCGTTCATCACGGTTGCCAGCATGCCCATGGCATCCGCCGTGGGCCGCGACAGGCCGTTTTCCGAAATCTGCGCGCCGCGCAGCACATTGCCGCCGCCGACCACGACGCCGAGTCCGGTGCCGAGCTTGTGCGCGGCGACCAGATCGGCTGCGAAACGATCGATGGTCGGCTGGTGAATGCCGAACTTCTCGGGCCCTGAAAGCGCCTCGCCGGACAATTTGACGATCACCCGGCGATAGTTCGGCTTGGCCATCGTTCGATCCTAATGCGTGCCGGCCAGCGCAGCGACCTCGCCGCCGAAATCGCCGGTGGGGCGGTCGATGCCTTCGCCAAGCGCAAAGCGCTTGAAGCCGACGACCTTGACCGGACCACCGACCCTAGCTTCGGCCTCTTTGATGGCCTGCGCCACGCTTTTCTTGTCGTCATGGACGAAAGCCTGTTCAAGCAGGCAGACTTCCTTGTAGAACGTCTTCAGCCCTGACTCGACGATCTTTTCAACGACATTGGCGGGCTTGCCCTGGGCCTTGGCCTTGTCAGCGAGCACATTCCTCTCGCGCTCGACCACAGCGGCGTCGAGCCCGAACGGATCGACCGCTTGCGGATTGGCCGCGGCAACGTGCATCGCCAGCAGGCGCCCGAAGGCTTTGAGTTCATCGGCCTTGCCGCTCGACTCCAGCCCGACAATCACGCCAATGCGGCCGAGCCCGTCGGTGACCGAACTGTGCACATAGCTTGCCACAACGCCGTTGCCGACCGACAGCTCGGCGGCGCGGCGCAAGGTCATGTTCTCGCCGACCTTGGCGACCGTGTCGGCGATCGCATCGGCAATGGTGATATTGCCGGCCTTCGCGGTCAGAATCTTGCTCAAGTCAGCGCCCGCAGTGAGCGCGGCATCCGCGATCATCTTCACCAGGCCCTGGAACAGATCATTACGCGCGACGAAGTCGGTCTCCGAATTGACTTCGACCACGATGCCTTTGTTGGCCGCAACCGCAACGCCGATCAGGCCCTCGGCCGCGACCCGGCCGGCCTTCTTGGCGGCCTTCGACAGGCCCTTCTTGCGCAGCCAGTCGACGGCCGCTTCGATATTGCCGCCCGTTTCGCTGAGCGCCGCCTTGCAATCCATCATGCCGGCGCCCGTCTGCTCGCGGAGCTCTTTGACCATGGATGCGCTGATCGTCTCTGCCATTGCTGTTGTCCTTGCGCCTTCATCATCTTGAGGAGCCGAGCAACGCGACGAGCTCGGCCCCATACTCATCGGCACTCGATAGGAGCGCGAGCGAGAAGCTGCCGCGCCGTGCGTTCCAGAGCGGCGGACGAGCGCCCGCGTCCCGGAATGACGCGCCTTACACTTCCTCGGCCGTCAACTGCTTGGCCTTGGCGATCCAGCTTTCGACGCGGCCGGGGAGCCCGACCTCCTCGCCGACATTGTGGGCCGCTTGCGGCGAGAACTCGGCGATCTGCTGGTAGTGGAAGATGCCGAGGTCGTTGAGCTTCTTCTCGATGGTCGGCGACACGCCGGGAAGCTTCTTGAGATCGTCGGCAACGCCGCGCGGGCCCGACAGCGGCTCGAAGCCGAGCGTGCTGGTCTCCGCCGGCAATTCCTCGGCGACTGGCTCGGCCTGGGCGCCGATGTCGATGCCCTGGACGCCTTGCGCGCGCGAAATGCCGTCGATCGCGGCCTTTGCCACGAGATCGCAGTAAAGCGTGATCGCACGGCTCGCATCGTCATTGCCCGGCACGACATAGGTAATGCCGTCCGGATCGCAATTGGTGTCGACGATGGCGGCAACCGGCACGCCAAGCCGCTGCGCCTCCTTGATCGCGATATCTTCCTTGTTGGTGTCGATGACAAAGACCATGTCGGGAAGCCCGCCCATGTCCTTGATGCCGCCAAGCGCGCGATCGAGCTTGTCGCGCTCGCGCTGGAGCGTCAGCCGCTCCTTCTTGGTGTAGCCCTGCGCCTCGTTCGAGCTGAGCATCTCGTCGAGCGCGCGCAGCCGCTTGATCGAATTCGACACCGTCTTCCAGTTCGTCAGCGTGCCGCCGAGCCAGCGCGAATTGACGTAATATTGCGCGCAGCGCTTGGCCGCGTCCGCAATCGCGTCCTGCGCCTGCCGCTTGGTGCCGACGAACAGGATACGCCCGCCTTCGGCGACGGTGTCGCTGACCGCCTGCAGCGCCCGATGCAGCATGGGCACCGACTGCGTGAGATCGATGATATGGATGTTGTTGCGGGTGCCGAAGATGTACTCGGACATCTTCGGATTCCAACGGTGGGCCTGATGGCCGAAATGCACGCCAGCTTCCAACAGCTGGCGCATGCTGAAGTCTGGCAGCGCCATAAAGACATTCTCCGGTTGATCCGCCGCGGACCGCGAGCCGACCTCCTGAAGGAGACCGACACCGGACGGCATAAGCCAAGGTCCGCGTGTGAGATTGCCGCGCTTATATAGGGACGTTGGGCCGGAAGCAACAACCCATAGGCGGTCAATACCCCCTTCGGCGGCGCCTTCTCGCGGCCTTTTTGGCCGCATAGCGCGCTTCGGCGGCCGCCTTTTGCTCGGCGGCGACGACCGCTTGCGCATCGGCCAAGTCGTCCGCGGACGCACGATGTACCGCGCCTTGCGAAGGCGCGCGTCCCCCTGCCCGCGCCCGCTCCACAACGAAACGGGCGTAGTCGTCCATATCGCCCTGGAACGGCTTGATCTCGCCGTCGGCGGTCAGCCACAGCCGGTCGGCGACGAGCTCGATCAGCGAGCGATCGTGCGTGATGAGAATGACCGCGCCTTCATAATCGTTGAGCGCATCAAGCAGCGCGCGCCGACTCTCGAGGTCGAGATGGTTGGTCGGCTCGTCGAGAATGAGCAGGTGCGGCGCGCTCATGCCGATCAGGTTAAGCAGCAGCCGCGCGCGCTCACCGCCGGAAAGATTGGCGACGGTGGTGTCCTGCTTCTCGCAAGCGAGGCCGAATTGCGCGAGCCGCGCGCGGTGCGCGGATTCGCCAAGGTCGGGCTGTTTGCGCCGCAGAATGTCGCGCGGCGTGTCGTGCGGATCGAGCGCTTCGATCTGATGCTGATGAAACCAGCCGACCTTGATGCGGCTGTCGCGTTTCATCTGGCCGGCCTGCAGCGGCAGTGCGCCGGCGATCATCCTGGCAAAGGTCGATTTGCCGGCGCCGTTGACGCCGAGAAGCCCAATCCGGTCGTCGACATCGAGCCGCAGATTAAGTTTCCGCAGCACCGGCGTGCGGTTGTAGCCGACGGCGGCACCTTCAAGCTGCAACAGCGGCGGCGCCAGCGGCCGATTCGGCGACGGCAGCGTGAACGGCGCGACGCGCTCCTCGACCAGTTCGGCAATCGGTTCGAGCTTGGCGAGCCGCTTGATGCGCGACTGCGCCTGCGCCGCCTTGCTCGCTTTGGCGCGAAAGCGATCGATGAACTTTTGCAGATGCGCGCGCTCGGCCTCCTGCTTGGCGCGCGTGGCGGCCTGGAGGCGCGTCTTCTCGGCGCGGCGGGTCTCAAACTGGTTGTAGCCGCCGGAATAGAGCTCAAGCTTGCCCTGGCTCAAATGCAGGATGGCATCGACCGAGCTGTTGAGCAGCTCGCGGTCGTGGCTGACGATCAGCGCGGTATTGGGATATTTCCTCAAGCGCGCTTCGAGCCAGAGCGCGCCTTCGAGATCGAGATAGTTTGTGGGCTCGTCGAGCAACAGAATATCCGGCTCGGCGAACAGCGCCGCCGCAAGCGCAACGCGCATGCGCCAGCCGCCGGAAAATTCCGCCATCGGGCGGGCGAGATCGTCGTTGGAAAAGCCGAGCCCGCGCAAAATCTCAGCCGCCCGCGAGGGCGCACGATCGGCGTCGATGGCGTTGAGCGCGCAATAGATTTCGGCGAGCTCTTCAGGCGCGGCGGTCGCAAGTTGCGCGTTGAGATCTTCGCGCCTGTGATCCGCCGCCAGAACGGTGTCGAGCAGTGTCACCGGCGTGGCCGGATGTTCCTGCTCGACCGAGCCGATCCGCGCCCGCTTTGGCAGGATGATATCGCCGCCCTGCGGCACGAGATCGCCGAGGATGAGCTTGAACAGCGTCGATTTGCCGACGCCGTTGCGCCCGACCAGGCCGACCTTGGTGCCGGAGGGGATCGTCACGCTGGCGGAATCGAAGAATTTTCGGCCCCAGGCGCTGAAAACGAGATTCTCGATCCGAAGCATATTTTCGGGGCCAGACTGCCGTAATTGGTCGGAAAATGACGCGGCCGCTGTTTAGCGCAGAGCGCTTCACATAGCGGGTGAAGGGGCCAATTCCAAGTGCAGCCGAATTGGCTTGCCCATAGCGTGACGGCCGGACCTGGCGGGGGCCCGTCCACCTCTTGCTGACCTGTAGCGCGCAAGACGTGGACTGCCGCGACAAGCGCGGGCATAACGCCGTAGTATAGGCCGCAAGGATCGCAAATGGCGAGGCGCCGCATTGAAACCGAGATCGACATCAATGCGTCGACTGCGAAGGTTTGGGCGGTCCTGACGGATTTTGCGCAAATCGGCGCCTGGAATCCGTTCATCACGTCGATTGCGGGCAACCTCGCAGCCGGCGAACGTCTGACCATTAACCTTCATCCCCCCGGCAAGTCGGCCATCACGCTACGCCCGACGCTGCTTAGGGTCCGGCCGGAACGTGAGCTGCGCTGGCTCGGTCATTTTGTCGTCCCGGGAATCTTCGACGGCGAGCACTATTTTCTGCTCGATCCGCTGGGCGCGGACCGCACCCGCTTGACGCACGGCGAAAATTTTTCCGGTCTTCTGGTGGGCATGCTCCGGGCCACGCTCGACGCGACCGAGACCGGTTTCAACGCCATGAATGCCGCCCTGAAGCGGCAGGCCGAGTGGAGCTTGGCATGAGCTACAGCGCCTCGACCGTGACCACGCCGGTCACCGCCTTGATGGCGCCGGCGATCTGCGGCGAGACCTTGAAGCGGCCGGGCAATTTGATCTCGACCTCGCTGCCGTTTTGCAGCATCAGCACCATCGAGACTTCGCCCGCGCTGTAATCCGCGCCGTTGCGGCCGCCGTTCTGCATCGGCTCGAGCCGGCGCGCCACCCCCGCAATCGGCGCCTCGTCGCGCAGGAACACGCGCAGACCGCGCTGCATGCGCGCCGCCGCTTCGTTGAGCGGCTCAACCGACTGGATGCGCGCACGCACTTCGTCGCCCTGCACTTCGGCGGTGAGGAACAGCAGCACGGCGGTGCCCGGCTCGAGCAGATCGCGATATTGCGCAAGCCCCTCGGCAAACAGCACCGCCTCGTAATGCCCGCTCGGGTCGGACAATCCGATAATGCCCATCTTGTTGCCGGTCTTGGTGCGCCGCTCGGTGCGCGTCACGACCGTGCCGGCGACGCGCCCTGCCCCGGCCCCGGCTTTCACCGCGCGCGAAAATTCCGACCACGACTGCACGCGCAGCCGCTTGAGCGCGGCGCCGTAATCGTCCAGCGGATGGCCGGTGAGGAAGAAGCCGACCGCTTCATATTCACGCTGCAGGCGCTCCGCGGGCAGCCACGGCTCGCGCGCCGGCACCGCGATCGGCGCGGCCGAAGCCGCGGCGCCAAACAGTTCCGACTGTCCGAGCGCCAAATCGTCATGCGTGCGCTGCGCGGTCGCAAGGATTGCATCGACCGCGGCGAAAGCGCGCGCGCGATTGGGCTCGATCGCATCGAAACAGCCGGCCGCTGCAAGGCTTTCCAGCACGCGCTTGTTGATCGCACGCGGATTGATGCGCCGGCCGAAATCGGCCAGGCTTTCAAACGGCGTGTCGCCGCGCGCGGCGACGATGCTTTCGACCGCCTGGCGGCCCACTCCGCGCAAAGCCGCAAGCGCGTATAAGATCGTATTGTCGCCGACCTCGAATTCGACGGCCGAGCGATTGATCGACGGCGGCTCGACCTTGATGCCGAGCCGCTCGGCCTCGGCGCGGAATTCGGCGAGCTTGTCGGTATTGCCCATGTCGAGCGTCATCGAGGCGGCAAGAAACTCGACCGGATAATTCGCCTTCATGTAGGCGGTCTGATAGGTGAGCAGCGCGTAAGGCGCCGAATGTGACTTGTTGAAGCCATATTCTGCGAATTTCGCGCAGGTATCGAAGATCGCTTCCGCATCGGCACGTCCGATACCGCGCTCGACCGCGCCGGAGACGAAGCTGTCGCGTTGCGACGCCATCTCCTTCTTGTCTTTCTTGCCCATGGCCCGGCGCAGAATGTCGGCCTTGCCGAGGCTGTAACCGGCAAGATCGCGGGCGATCTGCTGCACCTGTTCCTGATAAGTGATGATGCCGTAAGTCGCTTTGAGGATTGGCTCGAGCTTTGGGTGCAGGTAATCCGTGGGTTCGTGACCCAGCTTGCGCGCGCAATAGGTCGGAATATTTGCCATCGGGCCCGGGCGATACAGCGCCACCAGCACGATCAGATCTTCGAATCGATCGGGACGCATGTCGACGAGCGCTCGCCGCATGCCGGCACTTTCCACCTGGAACACCCCGACCGTCTCGCCGCGCGCCAGCATTTCATAAGTCTTGGCGTGATCGAGCGGCAGGTTGGACAAATCGATGTCGATGCCGCGCCGCTTGACAAGCTTGACCGCGACGTCGAGCACGGTGAGCGTCTTCAAGCCCAGGAAGTCGAACTTCACCAAGCCGGCCGGCTCGACCCATTTCATGTTGTATTGGGTCACCGGCATCAGCGATTTCGGATCGCGATAGAGCGGCACGAGCTCGGTCAACGGCCGGTCGCCGATCACGATGCCCGCGGCATGGGTCGAAGCGTGGCGATGCAGGCCCTCGAGCTTCTGCGCGATGTCGAACGCTCGCCGCGTTACCGGATCGCGATCCCGCTCGGCTTGCAGCCGCGGCTCGTCTTCGATGGCACGGCCGAGCGGGATCGGATTGGCCGGATTCTGCGGCACGAGTTTGCACAGCTTGTCGACCTGCCCGTAGGGCATTTGCAGCACGCGGCCGACATCGCGCAGCACCCCGCGCGCCTGCAAGGTGCCGAAGGTGATGATCTGCGCCACCTGATCGCGGCCGTATTTCTCCTGCACATAGCGGATCACTTCGTCGCGCCGGTCTTGGCAGAAATCGACGTCGAAATCCGGCATCGACACGCGCTCCGGATTGAGGAAACGCTCGAACAGAAGGTCGAAGCGGATCGGATCGAGATCGGTGATGGTCAGCGCATAGGCGACCAGCGAGCCGGCGCCCGAGCCGCGGCCCGGCCCGACCGGAATGCCCTGCGCCTTGGCCCATTGGATGAAGTCGGCGACGATCAGAAAGTAGCCGGCATAGTTCATGCGCGCGATGACGCCGAGCTCGAAATCGAGGCGCTCGTAATATTCCTGTTCGGTGTGGCCCTGCGCGATGCCGTGACGGGCGAAGCGCTTTTTCAGGCCGGCCAGAGCCGCATCGCGCAATGCCTGCGGCTCGTCGCCCTCGGTGAAGCGCGGCAGGATGGGCGCCTTTTTCTGCGGACGGAAGCTGCAGCGCTCGGCGATTTCGATCGTGGCGGCCAGCGCTTCCGGCAGATCGGCAAACAGGTCCGCCATTTCGGCGCGGCTCTTGAAGCGGTGCTCGGCGGTCAATTGCCGGCGGTCGCTGTCGGCGATGAGCCTGCCCTCGGCGATGCACAGCAGCGCGTCATGCGCCTCGTAATCCTCCCGCGCCGCGAAGAACGGCTCATTGGTGGCAACCAGTGGCAGCGCGCGCGCATAGGCAAGATCGATCAAGGCCGACTCGACAGCCCGTTCGGCCGGCATGCCATGGCGCTGCAATTCGACATAGAGCCGATCGCCGAACAGGCTTTGCAAAATCTCACAGCGCGACGCGGCCAGGACATTTTGGCCGCCGGCGATGGCGGTATCGAGCGGGCCGCCCGGGCCGCCGGTGAGCGCGATCAGGCCCCTGGTCTCGCCGGCAAGCGCTGCGAGCGTGATATGCGGGCGCTCCTGCGGCGAGGTGTCGAGATAGGCGCGCGAGATGAGCCGCATGAGGCTGCGATAGCCTTGCTCCGCGGCAGCGAGCAGCACGATGCGCGGAAAATTCTGGTCGTGCGCACCATTGCGGCTCTCCTGATCGGCGAAATCGATGCCGACCGCGCAGCCGATGATCGGCTGAATGCCGTAGCCGGCGAGCTTTTCGGAAAATTCGAGCGCACCGAACATATTGTCGGTGTCGGTGAGCGCCAGAGCCGGCTGCCGATCCTTCTTGGCAAGCTCGGCCAGCCGCGCAATCGTCAGCGCGCCTTCGAGCAGCGAGTAGGACGAGTGAACGTGCAGATGGACGAAGCCGGGCTCAGCGGACATTGCCAATTTCCTGTCGACCGTTCCGCGCAAGGCGTCCGGGGATCGCGCGGCCGCGACCGATCACGTGCGACTGACTTACAGACAATCGGCGATTCTTGTCGCGACGTTTGGCCAAGTCCCCTCTACTTTTCCCCAATATGCCCGCAGGCAAGGTCCGCAAGGCGAGCCCGCAAGCCGCTTGCGCAGGGCGCCGCGGATCGTCATGCCCGCGTATGCCGCGCGAAGGTGGGGTCGCTTCGCGCGCCTTTCACGCGGGCATCCGCGTCTCTGTCCACTGTCCTGGGCAGACAAGTGTGCTTTAAGACGACAAAGACGTGGATGGCCGGAGCAAGCGGTCCTGCGGACCGATCGCAGGACGCAAACGTCCGGCCACGACGAACCGTCGCGTCGCGGCCTAGACCACGCCGAGCACCTGCGCCCAGACCGCGACCGTAGCCAGAAACAAGCCGATTGCCGCCAGCGCCAAAGCCTCTTCGACGACCGAGCGAACCATGATTGACCCCTTTCCTGACGCCCTGTGTAGGAACGAATAGGGAACATAGTTCACTTCTTGTTCCGGGTCAATGTCAAGCGCGACGTTACACTTGACATTGCCAAGCGTAACGTCGCGAACGTTGGCACTGGGGTCAGTTGAACTGACCCAGTACCCCAGCGTTTTCGCCTCGCCTCGAACGCGTCGAGCCCATCAATGGATGTTCCGCCGTTTCCCGAAGTCGGTCTGTCCAAGGCGGACGCCGCTCGGTGAGGCAGGTGCGCGAGTTTGCAAGACGGGCCATTATTCAAGTCCGGCATTCGCATTCGACTTCGCGGCTTTCGGCCCTGCTTGGGTGATTCTCAGTTCCCGGCGGGTCGGGGAGCGCGTTGCGCCGTGGGCAACGGCCGGCCGGAGAGCAGCCGATGCATTCGCCGCGACCGTCATTCCGGCGAAGTGCCATACTCGTCCATGTCGCACTGATCCTGGGCGCCACGCCGCGGCCCTTATTTGCCGGGTTCCCGGCGTGTAACGCCATGATCAGTGCAGACAAGTTGCGCATCCAAGCCGAACGGCTGTTCGCCTTTGCGTTGCGCACGCGTCATGTCGGCGACCCGGCGGACGCCGAACACCTCGCCAGACGGGCCGCGCAATATCTCGACGAGGCCGAGCGTTTGGCTGCGCAGCAGCGCCGCGATGAGATCGTGCAGCAATCACCGCGACGGCAAGAGGCGTCCTGACCAAGCGCCGGGCGATGCCTCGCGCGGCTTGCGCACAGCAATGTGCGGGACAGCGTCGCGGGCAAGTCGAGCGTGAGCGGCGTTGTGATCGGCATCTTTGTGCCGTGCAACCACACTGCCATTAATTACAGGAAGTTAACCCCGCGTCCCTACTCGAGCACCGACCCGCCGCAGGCGATCGCGCATATAAGAGTCGTCGAACCGATCTGATTCCGCCGGATCGGTGCTACGGAGATGCAACTTCGCCCCGCGTTGTCGCCGCGCCGTAGCAATTTTGGCCTGATCGGCACGAAAAGGAACGAAAAGGAAGATGACGAGGAGAGTGCTATGCGCAGACTGACACTGACCTTGGCCACAGCCGCACTGATGCTGAGTGGCTTGGCGATCGCCGCGAATGCCCAAACACAGGCGGGCGGCGCTTCGAGCCTGCACGCTCAAATTCAGAACGCCACCCCGCTCAAGCAAGCCGCCTGTCGCGGCTTCGGCCCCTATTGCCCGCCGGGCTGGGTCCGCGCCTGCGGTCCCTGGGGGTGCCGTTGCCGACCGTGCTGGTGAGTTCCGTTGCAGCACGCACAGTTGGGAGGCCGCCGCCGGGCGGCCTCCTTGTTTTCGAGGTGACCTCCGGCACAGCCCTGCCGAGCCTCCATCAGGCCTGTTGCACGCGAGATGAAATAACGGCGCCGCACCGGCGTTCATCCCGCAAAGCCTCGGGAGGTTGGATATGAAGCCCGTCCCGCTCTTCGCCCTTGCTACGGCGCTTGGACTGAGCGGCTCGGCGCCGCCCGCCTTCGCGCAGAGCAATTATCCCTGGTGCCTGATATCGACCGCCTTTGAAGGCGGCGAGAATTGCGGCTTTGTCACATTCGACCAATGCCTGGCGTCACGGCTTGGCATCGGCGGCTTTTGCCAGATCAACACACAATACCAGCCGAGCGTCTCAGCGGGGCCGCGCCGAGCGCAGAAGGCGCCTTGAGCCGCTGCGCCGATGCGCCCACCGGGAGGCGAGGATTGGAAGGCGAGCATTGCGAGGCAATATGAGATTTTGGCCGTTTCTGTCCGTCGCCCTCACCATGCCGGCGCTGTCTGCGGCCCCCGCAACGCCCGGTGATGCCCAGACCAATTATCCATGGTGCTCGAACTTTGCCGACGGCTTTGGCGGCACCAATTGCGGCTTCGTCTCTTACGAGCAGTGCATGGCGACGGTGCGCGGCTCGGGCGGCTTCTGCGCGAGGAACGATACGTATAAGCCGCCGCTCGCAGGAGCGCCGGCGGGCCATCCGCGCAAACTGCATGCACGCAACTCTTAGAGCGATGCCCGATTAAGGCAGCAAACGGAGGTTATCATGAAGACAGCGCTTCTGGTCTTTGGGATCGCGGCGGCGATGAGCGCCGTCGCACCGCCTGCGCAGGCGCAAAATTATCCGTGGTGCGCACGCTACGGCAACGGCTTCGGCGGCACCAATTGCGGCTTTTCCACCCTCGCCCAGTGCTTGGCCACGGTGCAGGGCATCGGCGGCTTCTGCCAGCAGAACGACTGGTACCGGCCGCCTGCTCCGGCCGTGCGGTCACGGCATCCGCGTGCGCAGTATTAGACCGGTCGGCGGAATCGCCTCGGCGAGACGTCCATTGATGCTAACCGTGATCGCGGGACGGCATTGATCTTGCTCTGCTGCCGCCGGCCAAAACCACACAACAAAGGCGGCTCCTGACACGACCGGACCCGCCACCTGCTCCCATGAGGCCACGCATCTGGTTGGACTTTCGCCAAGCCTGGAGTGTTTCCGATCCGATCGAATCGGGAAACGCTCCGCCTTGTCGCATTTTCCTGCGGAGAACTGGTGTCCGCTTTTTCCGGAAAATGCTCTAATCCAACTCCAGCACCGCACCGTCGCGGATGGTGACGCGGCGATCCATTTGCGCGGCGATGTCCATATTGTGGGTAGCGATGATGGCGGCGAGCCCCGAGGCACGCACCAACTGATTGAAGGTTGAGAAGACGTGATCGGCAGTGCGGGCGTCGAGATTGCCGGTCGGCTCGTCGGCGAGAAGAATGCGCGGCGCGTTTGCCACCGCGCGTGCAATCGCCACACGCTGCTGCTCGCCGCCCGACAGCTCGGCCGGACGGTGCGCGAGCCGATCCTTCAGGCCGAGATAGGCCAGCAATTCGGTACCGCGCGAAACGGCCTCGGCGCGCGACAGGCCGCGGATCAGCTGCGGCAGCATGACATTTTCCAGCGCCGAGAATTCCGGCAAGAGATGGTGAAACTGATAGACGAAGCCGATCTCGGTGCGGCGGATGCGGGTGCGCTGAACGTCGGTGAGCTGCGACGTGGCGATCGCATCGATATAGACCTCACCGGCATCCGGATGTTCGAGCAGGCCCGCGATGTGCAACAGCGTCGATTTGCCGGAGCCCGACGGGGCCACCAGGGCCACCGACTGGCCGGGCCAAACCGCAAGCTCGGCTTCCTTGAGGATGTCAAGGCGCGAGTCGCCCTGCCGGAAGTGACGGCAGATGCCATGCAGAAAGACGACCGGTTGCTCCTCCTTGTCGGTGATCGACGTTGCGGCCTCGCCTATCGCGGTGGTGTCGTCCATGGCGGCTGATCACTCGTAGCGCAGCGCTTCGACCGGATCGAGCCGCGCCGCCCGCCACGACGGATAGAGGGTTGCCAGCAGCGACAGTCCGAGCGCCATGATCAGGACTGCCGTGGTTTCCTTGACATTCATGTCGGCCGGAAGCTGCGACAGGAAATAAAGCTCCGGCGAGAACAGCTCGGTATTGGTGAGCCAGGACAGAAACCGGCGAATCTCCTCGATATTGAGGCAGACGACGGTGCCGAGAATGAAGCCGACCAGCGTGCCGATGACGCCGATCGAGGCGCCGGTGATCAGGAACACGCGCATGATCGCGCCCTGCGACGCCCCCATGGTGCGCAGGATCGCAATGTCGCTCGACTTGTCTTTGACCAGCATGATGAGGCCGGAGACGATATTGAGCGCGGCCACCAGCACGATCAAGGTCAGGATCAGAAACATCACATTGCGCTCGACCTGCAGCGCGTTGAAGAAGGTGGCGTTGCGCTGGCGCCAGTCGACCATGTAGATCGGCCGCGCCGCCGCAGTCGTCACCGCTTTGCGGAAATTGTCGATATGATCGGGATCGTTGGTATAGACCTCGATGGCGGTGACGTCGCCCGAGCGGTTGAAATAGGCCTGCGCCTCGGTCAACGGCATGAAGACGAAGGCGGAGTCGTATTCCGACATGCCGATCTCGAATACGGCGGCGATCTTATAGGCCTTGATCCGCGGCGTCGTGCCCATCGGCGTCACGGCGCCGCGCGGCGCGACCAGCGTGAGATTATCGCCGGCGCGAACCGAGAGCTGTTCGGCAAGCCGGCTGCCGATCGCGATGCCTTGGTTGTCGTCGAAGCCATCGAGCGTACCCTGCTTGATGTTCTTTGCGACTTGCGTGAGCTTTGCCAGATCGGCGCCGCGCATGCCGCGCACCACCACGCCTGACGCATTGAAGGGCGAAGAGGCCAGCGCCTGCCCCTCGACCAAAGGCGCGGCGAGATAAATGCCGTCGACTTTCGACACCCGCGCCGACACATCCGCATAGTCGGTGAGCGGCGATTCCAGCGGCTGGATCAACAGATGGCCGTTCAGGCCGAGAATTTTTGACAGCAGCTCCTGGCGGAAACCGTTCATCACCGCCATGACGATGATCAGCGTCGCCACGCCGAGCATGATGCCGACGAATGAGAATCCGGCTATGACGGAGATGAATCCCTCCTTGCGCCGCGCGCGCAGATAGCGCAACGACAACATCCATTCGAATGCCGAGAAGGGATGGGTGCCGGTCGGCTCGGCCATCTAGGTCTGGTCCCCGCGATTACCCCGAGTTTCACACGATTCTGGCGGTTTCAAGCCTGGTAGTGTCGCACCAAGGAGCGTCACGCACAGGTTCCTTGCGCGCGCCCGGAAACGGCCCTGTTGGGCAGTCTTAGCAAGCCGCAGAGCTTAGGCGTAAAGCAAGTTGCTTCCTTGGGAAATCCGCGTCACGGCATCGGCCGGCGACATGAGTTCCCGCGTCCCGTCGGCACGGCGCTTGACCTCGACCTTGCCCTCGGCAAGCCCGCGCGGGCCAACCAGGATCTGCCAGGGAATACCGATCAGGTCGGCGGTCGCGAATTTCGACCCCGGGCGCTCCTCGAGGTCATGGTAGAGCGTGTCGACCCCCTTGGCGGTGAGTTCCGCATAGAGCCGTTCACAGGCCGGATCGGTATCGGCGCCGCCCTGCTTGAGATTGAGGATGATGGCACCAAACGGCGCCACGGATTGCGGCCACTTGATGCCGGCATCGTCATGGAATGCCTCGATGATGGCGGCCACCAGCCGGCTCGGACCGATGCCATAGGAGCCGCTATGAACCGGCCGATCGGTCCCGTCCGGTCCTGTCACAATGGCCTTCATCGGCTCGGAATATTTTGTACCGAAATAGAAGATATGTCCGACCTCGATGCCGCGGGCCGAGAGGCCCTTGCCTGGACCGAGCTTGGCGAAAAGGGACGGATCGTGCTTTTCCGACGTCGCCGCATAGAGCGACGTCCATTTGTCGACGATGGCCTGCAGCGCCTTGGCATTGTCGAAATCCACGTCCGGCCCCGGCACCTCGAAGGTCAGATAGTCGCCGTGGCAGAACACTTCGCTCTCGCCGGTATCGGCCAGGATGATGAATTCATGGGACAGATTCCCGCCGATCGGCCCACTCTCCGCGACCATGGGAATGGAACGCAGCCCCATCCGGGCAAAGGTGCGCAAATAGGCGACGAACATGCGGTTATAGGAATGCTTGGCGCCTTCGAAATCGAGGTCGAAAGAATAGGCGTCCTTCATCAGGAATTCGCGCCCGCGCATCACGCCAAAGCGCGGTCGCACCTCGTCGCGGAACTTCCACTGGATATGATAGAGATTGAGCGGCAAATCCTTGTAGGACCGCACATAGCTGCGGAAAATCTCGGTGATCATCTCCTCATTGGTCGGGCCGTAGAGCATTTCCCGCTCGTGGCGGTCCTTGAACCGCAGCATCTCCTTGCCATAGGCCTCGTAGCGGCCGCTCTCCCGCCAGAGCTCCGCCGACTGGATGGTGGGCATCAGGAGCTCGATTGCGCCGGAGCGGTTCTGTTCCTCGCGCACGATGCGGCACACCTTGTCGAGGACCCGCAATCCCAGCGGCAAGAAGGCATAGATGCCGGCTGCCTCCTGCCGGATCATGCCGGCCCGCAGCATGAGCCGGTGGGAGGCGATCTCCGCCTCTTTCGGTATTTCGCGCAGGATGGGCAGGAAGTATCGGGAGAGGCGCATGAAAATCCGCTGTGCCGGATCGGCGGTCGAGACCGGCGGCCAAACAAGCCGCAAAGGTCTCCGAATTACAAGAGCAATCGCCGGGGCGCAGGTCCGCCGGAGAGCGATCCCGGATCGCCGTCCGAACCAGAATTTTTTTGCGCCGGGCGATGGTAAGATGATGACAAGGCTTTGAAGATCGATTACGACTAGCTGGCGAGCCTCGGAGCGCCGACTGATCGGCAAGCTGCGGGGTAGCGGTCCAAGTCTCGGGAGGATGACCCGCGAGCGGAAAGCATCGCCAGCCACGTCCAAGCCGAAATGCAAGCCGCATCCAGATAATTAAACGTGGGTTATGGGTCAGACGAGGATTTTACAGCAGGGCGTTGGCCCTGCTTTTCTTTTGTGATGGGCACCTGGCGGAGCGCGGCCCATTCCCCCACAGGTTTGAAGAACCGAGCAATCCAGCACAACATGTTGATACTACAGCGAATTCATTTTTGACGGAGCATGCCGGCGCGGGCGAGATAGTTGACGCATTGCGGGGGATGAAACGGACGAGCGCGTCGCCGAAGGCGTCCCACATCGAGGTTTTCCAGCGCCCATGCGGAAACACCGGAAACTGGGGCGACCAGCCGCGGCGCGCGAGGCAATCGAGGCTCGCCAAGCCAGTTTGCGGCGCCAACCCCCATACACTCGCGCAGATCGCCGCCCAAGCCGGCGCCTCATCTGCAACGGCCGCATGTCGCGTCAGCGCGGGCCTGGCAAACCTGCCGCATGAGAGCCGGCCCGAGGCGGGCAGCGTTGCGAGCGCGAGGAGCCCTGCCAGCTGTGCGCATGATCAGAAGATCAATTCGTCAGCGCCTCTGAGTAGCGCGCATAGAGGCCGTCGATGCGGCTTTCCCACATTCTTACAAAGGCGCCGGACGTGAGATTGTCGACGGATTTCCAGATTTGTTTGACCTCAGGAAGCGTGTTGGCCCAGATCGCCCGCTTGCACCACGCCTCGCCCTTTTCTCTGCCTTCGTCGGTGGCGCACATCGACTTCCAGGCGACACGCTCGGGATGATTGACGTGCTCCTCCGCGCCTTGCGTGCCTTGCTGATGGATCAGATAGAGATCGCTGATCGTCGGCTTCTTGTGTGTCGTGAGCTCAAACATGATGGCCGAGGTCGCGAACTTGAATGCGGCAGCAATGGCATTGTCACGCGGATTGAGAATATCGCCGGAGCCGTATTTGGCGAACTCGTACTTGCTGAGCTGGAATAGGCCGACATACGAGCCCGTGCGCTGCGTCGGATCGAAATCGGACTCCACCTTCGCGACCGCCTTCATGAAATTGAAGTCCAGGCTGAAGGCGTCGGACGCGTGTTTGATTTCCTCGACGGGCGTCCCGAGCGGAACGTCTTTCAGCGAGGCCAGCGCGATATCGGGCGGCCGCTGTTGCGGCGGCACTTCCGAATAGACATAGGCATGCACCAGATAAGAAAGCTGCTTTGCGACGCTCAAATCAGGCAGCCGGCTGTTCGGAGCGAAGAATTTCTGCAAACGAACAACTTTCTGAGTGAGCACATCGGTTATGCCTTTGAGGCGGTCCGACTTCAGCGGAACCACGACGATCGGCTCGGCCGCAGATTGCTCCGCCTGCTGAGGGTCGTCCCGCAAAACGAGGAACGTTCCCGCAAACGTAGCCACGGCAACAGCAATATACAGGAAAGACGTGCCCCGCATTCCCCCTCAGCCCACCCATCCGATCCGGCAACCCAGAGTGAAAGCGCAAACGATTAACGATTCTTGAGTGTGGCAAAAGTGAGAGGACGGCGTCGCGAGATTGCGGCGGAATGCAGGCCACACGCAATCAGGAAGCCACGCCTTGCAAAGGGCCTGCCGTGGACCTGCTGTGGGCCTGTTGGGTGACCGGCCCGTTCTCCGTCGCCTCCGCCGATCGACCGTGTAACCCCTGGGTGAGTGTCGATGCCTGCCGCCTCGGACCTGAATCTGCCGTGACCGCCGCCGTCTCAGCTCCCCAGTCCGGTCGTCAGCCGAGGGCGATCTGGAGCGTGACACAGGCGTCGCCAGCGAATTGAGCCGGATTGTTGCCAAGCGAGCTTTGCGCAGCGTCGCCTCGCACGCTGACATCATATCGCAGCGACATAGGATCGCAGCGATAGAATTTATCAATGACCGCATTCCGTATTCAAATTGATCTTCACGATCCTGCCTGCACGAATTTGATTGCAAATATCTGGCGATACGAGACAGGCGCGTGAGTAGTTGTCTCCTCCGGCTTCTTCTTGGCCTCTGATGTGCGGTGCAACGGACCAACGGTTCGGCGCGGCATCAAACCAAAGTTGGATTGACCGCGGAACATGCTTGGGGTCGGAAGTCCCAAGATGTGGTGAAGCTGCGACCTCATGGAATACGAGGAAGCGGCGCACCGCGTGTGAATGACAGTTGCGCGCCGGGGGCCGCCGGAAGGTGCGCGAATAACCATGCGCGGGGTCAACCCCGCAGACGTCAGTTAAGGGAGGATTGCGAAATGTCTCGACCGACATATGAACGCAGCGTCTCGCGTCGCAACCTGTTGCAAGCGGGGGCCGGATTGGCCGGCAGCGCGCTAATGGCGCAGTCGTTCGGCACGCCCGCATTGGCCGTAGGTATTTCCGACCAGCAGCCAATCGGCACTTGGCCGGCCGGAGTGCAAGGCGACACCGTCTATATCGGCGCGGCGGTGCCGCGCACCGGCACCTACGCGGTGCAAGGCGAGGACGAGCTCAAAGGCTGGCAGCTTGCAGTCGAGCACATCAATAACGGCGATCCGCTCTTGCAGAAGATCGCGCCGAAGGTGAGCAAGGGCCTGCTCGGCAAGAAAGTCGATCTGGTCGTCGCCGACTCCGCCGCCAAGCCGAACGAGGCGGTGCAGGAACAGCAGACCTTCATCAACCAGAACAAGATCATCCTCATGACCGGTTCGACCTCGAGCGCGGTCGCGGTTGCACTGAACAAATTCGCGCAGCGCGAAAAGGTCCTCTACGTCACCGGCATTTCCGGTTCCAACGACACCACCGGCAAGGACTGTGTGCGCTACGGCTTCCGCCAGAACTTTTATGGCGAAACCGCCGCCAACGCGATCGGCCCGGTGCTGCTCAAGCAGTTCGGCAAGAACCGCAAGGCGGCGTTCATGACGCCGGACTATACCTATGGCCACACCGTGACCAAGTCGGTGAACGATTATCTGACCCAGAACGGCGGCTGGACCATGGTGACCAACCAAATCTCGCCGCTCGGCACGCAGGACTTCAGCCAGTATCTCACCAATATCGCCAATTCCGGCGCCGAGTTCCTGGTCAACGTGAACTGGGGCCGCGACGCGGTGCTGTCGATCCAGCAGGCCAAGCAGTTCGGCATCCTGCCGAAGATGACGCTGGTCGTCCCCTATCAGATTCCCTTCCTCGCCAAGGAGGTCGGGCCGGAGCTCACCGCCGGCGTCTATGCCGCCACGGACTTCTGGTGGACGCTCGAGGACAAATATCCGCTGGCCAAGATGTTCGTCGACGCTTTCTACAAGAAGTACAACTATCGGCCGGAATGGGGGGCCGAGAACTCGTATATGAGCTTTGCCATCTGGGCGCGCATGGTGTCGGAGGCGGGAACGTTCTATCCGCCCGATGTCATCAAGCAGTACGAGAAGGGCGAAACCTTCCCCTCCGTCGTGGGCGACGTGCATTTCCGCGCCGCTGACCACCAGCTGGTCCGTCCGGTCGTCATCGTCCGCGGCAAGAAGCCAAGCGACATGAAGAACAACGAGGATTATTGGGAGGTTCTCGAAGTCGTGCCGGGTGAGCCGCTGATGCAGAAGCCCGATGCCTTCGGCTGCAATCTGGGCGATTACACCTGAATGCAGCCGAGTCCCTCGCCGTCCGAGCTCCTGACGGCGTCTCTGCCGAAGACAGCGCGGCATGCCCGGCGCACCGCCGGGCATGCCGGCGACATTAACGTGAAACGAATTGCGGATGCCGCGTGGTCAACTGGGCTAATTTCATCTCGCAATGCTTCAACGGGCTGGTGCTCGGCGCGCTGCTCGCGCTGATCTCCTCCGGGCTGACGATCATCTATGGCACGCTCGGCGTGCTCAATCTCGCGCATGGCGCCATGTTCATGCTCGGCGGCTATGCGGGCTGGCTGGCCTATAGCTATAGCGGCTCGTTCATCGCCGCCGTCGTTGCCGGTTCCCTGTTCACTCTGATCGTCGGCTTGGTGACGGAGCGAGCGATCATCCGGTATTTCTACAAACGGCCGCATGAGGACCAGCTCCTGGTCACGTTCGGGATCGGCATCGTCTTTGTCGAGACGATACGGTTCTTCTTCGGCAGCCTGTCGAAGGCGGTGCCGCCGCCGCCGCCGCTCCTTGGGATCACGCCGCTCGGCTTCATGTTTTACCCGACCTATCGGCTGGCGCTGCTCGGCATTGTCGCGGTCGCTTTGCTCGCGCTCTATGCCGTGCTCTACCGAACGCGGATCGGCATGATCGTGCGCGCCGGCATCGAGGATTCGGTGATGGTCGATGTGCTGGGCATCGACGTTTACAAGGTCTTCATGCTGGTGTTCGGCATCGGCGCCATGGCGGCAGGATTCGCCGGCATCATCAATGCTCCGGTGGTGTCGATCGCCCCCGACGTGGGCGAGGCGATCCTGGTGCAGACCTTCGTTGTGGTCGTCATCGGCGGCGTCGGATCCTTTCCGGGAGCGGTTCTCGGCGGCTTGATCGCCGGCGAGATCATCAGCATTACTTCGATGTTCAATCCGGGCTATTCCTACGTCATGCTGTTCGTCGCCATGACGCTGGTGCTGGTGCTGCGTCCCTATGGGCTGCTTGGCACCGCCGGCCGCGAATGAGTGCGGCCGTCTGATGCTCCGGCAGCGCCCGCTCATCGTCGAAACCCTAACCGCGGCCGCGCTCATTGCCGCGCCGTTCGTCCTGCCCTACCTCGGCTTCACGCCTCCCACCATCAACCGCATTCTGGTCTGGGGGCTGTTCGGCATCGGCTTCGACATCCTGTTCGGCTTCACCGGGCTGCTGTCGTTCGGGCAGTCCGCTTTCTACGGCACCGGCGGCATGGTGGCGGCCTATTTGCTGACGGTCGTCAATTTTCCGCACGTGATCACCGCGGTATTCATCGGCATGATCGCGGCCGCCGTTGTCGGCTTCCTGGTCGGGCTGATCGCGCTGCGGCGCACCGGCATTTATTTCGCCATGATCACGGTGGCGATCGCCGAAGTCTTTTACTTCGTCGAGTTCAATCCGCTCTCCGCCTACACCGGCGGCGAGAACGGATTGCCGGGCGTCCCGACGCCGACGCTGTATCTCGGCTTCACCACGATTCACTTCGACAGCGACACCAAGCTCTACGCGTTTCTGGCGTTCTGGTACTTCGTCGTCCTGGTGCTGGCGCTGCGCATCGTGCGCTCGCCGGTGGGCGCGGTGCTGCGCGCGATCCGCGACAATCCGGTGCGCGCCGCCGCCGTCGGTCACAACATCCACGGCTACAAGCTGACCGCCTTCGTCATTGCCGCCGCCTATGCCGGCTTTGCCGGCGGCCTGCTTGGCATCATGCAGGGCTTCATGCCGCCCGACGCGTTCACCTTCGACACGTCCGGGCAATTGGTGATGCAGACGGCGATCGGCGGCGCCAGCACGCTGTTTGGCCCGCTGGTTGGCGCGACCGTCTGGCTCTATCTGAGCGACTTCTTGCAGACCACGCTGCATCTCGGCGCGACCTGGAAGCTCGTCCTCGGCGTCGTCTTCGTCCTGCTCGTTTGCTTCCTGCGCCACGGTATCGTCGGCGCCTTGCGCGACCTTGCCAGCCTGGCCGGTCGGCGCACGCCGCGCGAGGCGCCCGTCTCCGATTCGACGATCGCGGCGCAGCCGGCCACCATGTCGAGCGCAGCTTCGGTGGTTCCTCTGCCCTCGCACGCCAGCAAACCCGGCGAAATCCTGCTCACGGCGCAAGGCCTGACCAAGCGCTACGGCGGCCTCATCGCCAATGACCACATCGATTTCTCGGTCCGTCGCGGCGAGCGGCGCGGCATTATCGGCCCGAATGGCGCCGGCAAGACGACATTCTTTCGCATGTTGACCTGCGAGTCACCGCCGACCGCCGGACAAATCGTGTTCGACGGCCGCGACATCACGGGCATGAGCGTCACCGACGTGTGCCAGCTCGGTCTGACCAAGAGTTATCAGATCAATCAGCTGTTCACCCGGCTCACCGTGCGCGAGAACCTGACTATCGCCGCTTTGGCACGGCTGCGCGGCAGCTTCAGGCTCGATCTATTCCGCAGCCTGCTCGCCCTGCCCGGTCTGCGCGAGCAGGTCGAGCGCACGCTCGAACTGGTCGATCTGCGCGGTCGCCTGGATACGCCCGTATCGGAGCTCGCCTATGGCGAGAAGCGGCGGCTCGAAGTCGGGCTTGCGCTCGCGACCAATCCGAGCCTGCTCCTGCTCGATGAGCCGCTCGCCGGCTTGAGCCCACGCGAGCGCGTGGAGACGGTCGCATTGCTCCGATCGATCAGCAAGGGTCGCACCATGATCGTCATCGACCACGACGTCGATTCTCTGTTCGAGCTCGCCGAACGTGTCACCGTCATGCAAGAAGGCCGCGTGCTGGTCGAAGGCACGCCGGACGAAATCAAGGGCAACGCGAAAGTGCAGGAAGCCTATCTCGGCGGGGTGCACGGCGTGTTGGCGGCGGAATGAGCTTGCTTGAGGTCGATGGGCTGAATTCATATTACGGCGACAGCCACATTTTGTTTGATCTTTCGCTGCGCGTCGAAGCGAACGAGGTGGTGGCCCTGCTCGGCCGCAACGGCGCCGGCAAGAGCACGACGCTCAAGAGCCTGATGGGGCTCGTGCAACCGCGCTCCGGCACCGTCGTGTTCGACGGCGTGGACGTGGCCGGCAAGCCGGCGCATGCGATCGCGCGTGCGGGCGTTCAGCTCGTGCCCGAGGACCGTCGTATCTTCGGCAGCCTGGACGTCGAGGAGAATCTCGTGCTCGCCAGCCTCACCGCATCCCGAGCTTGGCCGCTCGATCGCATCTATGACATTTTCCCGCGGCTTGCCGAGCGGCGGCGCAGCCGCGGCACCGATCTTTCGGGCGGCGAACAGCAGATGCTGGCGATCGCGCGCGCCCTGATCCGTGATCCCAAGCTGATCCTGCTGGACGAGCCGTTCGAGGGGCTCGCGCCGGTGATCGTTCATGATCTGATGGCGGCCTGCCGCAAGCTGGTCGAGGTGGGCCAGACCATCGTGCTGGTGGAACAGAATCTCGCGGCCACGCTAGCGCTCGCGCAACGCGCTTATATCATCAACAACGGTCACATCGTGCACGAAGGGCCGGCCAGCGAAATCCGCGAAAACCCCGACGTGCTGCGCCGCTATCTCGGCGTTTGACGCGCGTCATCTGTTCGCGGCGCAGTGGTACAATAGCGCGCGCCAGCCCATCGACGGCCGGATCGCTCTACGTAACCTTGCCACGCTTCTGGCTTGCTCAATCGACCGGGGCGGTCGGAGCCGCGTCGGTGATGAGCCGCGCGCCGCGCTGGAAGGTCATGTAGCTCCACAGCCAGGTTATCGCGACAACGAAACGATTCCTGAGGCCGACCAGAAAGTAGATGTGCACGGCGCTCCAGAACATCCAGCCAACAAACCCCTTAAGCTGAATGCGACCGAGCTCTACGATGGCGGCGCGCCGGCCGATGGTCGCGAGATCGCCCTGATGCCGATAGCGAAACGGCGGCATGGATCGCCCGGCGACACGGGCCGCGATCAGCTTGCCGACATACTTGCCCATCTGTTTGGCGGCAGATGCAAGACCGGGAACCGGCCGACCGGCGGGGTCTTTCACGGCAACCGTATCGCCGACCACAAATATGGTGTCGAAGCCTTCAACGCAGAGGTCGGCACGAACCACCACGCGGCCGGCGCGATCATGCTCGGCCGCAAGCCACTGCGCCGCCGGCGACGCCGTAATGCCGGCCGCCCAGATCACCGCGCCGGCGTCGATACGACCATCCGCGAGATCAACGCCGCCATCATCGCATTTGAGCACCGGGCTCGACGTCATGACATCGACGCCCATCGCCGCGAGCGTGTCGTGCGCGTAGCGCGCATGGTGTTCTGAGAAGTTCGGCAGCAGACGCGGTCCCGCTTCGATCAACACAATTCTGGCCGTGCGCGGATCGATGCGCCTGAAGTCGCGCGCCAGCGTCTGCCGCGCCACCTCGGCGATCGCGCCCGCCATCTCGACGCCGGTCGGGCCGCCGCCGATGATCACAAATGTGAGCAGCCTCTCGCGCTCGGCGTCATCTCGCGCCAGTTCCGCTTCTTCAAAAGCCGACAGAATACTGCGGCGAATGCGGGTTGCGTCTTCAATGCGCTTGAGACCCGGGGCGAACCGCGCCCAGCTATCATGACCGAAATACCAATTCCGAGCGCCGGTCGCGATCACCAGATAGTCAAATGCGAACGGGCCGGCATTGGTATTGACGATGCGTGCCGCGGCATCAATGCCTGCGACCTCCGCCATGAAAACCGTCACATTTGCTTGTCGGCGCAAAATATGCCGAATTGGCCAGGCGATATCGGCCGGAGACAATGCCGCGGTCGCGACCTGGTAAAGCAGCGGCTGAAAGCAATGATAGTTTTGCCGATCGATCAGCGTGATGTCGACCGGCGCATGCCGCAAGGCTTTCGCCGCTTCAAGCCCGCCAAAGCCGGCGCCGAGAATGACGACCTGAAGCTTGCGCTGCGGCATGACAACCTCTCCCGCGTTGCGGCAACGCGGCCCCGACATGTGCCGTTCCAGCGCCCCGCCTGAATTATATCGGAAGCGGCGGAAGCTTCGCCTCCCGGATCTTGCTTCGCCGAATCAACGCTACTTTACGCCGCCTCGACCCGACGAAAGCCGTTCCACATCGCGGTCGCGCTGCCTGAGAGCAGCACGCGCACATAGCGCAGGCGCTGGAAGTCGCCATTGAGCGAGATGCGCGGCAGCGCGGTGAGGCAGTGATTGTGTTCGGCGAAAAGCATGCCGGGCCGCGTGGTCACCGCCGTCTTGAAGCCGAGCGCGGCCGCGATCTCGAATTCGCGCGCGCCGGCCGAGCTGCGGTCGCCGTAAGGATAGGACAGATGCTCCGGCCGTACCGCGAGCGCGGCTTCGATCACTGAGCGGCTGAGATCCATTTCCGCGCGCACGGCGTCTGCCGACAGTTTTGACAGGATCGGATGATTGACGGTGTGGGCGCCGATGGTGACCAGCGGATCGACTGCGAGCTGGGCGAGCTCCGACCAGCTCATGCAGAGGTCCTTGCAGAAAGCGGCAATGTCGACGTGATAGACGGCCGCGAGGTTGCGCACCACGCCGCGCAACTCTTCCTCGGTCGCGCGCGCGCGTAGCCACCAATAGAGCTCCTCGAACAGCGCGTTCTTCTCCGCCGGGGTCCGGCACTCGAATTTGCGGTCGCGCCCGTCGATGACGAGCCCGATCCAATCGTTGCGCGCGATGACCGCCTCCAGCACCAGCCACCATAATTCGCCGAGCCGGTCCGGAAAGCTGGTCGGCACATAGACCGCAAACGGCGCGCCGGCTGCCTTGAGGATCGGATAGGCCCATTGCAGCGTGTCGCGATAGCCGTCATCAAAGGTCAGGCAGACGAAGCGGCGCGCGAAATCGCTTTCGGTGAGACGGCGGTGCATCTCGTCGAGGCTGACGATGTCGATGCCGGAGCGGCGCAGATCCTTGACCACCCGGGCCAGGAAGTCAGGCGTCACTTCGAGCAAATGATTGGGCTGGAACCGTCCGGGACGCCGCGGACGGACATGGTGCAGCGTCAGGATGGCGCCGACGCCGGCCACCAGGCGCCGCAGCGCGATATGCGCGCCGGTGAAATACAGGGATTCCAGGCCGCCGCGAATGATCGTCTGTTTCAGGCCGGGCATGCAGTTCCGTCGGACTCGTTTCTCGATCGGGATAAGCTATGACAAAGCCGCGTTGGCAATCTTTTGCCAAGGCCGCTGCACGGTCAAGCGAAAGACAAACGGCGTTCGCGTTATGCGGCCGCTGCCGTCTCACCGAGACCATCGGGCGTGGCACGGACCGCGGTCACGTCGTCGAAGCCCGCAGACTTAAGACGCTCGCGCGCGGCTTCGGCATTGGCGGAACTTTCGGCGGCGAGGACCGCGCGCGGCGCGACGTCGGCGATACGCTCGAGGCCGCTGCCCGCCGCGACACCGGCATCGATCAGGACATAATCGTAGCTGCGGCCCAGCGCGTCGAAGCGGATGATCATGTCGCGTGTGGACACGATCTCGACGCGCTCGATCGCGCCGTGTCCTGGCGAGATCAAATGCAGCGGCGAGAGCCGATCCTTGGTGATGATGTCGCGGAACGACGCCGTACCGAGCATCAGTTCGGCCAGGCCGTCGGCCGCGGGCTCGCTCGAAATGGCGCGGATGGCAGCTTCGCCCGACGCAAGCCCGATCAGCACGACGCGCGAATGCTCGGCAAGCGCGCGCGCAAGCTTGATCGCGGTCTGGGTCGTGTTCATGCCGGGCTCCGCACCGAATACCGCAGTGCGCCGCCCATGACCGTGCTGCAATGCGGCGGCAGCATCGGCGATGGTGCCGAGCGGAATTTCAGCGGCACTGCGCGCGTCGCTTTTCGACGCGGTGCCAAACAGCGCGCCAAGCCGCGTGCCCAGGCGCGAGGTCCGCTCCGCCGCTTCCTCGGGCTTGGCCGCCTCAAGCGGAGGCTCGCGCCGCAGCGGCACGACTCCGGCGGGCGCCGCCAGGATTTCATTGCTGATGATCATGCCGCCGCTGAGCACCAGCATCGCAAAGCTCGCGATCAGGATGGTCGGCAGCTTTTTCGGATAGGCCGGGACATTGGATACCGTGGCGCGCGAGATCACGCGCGCATCCGCCGGCGTCGAATTGATCGTGTCATGCGAGCTCGCTTCGCGATATTTGGCGAGATAGGACTCCAGCAGATCGCGTTGCGATTTGGCGTCGCGCTCGAGCGCGCGCAACTGCACATCGTCGCTGTTGACGGAAGCCGCCTGCTTCTTGAGCTGGTCAAGGATCGCGATCTGCGAATCCACGCGCGCGCCGGCAAGCTTGGCGTCGTTCTCGAACGAGCGCGCCATGGTCTCCGCCTCGTGCCGGATCTGGCCGTCGAGATCGGCGATCTGCGCACGCAATTCCTTGATGCGCGGATGATTATCGAGGAGCGTCGAGGATTGCTCGGCAAGCTGCGCGCGCAGCGTAACGCGCTGCTCGGTGAGCCGGCGAATGAGCTCTGAATTGAGAATGTCTGAGGCCTCGATCGGCTGTCCCGATTTCAGCATGTCGCGAATGAGTTTTGCCTTGGCTTCGGCATCGGCCTTGAGCGCCCGCGCCGCCGCGAGCTGCGCGTTCACGTCGCCGAGCTGCTGCGCCGACAGCGTCGTGTTGTTGGTGCCGACCAAAAGATTCGCCTTGGCCCGAAAATCTTCGACCTTGGCTTCGGCGGCCTCGACCTTCTGCCGCATGGTCTCGATCTGGCTGGCGAGCCACTGGCTCGCACCCTGCGCCTGCTCCTGCTTGGCCTCGCGCTGGCGCACCAGATAGGCATCGGCAATCGCATTGGCGACTTGCGCGGCAAGCTCAGGGTCCTCAGACAGAAAGACGACGCCGATGATGCGCGACTTCTCGACCGGGAACACGCTGAGCCGGTCGTAATAGGCGGTGAGCACGCGCTCTTCCGGCGTCATGCTCAGCGGATCCTTGACGAGCCCGATCAGCGCCAAAAGCGACTTCACCGGCGAGACGCCGTTGAGCGTCGGGTCGAATTCCGGCTTCTCGTTGAGCTTCAGCTTTTTGATCACTTCGCGCGCGACATCGCGCGACATGATGATCTGCGCCTGGCTCGTCACCGCCTCCTGGTCTACCGCGGGATCGGTGGTGATCTTGTCGGCGTCGGGGCGCAGATAGACGTTTTCGCGCTCCTCGATGAGCACGCGCGCTTCCGACGAATATTTGGGCGGAATCAGTTGCACGACGACGAGCGCCGCAAGCGCGGTCAGCAGCGTCGGGATGATGATCTTGCGCCGCTTTCGCCACAGCGCCGCGCCGAGGGCCGGAAAATCGAGATCGGCGGAATCACTCACCGGGGGCGACGCCATCGACGCACTCCTACCACTCATCGACCGGACGAAAACTAGCAAAGGACCGCTAGCACAGGCGTCATCACAAACTATTAAGGTTGCCATCCGGTTAAGGCGCGCGCCAGGCAAAACGCGGCGATCGCGTCAGGATTTATTAACCGCTGCGGGGTCCTCTATCGGTCCTGCGCCTTTCCCGCTTTGCGGAATTTGCAAATGAGTGACCTGCGGCCGCTCGACCGTCCTCTGAGCCGGACCGCTTTTGGCCGCCATGCGCCTCCTCTGATCGCATCGGGCGCTCGCGCCGCGCGCACCAACTCCTCGCCGGCCGGCATCAAAATTCTGCACATTCTGCGCGCGCCGCTCGGCGGCCTGTTCCGCCATGTCATCGACGTGGCGCGCGGCCAGATCGAGCGCGGTCATCGCGTCGGGCTCATTTGCGACTCCGGCACGGGCGGCGCGCGCGCCGACGAGATTCTGGCCGAGCTTGCGCCACACCTTGCGCTCGGCCTGTTGCGCCTGCCGATCACGCGCCAGCTTGATCCGAACGACCTTCGCGCGCTCTGGCACATTTCGCGCCACATCAAGCGGATCGAGCCCGACGTGCTGCACGGCCACGGCGCCAAGGGCGCCGCGCTCGCGCGCCTCACGCCGAGCGCGCCGAACGCGATCCGCGCCTATACGCCGCACGGCGGCTCGCTGGTCTATTCGCCCGGCACGCTTTCCGGCGGCTTCTATCGCACCCTGGAGCGGCTCCTCAATCCGCGCACCGATCTGTTCCTGTTTGAGAGCAGCTACATCGCCGAGCTGTTTCGCACCGTGATCGGCAAGCCGCATGCCATCGTGCGCGTGGTGCGCAACGGCATCGCCGAGCGCGAATTCGAGCCGATCATCCCGCGGCCCGACGCAACCGACATTGTCTGCGTCGGCGAATTGCGGCCGGTCAAGGCCCTGGACGTGCTGATCGAAGCGCTGTCGATCATGCGCCGGTCCGGCCGGCGCGTCACCGCGACGATCGCCGGCGAAGGCCCGGACGCGACGAAGCTCAAAGAGCAGGCGCAGCGGCTCGACCTTGCCGAGCAGATCTTCTTCATCGGCCATTGCCCGGCGCGCGAGGCCTTCGCCAGGGGCCGCATGCTGGTGTTCCCCTCGCGCGCGGAATCGCTGCCCTATGTCGCGCTCGAAGCCGCCGCCGCTGGCGTGCCGATCATCGCCACCGATGTCGGCGGGATGAGCGAAATCTTCGGGCCGCAATCCTCGCAGCTGATCCCCCCCGACGATATCCAGGCGCTGATCGCCGCCATTGCCGGCGCGCTCGACGATCCCGAGCAGCGGCGTCACGACGCGAGCATGCTGCGTGCGCGCGTGCGCAGCGAATTTTCTCTGACCACCATGGTCGAGTGCAATCTCGCCGCCTATCGCGAAGCGATCGCCTGCCGAAACGAATTTACCTAACCAATTTTTGAACATTGTTCACTATGTTTCGGCGTCGCTTCGCCGGGCGGCATCGCATATGGTGCGGCGCGCAGAGAGCGGGGCGTGCCACGCGCGTTTTGGGAAAGTTGCTGTTAACCATGTCCGGCCCCGAGACCACGACCCTGTTCGAGACCTCGGCCGCGGTGTCGTCCGCGGTCAAGGCCATGCCGCGCGCAGACGCGAAGCCGCAAACGCCGCGCGCGCTGCCGCCCGCCGCGCGCGATGTCGCCGCGCAAGGTTTTCGCCACGCCTATTCGCCGATCGTGCTCGCCGGCGCGGTGCGCGCCATTGAAGTGGTGCTGGTCGTCACTGTCGGCCTCTTGCTCTATCTTGGCTATGTCGTGCCGGACAACGGCTTCAACCGCTATTATTTCGCGGCGATCGCCGGCATCGCGCTGCTGGCGCTGCTCGCCTTTCAGGCGGCCGACATCTATCAGGTGCAGGCCTTCCGCGGCCACGAGAAGCAATATATGCGGCTCGCCTCGGCCTGGTCGGTGGTGTTTCTGCTCGCGGTCGCCATCTCGTTCTTCGCCAAGGCCGGCGATCAGTTCTCGCGCGTCTGGCTCGGCAGCTATTATGTGCTCGGCCTGATCGCGCTGCTCGCTTTCCGCCGCGCTCTGTTCCTTTTGGTGCGGCGTTGGACGCGGCAGGGCCGGCTCGACCGCCGCACCGTCGTGGTGGGCGCCGGCGGGCCGGGCGAAGCGTTGATCGACGCGCTCGCGCATCAGCGCGATTCCGACGTGCGCGTCATCGGCGTGTTCGACGACCGCGGCGACGAGCGCAGTTCGCCGACCTGCGAGGGCGTGCCCAAGCTCGGCACGGTCGATGATCTCGTCGAATTCGCCCGCCACACCCGCGTCGATCTGGTCATCTTCTCGCTGCCGATCTCGGCCGAGAGCCGCATCCTGCAGATGCTGAAAAAGCTGTGGGTGCTGCCGGTCGACATCCGCCTTTCCGCGCACACCAACAAGCTGCGCTTCCGCCCCCGCTCCTATTCCTATATCGGCAACGTGCCGGTGCTCGACATTTTCGACCGCCCGATCGCCGATTGGGACGTGGTGATGAAATGGCTGTTCGACAAAATCGTCGGCACGCTGGCGCTGCTCGCGGTGGCGCCGATCATGCTCGTCATCGCCGCCGCGATAAAGCTCGAGAGCAAGGGCCCGGTCTTGTTCAAGCAGCGCCGCTACGGCTTCAACAACGAGCTGGTCGAGGTCCTAAAATTCCGCTCGATGTATGCCGAGCACACCGACCCGACCGCCAAAAAGCTCGTCACCCGCGACGATCCGCGCGTCACCCGCGTCGGCCGCTTCATCCGGCGAACGAGCCTCGACGAACTGCCGCAGCTGTTCAACGTCGTCTTCACCGGCAACCTGTCGCTGGTCGGCCCGCGCCCGCACGCCGTGCACGCCAAGGCCGAGGATCATCTCTATGACGAGGCGGTCGACGGCTATTTCGCCCGCCACCGCGTCAAGCCCGGCATCACCGGCTGGGCGCAGATCAACGGCTGGCGCGGCGAGACCGACAGCAAGGAAAAGATCCAGCGCCGCGTCGAGCACGATCTCTATTACATCGAGAACTGGTCGATCCTGTTCGACCTTTACATTCTCGCGCGCACGCCGTTCGCGCTCCTGCGCGGGGAGAGCGCGTATTGAGCTTCGTCATTGCGAAGTGCAGGCACAGTTGCGTCATTGCGAGGAGCGAAGCGATCAAGCAATCCGGTTCTGCGCCGTCGCCTGGATTGCTTCGCGTCGCGCGCAATGACACGAGTACCGAGTCGCCCAAATGACCTCCGCCGCCACCCGCGACACGGCAAGCCCGCGCCTCGGCATCCGCCCGCAGCGGCTCGCCGACAATTTCCTCCACGTCACGCTCTACCTCTGTATCCTGTCGAGCTTCTTCGTCTTCGTGCAGCCGGCGCCCTATGAATATATCGCCGTCGTGCTCGGCGTCGCCTGCATCCTGGCACGGGTGCGCTTCAGCCGGGTCATCGTCCCGCTGTTAATCTTGTTGCTCATCCGCGACGGCGTCGGTCTGCTTGGGCTGCTGCGCATCTACGGCACAGGATACATCAGAGCCGAAGGCGAACCGGTCGTGGATCTCGTGCACAATTATGAGTACGACGATTCGACTCGGTTTCTCGGAACGTCTTTCTATCTCGGCATCACGGGCGTGATGTTCGCCTGCATGTTTGCCGACGATACAATGCGGCGGATCGCCACGCTTCGGTCATCGTACGTCATGGCGGGTGCTGTAGCATCGCTTGTCGGAACGCTTGGATATTTCGGGCTGTATTTCGACTTTATTCCGGGCTTCGACATGTTTTCTTTGAATGATCGCGCAGTCGCCGGTTTCAAGGACCCGAACGTGCTTGGCTGCTATCTGATCCCGCCGCTGACCTGGCTTATCCAAGAGTTCATTGTCGATAAGATCAAGTTGCATAATCTAGTTGCGAGCATCATCATTTTTATCGGCTTATTGCTCGCATTCTCTCGCGCAGCGTGGGGAAGTTTCGTCTTCAGCACGCTTCTGATGCTCTATCTGCTGTACGTCACTCAGAAAGACTCGCATACGCGAGCCCGTCTCGCCTTCTTCGTGATAGGTGGCGCAGTTGCAGCAATGGCCATCCTGACGTTACTGATGTCGATCGACGTTGTCGCTCAGATGTTTGCGGAACGCGCGCGCTTGCAAAGCTATGATCTCGATATGGACAACAGATCGCGCATCCTGCTGCAGCGCGACAGTTGGCGTGAGATTTTGCTGCATCCCATGGGCATGGGGCCGTGGGGCTTTGCCCATGCCACGAATTGGGTGTCACATAACACTTATCTCAGCACCTTTCTCAATCACGGCTGGGTCGGCGGCGCCGCTTATCTTTTGCTGACCATCTTGACGCTGGCGATCGGATTTAGGGCGCTCTTGGTACGCTCGCCATGGCAGACGTTTCTTATCGCGAGTTACGTCCCGTTTGTAGGTCTGGTATTGGAGGCCTTTGTGATCGATACGGATCACTGGCGACATTTTTATCTAATGATGGGCCTCGTCTGGGGTCTAGCCGCGGCGACGATAAGGTATCGTCGTCAGATTTTGGCTGGCGACCTTCGGAAGCTGGAAATTGAAGCGGGATCGTCTACTTCGATGTTGCGAGCGCGGCGGGGCTGACCGGCGCGCGAACTGGCATTCGGATCCCGCCATATTGCGCGCATAATTCAATTAACGTGCGCGCGGTGCGCTCCCATGTATAACGCGCCGCACGTGCGCGCCCGGACGTGGCGAGCTCGGCGCGCCGCACCGGATCGTCGTGAAGGATGCGTAAGAGACGCGCCAGTCCATCGACGTCATCGGCATCGCAATGCAACGCCGCGTCGCCGCAAATCTCGATCATCGCTGGTGTGTTACTGACGACTGCCGGACATCCAACCGACATGCCTTCGACTGGCGGCAGGCCAAAGCCTTCGTAGCGCGACGGTGACACCAGCGCCAAGGCATGCTCCATCAGAGAGCGCAGCTCTTGGTCCGATACATAGCCTGTCGGCCGCACATTGTCGGAATCGATTTCGACCGCTTGCCCGTTGACGATCGCGTTGCGGTACCCCGTGATCAAAAGCAAGGTATCGTTAAGGCCTGCTTTTTTCATGGCGGCCGCGACGGTCTCGGCATTCTTGTTGTTGCCGGCGCCGACGCCGAGAAAGAACTTGCGGTCCTTGAGCCCCAGCCGATCGACGATCGAATTGTCCGGCACGATCCGTGCCATGTGATCTGCGCCGACGTAACAGACCTTGATTTTGTTGATGTCCGCACCATACCACTTGGCGAGTTCGCTGCGCGAAAACTCCGACACCGTGGCGATGCACAGCGCCCGCCTGCAGAGGCGTGGGATCAGAAAGTTGTAAACGGCACAAAACAGCTTGGTGAAATTTTGCGGCCGCGCCTTGGGCGTCGCGTCATGAATCACCACGATCTGATTGCGCCTGATCACGGGACCGAGGCTGCAGAAGTTCAAGAGCAAATTGCCGCCAGCGAAGAACGGCAATTCGAACTGCTCCCAAAAATAGCCGCCGCCGTTTCCGCAACGACGCACTGGAATATTCCGTAATGGAAAATCCCGCGCGGCAGACGGTGCCAGAATTTCGACGCGGCCATTCAATCCCGCATATTCACCGCTCTCGATTAAGCGATCGATGACCTTGGTCACCTCGATAGCGAAGCGCTGCACGCCCACCATACGCTGGGTGAGGAAGCGACCGTTGATCACAATTTTCGGCTGCACGCGAGCGGGGTCCTTCAATGGAAGCCAGGCGGCTAACAGTCCGCAGCACCGGTTCAGCATGCGGTTAGCGACGGCGCATTAAGATCGCGTTACCCAAAGCGACGCAGTCAGCTCGGCTCCCCACCCGTTAAGTTTCCCCCGCTTTCACAACCGTTTGAATTATTTTGAAACAATCACAATTTTATCGCGCATCGCTTCCTATGCTCGAAATCTGCATGGGGAGTAACGTGAATGACGACATCAGTGCCGAACATCGCCACGCTGCGTACAAACACCGTCGCGTATCCGATCATCTTTGTTCAGGGCTACACATCGATCAACGATGGTGGCGAAGGATTTTTTCAGTATGTCTCGACCGATACGAGCAGCGCGGACAACGGCGGCACGATCATCGTCGATGCTTCCGGCCATCGTTATTACCGTGCCGACGCGGGCAATGTGAACGTCAGATGGTTTGGCGCCAAGGGCGATGGCGTCAGCAATGACACGACAGCCATTCAAGCTGCGGATACGTATGCGCGCTCCTTTGGCGGCACGGTATTCTTTCCCGCCGGGACCTACATGGTATCGCAGCTTGTGCTGTATACCGGTTCGAACTGGCGCGGCGTGGGGCGTAATGCCACCACGATCAAGCAGATCATCGGCTCGAACACCGACCTGATCTACGGTAACAATTCCAACGCGAATTGGGGTAGCAGCTCGCCCACCTTGATCGTTGATGGCTTTCAGTTGCAGGGCATTACGCTCAACGGCAATTGGAATGCCGGGAGCGGCAACACGAGCGGCAGCGGTATCGCGGCCTATTGTGCCCGGCCGATCCTGCGCGACGTATTCATCACGAATTGCGCGCAATATGGAATGCGGACCGAATTCACTGACAGCTCCGCAGGCGGCGCGGACACGTTTACGATGGAGGGATTCTTTGAAAACGTGCACATCGATACGGTGGGCATGGGTGACGCCCTAAGCGCGCCGCGGAAACAGGGCTGCGCCTCGTCATCCCGAGGTGGCGGCGCAGCGGCCCTCGAAGGATGCTGCCCACGCGCCTCGAACGCACCCTTCGAGGCTCGCTTCGCTCGCGCCTCGGGGTGACGGCCCAGATCGGGAAGCCCATTAACATCGCGTTACCCAATCCCTGCCAATGTCGGCGCATGCATGCGCCCGTTGAGCCGCTCGCCGAGGGCGCGGTGCCGCAGAAGGCGCCGCGCGAGCGGCTGATCTCGATCCCCTATCTGTTGCTGCGCGGCTCGACCGCGGCCGGCGCCTTCGCCATGGGCTTCGTGCAGACCTTCGTCTTCGCCCGCATTCTCGATCCGGAGCGCTTCTCGATCTTCATCATCACCGGCGCGGTCGGCTATTCGCTGTGGATCACCGATCTCGGTCTCGCCAAGATCGCCTTCGTCAACCTGCGCGCGCCGCATCTGCAGGGCAGGCGCGACGAGCGCGCCGCGCGCGAGGCGACCGCGGTCATTTTGTTCTATGTGGCGCTGGCGCTCGCCGCCGCCGTGCTCTGCTTCCCGGCCGAGCTTTTGCGCGCCGGCGCCAGCATGCATGGCGCCTTCGATCTTGCGCTGTTCATGGCCTTCATCGTGCTCAATCTTGCCTGGTTCTCGCTGCGTACGCTGTCCATCGCGGTCGATCTCTTTGTCTATTTCGAGCGGCTCGAACTGGTGCGCCGCGCCGCCAATATCGCAAGCCTGCTCGCGATGCTCGCCGGCCTGCCGCTCACCGCTTTCCTCGTTGGCTCGAACCTGCTTTGGGCCGGCCTGTTCGCCACCGCGACCGCAAAGCTCGTTGCCCGCGGCGCGCTCGTCCTGCATCTGCGCGGCTTTCCGCGCGAGCTTTTGGGCTTCTTCCGCTCCAACCGGCACGCAATCGCGCGCAGCGCGACCGGCGCCCTGAGCGGGCTGTTCGTCGCGACCTTTCCCTATTACGTCGTGCCCTTCGCCTATGGGCTGGGCGCCGCGCCGATCATTCTCGAAGTCACCTTCAAGATCTTCCGCGGTGCCTGCGTGATCTTCGCCGCCGTCTGCGATCTCGCCATTCCCGGCCAGACCCGCGCCTTTGCCGCGCGCGATGCAAAGCGCCTGGTCAAGACGACGCTGCTCGCAGTGGCGCTCTGCCTCCTGCCGGCGCTCCTCGCCTGCGCGCTTCTGATCTTCGCCGGCCCGCCGCTCTATCATTTCCTGCTGCGCACGGCCGCGACCGTGCCGCCGGCGGTGACGCCGATCATCGTGGTGCTGGTGCTAATGAGCGTGCTGCAGATCGTGGCCGAGGCGCTCCTGCAATATACCGGCTATTTCAGAAGCCTCGCGCTCAACGGCGCGCTGGTCGTCGTGATGATGATCGTTGCGACCGTCGTCACCTTCGTCTTCAAACTAGGCCTGGTCGGCTTCCTCGCCGCCTATGCGACGGCCTATGCGATCGGCGCGCTGGGCCTCGCCACGCTCGCCATCCTCGGCCCGTTCAGCGCCGCCGCCGCGCCGGCCGACGGGCGCCCCTCGCTGCGCGGCCTGCTGCGGGCGCTTGCGGCAGGAGCGGCGTAAGTCTTCCGCCCCCGCTATCGCGCGGAAGGTTCACATCCCCCCAATCCGCAGCGCCAGCGCCGCAAGCCAAACCAGTCCCGTCAGGCACAGCCCGCAGAACACCGCGCCCGAGCCGAAATCCTTGATCCGGCCGATCTCCTTATGATGCTCGGGCGTGACATGATCGGCGAGCTTTTCCACCGCGGTGTTGAGAAATTCGATCGCCAGCACGGCGAGCATCGACCCGATCATGGCGACATACCAGGCGATGCTCGGCGCCACCAACAGGCCGACTGGCACGCCGATCGCAAGCAGCACCGCTTCGTCGCGGATGGCCGGCTCGGTGCGAATCCCATCGCGGATGCCACGGAACGAATTGAAGGTTGCGCTAGAGAGCCGCTTCAAGGGTGCGTCCGCTGCCAGAAGGGTGCGAGTCGGCGAGAATGCTCCTTCTATAGCGGCGTTAGTGATCCGTCACCTTGCGGGAACGCGATGAAACCGCCCTGCGAGGCTCGCATACATTACCCTTGGGGGTCTCGGCGCAAAGCGTCGTGCGGCCGCGCCGCGCCCTAAGCGCCGTTGCCAGAACGCCGCAAAATCAGTAGACAGCGCCGATCCGGACCTTTGCTTAAGGCGGCCAAAGCCGGCGGAGCGTAGCGCAGCCCGGTTAGCGCACCAGTCTGGGGGACTGGGGGTCGCGAGTTCAAATCTCGCCGCTCCGACCAATTCTTCAGCCTTCCCACAATGTTCCCCGGACGCGATGCAGCGCGAGGCGCAACCGTAGCCCGGACTGAGCGAAGCGATATCCGGGAGCGGCGATTGCGCCTCGCAACCGGTCCCGCATGTCGCTCCGCTCGCGCGGGCTACACGCTGAGCAGGTTCGAGCCCGTGATGATCCCTGTGCCTTGGGTGATGTGTCAGGATGGGCGCGGACGGTAGATTGTCCGATCGAGGCCGCTGCAGCGAGCCCGCCTCACCTGCGCGGCAAGGACGCGGGCATTGCGGCGGCCCACCGCGCACTTAGATAGAGTGCATTAGGCCGCGCCGAGCGGCTCCCCTTCCCCCGACACCCCGGCCGCTCGACGTAGAAGCCTAAGTTGAGGCAACAACTTAGCGCCCTGACGCTTAAGCTGCGTCGGGGTGCTTTTTTGTGGCGGTCAAGGCCCGTCCCGACGATTGTGGTGGATAGTGTCTTTGCGGCCACGCTCCGCTCGGCTTTGTGCAGCGGTCGGCGCGCAAGCTTGGCGAAGATAAGAGCACCAAAAAGCCGACTGGCGCGGCTGCCTCACCGTTCGCCCGCGTTCTTCAACGCCGCCGGCTTTTCGAAGCCAAATTAGAACGTCCCGATCACGTAACCTATGCTGACGACGGCCCAGAGAGTGGCCGCGGCAAGCACGAGCACTTCGGGAATGTCATAACTTCGCAATATACGCATCAACATGGGGACCCTCAGTCCCCCGACGTCCCGGCTGAGTATCCGAATCGAACCAGGGCTAAATTGTGATGAAGACGCGCGGGCGCGGCGGCCCGCACTCAGCGTCGCCACCGGCCTTGACGCGGTGGTCCTGCTGAAGGTGCCGCAGGCGTGCGGCGCGCGTGCCAAGAGCGCGGAGCCTGTGACGGTCCCGGGTCGGCAGCGCACCGCTGCGCGCTGCGCCGCGCCCGGGATACGCGGATCGATGCTGCGCTGCGCCCGGGA
>JAJPJB010000075.1 GCA_021324465.1 Hyphomicrobiaceae bacterium
CCTTGCCGGCTTTGCCGGCATGATCGGCGGGCCGATCCTCTCGGTCTATCCGGGGCTCGATCAGGACATGCTGCCGCTCGCGCTCGTCGTCGTCATTCTCGGCGGCACCGGCAGCCTGCTCGGCTCCTTCGTCGGCTCGATCGTGATCGGCTTCATCTATAATTTCGGCCAGGCGCTGCTGCCCGAACTGGCCTATTTCATTCTGTTCCTGCCGATGGTGCTGGTTCTGCTGTTGCGGCCGCAGGGTCTGTTCGGAGGTCAAATCCTGTGAGCGGCCTGCAGTCGCCTCCGATGACGCGCGCCTTCAACGGCCGGCACCTTGCCATGGCCGCTGCTGTTCTCGCGTTGATCGCCGTGCCCTATGCGATCCCCGAAGGCTACTACGTCAACATCGCGAGCCAGATTCTGCTCTATGCGATCTTCGCGATGGGGCTCAACGTGCTGGTCGGCTATGCCGGCCTAGTGTCGCTCGGCCATGCCGGCCTGTTCGGCATTGCCGCCTATGTGGTCGCCTATCTGCTCGCGGCCGGTCACAGCCATACCGTCGCAATCCTTGCCGCACTGGTGATCAGCCTCGTCTCCACTGCAGGCTTTGCCGCGCTGTCGCTGCGGGCGAGCGGTATCAGCTTCATCATGATCACGCTGGCGCTTGGCGAGATCATCTGGGGCGTCGCCTATCGCTGGATCAGCCTGACCAACGGCGACAACGGCATCAGCGTCGCGACACGGCCGGCGCCGTTCGGATTTTCGCTGTCCTCTGCCACCGGCTTTTACTATGCGACCCTGATCGTCTTTCTTCTCGCCATGGCCGCCGTGGCGATCTTCGTGCGCTCGCCGCTCGGCGCGGCGCTCTGCGGCACGCGCGATCAGCCGCGCCGGATGAACGCGCTCGGTTATCATGTCTGGATGATCCGCTTCTGCGCCTTCATGTTCTCCGGCCTGCTCACTGCAGTGGCCGGCGTCCTGTTCGTCTATTACACCGAATTCATCAGCCCCCAGGCGCTGGCGCTCACCGCCTCGGCCGAGGGCTTGCTGATGGTGATTTCCGGCGGCGCCGGAACGCTGCTCGGCCCGGTCTTCGGCGCCGCCCTTGTGGTCATCGTCAAGAACGTGGTCAGCGCCTATGTCACACGCTGGAATTTCATGCTCGGCGCGATCTTCGTCGCCATCGTCGTGTTCATGCCGGAAGGCTTTGTCCCTGGTGCGGTACGGCTGGCGCGCGCCGCCTGGCGCAAGCGAGGCCGGTCCAGACCCGCGATCGCGATTGCGGAGAGTAGGCCCTGCACGGAGCACATGAACGTGGAGCGCGAGCCATGAGCGCGCTCGTCGTCAACAATCTCTGCAAGTCGTTCGGCGGGCTGCGGGTAACGACGAATGTGTGTCTCGATGGCGCGCCGGGCGAGCGGCGGCTGATCATCGGCCCGAACGGCGCCGGCAAGACCACGTTGTTCAACCTGATCACCGGCGAGCTCACTGCCGATGCCGGATGGGTCAAGCTGTTCGATCGCGACATCACCAGGCTGCCGACGCGCAAGCGCGCCCATCTCGGCATGGCGCGCACCTATCAGATCATCACGCTGTTTCCGCAGAACACGATTGCGCATAACGTGACGCTCGCTTTGCTGGGCCTGTCGCGGTTGCGCTGGAATCCCTGGGCCGAGCTTGTGCGCCAGGAGCATCTTGCCATGCAGGCACGCGAGGCGCTGCGCCGCGTCGGCCTCGCTCAGATCGCCGACCGGCCGCTGTCGCAGACGTCCTACGGCGAGCGCCGCCGCGTCGAGATCGCGATGGCGCTGGCGCAAAATCCGAAAGTGCTGCTGCTCGACGAGCCCTTCGCCGGCCTGTCCATCGACGAGCGCCAGGAAGTGCGCAAACTTCTTCTCGCCATCCCGCGCGACGTGACCATCGTGATGATCGAGCATGATATGGACGTGGCGCTCGACTTTGCCGATCGCATTTCGCTTTTGCATTTCGGCGAGGTCATTGTCGAAGGCACCCGCGCGGAAGTGGTGGCCAATCCGCGCACGCGGGAGGTCTATCTTGGCGAATAAGGCGCTCACGCTGAGCAATATCGACGCCTTCTACGGCGACAGCCATGTGCTGCAGCGCGTCTCGTTCGAGCTCGGCGAGGGGCGGCTGTTGGGCCTGCTCGGCCGCAACGGCGCCGGCAAGTCGACCTGCATGAATGTCAGCGTCGGTCTGTTGCCGCCGCGCGCCGGCAGCGTCGAAGTCTTCGGCACGTCCGTGACGCGGCGCGGGCCGGAGGATATCGCCGCGCAAGGCGTGGCCTTGGTGCCGCAGGGCCGGCGCATCTTCAAGAGCCTCACGGTGCGCGAGAACCTGATGGTGGCCGCGCAAAAAGGTTACGCGGCACAGCATGCGCCGTGGACGACTGATACGGTCTTCGCGATGTTCCCGCGGCTCGCCGATCGGCGCTCGCAGCTGGCCGGCTATCTGTCCGGCGGCGAGCAGCAGATGCTCGCGATCGGGCGCGCGCTGATGGCCAATCCCCGCGTGCTGCTGATGGATGAGCCGTCGGAGGGGCTGGCGCCGCAGATCGTCGCCGAAGTCATGGCCACCATCCGCAAGCTCAAGGCAAGCGGGCTTTCCATCGTTCTGGTGGAGCAGAGCCCAAAGCTCGTGTTCGATATTGCCGACGATATCGTCATTCTCAATTCCGGCCGTGTCGCCGTCGCTTCGACCGCAGCCAAGCTCAAGGCCGATAACGTCGACCTGCACCAGCACCTGGGAATATTTTAGCTTTCTGTCCTCGCGCTGGGCCCGTCCGCTGTTGGCGCCCAACGGAGAGCGGCGGGCGCCGCGTCAGGGCTGCAAGTTGAAATGTCACAATCTTGTCGCTGCCTCGCGACACGATTGTCGCTGTCCCGGCTCGGCATAACGGCGCGCACAAACGATATTGCAAATTGCCGGACTCGCCGCCACCATGCGGCGGTCTGCGCAAGGGGCTGAGCAAGGGGGCTTTACTTGATTACCGTGCCCGAACTCGCAGCCGAGGGACTCGGATCATTCCTCCACGAGCATATGAGCCGCAGGTTTTCGACCACGCATGCCGATCTGACCGAGCTCGTTCCGTCCGTGGCTCGGCTTGCCATCGAGTGCATCGGCAACAGCGATGCGCTCTACCACAACGTCGAACATACGATGCTGGTGACACAGGTCGGCTATGACATCATGAAGGGGCGCGCGCTGCTGCGGCCGACCTTCCCCTCGGATTTCGCCCATCTTCTGGTCGCCTGCCTGCTGCACGACATCGGCTATGTGCGCGGCATCCTCAAGGAAGACAATGCCGACGGCTATGTCATCGACAGCAAGGGCAACAAGGTGAAATTGCCGCGCGGCTCCTCGGACGCCGCGCTTTTGTTCCATCACGTCGACCGCTCGAAGCTTTTCGCGATGGATCGGCTGAGCAAAATGGAGCTGCTCGATGCCGAGCGAATCGCGCGTGCCATCGAATATACTCGCTTTCCCTCGCCGCATGTGCCTGATGACACCAACGAAGAGGGTCTGCTGGTGCGCGCTGCCGATCTGATCGGCCAACTCGGTGATCCGCATTATCTGCGCAAGGCAAACGCGCTCTATTACGAGTTCGAGGAAGTCGGCATGAACAAACAGCTCGGCTATACATCGCCGGCCGACCTGACTGATCTTTATCCGCAGTTTTACTGGAACAGCGTATCCCCGCACATCCAGTCGGCGATCCGCTATCTCAATGTCACATCAAGCGGAAGGCAGTGGATCGCCAATCTCTATAGCAACGTGTTCCGCGCCGAGCGCGATCTGAGCCTGTGCGGGCCGCAGCGCTGAGTGCGCCGCCTGCTGATTGCTTGGCGAGCGGCATGATTTTAGGCGAACCGCGTCCTTAGAACGTTTTCCCATTCCGTGGAATGGGCAAACGCTCCAGTTTTTGTCGCATTTTATTACGGAAGACCGATACCATCTTTTCCGGAAAATGCTCTAGGCCTTCCGCCGCGGCCTACCTTTGCTGCGTTTCGCGCGCGCGTGCGCTTTGGCTGTGGCTTGCGCTTGGCTGCGGCTCCTTTGACCGAAGGTCGCCGCGGCTTCTTCGCCGAGCTCCGCATCGACGCGGCCTGCTCTTTCTTGCCGGTGGCCTCGCCCGCCGGCGCGGCGCCTTTCACCTTGCCGGCCGATTTCGCCGCGGCGGCATCGACGGCCGACCAGTCGACCGTCTTGGTGGCGGCGAGGCCGGGCGGCAAAGGTTGCGCGGTGAACAAAAGCCGGTCGCGCATCTGAATGCACGTGGTGTCGTAATATTGCCGCCACCACGGCGTCGGTGCGTTCGGCTTGCCGGGATACCACAAGGTCAGCGGCGGCTGGTTTGGCTTCACCGTCTGCATGGCTTTGCGGAAATGATAATGATCGAACAGCGCCACCGCCTCGATCGCGAACATATTGGCGATCGCCGCATCCTCGATCATGGCAAGGCTGTCGCCGTTGGCCTGTTCGCCGCCCGATGCCAGATTGGACGAGCCGGTGAACACGGTCGGATTGGCGGCGTTGAAATCGACCACGACGAATTTGTCATGGATGTGCATGCCCGGCCCGCCGTTGAATTCCTTCTTGAATGGCGCCGGCACGTTCTTGGTGAGCGCAGCAAAGCTCGTCATGACGCTCATCTGTCCGTTCGGGCTCTGCACTGCCAGGCCTTTGTCGGTCTCGACGGTTCCATAGGAGAACACCGTTGGCCGCGCCGCGATCTCGCGCAGCGTATCGAGCACCGGTCCCGACCCGGTCGGCTCCATCACGGCGAAAAACACCGAGCTCGTCGCCTTGCGGATGCGGTCCGCCATCGGACCGAGCGAGACGCTGTAATTCTTGTGCGGTGACAGCGCGAGGGAGAATTTCGGCAAGGCCTGCGTGTCGCTTGCCGATCCGGTCATATAGCCCCTGGCAATCGGGTCGGCTTGGAACGGCGCCTGCTTCACATCATTGGCGAACGCGTCATCGAACGCCTTGGCGAACATGCCGGCGACGTCTGCGTCATCGACCACGATGACGTTGTTTGCCTGCACATAGATGCCGCGCAGCGAAAAATTCATCGACCCGAACAGAACCTTTTGCGCCTTGCCCTGGGCGTCGCGCTTGATGAAGACCTTGTTGTGCTGAAAGCGCCCGAAATGGCCCTGGCGGACATTGCTGGCGCCGGCGGCGGCGATGATCATTTTCGCCGCGCCGACTTCGAGCGGCATTACGCCGGATTTGTTCGGTTTCGAATGCAGCGGCGCGTCATCAAGAATGGCGCGCAACCGTCCCTGCTTGCCCATCCGGCAGATCGCGGCGATCACATTGGGCTCGTCGAGGTCGTAGGCGAAGACGTCGACCTTGGCCGCAGAATCCTTTTGGCACTCGTTGATGAAGTCAAACAAGCGGGTCCGCGCATCGGCGCCAAGCCAGGCATATTGCGCCTCAAACGGCTTGGTGTCGAAGCTGAGCGTCTTGGCGCCCGCGGGCCGGATGTCCTTGTTGTCGAACTTGTCCGCATAGGCCTGTGACGCAATGTAACCGCGGGTAAAGGCCGGGTGAAAATTCGCATGTCGCGCCTTGACCGGTGCGACCGGTATCGAGACCTGTGGCCCGGGCGCGGTCTTGTAGCCTTGGCCGGTGAAATAAAGCGCCTGCACGCGATAGGTGATCGGGGCGTCAAAGCCGTCTTCCGGCACGTCGATCCAGCGGAATTTCTGGAACGGGGCCTGGTCCGACGGCGTCCATTCGCGCGTTGCGGCCGTGGTCGCGGCGTTGACGCCGCCTACGAAACTGATGCGGTTCGCTAGAGGCGTTTCGGGCTTGCCTTGATAACGCCGCCAGATGGCAAAGCCGGCGAGGTTCTTGTCGCGCGTATCGACCGCATCACTATCGAGCGACATCGCGATCAGAATCTTGTTGTCGCCCGGATAGGCGACAACATGCAAGTTTCCGCTGCTCGCCGAATATTTGGTGGCTTCCATGACCAATCCCCCAAATGCTGGCTGTGGGTTCTAACGCGAAATCAGCCTCACATACGTGACACGCGGCGCCGCTTCGGTTCCCCGCCTCTGCCAGTTTCAGCCGGCTTTGCCGCTCAGTGCAGTGAGGGACGCCACAGACGCCTTGTCAGGCGGCTTGCGCCCGCTGAGCGCTTCCCGCACATTGCGCCGCCCATCGCGCAACGCGGGCGAGCGGGGGACGAAAATTCCCTTAAATTTTAGCGGCAAGGATGCGAGCAATGGCCCCACACTGGAATAAATATGCCGCCACAGCGGCACGCCGCCACGGCAAAGCCGGCCGCGACACCCGGCCGAACAGCGTCACGATCGATATTCATTCCCATGTCGGCGTGCCCGCGGCGGCCAAATTCGTCGAGCCGTATCTCGATTGGGCCACCATCCCGCTGGCGCATTTCGCCGACGCCGAAACCAAGGCGCTCAGTCAAAAGCAGGAAGCCGACATTCGCGAGCGCGCCGGGCACGAGCACCGGCTTGCCGATCTCGATGCCATGGGCATCGACATACAGATGATCGCGCCGCCGCCACCGCAATGCTACTACACGGTGCCGCTCGAGGTCGCAGTGAAGGCCACTCAGATGGTCAATGACGGCATCGCCGAGTTTTGCGCCAAGAAGCCGGACCGGCTCAAAGGTTTCGGCTCGGTGCCGATGACCGACGCCGGCGAAGCCGTCAAGGAGCTTGAACGCTGCGTCAAACGGCTTGGCTTCGCCGGCGTCGAAATCCTCACCAATATTGCCGGCAAGGAATTGTCCGATCCGGCCTTTGCGCCGTTCTGGAGGAAGGCTGAAGATTTGGGCGTGTTGGTGATGCTGCATCCGAACGGCTTCACCGACGCCTCGCGGCTGACGCGCTTTTACTTCAACAATGTCATCGGCAATCCGCTCGAGACTACGATCGCGCTGCATTATCTGATCTTTGACGGTGTGCTCGAGCGCCATCCGAATCTGAAAATTCTTGCCGTGCATGGCGGCGGCTATCTCGGCGCCTATCCGGGGCGCATCGATCATGCCTGGGGCGCGCGCTCCGACAGCCACGGCGCACTGCCGCAGCCGCCGACCACTTATCTCAAGCGCATCTATGTCGACACGGTCGTGTTCACGCCGCATCAGCTCGCCGAACTGGTGCGTGTGTTCGGCGCGGCCCGCGTCCTTTTGGGCACCGACTACCCCTATGACATGGCAGAATACGATCCGCTCGGTCATATCGCTTCGGTCCAAGGATTTGACGCCGCTACGATCGCGGCGCTCGCTGGCGGCAACAGCAAGAAATTGCTGGGGCTGTAAGCGGCGCGGGCGCGACCTGTCTCGAGGACCGAAGCCATGACGCTCGGGCCGCTGTTGCAGGCGAGTGCGGCGATCCAGGTTCATGCCTTCGCCGCGATGAGCGCCTTCGTGCTCGGCCTTATTCAGCTCATCGCGCCAAAGGGCACGCTGCCGCACCGCGCCCTCGGCTGGATCTGGGTGACGCTGATGCTCGTCGTCTGCATCAGCGCCTTTTTCATTCACGAGCTTCGCCGCTTCGGCCCGTGGTCGCCCATCCATCTGCTGGCGATTTTCACGCTGATTATGCTGCCGATCGCGGTGCTTGCCGCGCATCGTCATAAAGTGGACCGTCATCGCCGTGCCATGATCGGCATTTTCCTCGGCGCCTTGGTGATCGCCGGACTCTTCACCTTCGTGCCCGGCCGTATCATGCACGCGGTGGCGTTTGGGCCTTAGGGCGTGATGACCCTCGGCTTGGCGTGTCTGAAACAGGCACAGCGACGCCGTCGCGCGAGCACGCAAACGTTATCTCGTCGCGTTTCGTCGCAAGGGAATTGCATCGCTTGATTGCTTGTCTCGTGGCAACGATGATTCCGAATCGACGACAGATCGTCGCATTCGTGCACTTATTTCGCCGCCGCCGCCGGCGGCGGCTTGGGAAGATCGGCATAGACCCCGCCCGGCAGCACCGTCATCACAAAGGAGGTCGGCGTCTGGGTCGGGCCGAACGGGCCGGGGACCTGGTGCGACACCGGCGCCAAGGTTTTCAGGTAGGCCGCGATCGCGTCCGCGTCGGCCTTGGTCAAGCTGGCGAAGCCCTGCCATGGCATGGCCGGCGCCAGCATGCGTCCATCGGGCCTCTGCCCCTTGGTCAAGGCGGTCACGATCTGTGCCTCGGTCCAGTTGCCAAGTCCGGTGTCCTTGTCCGGCGTCAGATTGGGACCGACGAAGACACCGAGCCCGGGAATCGCAAAGCCGACGTCGGATCCGCCGAGATAGCGCGCATTATCTTCCCTGCCGAAGAAATGACCGGGCGTGTGACAGTCGCTGCAGCCCATTACGCTGACCAGATATTTCCCGCGCGCGATCTCATTCTGATCGGCGGCGCGGACGGTCCAGGGCGAAAACGCGAGCAAGGCAACGGCCAAAACGACAAGCGACAAAGCTGCAAGCAGCGATTCAATCAGACAGACTGAGCCGAGGCGTTGTTCGATCTGCTTGGGCATATCAGGCTACCCCGCTTGGGCCATTTGGCCGATCTTCCATCGACACCATACCTGCATGCCGGTTGCAACAAAACAAAATAACGTGACAAAAACGGGACGCTCTGCCCGCGGTGCCGCGGCAACATTCGGCGATGTCCGGGTTGCGACCGAAGTTTGCCAGCGAATATGTGGGGCCGCCAAAGCGGACCTTGGCGGCAGATCGCACCAAGGTCCGGCGCCGGCTGCACTGCGATATGATCTTATGCCGCCGCCTCGCCAGGATGCTCGCCGGCTCGTTGGGGCAGCAGGAGAATACAGCCGACGATAAAGGCTGCGATGATGGCTGACGCAACTGGTCGGCTGAATGCTAAGCCCCCGTCGCGGATGGGCTTGTCAAGGAAGTCTCCGACTGTTGCACCCAGCGGTCGCGTAAGTATGAAAGCTGCCCAGAACAGGAACACGCGCGAGATTCCGCTCCAATAATAAAGCGCCGCCAGCACGACAAGTCCTGCACAGAATACAAGAGCGCCTCCGTCATATCCCAACCCGGTGCTGTCCGCCGTCCAATCTCCCAGTGCGGTCCCCAGCGTCTGCGAGAACGTAATCGTCACCCAATAGAAGATTTCCACTTTCGGCGTCGCAACCGTCTGAACATTGATCGAGCCGAGAGTGAAGTACCAAATCGCGAGCGAGCCAAGCACGCACGCCAACAAGATCGACGAACCCCCTGTGTAGCCGATGCCCAACGAGCGATCGAAAAAATCGGCCATGACCGTGCCCACTGTCGTGGAGGCGACGATGGCCAGCCAGTAGATCCATGGGTTGAACTTCTTTACAAGAATTTGGGCGATCACGGCCGCAACAAACATAACGGCAAATATGCCGGTGCCGAGCAAATATCCGCCATTGTGAGGATGTGCGTCCGCGTGCAGCCAGGTCATCGTCACCGAATCGCCGCCAGTTTCGCCGAGCGTCGTGGCCAGGATCTTCATGATCCAGAAGGCTAACGTGACCTCCGGGACCTTGCTCGCAATTTGGCGCAAAGAAGTACCATGCTGTTTCATGTGCCAGTGACTCTTGGAAGATGCCGAATGGAAATTATGGCGGAGTCGATTAGAGACACAGTAGTTGCAAGTTCTATTCTCGATCGCAATTTACATTTTTGTCAGCTTGGAACAGTCACAGCAATGATGGGGTTCAAAAGCCTTCAGCTTGAAAGCGCAGCGAAATCCGACTTTACAAATTTGTATGTCTTGGAACAGGATTGCAGTCACACATTTATCAAATTGCTCATTGTAATCGCCCGCGACAAAATGCCCGATAGTCGTTGGTGATTCATCGTCGCGGGGTCTTGCCGCTGTCTCGGCGGTGTAAGAAGCTTGGCGTCATCGTGAGAATATTGCTGATCGAGGATGACGAGACGACAGCGGCTTACGTCGAGAAGTGTCTGCGCCAAGCAGGTCATGACGTTGATCGCACAACGGACGGCCGAGATGGCTTTACGAAGGCGGCATCGACCAATTACGATGCCGCTGTTGTCGACCGTATGCTGCCCGGTCTCGACGGCTTGGGGCTTGTGAAGTCGCTTCGCGCCTGTGGCATAAGAATGCCAGTTCTGATTTTGACTGTACTCGGCGCAATCGATGACCGTGTCGCGGGACTGGAAGCTGGTGCTGATGACTATTTGACCAAACCATTTGCTTTTCCAGAGCTGATGGCAAGACTGAACGCTCTTGCCAGGCGGCCTCCGATCGCTGAATCGATCACACTGCAGGTCGGCGATCTTGTCATGGACCTCGTCAGGCGCTCCGTTCGCCGTGAGGGCAGGCCGATTGCACTGTTGCCTCGTGAGTTCAAACTGCTTGAAATATTAATGCGAAATCGTGGACGGCTGGTGACCCGGGCCATGCTGCTTGAACGTGTCTGGGATTTTCAATTTGATCCGAAGACCTCGGTTGTCGAGACACATATGAGCAGGCTGCGCGCCAAGTTGGATCGGCCCTTTGGGGACGCGATGATTCGCACCGAACGCGGAATGGGGTACATTCTGGATGTTCCGCAGGCGGCGGATGGCGTTGCCCGCGAATGATTACGCTGCATCGCTCCATCGCGGTGCGGCTCGCTGCGTTGTTTTTTGTTTTGTTTACTTGCGCTGTCGGCGTGGTTTTCGCCGCCAGCTATTTTGTCGTTCGTGCCCAGGTTGTCGAGCGCACACGCAGAGTCCTTGCAGCGCGCGCCGATGCAATATCGCGCAGTTTGGCTGAGGGATCCTCCAATGTGATGCTTGAAGCGGGAACAGCGGGGCAAGTCGCCGCGCTGTTCGATGCCGGCGGATCGTTGCTCGCCGGGCGCGCCGATGTTCCGATGATCCTCGGATGGCGGCAAGTGCCCGGCAAACTTGTCCATCTCAACGAAGCAGGCGATGAAAATTCCGAAACAGCGCTGCTCTACGGCCGCCACGTCGGCGACCGCGTCCTTGTCCTGGGGGAAGGAATGCATGTCGCGGAAGACACCGGCGAAGCGCTTCTCACCGGACTTCTTTCGACTCTCGTACTCGTTGCTCTTGTGGGCTTCGCCGGTGCCGGCTTTATTGCCTGGCGGGTCGATTGGCGCTTGCGGCAAACGGAAAAAGCGCTTGCAGCTTATGGCAGCGGTAAGACATCGATACGCCTCCCGGTCACTCGCGCCAATGACGAACTTGATCGCATGGCGCTCGCCGTCAATGGGTTGCTTGATCGAGTCGCGTCGCTCATCGAAACCATCCGTCAGATTACGGTCGATGCAGCGCATGATCTGAAGACACCTTTGACGAGACTGCGACACCGTCTCGCTGAGGCAGCGGAAAGCCCCGATCCTGCTGATGTGAAGGCGATCGTACATTCGGCCGGGGCCGACGTGGAGCAGATCGTTGCAACATTTGACGCGTTGTTGCGGATCGCACAGATCGAGGCGGGTAAGTCGCGCGCCCGCTTTGGCAGCGTTGATCTTTCGGATGTCCTCGAGACGGTGGCCGACGCCTATGGCCCGGATGTGGAGCAGGCAGGGCAGCACCTTGAAGCAAGAATTGCCGCATCGCTTCTCGTCAACGGCGATCGCGAGCTTCTCATCCAGGCGTTTGCCAATCTGGTAGAAAATGCGATTCGCCATGCGGGTCGGAATGCCACGATCACAATCGAGGCATTGGGAGGGCCGTCGATACAAGCGAGCGTAAGCGATAACGGCCCCGGCGTGCCGCAGGCGGAGCGTCAACGTATTCTGTTGCGTTTTGTCCGTCGTGACATAAGCCGCTCCACACCGGGCACGGGGCTTGGCTTGTCCCTGGTCAAGGCGATCGCGGATCTGCACAGCGCACCGCTGGTACTGAGCGACAACAGACCAGGCTTGCGGGTTACCATGACATTCACACCTCTGGAGTACATGCCCAACCAGGGAAGCAACCTGAATCGCGCCGCGCCGTAGCGGACCCTGAGGCGTTTTCCGATTCGTCGGAATCGGAAAACGTTCCAGGTTTTTTGTTTTGTCGCATTTTCCTACGAAAACCGGTACCTACTTTATCCGGAAAGATGTGCTAGCGGCGCCGCGATTTCTTCGCCTTGCGCGGCTGCAACTGATGCACGGTCGCCGACATGCCGGCGCTGCGCCGCAAGGCTTCTTTCAGGCTTGCGGGCCGGCCGTGCTTCTTGAGGAGATCGCGGAACGCTTCGTCGGCGAGCTCCTGAAAATCCTTCATCTGGTCGCGGCCGAGCAGGTCAATCTGCTGCCAGGTCTCCTCGTCGAACTGCACGCGCTTGCCGGGCATCAACTCGCCTTCTTGTGCCGGGCGCCGGACCGCGCCGCTTTCTTCGGCGCACTTTTTGCTGCGCTGGCGCTCGCTCGTGCGCGCCGTGCACCGCCGCCGCTCTTGTCAGCGCCCGCGCCGCCGGCAGCGCGGCCACCCGAGGCTTTGACGCTCTGCCGCAACGCGTCCATGAGGTTGATGACATTGGAAGGCGCCGGCTCCCGCACCCGCTCGATCTTTTCGCCGCGCTGCTTCTTGCGCAGGAGTTCCTTCAGCGCGTCTTCGTAACGATCCTGAAATTCCTGCGGCTTGAAATGTCCGATCTTGGTGTCGACGATGTGGACGGCAAGATCGAGCATGTCCTTGGGGATTTTCTCGTCCTCGATGCCGTCGAAATATTCGTCTTCGCTGCGGACCTCGTAGGGGTAGCGCAGCGTGATGCCCATCATGCCCTTGCCGCGCGCCTCGAGCGCGATGATGTGCTCGCGCGAGGTGAAGACGACCCTGCCCAGCGCCACCATGCCTTCCTTGCGGATCGCCTCGCGGATGACCGCAAAGGCCTGCTGCCCGACATCGCCGTCCGGCACGATGTAATAGGGATCGCGCATGTACAGCTCGTCGATCTCGCTGCGCGGCACGAACTCGTCGATCTCGATCACGCGCTTGCTCTCGAGCGCCACCGCCTCGAGCTCCTCGGGCTCGAGCTCGATATATTCGCCCTTGGCAACCTCGTAGCCCTTGATGATGTCGCCGGCTTCGACCTCGTCGCCGGTCTCGGCATCGACCTTCTTGTAGCGGATGCGGTTGCCGGTCTCCTTGTTGATCTGGTGGAAGCTGATCTTCTCCCGCTCGGACGTCGCCGGGAACAGCGCGATCGGACACGAGACCAGCGACAGCTTCAGATAGCCTTTCCAATACGCACGCGGGGCCACAGCGATACTCCGTTCCTGCGAGGAATCTGGGATTCAACGATAGCAGGGAACCGCCGTTCCACAAGCACGCGCGTTTCCCCTTTGTTCTCGGCGGCGGCGGGCCTAGAATCCAAAAAGCGCACTGATTCGCGAGCATCCCGCCATGCTGATGAAGATGGAATTGAAAACCAAGACTGCAAATAAATTGCGCCTGTTTCATGCCCGGATGCTGGTGACGCGGCTCGAAGAATGGTGCGTCGAGGCGGCGAGCGCCGAAGAAGCAAGCGCCCTTCTGGCCTCAGGCGCTGGCCACCGCTGCACGCCCGGCGAAAGCGTCCAGGTCGAGCTTGAGACTCTGCTCGACGACTAGGTGTTTTCGGGCGCCGCCGAATTGCGGCGTCCTCAGGCGACGCGCTGACCGAAGATTCCGGGAACTGTTTCCTCGCAATGAACCTGTTTCGTTTAGGCTAAAGACGCGTCAGGAGGCGCGCCTTATAATGGTAATTGGCCCAACGAGGGCTCTTTGCGTTGTACCGTCGCAAATTGGACATTCCTGAATGCCAGACAGGGCGGCCAGCGGGCGCGCCGCCCGCAGGCGGGTGGGGCGCGGCGGCCGAGAATGGCGTTTCGGGTGCGTGATAATGACCGTGGCTGATGCCTCGATTGCGTCCGCCGGGGCGATTGCATTCCTCGGCAAGGAGGCCGCCTATTGGCGCCTGCGTCTCAAAGGCGCCGCGCTGCTCATGCTCACGCTCGGCCTCTATCGTTTCTGGTTCGCGACCGATGTGCGGCGATTTCTGTGGTCGAACACCGAGATCGAGGGCGACACGCTCGAATATACCGGCCTTGCCACCGAGCTGCTCGGCGGCTTTTTGATCGCCATCGCCATCCTGGTTCCGCTCTACACAGCGTTCGCCATCGCCGCGCTCGAGTTCAGCCCGCGCTCGATTGTCGTCGTGATGATCGGTCTCTCGCTGGTCGCCTTCCTCGCCGCTTTCGCCTTGTATCGGGCGCGGCGCTATCGTCTCAGCCGTACGGTGTTTCGCGGCATACGCTTCGATCAGCATGGTCCCGCCTGGCCCTATGCGCTGTTTGCCGTCGCGTGGTGGTGCATCGTGATCATCACGCTCGGGCTCGCTTATCCCTGGGCGCAAGCGAGCCTGCAGCGCTATAAGATGCGGCATACGAGCTACGGCGATCTGCCCGGCGCGTTTGCCGGCAAAGGCATCGTGCTGTTTTGGCGCGGTCTGCCGATCTGGCTGTTGTTTGTCGGCCCGATCCTGGTCGCATTTTTTGCGCTTGGCACATTGATCGATTGGGATGCGCTGTCGACCGCGATGACACAGGGTGATGAGGCGACACTGACCTTTATCGAAGGCAGCTTGCAGTTCCGCCACGCCATCGCCATCGCCGGCCTCTGCGTGGCGGTTGCCGCGCTCGCCGCCGTGCTGCTCTATCCGCTGTTTCAGGCGATCGTGCTGCGCTGGTGGATTTCCGGGCTGCGCTTCGGCACCGTCGTCGTGACATCGCGGCTGAAGACGGCCGCAGTCTATTGGGTCTATCTGCGCTTCATCCTCTACATTCTGTTGCTGATGCTGGGTGCGATGGTGGTCGGCGCGATTTGCCTGTTCATCGTCTCCATTCTGGTCGGCCCGAGCCACGATTCGACCGTCGCCGAATTGCTGGCGACCGCGATCACCATCGGGCTTTATGTCGTGGTCGCGCTCGGCGCGTCGACGGTGCATCAGGTCGTTGTTACCCTTTCGATCTGGCGATTGGGGCTGGAAACGGCCGAGCTCGGCGGGGTGGAGGTGCTCAATGCAGTGCATGCGTCCGGCCGACCGAGCTCGGCGCTTGGCGAAGGCCTTGCGGATGCGCTTGGTGTTGGCGGCATGTAGCCGCAGCGCAGCGAACGGATGACGCAACGCTCATGACGACCACATTGACGCCGCAACCGCCCGAGGCCGCGCCGCCGCCTGTGTCGGCTGCGGCATCGGCTCCGCTGCAGGGGCCGGCGATCTATTTCGATGGCATCTGCAGCCGCCGTAATGACGTCATCGTGGAGCTGGCGGCAGCGGGCCTGCGCATCACGGCGGCCCATGGCGTCGGCCATGACATCGGCGATGGTGTCGGATCGCGACTGATCGACGAATGGGCCTATGCCGATCTGCGCCGGGTGCCGGCGCGCGACGGCCTGTTGCGCCTTGGCCGCAGCGGCGAGACTGTTCTGGCGCGGCTCGAAATCCGCGATGCCGATCTGGCCGCGGCGATCGAGGACTGCGCCTCGACGCTTGATCGCGGCGGCGTGGCGGAACGGGCGCTGCGCCGCAAGATCGTGGCTCTGAGTTTCGCGGCCGGCGTCTCGCTGGTCCTCACCGCGATCTTCGGCCTGCCGGAACTGGCCAGCCGGCTCATTCCCCTGGTCCCCACGTCGGTCGAACGCCGGCTGGGCGAGGCTGTCGACCGCGATGTTCACGCCGCCCTCGATTCGAGGCACCTCGGCGCGGCCTTCACCTGCGGTCGCAGCAATGACGAACTGCCCGGGCGCGCCGCGCTCGACGAACTGGTCAGCAAGCTTGCGACCGCCGCCGCGCTGCCGGTCGCGCTGCATGTCGACGTCGTGCGCCGCAGCGAGCCCAATGCCATCGCGCTGCCCGGCGGTCACGTCTATGTCGAGGAGGGTCTCATCAAACAGGCCCAGACACCGGACGAGCTGGCCGGTGTGCTGGCGCATGAGATCGGCCACATCGCTCATCGCGACGGCACCCGCGTCGTCTTGCAGACCGCCGGCCTATCGTTTCTGTTCGGCATGATGCTCGGCGATTTTGTCGGCGGCGGCGCGGTCGTGATCGCCGCGCGCACGGTGCTGAAATCATCCTATTCGCGCCAAGTCGAGAGCGCGGCCGATGCCTATAGCGTTGCCCTGATGCAGAAGGTGGGCGGCGATCCGCGCGCGCTTGGCGTTATTCTGTCGCGCATCGTGGTCGACAAGGAGCATGGCATGAAGATCCTGGCCGACCATCCCGAGACCAAGAACCGCATTGCCGCGATCAACGCCATTGCCACCCCAGCCGCCGATGCCGGCGCGACGGCCCCGCTCCTGGATGTTGCGGATTGGAACGCGCTGAAGCAAATATGCAAGCCGCTGCCGGCCGGTGACGGCAACGGCAGGGCCAAATAGCGGTCCGGCAAAGCACGCAAAAGTACGAGACCAAGCGCAATGCGCCGACACCAATTCACCGAGGTGGAGACCTCGCGGCTGGCCATCTGGTCGCGACGTATTGCCCTGTTCTCGCTCGCCGCGACCTTCATCGCCATCATCATCGTGCGCTCCGGCGCGCTCGATATCGTGCCGGCGCTGTCGACGCTTGGCGGCGCGCTGGTGCTGGCCGTTGTCGCGATTTTGCTCGCCTTTGGCGCCGGCATCGTCATCTGGCGCGAGGGCATCGCCGGCGCTCGCCAGGCGGTCGCCGGCCTGCTGATCGGCTGTGCGCTGATCGCTTATCCCGCCTATCTCGGCATCAAGGCCTCGCGTCTGCCGGCAATCTACGACATCACCACCGATCCGATCGATCCGCCGCAATTCGACGCGCTGGCGCGATTGCGCCCGCGCGACGCCAATCCGGTCACCTATGCTGGCCTCTATGCCGCCGAGCTGCAGCGCCAGGCCTATGCGGATATCGAGCCGGACGACACCAATGCGACGCCGCAGGAGGCCTATAATGCGGCAATGAAAGTGATCGCCAAGCGCAAGTGGCGCGTGGTCGATACGCGGCCGCCGCAGGCCGCGCCGCTGGCGCCGCAGGCACGCATGGTCGATGCACGCAATGCGCCGGCTGCCGCCACGCGCGACGGCATCATCGAGGCGATCGCGCGCACGCCGATTCTGGGCTTTCGCGACGACGTGGTGGTGCGGGTCCGCCCGACCACCGACGGCGCGCGCATCGATGTGCGCTCCGCCTCGCGCTATGGCCGTCACGATCTCGGCACCAATGCGGCGCGGGTGCGCAATCTGATCGACGATATCGATACTGTTCTGGCGACGCCGCAACCGGAGAAGAAGCAGGCGCCATCCGCGCCGGCTCAGGCCGGCAAAGGCGCGTCCGCCAAGCGGTAGGTGCCGGTGATCGACGGCGGCCCTTCGGTGGCGACCTCGCCGCGCGCCACCATGTCCTCCAGATGCGCCAGCACCGACAGCGCCGCCGCGCCGTGAAGGCGTGGATCGAGCCCGATATAGATCGCCTTGACCAAAGTCGGGATGTCGGCGGCGCCCTTGCGCAGCCGATGCAGGATCGAGGCTTCGCGGCCCATTCGGTGGCGGATCAGATGCTGCACGAAGCGCTGCGCCTCGCGCACCGGCGCGCCATGGCCCGACAGATAGAGCGGCTCGCTCCGCCGCGCGAGTTTGTAGAGCGAGGCCATGTAATCGCTCATGGCGCCGTCGGGCGGCGCGACGATGGTGGTCGACCATGCCATCACGTGATCGCCGGCAAAGATCAGGTCCGCTTCCTTCAGCGCAAACGCCATATGGTTGGCGGTATGGCCGGGCGTCGTGATCGCTTCCAGCGTCCAGCCGTCGCCGGTAACCACATCGCCGTCGCCAAGCGCGATGTCGGGCGCAAAATCCATATCGGCCGACGCGTCGAGCGGCCGCGTCTCGCCGATATGCAGCGGCCGCGCCAGCCGGTGCGGCCCTTGCGCCAAGACTGTCGCGCCGGTCGCCGCCTTGACCTTGGGCACGGCCGGCGAGTGATCGCGATGCGTGTGCGTGACAAAAATATGCGTGACGGTTTCGCCGCGCACCGCAGCGAGCAGCGCCGCGATATGCGCGTCGTCGTCCGGTCCGGGGTCGAGGATCGCGACCTTGCCGCGCCCGATGATGTAGCTCATCGTGCCCTTGAACGTGAACGGTCCCGGATTGTTGGCAACGAGCGTGCGCACGCCGGGCGCCACCTCCGTCGCCATGGCGGGGGCGAGATCGAAGCTTTTGTCGAAGGGAACGTCGTCGCTCATGCAAAGGATGGCTTATCCGGGCATGGCCTATTTGCGCAACCAGGCTTCAAAGCCGATCGGGTCGAGGCGGATTTCGGCGCGGCCGAATTGCGACTGCGCCGCCAATCCCGCCATGCTTTCCTTGGTATAGGCCCGTCGCTTCAGCATCGTGTTGAAGGTGAGCTTGATCATCGCCGCGGCCAAAGGATTGCGCCCGGAGACATAGTCGTTGACCGCCTGCCGTGAAAAGTCCTTGCGCAGATCGATGACCAAGGCGGTGCCGCCGTCCTTGAGCACGCGATGCATTTCGTTGAGCGCGGCCAATGGCCTGGCGAAGTTCTTGAACGCGGCGCGGCAGGCGATGAAGTCGAACTGGTTATCGGGAAAGGGCAGGTCGGCGGCATCGCCGTGCTCGAAATCGATGCGCAGGCCGGCTTTGCGAGCGTTTTCACGCGCCATGCGCACGAATGACCGGCTGATGTCAAGGCCGGTGACGCGGCCGTCGATCACCCTGGCAAGCTCGATTGCAAGATAGCCGGGGCCGGGCGCGATTTCGAGCACCTGGGAGCCTGGGTTGAGATGCGCCGCAATCCGGCGGGCCACGCGCTGGAACTCGTCCACGTCGCGCGCCGTCTGCCGCGCATACCAAAACGCAATGACGCCCTCCATCCCGATACCCTTGTGCGGCTTGGTCGATGCGCTCGCCATCCCTTGCTCCTGCAGTCCGGCTCGTTCAAATCGTGGTGCGCGCTAATGGTTTTGCCCCAAGATCGTGCACGCGGTGTGGCCTTAGGGCGCCGTGTCAAGTGTGATGTGCAAAGGTGCGCGCAAGTGCAAGCGCCCGCATGGCCGCTTCGCGGTCCGGTACTGGGCAGGGGATACGCAAAAAAATAGAGCCCCGGTGCCGGGAATGCCGGGGCTCCAGCAATCTCAATTCGCCACGGTAAGTAGGACCGAGATCGCCGCCCCTCGCCATGCACGCCGCGTGCCAAGTCCCGGCCGAGCAGGACGAAGGACAGAGAACCGGCGAATCCGTGCGGATTCCGGATTGTTTGCGGCGAGGAAATGCAGAGTGCGGCTGACCTGACCGCATCGCAGGCGGCCACTGGCTATTTTGCAGGCAGGGAGAAGGGCGCGAAAAGCGAATGGCGAGTAGGAAAAAAGATGAGTTTCCTCCTAGGCTATTTCGCTATTTCGTCGCTCCGCTATTCGCCCGCTTCAAAACGGCGTCCGGCTCCGCATCGCCGCCGCGAGCGTGCCCTCATCGAGATAGTCGAGCTCGCCGCCGACCGGCACGCCGTGCGCGAGCCGCGTCACCTTCACATTCGCCTCATGCAGAAGATCGGTGATGTAATGGGCGGTGCTCTGGCCGTCGACGGTGGCGGAGAGCGCCAGCACCACTTCCTTCACGTCCGGATCGCTCGCGCGCTCGACCAGCGCGTCGATCGAGAGATCGTCCGGCCCGACGCCGTCGAGCGGGGACAGCGTGCCGCCGAGCACATGGTAGCGCGCGTTGATCGCATGCGCGCGCTCCAGCGCCCACAGATCGGCGACGTCGGCAACGACCACGATCGCCGAGCCGTCGCGCCTGGGATCAGCACAGACTGTGCAGGGATTCTGCGTATCGATATTGCCGCAGGTTCGGCACACCTCGATCTTCTCAATCGCGTTCTGCAGCGCCGCCGCAAGCGGCGCCATGATCGCTTCGCGCTTCTTGATCAGAAACAGCGCGGCGCGCCGCGCCGAGCGCGGGCCAAGTCCCGGCAGCCGCGCCAACAGCTGGATCAGGCGTTCGATTTCGGGACCGGCAGCCGCAGGCATCAAAGCAGCTTCAGCATCAAAACAACTTGAGTCCTGGCGGCAGCGGCAGGCCGCCGGTGAGTGCCTGCATCCTTTCCTGCAGCGCCGTCTCGAGCCGGCGGCGCGCATCGGCGTGCGCGGCGACGATCAGGTCCTCGACGATTTCCTTCTGATCGGGCTTGAGCAGCGAATCGTCGATACGGACGGCGCGCACCTCGCCTTTGCCGGAGATTTTCAGCGTGACCAGGCCGCCGCCGGACGAGCCCTCGATCTCCAACGCATCGAGCTCGGCCTGCATCGCCTCCATCTTGGCTTTCAGCTCGTTCGCCTGTTTCATCAGGCCGAGAAAATCAGGCATCGCAGCATCCCTCCGTCATCCTGAAAGTGCAGGCGCTATTGGGCCTCGAACGGCGAGTGCTCGCGCGCCTCGGCTGACATCCTTCGAGGGTCGCTTGCGCGGCCACCTCAGGATGACGATCGCACGATTGGTATCTAACGCTCCTCGTCGGGAGTGTCATTGTCAATTTCCAGCGCGGCTTGCGCCTCCGCGGCGTCGCCGGGCGGCGGGCGAACGTCGACGATCGCCGCGCCTGGAAAGCGCGTCAGCACCGCCTGCACCAAGGGATCGGCATGCACGCCGTCCTTGAGCTCGGCTTTGCGCATCTCGGCTTGCGCGCGCAGGCTCGGCGCGCCGGCTTCGCTCGAGACCGCGACCATCCACCGCCGCCCGGTCCAGGCGGCGAGCTTCTTCGACAGCTCCTGCAGCAGCGTCGGCCGCGCACTCGCCTCGAGCGCGATGTCGAGCCTGCCGTCCTCAAAACGAACCAGCCGCACGTCGCGTTCCAGCGCGCTCTTGATTCCAAGGTCGCGCTTTTCGGCTGCGAGCGCGATCAGATCGGCAAAGCTCTTGACCGCGCGCAGCGGCGCCTGGCTGTCGATGTCGATCGGCTCCGCAGGCGCCTCTTCGCGCGGGATGGCAGCCGCGGCTGCGGTAGGCGCACGCGCAGCGCGCGGCGGCTCCGCGTGCACCTCGCTCCGCGGTGCCGGGGCGGCCGGCATGCGCGGCGCCGTCGCATGGCTTGAACTTTGGCCTGCACCCTGACCGCCGCCGGCTCGGCTCGCGCCCAAGCCTGCGCCATTGCCGGGCGGCGCATCGGCGAGCGCGCGGATCACTTCGTCCGGCGTCGGCAGATCGGCCGCATAGGCGATGCGCACCAGCACCATTTCGGCGGCATCGACCGGCCGCGGCGCGGCCTCGACCTCGCCGATGCCCTTGAGCAGCATCTGCCAGGTGCGCGCCAGCACCCGCATCGACAGCTTTGTCGCAAAGGCGCGGCCGCGTATGCGCTCGGTTTCGGTCAGCGACACATCGTCGGCCACCGACGGCACGATCTTCACGCGCGTGACGAAATGGGTGAACTCGGCGAGGTCGCCGAGCACCATCGCCGGATCGGCGCCGGCATCGTACTGGTCGCGCAATTCCTTCAGCGCGGTCGCGATGTCCGCGCGCATCAGTGCCTCGAACAGATCGATGAGGCGCGTGCGGTCGGCAAGGCCCAGCATCCCCCGCACGTCCTCGGCGCGCACCGCGCCGGCCGGACTTGCTGCGTTGCCGGCTCCGCCGGCATGTGCGATCGCCTGATCGAACAAAGACAGCGAATCGCGCACCGAGCCTTCGGCCGCGCGCGCAATCAGGCCGAGCGCCTGCGGCTCCGCTTCGATGCCTTCCTTTGCCGCGATGCCTTGAAGATGCTTCACCAGCAGCGCGGCATCGACGCGGCGCAGATCGAAGCGCTGGCAGCGCGACAGCACCGTGATCGGCACGCGGCGGATTTCCGTCGTGGCGAACACGAATTTGGCGTGCGGCGGCGGCTCCTCCAGCGTCTTGAGCAGCGCGTTGAAGGCCTGCGGCGTGAGCATATGCACTTCGTCAAGGATATAGACCTTGTAGCGCGCGGAGACCGGCGCGTAGCGTACCGCATCGTTGATCTGCCGCACGTCGTCGACGCCGTTGTGCGAGGCGGCATCCATCTCGATCACGTCGAGATGCCGGCTTTCCATGATCGCCTCGCAGTGCAGGCCGAGCACCGGCATCTTGATCGTGGGCGCGGCGACCGAGCCGTCCGGCAATTGGTAATTGAGCGCGCGGGCGAGGATGCGCGCCGTCGTGGTCTTGCCCACGCCGCGCACGCCGGTGAGGATCCAGGCCTGCGGAATGCGCCCGGTCTCGAACCCGTTCGAAATCGTGCGCACCATGGCGTCCTGGCCGATCAGGTCGTCGAAGGTCGACGGCCGATATTTGCGCGCCAGAACGCGGTAGGGTGCGCGGGAGGCGAGGGTGGCGTCGTTCATGAGCGACAGTTTAGCACGTCATCCTGGGGTGCGAGGCCGCAACGCGGCCGAGCCTCGAAGGATAGCGGGCGCCGTCGCCCTTCCGAGGCTCGCTGCGCGCGCACCTCAGGGGAGACGGCGCAAAAGTACCGCAATTCGAAAGGAAGGGGCGGGAGGCTGACGAGCGACCCGAACCGCGCTCGTTAGGGCTGCTTCCTTCCGGACCTGACCCGGTTGGCGAGTGGCTCGTCCACCGCCAACCTCCCGGCCC
>JAJPJB010000106.1 GCA_021324465.1 Hyphomicrobiaceae bacterium
AGCAGCAGCTCAATGCTGCTTGATGTGATAAAATGAGCAGATTGGAGCGGCCGAGAATCCAATTAACAAACCCCGAGGAGTGGTCCCGCTGATGGGGTCCACTTCAACCCACGGCCGCAACCCTACACCGGCCCCAACGGCGAGCTTATCGCGGCAGGGGACCGCGAATTGACGGTCTATGATGCCGAAGGGGCCTTCCTGCGAACCGAACCGAACGGCGGCCCGGCACACTTTGTCACGTGGCCGGTAGGCACGCGGCCGACGCTCAATGCCATCGTTGACGCCGCCCAAGGCGTCACCGGCCGTGCGCCGCCGAAAAGCGATGATGATACAATCATTGAGACGTACCTCAGCCATCGCAACATCACCGGGTATGACCGGCGCGAGGCTGAGACGGTTTGGACGCTGTACAAGAAGCTGGTCGGCAAGCCGCTAAAATATGCGAGCCGCGACGATGGCCGGGCGCTGGTCAAACAGTTCCAAGATGACGGCAACAAGTCCGCAACCATCAATAAGAAGGTGGGATGGTTGCGGGCGGCGTGTCGGCTCGCCATCAAAGAGGGCAAGCTGAAATTCAATCCGTTTGCCGAAATCGTCCCTGAGTCCAGCGACGAATTGGAGCGCGTGCCGCTCAGCGAAGCAGACGTGAAGCTGTGCAAGCGCAACCTCGACAAGCTCAGCGAGTCGGATCAACTGTTGCTTCGCGTGCTCGGCTCTACTGGCATGAGGCTTGGCGAGGCGTACCAAATCAACGGCGAGAAGATCGAACGCGGTGTGAGGTACGTTCAAGTCGGCACGAAAACCGATGCGTCCGACCGCAACGTGGCGCTCCCGGCGGACCTATTGACCCACTTGCCGAAGAAGATTGTTGGCCCGTTGTTCGCCGCCGACGTTGACGGACGCTTCGATGAAAAGACTATCGACCGACTCGCGAAGGCCGCCAGCAAGCGGCTTAACAGGTTCCTTGACGACTGCGGCCTCGACGATCCTAGCATCGTGGTCCATTCGCTGCGGCACCGCGCCGCCGACCGTCTCCGGGCGTATGAGTGCCCGAAGGACATTCGGCAAGCCGTGCTCGGTCATGAGAACGGCGAAGTATCCGAAGGCTACGGCGAGGGCTTTTCGGTTCGCCAGCTTCGCAAGTGGATTGACAAAATCGGCTTCTGAGAGCGGGCCGCGTAGTCGGCGCGCGAAGCAAAGGCCGGTCACGCCCGGCCTTTTCGATTCCGACGCCAATCAGCGCGTGCTAAAATGCGTCCGGCCGGAGGGCTTTCGCGTGACTGTCGCCGATTTCCTGCACAAGCTTCTAGCGGGCGTTGCTACCGGCGCGAAGCTGGATTGGCCGCGCATCCGCGATGAAATCCATGCTGAGCATGATCGCGCGGCGACAACTCAGGAACGGGAAACACTGCTATCCGTCTATAAGACGGTCATGGATGCTGTCGAGCGGCAGATGCGCCCGGAGGACTTGGAGAAATTCAGAAAGACTCGTAGCGAGGATTACAACCTTTTACTTATCAAAGAAGCGACCATCGGCGATCATTCCGGCAACATCAATCCGCAGCGCATGGCTGCGATTACGCGCCGCGAAGTTACAGCGGGCAGAATGAGTCCAGACAACGAATTGCACAAGCTCGCCGTTGCCGGGGCGGCTGTGCTAACTTCGCAGACGAAAGCTTACCGACGTTCGTTAGTTGCACCGTTCTTTGCACGGCCAATGCAGTTGCTGAGATTTTGTTTTAGCTTCTCAGGGCGCTTCAACCGAACAAATTTTTGGGCAGGATATGGCCTCGCCTTCGTACTCACTATGATTCCCGTAGCTTTCATTCAGGGCGCAAGGAATGACGCCGCTGCGATGATCGGATTGTGGATGCTGCTTTGGTTCGTTTCGATGCTGGCCGTCGCGACAAAGCGACTTCACGATTTGGACTATTCGGGATTGCTGTTGCTGGCGTTTTTTGGATTGCTCATTGCCATGACTATTTTCATGCCGGTCCAAGATCGGCAGTTTGAAAGTGTGCTACCCGGCATCGGGTTGCTTTGGCTCGGAATCAAACGAGGCGTGAAGGGTAAGAATCGGTTTGGTGATGACCCATCCCCGATTTTGCCAATTGTCAGGTCGCGCTAGTCAAGAGCTTCGTCAAAGATGCCCTTTAACTCGCGAGAGTACAGGCCCCATCCGCCATCTTTGACAAACTGAGGCGACTTCAAATAGTTGCCGTGCATCCGCAGGTCATGCCGCAGCGTCTTGCGCCAATTCTTGTCTTTTGATTTGGTCCGGGCGATTTCGTCGCAAGAATTGAGCATGAACGCGACGAACCATCTATATTGCTAGCTTTTATTAGGATCATCACTCGGATTGGCGAGCGTTGGATTCTGAAAAGCAAGTTTCAAATAATCGCGATAAATGTCTTTGGCAGTCGCTTCGCGCTGAGCGTTGCGCGCATTGATCGCGGCCCATGCGGTGACAAACGCCGTGATGGCAGCAATGACGGCAATCGCAACCGTCGCATCATCGCCAATCGAGGACATGGTGCCGGTCCCTCACTTTGGCCATGATCCTAGCCTGGCGGCTGTCTCCGCTCAATCGAGCCGGGCGCGATCATGACTGTTCGCTCGCCTTACTCTCTCGATAGACTTGCGTGCGCACTTTTAGCCATGGTCCTTTTTTGAACCGCACATAGAGCGCGCCCGTCTTATATTGCCACTCCCAACCTTTTTCGATCACGGTCCATTCGTTCGGACCCTTCCCGCGCTTTAGGACCTTCCTGCCACTGACCGCAACCGCAAGCGAATGGCCGTGTTGAACGTAGAGTGCAGTCATGCCGCTTTCTTGCGCTGTTTGTTTGTTGGCGAGTCCCTGCGCCACTTCCTCGATCATCACCCATGTCTCCGGGCCGGACAAAGTGGAGAGTGGCGACCCCGGCAGGATTCGAACCTGCGACCTTCAGCTTAGAAGGCTGTTGCTCTATCCCCTGAGCTACGGGGCCACCTAGCGCCGAGCTTTATATAGAAAGCGCGGTAAAATTTCCCGCTCAATCCGCGGCATGCCGGCGCAGGATGACGTAGTGACCCGTCACCGCCGCCACAAAATCCGCGATGAACGCACCGCTGTGCCGGCGCGACCAAGTCACCGTGCCGCGCGGTACCGATTTTGCCGTCGCGCAATGGCAATTGTTAACATGGCGGCTGCCGCTCGGCCACGACCTCGACACGATTTTTGCCTCACATTTCAATGTGGACCCGCGCGCGGTCCGGCCTGATGGTGCTTGGGGAGGAGTTTTCCGATGTTCTCGCATCTGCGTGCCGGCCTGGTGGCGGCGGCCGTGGTCGTCTGCGTGCCTTTGGCCGCGCTCGCCGCCCAAGCAGCCGCCAAGCTCTTTGTCAACGACGACCTCGCCAATAGCGCGGTCGAGCTCGAGGCCCAGATCAAGGCCGATGCCGGCACCTCGACCAAAACGGTCGATCAGCTGCGCCGCGATGCCGATGCCGCCTTTACCAAGAATGATTTCCGCACCGGCATGGCGGTGCTCGGCCAGATCGTAGCCGCCGCGCCGAACGATGCGGCGACCTGGCTGCGCCTGGCCCATACGATTCAGCAAATTCGCCCGGCCGACGACAAAGAGCGCGCCATGCTGCTCGATCGCGCGTCAAGCGCCGCCTACATCGCCTACCAGCGCGCGACCGACCGCAATCAGGAGGCCGACAGCCTCGCCTTCCTCGGCACGCTCTTGAGTCAGCGCCAGGAGTGGCGGCCGGCGCTTGACGCGCTGCGCCTGTCGCTTGAGGCGCGCGAAGTCGCGGGGGGCCGCGGCCAATACGAGCGGCTGCGCGATCAATATGGCTTCCGTGTTCTCGATTACACGGTCGATGCCGATACGGCTTCGCCGCGCGCCTGCTTCCAATTCTCCGAGGACATTCCCGCGCGCGTCGATTTCTCCCCCTATGTCGCGCTCGCCGGCACCGACAAGCCGGCGCTGTCGGTTGCGCAAAAGCAGCTGTGCGTCGAGGGACTCACCCACGGCCAGAGCTACACGGTGACGCTGCGCGCCGGTTTGCCGTCCGTCGTGCATGAGACGTTGTCCAAGACCGCGGACTTTTCAATCTATGTGCGCGATCGCAAACCCTTCGTGCGCTTTTCGACCTCGGCCTATGTGCTGCCGCGCTCCGGCCAGCAGGGCATTCCGATCATCAGCGTCAACACCAAGTCGGTTGCCGTTGAAATCTACCGCATTGGCGATCGCAATCTGGTCGACACGATTTCTTCGAACGATTTCGCCCGCGGCGATTTCCAGAAGAGCTTGAGCCGGTCCGACATCCAGCAGCTGCAGGATTCGCGCGGCGTGCAGGTGTGGAAGGGTACATTTGCGGTCGATGCCAAGGCGCTCAATGCCGAGGTCACCACGGCCTTTCCGGTCGATCGGGCGGTCGGCGATCTCAAGCCGGGCGTCTATGTGATGGTGGCGCAGCCGCAGGAGCTGAAAACGCTGGAGAACAATTACGAGTCGCTCGCGACACAGTGGTTCATCGTTTCTGATCTTGGGCTCACTGCATTTTCCGGCAAAGACGGCATCCACGTATTTGTCAATTCGCTGGCGACGGCGGAGGCAAGGAGCGGCATCGAACTCAGGCTCGTCTCGCGCGGCAACGAAGTTTTGGCGACGCGGCAAACCGATGCCGCCGGCCATGCTTTGTTCGAGCCGGGGCTCGCGAACGGGGAGGGCGCAGCCGCGCCGGCGCTGCTCGCCGCCGCCGATCCGAAGGGCGATTACGCGTTTCTCAATCTGCAGACATCGGCCTTCGATCTGACCGATCGCGGCGTTGCCGGGCGCCCGGCGCCGAGCGGGCTCGACGCCTTTGTCTATGCCGAGCGCGGCGTCTATCGTTCCGGAGAGACGGTCTATCTCACTGCGTTGCTGCGCGATGCCAAAGGCGCGGCGGCCTTGAATGTGCCGCTGACGCTGGTGGTCGAGCGGCCGGACGGCGTCGAATTCAAACGCGTCCAGATTCCGGATCAGGGGTTCGGCGGCCACACGCTGTCGCTGCCAATCAATGTCTCCGCGCCGACCGGTACCTGGCATGTGCGCGCATTCACCGACCCAAAGCTGCCGGCGATCGGTGAAACGACTTTTCTCGTCGAAGATTATGTGCCGGACCGGATCGCCTTTGATCTGAACTCCAATGCCGACCGCCTGTCGGAGGGCGTGCCCGCGCAAATGAACGTTTCCGGGCGCTTCCTCTACGGCGCGCCGGCCTCGGGCCTCGATCTCGAGGGCGATGTGACGATCTCCGCTGCCGGCGAACGCGCGGGCTTTCCCGGTTATCAGTTCGGTTTGGCCGACGACGAAGTCGACGCCTCGAAACAGACGCTCGACGATCTGCCCTCGACCGACGACGCCGGCAACGCCAAGTTCAATGTCACTCTGGACAAATTGCCCTCGACCACGCATCCCCTGCAGGCGGCTGTCACGGTGCGCATGGCCGAGCCCGGCGGCAGGGCGGTCGAACACCAGATCACGCTGCCGATCTTGCCGAGCGGCAACATGATCGGCATCAAGCCGCTGTTCCAGGGCCGGTCGCTCGCCGACGGCGCGAGCGCCAATTTCGATGTGATCGTCGCCGCGCCTGACGGCAAGGTGCTGTCACCAAGCGGCCTGCACTATCAGCTTCTGCGCATCGAGACCCATTATCAATATTACAAGCGCGACGGCGTCTGGAATTTCGCGCCGGTCAAAGTGACGACCCGCGTCGCCGATGGTGTGGTCAACGCCGCGCCGGACAAGCCGGCGCGGATTTCGCTGCCGGTGCATTTCGGCCGCTATCGGCTCGACGTGGCTTCTGCGGATCCTAGCGGTCCGGAGACCTCGCTTGACTTCGACGCCGGCTGGTATGTGGACGCCAATGCCGACACGCCGGACATGTTGCAGGTCGCGCTCGACAAGCCGGAATATCACGCCGGCGACACAATGACGGTTGCGGTAACCGCGCGCAGCGTCGGCCAAGTCACGCTCAACATTGTCGGCGATCGTCTGCTCGCCACCCAGACGGCCTCGGTCAAGGAAGGAACCTCACAAATTAAAGTCCCTGTCGGCCGCGATTGGGGAAGCGGCGCCTATGTGGTTGCCACCTTGCGCCGGCCGCTCGATGCGCCGGCGCAACGCATGGCGGGCCGTGCCATCGGCGTACAATGGTTCTCTATCGACCGCGCCGCCAAGACGCTGACGCTTGACTTGGGAACCCCGCAGCTCGTTCGGCCGAACACCACGATGCATCTGGCGGTGAAAGTATCCGGTCTCGCCTCGGGCGAAGAGGCGCGGCTGGTCGTTGCCGCGGTCGATGTCGGCATTCTCAATCTGACCAATTACAAGCCACCGTCGCCGACAGACTATTATCTCGGCCAGCGCGCGCTCTCCGCCGATATTCGCGATCTCTACGGTAGTCTGATCGACGGCATGCAGGGGGCGCGCGGCGAAATCCGCTCGGGCGGCGACGAGGGCGCGCAATTGCACGGCAGCCCGCCCACCGGGCCGCCGGTTGCGCTCTATTCCGGTCTGGTCACCATCGGCAAAGACGGCAGCGCCGATGTGTCATTCGACATGCCCGATTTTGCCGGCACTGTTCGCGTCATGGCAATCGCCTGGAGCAGGGACAAAGTCGGCCAGGCCTCGGCCGACGTCACCGTGCGCGATCCCGTCGTGCTGTCGGCGACGCTGCCGCGCTTCTTGCTGCCCGGCGACCGCTCCAGCGTGCATCTCGATCTCGACAATGTCGAAGGCCAACCCGGCGATTACACCATAGCTGTGACGTCGGCCGATGCTGTGATTGCCGGCGCGGGCGCGACAAAGACAGTTACGCTGCGGGCCAAAGAGCGGGGCGCCGTCGATGTTCCGATCACGGCCGACAAAGCGGGTAGTGGCGCGGTAAAGGTCAATGTGACCGGACCTGCCGGTTACGGATTGTCGCGCAGCTACAGCATGACCGTGCGACCGCCGGGGCAAATTCTGGCGCGGCGCACCGTGAAACAGATCGCCAAAGGCGAGAGCCTGACTTTATCGAGTGATATGTTCGCCGACCTGGTGGCCGGCACCGGCAGCGTGTCGATTTCAATCGGTACTTCAACCGCGCTCGATGCCGCGGGCCTGCTCGCCGCGCTCGATCGCTATCCCTATCGCTGCTCGGAGCAGATCACGAGCCGCGCGCTGCCGCTCCTCTATATGAACGACCTTGCGAAGGAAGCGCATATCGCGCTCGAGGCCAACACTGATCAGCGCATTCGCGATTCCATCGATGCGCTGCTCACGCGCCAAGGCAGCAACGGCTCGTTCGGCCTGTGGAGTCCCGGCGGCGACGATGTCTGGCTCGATTCCTATGTCACTGACTTCTTGACCCGCGCGCGTGAGCACAAATTCGCGGTGCCGGATGACGCGTTCAAGCTCGCGCTCGACCGTCTGCGCAACGCGGTGGCCGCTCTCACCGATGCGGGCAAGAACGACGGCACTGATCTGGCCTATGCGCTTTACGTGCGCGCCCGCAACGGCGCGGCGCCGATCGGTGATCTGCGTTATCTCGCCGACGCCAAGCTCGACTTGCTGAAAACGCCGATCGCCAAGGCGCAAGTCGCCGCTGCGCTTGCCATGGCCGGCGATCATGCGCGGGCCGAGCGCGTCTATGCCGCAGCACTTGCCGACATCGTGCCAAGCCCGCAGCCCGATCAGGCAAGCCGCGAGGATTTTGGCTCGACCTTACGCGATGCCGCCGCCTTGGTGACGCTTGCCTCCGAAGGAGGCGCATCGAGCGCCACCGTGCAGGGCGCCGTGCAACGCGTCGAAGCCGCGCGCGCCTTGCTGCAGCCGACCTCGACCCAGGAAAATGCCTGGCTTCTCCTTGCTGCCGACACTTTGGCCCAAAATGCCGGCAAAATCGCGCTCGATGTCGGCGGCGAGCCTGTGACAAAGCCGCTGTACCGAACGATCGCCGCCGCCGATCTGAAAACGCCGCTTACCGTCACGAATAACGGTGACGATCCGGTCAAAGCCGTGGTCACTGTGAACGGCGCGCCGGCAACGCCGGAAGGCGCCGCCGAGCACGGCTTTAAGATCGAGCGCCAGGCCTACACGCTCGACGGCGATCCGATTGAAACCGCGCAGGTCAAGCAGAACACGCGACTGGTTGTGGTGCTGAAAATCACCGAGGCGCAGCCGCAATTCGGCCGTGTCATTCTCGCCGACTATCTGCCGGCCGGATTCGAGATCGACAATCCGCATCTCGTCTCATCCGGTGACAGCAGCACGCTGCCGTGGTTCTCCGACGCCGCCGCGCCGGTCGCGACCGAGTTCCGCGACGACCGTTTCACGGCGGCATTCGAGCGCAAGAGCGGCGATCCGCCCAGCTTCAGCGTGGCCTATATCGTGCGCGCAGTCACGCCCGGCAAATATGTGCGCCCGCAGGCGAGCGTCGAAGACATGTATCGACCGGATCGCTTTGGCAGGACCGGGAGTGACAATGTGGAAGTGATGACAGGAAAATGAGCGGGGCAAAAACCATCTCACCCGCTCATTCCGGCGCCAGCGGGAATTCGGCGGGCGCCCCGGGGCTAGCGGCCGAATCTGAGCGCCCGCCTGCGCGGGGACGGGCGCTGCGCAGAGCGATGATCGCCGCTTCGCTTTTCTGTCTGTCGTTCATCGCTGTCGCAACCGGGTGGATTTACTGCCTGGGCCCGGCTCCACTCGGCCAAGACTTGGAATTCTCCAAACAAGTGCTCGATCGCAATGGCAGGCTGCTGCGCGCTTATGCGGCGAGCGACGGCGCCTGGCGCTTGCCGGCAAAAGTTGTCGACCTGGATCCGCGGTTTTTCGACGTGCTGTTCGCCTATGAGGACAAGCGCTTTTACGCGCATCACGGCGTGGATCCGCTCGCAGTCATGCGTGCCGGATTGCAATTTGCAACAAGCGGTCATCTGCGTTCCGGCGCTTCGACACTGACCATGCAGGTGGCGCGCCTTGTCGAGGGTCGCCATCCGCGCGATCTGCCGGGCAAATTACGGCAGATGGTGCGCGCCATCGAGATGGAGCGCGCCTTGACCAAAGATCGGATTCTCTCACTTTATCTCGAGCTTGCGCCGTATGGCGGCAATATAGAAGGCGTCCGCGCCGCCTCGCTCGTTTATTTCGGCAAGGAGCCGCGCCATCTGACGTTGGCCGAGGCCGCGCTTCTGGTCGCGCTGCCGCAATCGCCGGAGTCGCGGCGGCCTGACCGCGCGCCGGAAGTGGCGCGCAAGGCGCGCGATCGCGTGCTCGACCGCTCCGCGGCCACCGGCAGAGTGCCGGCGGACGAGATCGCGCTCGCCAAGGCCGAGCCGGTGCCGACAATGCGCCGCCCCATGCCGATGCTGGCGCCGCATGCCGCCGACCAGGCGGTATTGCGCGCGCCGGCAGCAGGCGAAATCCGGTTGACCATCGACGCGCCAATTCAGCGAAATCTGGAAGCGCTCGCTCGCGAGCGCCTGCCCGGCTTGACGGCGACGCTGGGCCCGAATGTCTCGCTTGCCATTTTTGCGGTCGACAATGCAACTGGCCAAGTTCTCGCCCACGTCGGCGCGCCCGCCTATTTCGACACGCGCCGCGCCGGTCAAGTTGACATGACGCAGGCTCTGCGCTCGCCGGGCTCTACGCTCAAGCCTTTCATCTATGGCTTAGGCTTCGAGGACGGATTTATTCATCCACAGACGCTGATCGAGGACCGCCCGGTAAGCTACGGCACTTACGCGCCGAAGGATTTTGATTTTGGCTTCAAAGGCACGGTGAGCGTGCGCGAGGCGCTGCAAATGTCGCTCAATGTGCCGGCGATTGCCGTGCTCGATCGCGTCGGTCCGGCACGGCTTGCGGCGCGGCTGACGCAAGCGGGCGCCACGCTGACGCTGCCGGATGGACAGGCGCCGGGCCTTGCGATCGGGCTCGGCGGCGTCGGTATCAAACTCGCCGATCTCGTGCTGCTCTATTCCGGGATCGCGCGGCTTGGTCTCGCTGCGCCGTTGACCGAGCGCCTGGACGCGCCATCGCCGCAAGCGCGGCGGCTGATGGAGCCCACGGCAGCCTGGTATGTAGGCAACGTGCTTTTGGGTTCGCCGCCGCCGGAAAACGGCGTTGCCGGCCGCATCGCCTTCAAGACCGGCACCAGCTATGGCTACCGCGATGCCTGGTCGATCGGCTTCGACGGCAAATGCACGATCGGAGTCTGGGTCGGCCGGCCGGACGGGGCGCCGGTGCCGGGCCTGATCGGCCGCCAGGCTGCGGCGCCGATCCTGTTCGACGCTTTTGCGCGCATCGGCGGCACAATGCCTTTGCCACGCCCGCCTGCGGGCGCGCTGTTTGCTACGAACGCCAAATTGCCGCCGCCGCTGCGGCACTTTCAGCCGGGCCGCCTGGCCGGCGCCACGTCGTCACCGCCGCTACGCATCATGTTTCCACCTGACGGCGCCCGGCTCGATCTGAATGAGACGCAGGGGCGCCCCGATCCCGTGGCGCTGAAAGTGACCGGCGCCGTCGCGCCGCTCACCGTGCTGGTGAACGGCATTCCGGTCGGCGAGGAGGGTAAGATCGCAGGGAGCGGCGCCATGTTTTTCCGCCCGTCGGGTCCCGGCTTCTCGCGGGTGACGGTGACCGACGCGACCGGCGCAAGCGACAGCGTGGTCGTCCGGGTGGACGAGAGCGTCCCGACTGCGCTAGGGGCCATCACGGCGGGAAGGGTGCACTAGCAGCGTGGGAGCGCGCCTGCTTTCCCGGCGGCAGCGGTTTCACTATCATTGGCAGCACGTTAGCGCATGTCCCGGAAAGCCCGGAACCGGTTTTGCGATGATGCCATGCGTGACGCCGTTGGAAGTCTGGCGCACATCGCGGTCCGACGGAGCGGGACGCTTTGGGACAAAAAGTTCGAACCGAGATGAGCACGACCAGCCGCGGGGTGCCTGGGTCCTACTGGCCAACCAAAGGCTTTTCAGCCCTGTTCGACTTTGCCGCGGCGTCGCACCGCCACGCGGCCGGGGTACTGCTGCTCGTCTCGTTGCTCGCGTTTCTGCCGGGCTTTTTCCAGATTCCGCCGGTCGATCGCGACGAGGCCTATTTTGCGCAGGCCACAAAGCAGATGATCGACACCGGCGACTATGTCGACATCCGTTTTCAGGATGACGTGCGCTATCGAAAGCCGGTCGGCATCTATTGGCTGCAGGCGGCTGTGGTGACCACCGCGACGGCGCTTGGCGTGCCGGATGCGCAGAGCAAAATCTGGCTGTATCGCGTGCCATCACTGATCGGCGCCGTCGGCGCAGTGCTGCTGACCTATTGGTGTGCGCTCGCTTTTGTCAGCCGTCGTGGAGCGGTGCTCGCCGCACTGATGATGGCATCCTGCGCGATCCTTGGCGTCGAAGCGCGGCTCGCCAAGACGGATGCGGTGCTGCTGTTCACCGTGGTCGCGGCGATGGGCGTGCTGGCGCGCGTTTATCTTTCGCAGCACCGCGACAGCGCGGCGCAACCGGGTCTGGGGCCGCTTGCGATCTTCTGGACCGCCCTTGCAGTGAGCATCCTGATCAAGGGCCCGCTTATTCTGATGGTGGTCGGGCTTGCGGCGCTGACGCTGTCGGTGCTCGACCGTTCGGCGCGCTGGCTTCTGGCGCTGCGACCCGTGCCCGGGCTGTTATGGCTGTTGTTGATCGTATTGCCATGGTTCATCGCCATCTATATGCGCGTCGGCCGCGAATTTCTGGTCGCCTCCGTCGGCGAGGACATGCTCGCTAAGGTGGCCAATGCCAGGGAAGCGCATGGTGCGCCGCCCGGCCTCTATTTCCTGTTGTTCTTTGTCACCTTCTTTCCGGCCTCGATGCTGGCCGGCCTTGCGGCGCCCGCCGTATGGGCGGTGCGCAAACAGGCTGCTGCGCGCTTTCTGCTGGCCTGGCTGGTGCCGTCCTGGATCGTGTTCGAACTGGTCGTAACCAAGCTGCCGCATTACGTGCTGCCGCTTTATCCGGCGATCGCCATCCTGATCGCCGGCGCGGTCGAGACGCGCGTGCTGTCGCAGCGGCCGTGGCTCGTTCGCGGCATCATGTGGTGGTTTCTGGCGCCCTGCATCGTCAGCGTGCTGGCGATCGTTGGTGCGGTCATCATTGCACGCGATCTGGCTTTCCTCGCCTGGCCGTTCTTTGCCGCCGCGATCGTATGCGGCCTCTTCGCCTGGCAACTTTACGACGAGGACGGCGCCGAGCGCACCTTCATGCGCGCCACGGCGGCGGCGGTGCTGATGGCCTTCGGCATTTATGGCGTGGTCGTGCCGTCGCTCGGCCCGGGCTTTCCAAGCGTGATGCTGGCTGACGTGCTCAAGGATTCCGGCTGCGCCCATCCCGTTGCGGCGAGCGCCGGCTACGAAGAGCCCAGCCTGGTCTTCCTCGCCGGCACGACGACGCACTTCACCGATGCCGAAGGGGCCGCCGACTTCCTGCGCCAGGGCCCGTGCCGCTTCGCATTTGTCGATGCACGGGCCGAGCGCGCCTTCGCACTGCGCGCCCAAGCGATCGGCCTGCGCTACGACCGCGGCCCGCGTATTGACGGCTACAATATCACCCTCGGCAGGCCGCTCTCGATCGCGGTCTTTCAATCGGCAGGAACGCCGTGACCGACAAAGCCGTCCCGCCCGACCGTGTTTCGGCGGAGCGCGCCGGTCACGCGGCGGGCAGCGTCTGGGACGCGAGTCTTCGCAACGCCTTAAACAACCTCGAGCGCTGGTGCTTGTTGGTCGCGGCGCCGCCACCCGCGAAGATGCTGCGCCCGCACATTCCTGCCCTGGCCGCGGCCGCCGCGACGCTTGTGGTCGTCGTGATCACGATGTTTGACTGCGACGTGAGAGCGAGCGCGTGGGCGCTCGACGAGCCGCAATGGTTCAGAGATCTCTTTGAAAAGATCACCGATTTCGGTCTGTCGGGCTGGTTCCTGATTCCGTCGGGCTTTGTTGTGCTCTGCCTCGCCGCGCTGAATTCCCCGCTGCTGAGGCGGATGACACAGGGGGTGCTCAGCGCGCTTGCGGCACGCTTCGGCTTTCTGTTCCTGGCCGTAGGCGTGCCGGGCCTGTTCGTCACCATCGTCAAGCGCATGATTGGCCGCGCGCGTCCCTATGTCGGCGCCTTCGATCATCCGTTCGACTACAAGCCGTTCATCTGGCGACCGGAATATTCCAGTCTGCCGTCGGGCCACGCGACTACGGCGGTCGCGGCCGCAATCGCGATCGGTGCGTTGTGGCCCCGCATGCGGCCGGCGATGTGGATCTATGCTTTCGCCATCATGGCGAGCCGCGTCTTTGTGTTGGCGCATCACCCGAGCGACGTCATTGCCGGCGCCCTAACCGGCGCGGTGGGCGCGTTCTTGTTACGCCGGTGGTTTGCGGCGCGGCGGCTGGTGTTTTGCCCTCGCAATCTTTCCGCCTATCCGGGACCTTCGCTGCGTCGGATCAAGGCGGCCCTGCACGAGGCGCTTTCCCGCAGTCCGCCGCAGGCCGAGCTTCCAAGTCGATGAATTCGCTGAAAAATCCAGTGCATTGAACCGGACCGGAATGCCCTCTAGAAGCTTCCTTCCATGTCCGAAAGCCTGCCGCAGAACAGCGGACAAGATCACCCCGCAATATCGGTCGTCGTGCCAGTGCGCAACGAGGCCGGCAATATCGCGCCGCTCGTTGACGAGATCGCCGCCGCCTTGGCCGGGCGCACATTCGAGATCGTCTATGTCAATGACGGTTCAAGCGACGGCACCGAACAGGAACTGCTGCGCCTGATGACACGGTATCGCTGGCTGCGGCAGGTCAAGCATGCAATATCCTGCGGACAGTCGGCGGCGATCCGCACCGGCGTCAGAGCCGCCCGCGCCGAGATCATCGCCACCCTCGATGGCGACGGCCAGAACGATCCGGCTTTCATTCCCAAGCTGATTGCCGTGCTCGAAGAGGGCGCGCCGCAAGTCGGCCTAGTGGCCGGCCAGCGCGTCGGCCGCAAGGCGAGCGGCTTCAAGAAACTGCAATCACGTATCGCCAATGCGGTGCGTAGCGCCGTTCTCAAGGACGGCACGCGCGACACCGGTTGCGGCCTCAAGGCGTTCCGCCGCGATCTGTTCCTGTCGCTGCCCTATTTCGATGCACTGCATCGCTTTCTGCCGGCGCTGGTGCGCCGCGAAGGATTTGCCATCGGCTATGTCGATGTGGTCGATCGCCCCCGCCGTTCCGGCGTGTCGAACTACGGCTTTTTCGACCGGCTCTGGATCGGCATCCTTGATCTCGCCGGCGTGTGGTGGCTGATCCGGCGCAAGAAGCGCGTTCCGCAATCCAAGGAGATAACCCTTGCTCGTTGACATATCGCACGCGGTCGGCGCCTATTTGTCGGAGGTTTTCTTCACGCGGCTCGATTGGTGGGTCCTGCTTGGCTTCGTCGCGCAACTCTTCTTCACGGCGCGATTCCTGGTGCAGTGGATCGCCTCCGAGCGCGCCGGCCGCAGCGTCATCCCGGTGGCGTTCTGGTTGTTCTCGATCGGCGGTGGCGCGCTCTTGTTGATCTATGCGCTCTATCGCAAAGACGCGGTGTTCATCGCGGGCCAGGCGTTCTCGTTTTTCGTCTACGCCCGCAATCTTTATTTCGTCATGCGGGATCGACGCGCAGGAGCGGCGTCCGCTGTATAGTGTTGGTACCCACTTTTCCGGAAAATGCTCTGATCCGCCTACTGCGCAGCAGCCATCGCTGCAAATCCTCGTTCGAGATCAGCGCACAAATCCTCGACCGCCTCCAGCCCGATATGAAGCCGTACCGTCGGTCCACCCGGCGCCCAGGTCGTTGCGGTGCGGATCGGCGCGCAGTCGAAGGGAATGGCAAGGCTTTCATAGCCGCCCCAGGAGGCGCCGATGCCGAACAGTTCGAGCGTGTCGAGAAAGGCATAGACCGCCCTCTGCGGCACTGGCTTTAAGACCATGCTGAACAAGCCGCAGGCGCCGGAAAAATCTCGCTTCCAAATCGCGTGCTGCGGGTGGCTCGGCAGAGCAGGGTGGAGCAGGCGCAGGACTTCCGGCCGCGTTTCGAGCCAGCGCGCCACCGCAACGCCAGACTTGTAGTGCCGCTCGAGCCGCACATCGAGTGTGCGCAAGCCGCGCAGGCCGAGATAGACGTCGTCGGGCCCTTCGCATAGGCCGCCGAGTCGGACAAAATTCTTCAAAGCGGCCACCGTCGCCGCGTTGGCTGACACTGCGCCGAGCATGACGTCGGAATGGCCGCCGATATATTTGGTGCCGGCCTGGATTGCGAGATCGACGCCATGATCGAGCGGACGGAAATAGAGCGGCGTCGCCCAGGTATTGTCCATCAGCACCAGCGCGCCTTTGTCATGCGTAACTTTGGCGATCGCCGACACATCTTGTATCTCAAACGTCAGCGAGCCCGGCGATTCGAGATAAACCAGCCGCGTGTTCGCCTGAAACAGGTCGGCGATGTCCGCGCCAATGAGTGGATCATAATAGGTCGTGGTGATACCGAGCCGCTTGAGCACCTGTTCGCAAAAGTTGCGGGTCGGCTGATAGGTGCTGTCGGTCATCAACAGATGATCGCCGGCGCGCAATACAGCCAGCAGCGCCGCCGAGATAGCGGCAAGTCCCGACGGCAAAAGCGACACGCCGGCGCATTGCGGCCCTTCCAGCTCTTGGACAGCCAATTCCAGCGCCTCAGTCGTCGGCGTGCCGCGGCGGCCATATTGGTAGCGCGCGCGATGCGCGGCAAAGTCTTCCGCGCTCGGATAGAGCACGGTCGAAGCATGATAGACCGGCGGGTTGACAAAGCCGTGATGGGATTTGGGATCGCGACCCGCGGTCACGACTTTGGTCGCGGCGCGCCGCGCCCTCTGCCCGCCTTTATTGCCTTTGTCGTTCATACCCAAGTGCCTTTGTCATTGGGGCCGGATTGATTTTGCGACGCCGCGCCATTGGCAAGGTCATTTCTAAGGTCATTACCAGGGTCATGGCCGCTCTCGTCAACCCCTTGACCCTGCAACGCGATCGTTCTGAGATGCCGAAATTCCAGTGGCGTTTGGGTGCCGTATCGGTAATCTACCGGCCTCGCCTCATGCGCGTTGGGGGATTTTTGGCGCGCGCCTCATGCTGAAAGGGCAGGTCATGAGTCTAGCCAGGGGTAAGGTCATGAGTCATGTCGTAAAACGTTTAACGATCGCCTGCGCATGCGCGCTGATGCTCGCTCTCGGCACGCAGGGCGCGTCCGCGCAGGCCACCCTCAAGCAGGTGCAGGATCGCGGCCAGCTTGTCTGCGGAGCGAACGGCACGCTGGCCGGCTTCGGGCGGCCCGATCCGCAAGGCAATTGGGTCGGCTTCGACGTCGATTTCTGCCGCGCCATCGCTGCAGCCATTTTCAACGATCCGACCAAGGTCAAATTCGTACCGCTCACGGCGTCCGACCGCATCACCGCGCTGCAATCCGGCGAGATCGACGTGTTGTCGCGCAACACGACCTGGACCATGTCGCGCGATACCCAGCTCGGCATCGATTTTGCCGCTGTCAATTTCTACGACGGCCAGGGTTTTATGGTGCGCAAGTCGCTGAAGGTGAATTCGGCGCTGGAGCTCAACGGCGCTTCGGTCTGCGTGCAGCAGGGTACCACGACCGAGCTCAATCTCGCCGACTATTTCCGCTCCAATAACATGACGCTCAAGACGGTCACCTTTCAGACTGCTGATGAGGCGGTAAAGGCTTACGACAGCAGCCGCTGCGATTCCTATACGACGGACTCCTCCGGCCTCTACGGCGAGCGGCTGCGGCTGTCCGATCCCGGCGCCAATATAGTGTTGCCGGAAATCATTTCCAAAGAGCCGCTCGCTCCCGCCGTGCGCCAGGGCGATGACAACTGGGAAGACATCGTGCGCTGGACCCATTACGCTATGGTCAATGCCGAAGAGCTCGGCGTCACCCAAAAGAATGTCGACGACATGATGAAGTCGGACAATCCGGATGTCCGCCGCCTGCTCGGCGTCGAAGGCAAATTCGGCTCCGGCATGGGGCTTACCGACGATTGGGCCGTGCGCATCATCAAAGCGGTCGGCAATTACGGCGAAAGCTTTGAGCGCAATGTCGGCCAGGGCTCGCCGCT
>JAJPJB010000047.1 GCA_021324465.1 Hyphomicrobiaceae bacterium
AGGCTCGAACCTGCCCAGCGCCACGCTTGGGAAGGCCCCGGATCAGCGGTGCACCGTTTCGCTTCGCTCCACGCTGCACCGCGTCCGGGGAACGTCACATTGTTTGTTTTCCGAGCGCAGCGCAGTATCGATCCGCGTTTCCCGGGCGCAGCGCAGCATCGATCCGCGTATCCCGGGCGCAGCGCAGCACGCAGCGAATGCGCAGTGGCGCGCTGCCGACCCGGGACCGTCACAGGCTCCGCGCTTTCAGGCGCGGAAGTTCGGCATCTCCCGCAAGACCGGCTGCAAAACTCTCACGCGTTACAATGCGAAGGGTCTGGAAGGGCTCAATTGATCTGAGCCAAGTGTCGCCGGCCGGACGGTGGGCATCAAACAAACCAACGACCGGATTTGGCTCGTCAGCTTCATGCGCTACGATCTCGGATACTTCGACCTCGAGCAGAAGACCCTGCAACCCATCGACAACCCGTTCGGCACCAGGTTGTCACCCGTGTCTTAGGTACGTTCTGTTCTTAGGTACGTTCTGTCACCCATGTCTCCGGGCCGGACCCATGTGAGGCTGGTGCCGCGGAAGGGATTCGAACCCCCGACCCACGCATTACGAATGCGTTGCTCTACCGGCTGAGCTACCGCGGCCCATTTGCGGTACGCCGTCCTAATACCCGACAACCGCAAACGCAAGGCATATAGGCGATCCGGCGCCCGGCCGCCACGCTTCTTGCCATTGCAACCGCGAGACGACGGCATAGTTCAATGCGATCCCGTCACAACACCGGAAATACCATGCCTGCTTACATCGTTTCTGACGTGACCGTGAAAGACCAAAAGGCCATGGAGGAATACCGCACCCGCGCGGCGCCGACGATCGCCCAATACGGCGGCCGCTATCTGGTGCGCGGCGGCGCGATCGAGGTGCTGGAAGGCACCTGGTCGCCGCGCATGCTGGTGATCGCCGAATTTCCCGACCGCGAGACCGCGCGCAAATGGTACCGCTCGCCCGAATATGCGCAGGCGCTGGCCTGTCGCGACGCGGGCTTACGCCGCAATTTGCTGGTGGTGGACGGCGTCGCGCAGCCGCTATAGAGCGAGTTGAGCCAGGAGCGTCTTTGGTTGTCCAGCATCACCGAGCCGGCGCGGCAGACGCCGATTTTCGGCGAATACGAGATCGTCGTCCTCGGCGGCGGGCCGGCCGGCATTGCGGCCGCCGCCGCGGCTGGCGCGCTCTCGCGCAAAACGCTGCTGGTTGAGCGCTACGGTTTTCTCGGCGGCATGGGCACGGCCGCGGGCGTGACGAATTTCTGCGGCCTGCACGCCAATGTGCACGGCGACATTCGCCAGGTCGTGCACGGCGTCGCCGACGAATTGCTGGCGCGGATCGACGCGCTCGGCGGGCTCAACGAACCACATCTGATCTTCGGCAAGACCAAGGCGCAGGCCTACGATACCGCGGCCTATAAATGTGCCGCCGACGATCTGCTCGCCGCCCGCAAGGTGGATGTGCTGTTCCACGCGCTCGCCGCCAGCGCGATCGTCGAGGACGACCGCGTCATCGCCATCCTGATCGAGACGAAATCCGGCCGCATGGCGGTACGCGCCCAGATGTTCATCGACTGCTCGGGCGACGGCGATCTGGCGCATTTTGCCGGCGCGCCATCCGAGATTGGCGATGCGGAAGGCAATCTGCTCTATCCGACCATGATGTTTCGCGTAAACGGCGTCGATCCAAACGCCGCCGGCGAAGCGTGGAAGAGTATTCCGGCGCTCATGGAAGAAGCGGAGACGCGCGGCATGCGCTTTCCGCGCAAGGGCGCGATCGTGCGCCCGATGAAGCATGCGACTGAATGGCGGGTGAATGTCACGCAGCTCAAGACTGGCAATGGCCGCGCCATCGACGGCACGGACGCGCGTCAGCTCAGCGCCGGTGAGATCGAGGGGCGCCGGCAGGCGCTAATGTTCTTTGAATTTCTGAAGGCGAACGCGCCGGGCTTTGCCGATTCCTATATCGTCGACATCCCGGCGCAGCTCGGCATTCGCGAGACCCGCCGCGTGACCGGCCGCTATGCGCTCGGCCGCGCGGACGTGCTCACCTGCGCCAGCTTCGACGACACGATCGGCGTCAATGGCTGGCCGATCGAAGCGCATGTGGCGGGCGATGTGCGCTGGGAATGGCCGGAGATTCCGGCCTCGCGCGGCTTCAATCACCTGCCCTACCGCATGCTGCTGCCGCTCAAGATCAAGAATCTCCTGGTCGCCGGCCGCTGCGCCTCGATGACGCACGAAGGCCAATCGGCCGCGCGCGTCTCCGGCGCCTGTTTTGTCATGGGCGAGGCGGCGGCGACCGGTGCGCATCTGGCGCTTGCGTCGCGCGCCGATCCGGCGGATATCGATGTGAAACAATTGCAACAGACGCTTAGGCGTAACGGCGTCTTTCTCGGGATGGAAACATGAAAAGGCTTGGTCTCTCTATCGGATTGCTGCTCGCGGCGGTGCTGCCTGCGACCATGCCCGCCGTTGCGCAAAGCTGGCCGGCCAAGACCGTGCGCATTATCGTGCCGTTCGGCCCGGGCTCGACGCCCGATGTCGTGGCCCGCCTCATCGCCGACAGCCTGCAGCAGAAATATCCGGGCTCCGCTTTCGTGGTCGAGAACAAGCCGGGCGCCAGCGGCGATATTGGCACCGACATGGTCGCCAAGGCGGAACCCGACGGCACGGCCATCGGGGTCAGCATCGGCGGGCCGCTCGCCATCAACACGCTCCTGTTTCCCTCGCTTCCGTACGATCCAAAACGGGATATCGCCGCGGTGACCCAGCTGGTCACCATGCCGAGCGTGCTCGCAGTCAATCCGAGCCTGAATGTCGGCAGCGTCAGTGACCTCGTCGCACGCCTCAAGCGTGATCCCGGCAAGTATTCATTCGGCTCGATCGGCAATGGATCGCTGTCGCATCTGGCAATGGAGGCGATCGCGCTCAAAAGCGGCGCGCAGATCGTCCACGTGCCCTATCAGAGTTCGCCGCAAGCCATGACGGCGGTGCTGCGCAACGACGTGCAGATGGCCTGCCTGCCGGCAGCCTCCGTGGTGCCGCTCGGCAAGGACGGCAAGGTCAAGATGCTGGCGGTGTCGCTTGGAAAGCGCTCGCCCTATCTGCCCGATCTGCCGACGCTCAAGGAATCCGGTATCGACGTCGAAGCCGACGCCTGGATGGGACTGATCGCGCCGGGCAAGACGGCGCCCGACCTCGTCGTCAAGATCAACAAGGACGTGGTGGAGGCGATTCATGCACCTGCGATTCGCGACAAGCTCGCGGCCCAATTCATGGAGCCGGTCGGCAATTCGCCGGCGCAATTCCGCGCCGTCATCAATGCCGAGGTCGCGCGCTGGGCGCCGGTGATCAGGGCGGCAAACATCAGGCTCGACTGAGCGCGCAACACGCCGGTCGCAGGCGCGGCCGCGCCGTCATGCCGCCGCGCTGCCTGCAGTGCGCGGCGCGCAAGCATTCGCATGGATGCGACCGCGAATTTCACTTTCTGATTTTGTGAATCGTTGCGGGTGCGCTTGACGCGCCCAAGAAGACTTGCCGTCGTCGCGAATGTTTTGCTCATGCGGACCCCTCCTGGCAAGACGAGTTAAGATTAATGTAACAAGTTTCGGCAAAATTTGACGAGTCGCCTTTTTGTTGCCCCACGCGAGGCTGCGTAGGAGAGCCCTCGGATGAGCCGCGCTTCCGATCCGTCCGCCGATTCCATCCGTCCCAGCCCAGACCCTGGCTCCGATGCATCGGCCGGTCGGTCCGAGTTCATCAGTTTCGCCATCGGCCAGGAGCAGTACGGCGTCGACATCATGTCGGTGCGCGAGATCAAGGAATGGTCGAATGTCACGCGTCTGCCGAAACAGCCGGACTATGTGAGCGGCGTGCTCAATCTGCGCGGCGTCATGGTGCCGGTCATCGATCTGCGCTGCCGATTCGGCGCGGGCCTCACCGAATGCACCCCGACCCATATCATCATTGTGGTGCAAATCGACGGGCGCCAGGTCGGGCTCTTGGCCGATCGCGTGCTCGACATCGTCTCGTTCGAGACGAGCAGAATTCAGCCGGTGCCCCGCGCCAGCCAGGCCTCCGGCGCGACTTTCCTGTCCGGCCTGGTCACGCTTGAGGGCACGATGATAGCGCTGATCGATCTGCGCAATCTGCTCGCGCTTGGCGACGCCGACCACAGCGACGTGCTGGCCGCGTAGTAAATGGCGCCCTGCCCGCCCGGATGTGACCCGCCTGCCGCTTGCCTGTAGCCCCTGCCTCCTCGGAGAAAATCCATGTCCTTCCTTGGCCGCTTTCGTGTCCTCACAAAAATACTGACCATCGTTGTCTCGCTGTCGGCGATCACGATCGCGCTGGCCTGGCTCGGCATCACCTCGCTTGCGACGCTGAATGCGGACGCCGAGAGCATGAATGTTGCGGCGGAACGGCTTCGCGAATCCTCACAAGCAAACCAGAGCGTCATTACGCTTAATCGTACCGAGTTTCGCGCCGCCTTGGACCCGCGCCCTGAGAATCGCAACGAGGCGCGCAAGATCGCCGACGAGCAAGTCAAGCTGTTTCAACAACGGCTCGAAGACTTGAGGCGAATTTCGGACGAGCAGATCAAGACTATGCTGCCCGCGGTCGAGCAGGCTTTCAAGGAATATCGCAAGGGCCTGGACAACACCTTCCGTCTCGCCACCGAAGCGCAGACCATGCAAATCAGCGCACAGACCGAACAGCTGCGCGACGCTGCACTCACCGGCAAGGCGGCGGCGGAAAAGCTGCAAGCAAGCATCCACGCCATCGGCAACCGTCTGCAACAGCGGCTCGAAGAGCTTCAGGCATCGGCCGCCGACCAATACCAGACGACATCGCGCCTGCTGATGATCGGCTCGGCGCTCGGCGTCGTCTTCGGCCTGATGCTCGGCTACCTGATCGGCCAATACGGCATCGCCAAGCCGCTCGGCAAGGTCTCGCAAGTGCTCACCGAGCTCGCCAATGGCAACAAGGCCGTGGAGATTCCCTTCGCCGACTATCGCGACGAGGTCGGCGACAATGCTCGCGCGGCTCAGACTTTCAAACAGAATCTCATCCGCATCGAGAAGATGGAAGCGGAGCAGAAGGAAAACGAGGCGCGCGCCGCGGCGGAGCGCGAGGCGGCGATGCAGAAAATGGCCAGCGAGTTCGAGGCCGCGGTCGGCGGCATCGTGCAGGCGGCGGTGGCGGGCGATTTCTCGCAGCGCGTCGACCTGACCGGCAAGACCGGCCTGATCTTCAACATCGGCACTGCCATCAATTCGCTGTGCGAGAACGTCGCGACCGCGCTTGATGATCTCATGCGCGTGCTCAATGCGCTCGCCGAAGGCAATCTGACCGAGCGCATCACCGCGGAATACCGTGGTAATTTCGCGCGGCTCAAAGACAACGCCAACAAGACGGCGGAGCGGATCGGCGCGACCATTGCCGAGATCAAGGCTTCGGCACGCGAAGTCACCAACGCCTCGGCGGAAATCTCCACCAGCACCACCGATCTGTCGCAGCGCACGGAGGAGCAGGCGGCAAGCCTTGAGGAGACTTCCGCCTCCATGGAGGAGATCTCGGCCACCGTGAGGAAGAATGCCGAGAACGCGCAGCTCGCCAACCAGTCCGCCGCGTCGACCCGCGAGGCGGCGGAGCACGGCGGTCAGGTCGTCACCCGGGCGGTCGAGGCCATGGCGCGGATCGAGGAGTCGTCACGCAAGATTTCCGACATCATCGGAGTGATCGACGAGATCGCGCGGCAGACCAATCTGCTCGCGCTCAATGCCGCGGTCGAAGCGGCGCGGGCCGGTGAAGCGGGCCGCGGCTTCGCAGTCGTGGCCTCCGAGGTGCGCACCCTGGCGCAGCGCTCGTCGCAGGCCGCCAAGGACATCAAGGACCTGATCACCAACTCGAACGATCAGGTCAAAGAGGGCGTGGAGCTCGTCAACCGGGCGGGCGAATCGCTCAACGGCATCGTCGAATCCATCAAGCAAGTCGCCGCCATCGTCGCTGATATCGCGAGCGCCAGCGCCGAACAGGCGAGCGGCATCGAGCAGGTCGGCAAGGCGCTGTCGCAGATGGACGAGGTCACCCAGCAGAACTCCGCGCTGGTCGAGGAAAACGCCGCGACCGCCAAGGCGCTGGAGCATCAAGCGAGCGCCATGGACCGGCGCATTGCCGCGTTCAGGATCGATGCTGCGCTTGCCGAGCAGACAAGCGACAAGGCGGCACCGCCCGCCCGCCACGCCGATGGTTCCGCCCCACCGGCGGAAACCAGGAGGATCAAATCGCCTGTCGAGGCGGCGAAGCCAAGCGCGGCGAAGCCGCGTCTGAACGGCTCACGGCCGCTTCCCAATCCGGTGGCGCGCATGCAAACGACTATTGCCACCGCGCTGAAAGAGGAGCCGGGCTGGCAGGAGTTTTGACAGAGCGCGGTCGGCCACCTCGAGATGCGAGCGCAGCGAGCAAACCAAGTCGGCTTTTGCCGACCGGGCCACGAACACAAAATGCGAAATCGGCAAGCGCCGATTTCGCCGGGACGGGGACCTGGGCGCCGCCTCCGCCGCCTCCTCCAAGGGTTGCAGCCGCCTCAGCACGCCGATTGACGGCGGCTTCACCGCCGTTCCGCCTCCGCGCGCAGCTTGAAGCGCTGAATCTTTCCCGTCGCGGTCTTCGGCAACTCGCTGCGGAATTCGATCCAGCGCGGATATTTGTAGAGCGCGAGTTTCCGCCGGCATTCGTCCTGAAGCTTTTGCGCGAATTCATCGCACGCCTTGTCCGGCGATTTGAGCACGACAAAGGCCTTGGGCTTGATCAGCGCATCGGTATCGGGCCAGCCGACCACCGCGGCTTCCAGCACGTCGGGGTGGCTTTGCAGCACGCCCTCGACCTCGAACGGCGAGACATACATGCCGGAGACTTTCATCATGTCGTCGCGGCGGCCGCAGTAGACGTAGTAGCCGTCCTCGTCCTCGACATATTTGTCGCCCGAGCGGGTCCACTCGCCCAGAAAGGTGGCGCGCGACTGCTCGCGATTATTCCAGTACATGATCGCGCTGGTCGGGCCGCGCACCTGCAATTCGCCCATCTCGCCGCGCGTGGTGATCACCTTGCCGTCGTCGTCGACCAGGCGGATATCATAGCCCGGCACCGGCTTGCCGCTGGTGCCGTATTTCACCGCGCCGGGCCGGTTCGACAAAAAGATATGGAGCATCTCGGTCGAGCCGAGCCCGTCGAGGATGTCGACGCCGTAGCGCTCGCGCCAGCGGCGCCCGATCTCGGGCGGCAGCGCCTCGCCGGCGGAGACACAGCGCCGCAATTTCAGCGCGGCGCGCTCCGGCGCCGCGGGGCTTGCGAGAAACGCCGCATAGAAGGTCGGCACGGCGTAGAACACGGTGACCCGATGCTGCGTCAAAAGCTCGGCCACGGCATCCGGCGTCGGCCGCTGCGCGAGCAAGATCGTCGTCGCGCCGGCCGACATCGGAAAGGTCAGCGCATTGCCGAGCCCGTAAGCGAAGAACAGCTTCGCCACCGAATAGCAGACGTCGTTTTCGGTAATGCCGAGAAGCGGTCCGGCATAGAGATCATCGGTGAGCTTCAGATCGGCATGGGTATGCACCGCGCCCTTGGGCCTACCGGTCGAGCCGGACGTGTAGAGCCAGAAGCACATGTCGTCGCGGCTGGTCGCCGCGGTGAATTCCTCCATATTGGCCGTGGCCAAGGCATCGTCGAACGATAAGTGGCCGTGCGGCTCGCCGCCCGAGACGATCACATGCGCGAGGTCCTCGCTCTCGCCGAGTGCTTGCGCAAATCTGCCGTAGAGCGGCTCGGATACGACCAGAAGGCGCGCCCGGCTGTCCTTGAGCATGAAGCGATAATCGTCCTCGGTCATCAGCGTATTGACCGGCACCGGGACGACGCCGGCCTTGATGGCGCCGAGGAAGGCGGTCGGCCAGTCGATCGTGTCGAGGAGGCAGATCAGGATGCGCTCTTCGCGCCGGATGCCGAGCGAGCGCAGCACATGACCGAAGCGTTCGACGCGCGCGGCAAGATCACCGTAGGTGTATTTGCCGCGATGATCGACATAGGCAATCTTGTTGGCGCGACCGGCGTCGAAATTGCGCTTGAGGATGTCGGCGGCGAAATTGTAATCGCGCGGGATGGCGCTCGCCATGTGTGAAGCGGCATTCATCGTGGCGTTCCCCTTGGGGCTCTGCGGGTCTGTTGCCCACTGTCTGCCCACTGCAACCTATTATGCCGGCGCGGAAATTTTGCCGCAACGGCGCGCATGTCGCGTCAAATTAGGAGCGTCATGCCGGCCCCTGGTTCGGCCTCCGCGCCGGCCCGAGCGCAAGCTTGTGCCGGGCATCCATGTCTTTAAAAGGAGGCATGCTTCAAGTCACGGATGGCAGGGGATAAGCCCGGGCCATCCATGGCGCTTGCGCCGGAGTGGATCGGATGATTTTCAGCCGTGACCGTATTCTCACCACCCATGTCGGCAGCCTGCCGCGTAACGAGACGCTGAGCGATCTTCTGATCGCGCAGGAGGAAGGCAAGGGCTATGACGAAAAGCTCATGACCGCGGAAATGGACAAGGCGGTCCGCCATGTCGTGCAAAAGCAAATCGAGGCCGGCATCGATATCGGCAATGACGGCGAGCAGCGCCGCATCGGCTTTCAGACCTATGTGCCGCAGCGCATGACCGGCTTCGCCGGCGTCTCGAAGCGCCGCCGCGGCCGCGAATTCGAGGAATTTCCCGAGCTGGTGAGCTATCTGTTGCGCCGCTTCCCGAGTTCGCCCCGGAGCCAGCACGGCGCGCCCGAAGCGCAGGCCGAGATACATTACCGTGATCTTGAGCCGATCAGCCAGGAGATCGCGGGCTTCAACCGGATCGCCGACGAGCTCAACGCCTTCGCCGAGCGTTTCATGACTGCGCCGTCGCCGGGCATCATTTCGACGACGATGCTCAACGCGTTCTACCCGACGCATGACGCCTATCTCGATGCGATCGCGCGCGAGATGAAGAATGAATATCAGGCAATCTACAAAGCGGGCCTGGTGCTGCAGATCGACGCGCCGGATCTGGCGATGGACCGCACCATGATGTACCGCGATCTCTCGGACGCCGATTTCGTCAAGCGCTGCGAGCGCCATGTCGAGGCAATCAACAAGGGTATCGAGGGCATCCCGCGCGAGCGCGTGCGGCTGCATGTGTGCTACGGCAACTGGGAAGGCCCGCACATTCACGACATTGCGCTGGAAAAGATCCTTCCGGCGCTCTACCGGGCCAAGGTCGGGGCGCTGTCGATCGAGTTCTCCAATCCACGCCACGCGCATGAATATGCCGCGCTCAAACGCGTGCCGTTCCCGAAAGACATGATTCTCGTTCCGGGCGTCATCGAGACCACGTCGAATTTCGTCGAGCATCCCGAAGTGGTGGCGCGGCGGATCGAGGAGGCGGTGGCCGCCGTCGGCGACCGCGAGCGCGTCGTCGCCTCGACCGATTGCGGCTTCGGCACCTTCACCAAGCGCGAATGGGTGATCGAGCCGGTGGTCTGGCTCAAGCTCAGGGCGCTGCGCGCCGGCGCCGATATCGCGTCGGGGAGGCTTTGGGGTAGAAAGAGCGCCGCCTAGGCCGGCCCTGCAAGGAGCGAAGCGACGAAGCAATCCAGCTTCCGAGCAAACAGCTCGCACTGACGCTGACGAAATCGCTTTTACTCAACATAGGAAACGCCCGTGATCGATCTCTACACCTGGACCACACCGAACGGCCGCAAGGCCTCCATTGCGCTCGAGGAATTCGGCCTGCCCTATACCGTGCATCCGGTCGACATTTCCAAGGACGAGCAGTTCAAGCCGGAATTCCTGAAGATCAGCCCGAACAACCGCATTCCGGCGATCGTCGATCGCGACACCGGCATGAGCCTGATGGAATCCGGCGCGATCCTGATCTATCTCGCCGACAAGACCGGAAAGCTTCTGCCCAAGAGCGGCGAGGCGCGCTATCGCACCATCGAGTGGCTGATGTGGCAGATGGGCGGCCCGGGGCCGATGTTCGGCCAGGTGCATCATTTCGTGAAATACAATCCGGGCAAAGCGCCCTATGCCGAGGAGCGCTATCTGAAAGAGGCGCATCGGCTCTACGCCGTGCTCGACAAGCGGCTCGCGTCCCACGAATACGTTGCCGACGACTATTCCATCGCCGATATCGCGATCTGGCCCTGGGTCTCGCGCTTCGAATGGCAGACGGTGGATCTGAACAAATATCCCAACGTCAAACGCTGGTATGGCGCCATCGCCCAACGTCCGGCGGTGCAGAAGGGCTACAAGGTGCCGAAGGATATGGGGCCGATCCCGATGCCGAAATAAAGCGTTCCCCGGACGCGGTGCAGCACGAAGTGATGCACCGCTGATCCGGGGTCTGCGCACGCGGCGCGCGTGCCAAGAGCGCGGAGCCCGTGACGGTCCCGGGTCGGCAGCGCACCACTTCGTGCTGCGCTGCGCCCGGGAAACAATTGCAGTGACGTTCCCCGGACGCGGTGCAGCGCGCAGCGTCAGCGGAGCGATGCACCGCTGATCCGGGGTCTGCGCACGCGGCGCGCGTGCCAAGAGCGCGGAGCCCGTGACGGTCCCGGGTCGGCAGCGCACCACTTGGTGCTGCGCTGCGCCCGGGAAACGCAGATACGAGGCTGCGCTGCGCCCGGGAAACGCGGTATAGTGAGAAGAGAGACCCAAGGAGTTTGCCATGGACGACATAACAAAGCGCGAACCGATCAAGATCACCGCCGAGGACATCAACCCGCGCTACAACTGGGGCCGGCATCTGACGGTGCTCGGCACCATGGGCGTCGACTTCGAGGAGCGCGTCGACTATCGCCGCCTGCATCGCTACCGGCTCGGCCGGGCGCAAGCGGCGCTGGAGGCGTCCGATCTCGGCGCGGTGCTGCTCTTCGACGACAACAATATCCGCTACGTCACCTCGACCAAGATCGGCGAATGGGCGCGCGACAAGCTTTCGCGCTTCGCGCTGTTGCCGCGCGGCGGCGATCCGATCCTGTGGGACTTCGGCTCGGCGGCCGTGCATCACCGGCTCTATTCGCCATGGCTGAAGCCCGAGAACTGCCGGGCCGGCCTGGTCGGCCTGCGCGGCACTGTCGATCCGGCCTTCGGCCTGATGAAGCATCATGCCGAGGAGATGGCCTCGATCCTCAAGGACCTCGGCCTCGCCAGGATGCCGCTCGGCGTCGACATCATCGAGCCGCCGATGCTGTTCGAGCTGGAAAAGGCCGGGCTCAAGGTCAAGGACTGCCAGCAGGTCATGCTCGAAGCGCGCGAGGTCAAATCCGCCGACGAAATCGCGCTCTTGAACCGCGCCGCCGCCGTGGTCGACGGCGCCTATGACCTGATCAACGAGAAGCTGCGCCCCGGCGTGCGCGAGAACGACATCGTCGGCATGGTCAACGACTTCCTCTATCGCCACGGCTCCGACGACGTCGAGGCGATCAACGCCATTTCCGGCGAGCGCTGCAATCCGCACCCGCACAATTTCACCGACCGCATGGTGCGCCCGGGCGATCAGGTATTCTTCGACATCCTGCAGAGCTTTATGGGCTACCGCACCTGCTACTACCGCACCTTCAATGTCGGGCGCGCCACGCCGGCGCAGCTCGATGCCTACAAGCAATGCCGCGAATGGCTCGACAAGGCGATCGACCTGATCAAGCCCGGCGTCACCACCGACAAGGTCTGCAGCGTCTGGCCGAAGGCGCCGGACTTTGGCTTCCCCGACGAGCTCGCCGCCTTCGGCCTGCAGTTCGGCCACGGGCTCGGCCTCAATCTGCACGAGCGCCCGATCATCTCGCGCGTGGTGTCGATGGAGCACCCGACCGTGATCAAGGAAGGCATGGTGTTCGCGCTGGAGACCTATTGCCCGGCCAAGGACGGCTATTCCGCCGCCCGCATCGAGGAAGAGGTCGTGGTCACCGACAAGGGCCACACCGTGATCTCGCTGTTCCCCGCGGAGCAACTGCCGATCTCGGCGAAGTATTGATCTCACGTAGGGTAGGCACCGCGCGCGAGGCGTTCGGAAGCGTCGCCAATGCCATTTATTCCCCGGACGCGGTGCAGCGCCATAAATATCGAGCGTTCCCCGGACGCGGTGCAGCGCGCAGCGTCAGCGAAGCGGTGCACCGCTGTTCCGGGGTCTTCACGAACTCTGCAGAGGGGACGCGGAGCCTGGGACGGTCCCGGGTCGGCAGCGCACCACTTCGTGCTGCGCTGCGCCCGGGAAACGCGGATGGAGGCTGCGCTGCGCCCGCGAAACAATTGCAGTGACGTTCCCCGGAC
>JAJPJB010000020.1 GCA_021324465.1 Hyphomicrobiaceae bacterium
AATACGCATATCATTTTTGAGTCAGACTCTCAGGCAAAAGCTTCTGCGCAAGGTAGCCCTGCTCTCGCCGCGTGGCGCTGCGCCGCGTCCACAATTCGGCGAAGCCGATCGCCAGCATCACATACATCAGGTTCTGGATGGTGAACGGATAGATCGGCGCGAAGAACGACTTGTGCGAATGATCGAACAGGAACACGGCCAGGGCCGAGCCGCTCGGCAAGGCGATCGAGCCGACGAGGATCGCCAGCGCCGTCAGGCCGATCGCGATCAGATGCGGCGAGTTGGTGAACTTGCGGAAGTCGAGGCGGGGAACCGGCAGCGTGGCGTCCGTCATGTCTGTTGCTCGAAGTGTCAGGGATTGGTCGGCGGCGCGTCGGCGCGGCGCGTGTCGTTGCGCAGATAGGCGACCAGGGCGTCATGCGCGTCGCGGTCGAAGCGGCCGCGAATGGGCCCGGCATAGGCGCCGCCGGCGCTCAATTCCGACTCGATGGCGGCAATCACCTCGCGGCTCAGCACGCGCTCGGGCGAACCCAGCAGCGCTTCGCGCGCTTCGCCGCTCCCGGACTTGGCCGCCTTCAGGATCATCTTGGCGAGCACCACCGGGTCCTTGTTGGTCGCGTGGTGGTCCAGCAGCAAAGCCAGCCGCCAGCTCGCGTCGGCGGAGCCGAGATTGGCCGCTTTGACATACAGATCGCGCGCCTGATTGAGATCGACCGCCATGCCCTTGCCGTATTCGGCCATCTGCCCGAGATGCATGATGGCGAAGGCGTTGTTCTTTGCGGCGGCCTGATCGTACAACCGCCAGGCCTCGTTGTAGTTTTGCGGAACGCCGTAGCCGAACTCGAACAGCACGCCGATATTGGCGAGCGCCTGCATGTCGCCGCGCTGCGCCGCCTGCTGGTACCACTGCCGCGCCATCTGGTAATCGCGCGGCACACCCATGCCGTTGTGATACATGACGCCGAGCTCGTTCATGGCGTCGGCATCGCCGCGTTGCGCGGCAGCCTCGAACCAGTGGCGTGCGGCGAGAAGATCCTTGTCGCCGAATTTGCCGTTCATCAACGCATAGGCGAGCTCCGACATGGCGCCGGCATCGCCGCCATTGGCCGCGCGCTCCAGCCATCTGCGCGCTTCATAAGGATCGAGCGAGGCGATCTCGCCCGACATCAGCATGTCGGCCAATCGGCGCATGCCGACCGTGTCGCCGGCTTTGGCGGCCTCCTGATAATGCTGACGGGCGAGGCCATAATCCTTGTCGCCACCAATGCCATTCTCGGCCATGAAGCCGAGATTGACCAGGCCCATCGTGTTGCCCTTGGCGGCGGCCTCCTCGAACAGCTTGCGCGCGCGATCCGGATCTTTGCTGCCGGCGGTGCCGTCGATCAGGTAGATGCCGAGCGCATTCATGGCCTGCGTATTGCCGGCATCGGCGGCGCGCTCATACCAGTGCATGGCTTCGGATGGATTGCGCGAGCCGCCAATGCCGGAATCGAGGAGATTGGCATATTCGAGCATGGCAAAATCGATGCCGGCCTCCGCCGCCGTGTGCAGCTCCCGTCTGGCTTCGATCGGGTCGCGCTGCAGGCCAGACCCGTCGCGGAGCATCAGGCCGAGCGCGTAGGCGCCAAACGCCGAGCCCTGCTCGGCGGCGTGCCGATAGGCATCGGCCGCCGCCTTGTCGTTCTTCGCGGCGCGATAGGCCCGCCCGAGATCGACCCAGAGCCGGCGAGCATTGGGCGTCTCCTGCACCGCCTTTTCGCAGGCCGGGATAGCGACTGCCGGATCGATCTGCGTCACCTGCATGATGCCGTCGATGCCGGCGACGCGGTCCAGGTCGATCGGACTCATCGCATAACGGTCGCAGCCGGTCGCGGCGGCTGCCGCCGCGGCGGGCTTCGCGGTGACATTCGGGGCTGGACTGGGCGTCTTGTCCTGCGCCGCGCTCTGGCCGGGCGGCGTATTGGCAGCGAGACCTTTCTGCTGCTCTTCGCTCGTTGACGCTGCGGCATTGGACGCCGCGGGGTTCGGCCGCGGCTTGAGCATCACGAAGGCCGAGATCCCGCCGCCGATCAGAAGCACGGCCGCCGCGGCCGCCACCAGAACCGCCGGCTTCGGCCAAGTCGCGGCGCCGTCGTTTTTCTCAAGCTTGCGCGGTGTGGTCTCGTCGGTTTTGTCGGTCCTCGTCTCTTCGATCTTGGCCGTATCGCCCGGCTTGGCACCGCAGGTCGGGCAAACCTCGTGAACAGCCGCGTCGTAAACGTGCCCTTCGATACAGCGAACGAGCCGTTGCGCCATCTCAATCCAATCCGCTCGTTATGCGTGAGCCCCGCGGGGGCGCAAAACATACGACCTTTGGCCGGCAACGGGAAGCGAACCGGGCCTGCAGCGCACAGTCGCGGCGGGCGCGAACGGCGCGATTTCGCGTTGAAGCGCCGTTAATTGCGCGCCGGCGCGCGGGTGGCTGGAGAACGCCGCTGACATTCGCCGCCTCGCTCTCTATATACCGCACGCCCGGCCCGTCCGGGCTTTCGGCGTTTGGGACGATGTTCGGGGCGATCATGACACAACGTTCGAGCGAAGGACTGGATGCGCGCCGACGCCGGCTATTGTTCCGCGCCTGGCGGCGTGGCGTGCGCGAAATGGACCTGATCGTCGGCCGCTTCGCCGACGCCTATATCGACAAGTTCGACGACGCGGCGCTCGACGATTTCGAACGTCTGATCGAGGTGCCCAATGCCGAGCTCTACGCCTGGGTCTGCGGCGATCGGACCGCGCCAGCCGCGCAGGACAGCGCCGTGCTGCGGCAGTTGATCGGCTTTCACGCGCAGACCGGGGCGGCCAGCGCGGCGCGCGCCGGGGAGGGCGCCTGATCGTGTCGTCGCCGCCCGCGTCCATCGTGGCTGGTTCGCCGGCCGAACGGCTCAAGCCCGGTCGGCCGTTGACGCTCGCCGGCATTGCCGACGGCGCCGAGGGCCTGGTCGTCGCCGATCTCGCTCGCGCGATCGCGGCTGGCAAGCACTCGCCGGCGATCAGCATGGCGGTGGTGTGCCGCGACGGCGGACGCATGGCCATGCTGGCGCGCGCGCTCGGCTTCTTTGCGCCCGATATCGAGGTGCTGCAATTCCCGGCCTGGGACTGCCTGCCCTATGACCGCGTCTCGCCGCATGCGGCGGTGGTCGCCCAGCGCATGATTACCCTGGCGCGGCTCGCCCGTGTCACCGGGCGCGACCATCCCGCCGTCCTGCTCACCACCGTCAACGCCATCCTGCAGCGCGTTCCGGCGCGTGCCTTGATCGCCAAGCAGTCGCTGTCGGCGGCGCCGGGCAACATGCTGCCGATGGCCGGCATCACGCAGTGGCTCGACCTCAACGGCTTTACGCGCGCCTCGACCGTGCGCGAGGCCGGCGATTATGCCGTGCGCGGCGGCATCATTGACCTGTTCGCGCCCGGCATGGACGAGCCGGTGCGGCTCGATTTCTTCGGTGATACGCTGGAATCGATCCGCAGTTTTGATCCGGAAACGCAGCGCACCAATGCTGAGCTGCGCGCGCTCGATCTCGTGCCGGTCGCTGAATTTCAGCTCACCTCGGACACGATCCGTCTGTTCCGCACCGGCTATGTCGCGGCCTTCGGGGCCGCGACACCCGACGACGTGCTCTATCAGGCGGTCAGCGAGGGACGCCGCCATGCCGGCATGGAGCATTGGCTGCCGCTGTTTCATCAGCGCATGGAGACACTGCTCGACTATGTTGCGGGCACGCCGCTTGTCATTGAGCCGCTCGCCGAAGCGGCCGCGCATGAGCGGCTGGCACAGATCGCCGATTACTATCAGGCGCGCAAGGACGCGATCGATCAGCACACGGGCGGCGCGCCCTATAAGCCGCTGCCGCCGGATCGGCTCTATCTCGACGAGAACGAGTGGCGCAGGCGGCTCGAAGACTTTGCGCTGGCGCGGCTGACGCCGTTCTCAGCACCGGAAGGCGCAGCCGATGTCATCGAGATCGGCGCCCATGCCGGTCACAACTTTTCGGCCGAGCGCTCGACGCCGGGCGCCAATGTGTTCGAGGCGGTCGCCAAACATGTCGGCACGCTGCAATCGGCCGGCAAGCGCGTCGTCATCGCGCTGTGGAGCGAAGGCTCGCGCGAGCGCATGGCGCATGTCTTGACCGAGCACAAGCTTGTCAATCTGACCCCGGTCGGCGCGTGGCCGCAGGTTTTGGCGCTGCCCAAGCACGAGACGGCACTGGCCGTGCTCGGTCTCGAATCCGGCTTCGAGACTGCGGATGTCGCGCTGATCACCGAAGAAGACATTTTGGGCGAGCGCCTGATCCGCCCGCGCCGCCAATCCAAGCGCGCGGAAAATTTCATCGCCGAGGTGACCAGCCTCTCTGCCGGCGATCTTGTCGTCCATGTCGATCACGGCATCGGCCGTTTCGTCGGCCTGCGCGCCATCGAAGCCGCCGGCGCCCCGCACGATTGTCTTGAGCTGCACTATGCGGGCGGCGATAAGCTGTTCCTGCCGGTCGAGAACATCGAGCTCCTGTCGCGCTACGGCTCGGAAGAGGGCGGCGCCGAGCTCGATCGGCTCGGCGGCAGCGCCTGGCAGTCGCGCAAGGCGCGGATGAAGAACCGCATCCGCGAGATCGCCAGCGAGCTTATCAAGATCGCCGCCGAACGGCAGCTCAAGGAGGCGCCGCAGCTTGCCGTCGGCGCCGGGCTCTACGATGAATTTTGCGCCGGCTTTCCCTATGAGGAGACCGACGATCAGCTGGCCGCGATCGCAGCCGTCAACAAGGACCTCGCCTCGGGCCGGCCGATGGATCGGCTGATCTGCGGTGATGTCGGCTTCGGCAAGACGGAAGTGGCGCTGCGCGCCGCCTTCATTGCCGCGATGAACGGCAAGCAAGTCGCGGTCGTCGTGCCGACCACGCTGCTCGCGCGCCAGCATTTCAAGACATTCAGCGAGCGTTTCCGCGGCTATCCGGTGCACGTCGAGCAAGCCTCGCGGCTGGTGTCGTCCGCCGAGCTTGCCAAGACCAAGAAGGGGATTGCCGATGGCACGATCGACATCGTCATCGGTACCCACGCGCTCCTCGGCAAGAGTATCAAGTTCAAGGATCTCGGCCTGCTTGTTGTGGATGAGGAGCAGCATTTCGGCGTCGCGCACAAGGAAAAGCTCAAGCAGCTGCGCGCCGAAGTGCATGTGCTGACGCTGACCGCGACGCCGATCCCGCGCACCTTGCAGCTTGCCCTTTCCGGCGTACGCGAAATGTCGATCATCGCCACTCCGCCGATCGATCGGCTTGCCGTGCGGACCTTTGTCTCGCCGTTCGATCCGATCGTGGTGCGGGAAGCGCTGTTGCGCGAGCGTTATCGCGGCGGCCAGGCGTTTTACGTCTGCCCGCGCATCGAGGATCTCGCCGAGACCAAGGCTTTTCTCGACAAGACCGTGCCGGAAGTGCGGGTCGCGGTCGCGCACGGCCAGATGCCGGCGCGGATGCTCGAGGACATCATGTCGGCGTTTTACGACGGCAAGTTCGACGTGCTGCTGTCGACCACGATCGTCGAATCCGGGCTTGACATCCCGACCGCGAATACGCTGATCGTGCACCGCGCCGACATGTTCGGGCTCGCGCAGATCTATCAGCTGCGCGGTCGCGTCGGCCGCTCAAAGCTGCGCGCCTATGCGCTGCTCACGCTGCCGGCCTACCGGCGGATCACCGCGCAGGCCGAGCGCCGGCTCAAAGTGCTGCAGTCGCTCGACACGCTGGGTGCCGGTTTTCAGCTCGCTTCGCACGACCTCGACATCCGCGGCGCCGGCAATCTTCTGGGCGACGAGCAGTCCGGACATATCAAAGAAGTCGGCTACGAGCTCTATCAGCAGATGCTGGAAGAGGCCGTTGCCTCGATGAAAGCCGGCATCGCCGCGCCGGTTGCCGATCGCTGGTCGCCGCAGATCACCATCGGCACGCCGGTGCTCATCCCGGAGGACTATGTCACCGATCTGCCGGTGCGGCTCGCGCTCTATCGGCGGCTCGCGGAGATCGAGGACGATCGTGACATCGACGCCTTCGGCGCCGAACTGGTCGACCGCTTCGGCCCGCTGCCGCAAGAGGTCAAAAACCTGCTGCAGGTCGTCGCCATCAAGGCGCTGTGCCGCCGCGCCAATGTCGAAAAGATCGAGGTCGGCCCGAAAGGCGCCGTGCTGTCGTTCCGCGACAACGCATTTGCCAATCCCGACGGGCTCATCAGCTACATCAACAGGCACGCCGTCGGCGCCAAGGTGCGGCCCGACATGAAGGTCGTGTTTTTCGACGAATGGGACGCGCCTGACCAGCGCATCAGAGGCGCCGCGGCGATTTTGCGCGCACTCGTCGCGATCGCGGAAAAAGGCGGCGCCAAGGCCGCGTAGTCGCATGGAAAAGTGCCCGTGCGCTTCGTCGGGATTGCAGCGAGATTGCAAGACAATCAAATGACGTTCCCCGGATGCGGTGCAGCACGAAGTGGTGAACCGCTGATCCGGGGCCTGCGCAAGCGGCGCCTGTGCCAAGTGCGCGGAGCCTGTGACGGTCCCGGGTCGGCAGCGCACCGCTCCACTTCGTTCCGCGCTGCGCTGCGCCCGGGAAACGCAGATACGACGCCGCGCCGCGCCCGGGAAACGCAGATACGGCGCTGCGCTGCGCCCGGGATACAAACAATGTGACGTTCCCCGGACGCGGTGCAGCGTGGAGCGAAGCGAAACGGTGCACCGCTGATCCGGGGCCTTCCCAAGCGTGGCGCTGGGCAGGTTCGAGCCT
>JAJPJB010000038.1 GCA_021324465.1 Hyphomicrobiaceae bacterium
AGCTGGACCGATCATCTGCTCTGGCATCACGCCGCCCACACCATCGATCTGTTCCAATATCAGGTCGGTGAAAGCATTTCCGATTGCTACGCGGTGCAGGGGCCGATCCATCGAGAGCTCAATATCGCGATGGATATGGGCATCGTGGCGAAGACGCCCTCGGGCGCGCTGCTGACATTGTCGCTGTCGTTCAACAATGACGGGCCGATCGGCTCGTTCTTCCGCTACATCTGCGACAACGGCACGTTCAAGGCCTATTACGACGATCTGTCCGACGGCAAGGACAACAAGATCGATCTGTCCAAGGTCGACGTATCAATGGACGGGATCGAGCTCGAAGACCGCGAATTCATTGCCGCCATCAAGGAAAAGCGCGAGCCGAATGCGAGCTTAAAGCAGCTCCTGCCCTGCATGCATGTGCTGGGCAAGCTTGAAGGCATCATCGATCCGCAGCGCAAGGCGCACGCGTAAGGCGCCGTCATTTCCCGGCGCCCTATCCGACAATGTGAAAGCCGCTTCGGCACAAAACGTCCCCCGCAAAACAAAAGCTTTGGCCGGAATGGCTTGAGGAAAAGTCTTGCTCCGCGATAAGCCCGCGTGCCACAGCGAGCCCGGCACCAACCGCCGCACGGCGATGAGACAAACCGCTAACTGGACAAGATCAGTCCAGAATGTTGGTATGCGTCCAAGCTCACGCTGATCCTTGCGCCAGGGGAGGAATTTGCATGAAATTCAATCACTTGTTGATGGCGGCCAGCGCCGCTTTTGCGCTCGCTGCGGCGAGCGGCGCGCGCGCCGACGACATCAAGATCGGCTTCATTCTGCCGATGACCGGGCAGCAGCAGTCGACCGGAAAGCAGGAAGCCGCCGCCGCCAAGCTGTTCATGCAGCAGAACGGCGACACCGTCGCCGGCAAGAAGGTCGAGCTCATCATCAAGGACGATGGTGCAGTCCCTGATAACTCAAAGCGCATCGCGCAGGACCTGATCGTCAACGACAAGGTCGCCTTCCTTGCCGGCTTCGGCGTGACGCCCGGCGCGCTGGCGGTGGCGCCGCTCGCAACCGAAGGCAAGACGCCGGAGATCGTCACCGCCGCCGGCACCTCGATCATCACCGAAAAGTCACCCTATATCGCGCGCACGAGCTTCACGCTGGCGCAGTCGACCGTGCCGATGGCGGACTGGGCGGCGCAGAACGGTATCAAAAAAGTCGTCAGCATGGTCTCCGACTATGCGCCAGGCGCGGACGCGGCAAAATCCTTCGCGGCCGAATTCACCGCCAAAGGCGGCCAGATCCTCGACAGCATCACCTTTCCGCTGGCCAATCCGGACTTCGCGCCGTTCCTGCAGCGCGCCGCCGACCAGAAGCCCGACGCGATCTTTGTCTTCGTGCCGTCCGGCCAGGGCGGCATCTTTGTCAAGCAATTCGCCGAGCGCGGCATGGACAAAGCCGGCATCAGGATCATCGGCCCGGGCGACGTCACCGACGACGATCTGCTCAACGGCATGGGCGATCCGGTGCTCGGCGCGATCACCGCGCATATTTATTCGGCCGATCACAATTCACCGACCAACAAGGCTTTCGTCGATGCGTTCAAGAAGGCCAATAACGGCATGCGGCCGAATTTCATGGCGGTTGGCGCTTATGACGGCATGCATCTCATGTATGAGGCCTTGAAGAAGACCGGCGGCAAGACCGACGGCGACTCGCTGATTGCCGCGATCAAGGGCATGGCCTGGGAGAGCCCGCGCGGGCCAATCTCCATCGATCCCGATACGCGCGACATCATTCAGAACGTCTATATCCGCACGGTCGAGCGGAAGAACGGCGAACTCTACAATGTCGAATTCGAGACCTTCCCGTCGGTGAAGGATCCGATCAAAGCGGCGGAGAAGAAATGACGGATGGCGCCTATCCCGCGGGACAGGCGCACAAAATATGATATCGGGTGAGGGGGATCGCATCGCTCGAACTCCCTTACCCCAGGCTCTCTGGGGGAGAGAGCTCACGTTTACATGGACCGCGGGGACGCGGCGCACTCGGTTAGTTGCCCTTGCCTGTCCAGAGGCGCGTTGAGCCAATCATGCTGACTATCCTGTTCGACGGTGTCGCCTACGGCATGCTGCTGTTCGTGCTGGCGTGCGGACTATCCGTCACGCTCGGGCTGATGAATTTCATCAATCTCGCCCATGGCGCCTTCGCCATGGCGGGCGGCTATTGCACCGTCATTCTGGTCAATCGCCTCGGCGTGCCGTTCGCGCTCGGCCTGCCAATCGCATTTCTGGTCACGGCCGTGCTCGGCGGCCTGTTCGAGCGCACGCTCTATGTGCATGTCTATGCCAAGCCCCATCTCGATCAGGTGCTGTTCACCATCGGGCTTGTCTTCATGGCGGTGGCGGCGGTCGATTACACGATGGGCTCGTCCCAGCAATTCGTGCAGATCCCGGACGCGCTGCAAGGCCAGTTCAACGTGTTCGGCATCGGCATGGGCAAATACCGACTGCTGATCATTGCAATCTGCGGCCTGCTGACAATCGCGCTGCAATTGATGCTGAGCAAGACGCGGTTCGGCAGCCGGCTGCGCGCCGCGGTCGACGATCCGCGGGTGGCGCGCGGGCTTGGCATCAATGTCGGGGCGGTGTTCGGCATCACCTTTGCCTTCGGTTCTGGCCTTGCAGGTTTGGGTGGCGCGCTCGGTGCCGAAATTCTGGGCCTCGATCCGACCTTTCCGCTCAAATACATGATCTATTTTTTGATTGTGGTGACGGTCGGCGGCACATCCAGCATTACCGGGCCGTTCTTCGCCTCGATCCTGCTCGGCATCGGCGATGTCGCCGGCAAATATTACGTGCCCAAGCTCGGCGCCTTCGTGATCTATGCGATCATGATCGCAGTTCTGATCTGGCGGCCGCAGGGCCTGTTTGCCCGCTCGACGGCGCGGTGACACGTCATGAATGCGCCTACGCCCATGACCTCGGCCGCCGCCAACGAAGTCGCCGCCTATTTGAAACGCCGCGCCCGCTGGTCGCCGCTCGAGATCGCGTTCTGGGTGTTCGCCTTCGCAACGATATGGCTGTTTCCCGGCAAATATTTGATCCTCAAGGATACCGCGATCCTGGCGCTGTTCGCGCTGTCGCTTGATCTGATCCTCGGCTATGCCGGAATCATCTCGCTCGGCCAGGCGGCGTTCTTCGGGCTCGCCGGCTACTTCTCCGGCCTGGTCGCCAAATACGGCATCATCAACGAGCCGCTTCTGGCTTTGATCGCCTCTGGCCTGGCGGCGGCTGCGCTCGGCTTTGTGACGAGCTTTCTGGTGCTGCGCGGCTCCGATCTGACGCGGCTGATGGTGACGCTCGGCGTGTCGCTGATGCTGGGCGAAGTCGCCAACCGCTATTCTAACATCACCGGCGGCGCCGACGGCCTGCAAGGCGTCGATATCCAGCCGATCTTGGGCCGCTTCCGCTTCGATCTCTACGGCCACAACGGTTATGTCTATTGTCTGATCGTGCTGTTCATCTGTTTTGTGCTGGCGCGCCGCGTGGTCTATTCGCCGTTCGGCCTGTCGCTGCGCGCAGTGAAGGGCAATCCGCTGCGGGCCGCGGCAATCGGCATTCCGGTGAAATGGCGGCTGGTTGCAGTCTATACTTTTTCGGCAGGCCTTGCCGGTCTTGCAGGCGCGCTGCTCACCCAGACCACGGCGTTCTGTTCGCTGGACGTCTTCTCGCTCGACCGCTCCGCCGATCTTCTGCTGGTGCTTATCATCGGCGGCACCGGCTATCTTTATGGCGGCCTGATCGGCGCGGTGATCTACAAATTGCTCCAGGATTGGATCGCCAATCTGACGCCGCAATATTGGCAGTTCTGGATCGGCCTGGTTCTGGTCGTCATCGTGCTGGCCGGCCGCGAGCGCATGCAGGGCTGGATCGCGGCAGCGCGCGGCGCGCTCGAAGACGCGACGGCACGCGTCGCAGCGCGGCCGGCCAAATTTGCCTCGGATCGGCAGTGAAGCGAGGCCGCCTGTCCCATGCCGCTCCTTGAAACCAAGATCTGGAAAAGCGCTTCGGCGGCATTGTCGCCACCCATGAGGTCAATCTCGCGGTGGAAAAGGGCGCGCGACATGCGCTGATCGGGCCGAATGGCGCCGGCAAAACCACCTTCATCAATCTGCTGACCGGCGTGCTCAGGCCCACAGCCGGTCGCATCTTCCTTGAAGGCCGTGACATCACCGACACGCTGCCGCACGAACGGGTGCGGCTGGGCATGGCGCGCACCTTCCAGATCAATCAATTGTTCCTCGACTTAACGCCCCTCGAATCGATCGGCCTCGTCGTCTCCGAGCGGCTCGGTTCGGGCGCCGATTGGTGGCGCGTCATCGGCACCAAATCCGCCGTCACGGACGAGATCGTCGAGATCATCGAGCGCTTCCATTTGGCCGATGTGATGCTCGATCGTGTCGCGGTCTTGCCCTATGGCAAGCAGCGCCTTCTGGAAATCGCGCTTGCCTTTGCCTGCCGGCCCCGCCTCTTGCTGCTCGATGAGCCGGCGGCCGGCGTGCCGGAAGCCGAACGCCATGAGCTTCTCGCCACGATCGAGGCGCTGCCGGCCGAAGTCACGGTGCTTTTGATCGAGCACGACATGGATCTCGTGTTCTCCTTTGCCGACCGCATTTCGGTTCTGGTCAATGGCGCGCTGTTCGTCGACGGCGCGCCGGACGAGGTGGCCCGCGATCCCCGCGTCAAAGCGGTCTATCTTGGCGAGGAGGTCCATGCCTGATCTGCTCACCATCGAACAATTGCGCGCCGGCTATGGCGAGGCGGTGGTGCTGTCCGACGTCTCGCTGTCGCTGCGCGAGGGCGAGGCGATCGCGCTCCTTGGCCGCAACGGCATGGGCAAGACCACGCTGATCAACACCGTGGTCGGCGTCACACGCTATTTTGACGGCAAGATCGCACTCGGCGGCGTGGATCTCACGAAAATGCGGCCGGATCAGCGCGCCCATATCGGCGTCGGCTGGGTGCCCCAGGAGCGCAACATATTCAAATCGCTCACCGTGCACGAAAATCTCACCTCGGTGGCGCAGCCCGGCCTCTGGACGCCGGAGAAGGTCTACGCGATGTTCCCGCGACTCGAAGAGCGGCGCGGCAATATGGGCAATCAGCTCTCCGGCGGCGAGCAGCAGATGCTGGCCGTCGCCCGCGCGCTGGTGCTCAATCCGCGCGTGATGCTGCTCGACGAGCCGCTCGAGGGGCTGGCGCCGATCATTGTCGAGGAGCTGTTGACAGCGCTGCGCCGCATCATTCGCGACGAAGGCATGTCGGCGATCCTGGTCGAGCAAAACGCCAAGAAGATACTTCCGGTCACCGACCGCGCCGTGATCTTGGAGCGCGGCTGCGTCGTGCATGCCGCCGATAGTGCAGCACTTGTCGCCGACAGCTCGGCGCTCGAGACCCATCTCGGCGTCACCGATCACGGCCCGCGGCGAACCAGGCGCTCCACGCAAAATTCATGATGCCGCGGAGTTGCTTGGTGACGCATTTTCGTCGCCAAGGCTGGTCTATGCTCCGTCGATGATCCGAGCATTGGGAGCAAGCCGATGCAGCGCCGCGCACGCGTCGTACTAAGCGCCATTGGCGCAATGATCGCGGCGCTCGGCGCCGTACCGCCGGCACAGGCGAAAATCCTGGCGCAATGGGTTCAGCTTGGGCCGGATGGCACGGCGATTGTGCGCGCGATCGCCGACGGCGCCTGTCCGTCTGTGATTTTCGATGGCGCCGCCGTACCCATGAACCTGCGCGCCGCGCCGGGACAAGCATTCGGCAATGTAAAGCCGGCGCAATTTCCAGTGCACGGCTGCGAAGTCGTGGCGCCTCCCGGCGCGATCGCCGCAATGCTTGACGGCAGGCCGCTGCCGCTGCCGCGGCCCAATCCACGGCGCATTGTGGTGTTCGGCGATACCGGCTGCCGGCTGAAAACGGGCGATCCATGGCAGGCCTGCAACGACCCTAATGCCTGGCCGTTCGCGAAGATCGCCGCGCTCGCTGCGGCGGCACGCCCCGACCTCGTGATCCATGTCGGCGATTATGAATATCGCGAGGATCCTTGTCCCCCCGGCAATGCCGGCTGCGCCGGCAGCCCGGCCGGTTATGGCTGGGCGCCTTGGAACGCCGATTTCTTTGCGCCGGCGGCGCCGCTCTTTGCCGCCGCGCCGTGGATCATGGTGCGCGGCAATCACAAAGACTGCAGCCGCGCCGGCGAAGGCTGGTTTCGCTTCCTCGATCCATCGCCAATGGAGCAGGATTGCCGTGACCTGACGGGTGATTACGTGGTGCGGCTCGGCCATTTCGGCATCGTTGTCGTCGATAGCGCCAAGGTGAAGGACGGCGCCGGACCCGACAGCGAACAGGTGCCGATTTTGCGCCGGCAAATGCGCGACGTGCTTGCCAAGATCCCGACCAACGCCTGGCTCGCGACTCACAAGCCGGTGAATGCCATGCTCGCCAAGCCGGGCGATCCGCAAGCCAACATCGTCTCTAACAAGGTGCTGCAGGCGGCACTCGGTGCGGACATGCCGGCGAGCGTGCGTCTGTATGTCGCCGGCCACATCCACTTCTTCCAGGCGGTCGATTTCGGCGGCGCACGACCGCCGCAGCTTGTCGTCGGCACCGGCGGTGACAATCTCGAGCCGATGCCGAGTGCAAGCGTAGCCGGCGCCGACATCAACGGCCGCATCGCGGATCGGGCGGTGACCTATTCCGGCTTTGCCTACATGGTCTGGGATCGTCTCGAGCCCGCGACCTGGGCCGGCACTTTGTTCGACAGCAACGGCAAGCCGATCGATCGCTGCCGCCTGGCAGACCGGCTGCTGAGCTGCGGCTCCTGACGCACAAAGTCCGTAATTGCGCGCTCTGTAATTTCGAGCAAAAAAGTGAGGAGCTCGTCATGGCCGCATTGCATCGTGTCGCATTGAATTTTGGCAGCGCTATTTCCCTTGTGTCGATTTCTCTTGTGTCGATTTCTCTTGTGTCGATCGCGGCAGCGTTTATAGCCGTCGCCGCTGCTCCGCCGGTCCTGGCGCAGCAGCCGCCAGCCGCACCGGCCGTGACCGCAGCGCCGCAGGTGCGAATCGTTGTGAAAGGCGAAGGCAGCATCAGCGTGCCGCCGGATTATGCGCAGATCTCAGGCGGCGTGAGCACACGCGGCAAGTCTGTCAAGGAGGCGACCGAGGCCGATTCCAAGCTGATGACCGACATCACCAATGCGTTGCTGCGGGCCGGGATCGGACAGAAGGATATCCAAACCTCGCATTTCTCGGTCCGGCCGATCTACACTCAGACGGACCCGCATGCCGAGGCGAAGCTCACCGGCTATGAAGTTGGCAATCAAGTCAACGTGAAGATCCGCGAGATCGGCAAGGCGGGTGATGTTCTGGAGCGCCTGATCGCCGCCGGCGCCACCAATGTCGGCGATATTGAATTTCTACATTCGGACACGTCCAGGGTCCTCGATCAAGCGCGCGAGGCAGCGGTCGCCGACGCGCGCCGCAAGGCTGAGCTTTATGCGAAGGCTTCCGGCCTGACGCTTGGCCGCGTCGCATGGATTACGGAAGAGCCGAGTTGCGCGCCGCCCATGCCGGTGGCCGCGCGCATGGCCGCCGCCGCCCCGGCAGCACCAGTGCCGATCTCCGCCGGCGAGGATACGTTGCATGTGAACATTACTATGGGCTTTGACCTGACGCATTGACCTGCCGCATTGACCTGGCGCATTGCAGGCGGGGCGGCCGGCGCGCCAAAAAATCTCGGCACTGTTGCGGGCGGGGAGCGCCTCTGATCCTGCTGTACAACGCAGCTGTCGAAGCGTCGTCAGGCACAGCACGGGCGCCTATCTCATCTGGCGCCCGGAAGCGGAGACCGGCGATGCGGCGCGCAATTGCATTTCTAATATTCGTCCCGAAGGAATTGACTATGACACTGCTGCATTCAAGCTTGTGCATCTTCCGCATGCGACGCGGCCGCGCGGCCCTTCCGCCGTCACGCTCAAAGACGATTCGGACCGGCGGTTGATCGGCGAGACACGCCATGCGCATTGATTTCGTCACGGTAGACGTCTTCACCGATAAGAAATTCGGTGGCAATCCGCTTGCCGTCGTGCCCGACGCGCGCGGCCTCGCAGTCGCGCAGATGCAGGCGATCGCTGCGGAGTTCAATTATGCCGAAACGACCTTTGTGCTGCCGCCGCAGGATGCCGCGCACAGCGCGCACGTGCGCATTTTCACGCCGCGGGCCGAGCTGCCGTTTGCCGGGCATCCGAATATCGGCACCGCCTTTGTCTTGGCGACCGAAGGCAAAGCTGCGACAAGCGGTACCCTCATCTTCGAGGAGAAGGCCGGCCTGGTGCGGCTCGACCTGATCAGGGGTGGCACGAGCGTAGTCGGCGCGAGACTCACCCCGCCGCAGCCGCTCAAGCGCGGCGGCAGCATCGCGCCCGATGTCGTAGCGGCGGCCTGCTCACTAGACACGAGCGATATCGAGACCGCCGGTCATGCGCCATGCATCGCGTCTTGTGGGATTCCTTTGCTGTTAGCCGAGCTGAAGACGCGCGCGGCCCTGGCGCGGGCGCAGCCGCGCAGCGAAATCTTTGCCGCACACCTCAAAGCCGACTTCGCGACCGGCATCCTGCTCTATGTCAAAGATACCGGCAACGTCGATTACCAGGCGCGCATGTTTGCGCCGCTCTATGGTGTGCCGGAAGATCCGGCGACCGGCAGCGCCAATGTCGCGCTGGTGGGGCTGTTGGCGAGCCTGCGCGGCGAGCGCGATCTGACGCTCAACCTGCGCATCGGGCAGGGATCAGACATGGGCCGGCCGAGCGTGCTCGAAGCCTCGGCAGAAAAGCGCAACGGCGAGATCACCGCGCTCGCGATCGGCGGCCGCTGCGTGCCGATGATGCGCGGCATGCTCGAGATTTAGATTGTCATTGCGAGGAGCGGAGCGACGAGGCCGTGCAGAATAGCGCTGCCATTCTTTGCGTGATCGCAGGCGATGCCGACGGTGATCAGGCGCCGACGCGCCCTACTGGGTGGCCGCCGCGGCCTTGGCCTTGGCGACAATATCCGCCGGCGTGGCATAGACTTCTTTGACGAGCTTCTCGACCTCTTCGCCGGAGACCGGATTGACCTCCAGCTGGCTCTTTTCCGCCTCGGCCAGAAAATCCTTGTCCTGCATCGTATCCATGAACGCCTTGCGCAGCGCCGCGAGGCGATCCGCCGGCACATTCGGCGGTGCCAGATAAGGCCGGCCGATGACGTTGCGGGCGAACATCAGTTTCAAGATCGCGCGCTGCTCGTCGTTTTTCGCAAAATCGGTGACCAGCGGCACGTCGGGCAGTTCCGGATGCCTGGTCAGGGACAGCTGCACCAGCACGACCATGCGCTTGTCCTCGAGCCATTCTTTTCGGGTCGTCTTCACGCTCGACCACGACCAGCCGCAGCGGCCGGCCACCTCGCCGCGCTCCATCGCCAGGAGCACATCGTTGCCGCCGGGATAGCCTTCGACGATCTTGAAATGGGTGCCGAGAACGGCATTGAGCACGCGGGGAAACTGGTCGGTATCGGCGCTGGCACCGGTGCCGCCAACTTTGAGCTCCTTGGTGAACAGGTCTTCGAATTTGGTGATGCCGGAATTTTTCATTGCCACGCAGACGCTGACTTCGTTATTGGCGCTGCCGATCCAGGAAAATTTCTGCGCGTCGAAGGCGTCGCCCTTGCCGATCAACAGCGGGTCGAAGGGAATGCCGCGCCCGATCGTGCCGAAGGCGGAACCATCATGCAGCGCGACGCGATAGAGGAAATTGGCGAGACGAAGGCTGCCGGCGCCCTCCATGTTTTTCGGCACCAGCGTCGGGTTGCCGGGGATATGGCTGCCCATGTGGCGGCCGATGACGCGCGCGTAGAAATCGTAAGCGCCGCCCGGCGAGTAGCCGATATAGAGGTCCATGTCGCGGCCTCTGTAAAAGTCCTCGACGCTGTCGGCGAAGACCAGCGCCGCGGGCGTCAGCACGGCGGCCAGTGCGGCAGCGATGACGTGCAAGAGGCGATGGCGTTGAGACTGCATGATCCGGCCTGATCCTTCCTTGGATGTTCCTGCCCCTTTGGCTCGCTCCATAGCACGCCGGGCAAGCGCGCGGGCCTGCGGCAATTAGGTCGCCTGATGCAACCCTAGCACGGGCTTGACGCCTGTGCAGGTTTCGGGCGCGATGCCCCCGGCGGAAAAAAGCCGAAACGGGCCCGCTTCAAGGGACCGAGGAGGGGCCGCGAGATGCAGCCGGATATGTTGGCAAGCGCGCTGCACGCGCTGCACCTCCTGCTCGAGCCGTCGCGGCTTTTGCTCTTGGTGGTCGGCGTGCTGATCGGGCTTGCGATCGGCGTGCTGCCCGGACTGAGCGGCATTGTCGGATTGGCGATGCTGATCCCGTTTACCTATAACCTCGACGAATACACTGCCTTTGCGCTGTTGCTCGGCATGGCGGCGGTGATCACGTCGTCGGATTTCATCACCGCCGTCCTCTTCGGTGTGCCCGGCCATGTCGGCGCCGCCGCGACCGTGATCGACGGCCATGCCATGGCGCGCAAGGGCGAGGCCGGCCGTGCCTTTGGCGCCGGCTTCGCGGCTTCGCTGGCCGGAGGCATTGTCGGCGCCATCGTGCTCGCGGTCAGCATTCCGGTGCTGCGCCCGGTGATGCTCTCGATCGGCTCGCCCGAGCTGCTTGCCTTCACGCTGTTCGGCATGTCGATGGTGGCGACCTTGTCCGGCCGCGCGCCGCTGAAGGGACTCACCGCCGCGGGCTTGGGCCTCATGATCGCGATGGTCGGCTCGCGTGCGCAAAGCGGCACACTGCGCTGGACGTTTGATTGGCTCTATCTCTGGGACGGAGTGCCGCTCATTCCGGCGACGCTTGGCATTTTCGCGCTGCCGGAGCTTGCCGAGCTTGCCGTATCAAGAAAACGCATTGCCGGCGACAATGCGCCGAAGATCAATCTTTCCAGCCAGTGGGAGGGCGTGCGCGACGTAGCGCGCCACTGGTGGCTTGTGCTGCGCTGCGGCGTGCTGGGCACCGGGCTCGGCGCGATCCCCGGCATCGGCTCGGCGGTGATTGACTGGATCGCCTATGGCTATGCGCAGCGCACCGAGAAAAATCCGGAGACCTTCGGCGCCGGCGACGTGCGCGGCGTGATCGCACCGGAATCTTCGAACAACGCCAAGGAAGGCGGGCATCTGGTGCCGACCATTGCGTTTGGCGTGCCGGCCGGCGCCTCCATGGCGATCCTGCTCGGGGCATTCCTGATGCACGGTCTCACGCCCGGGCCGGACATGCTCACCAAGCATCTCGATCTGACTTATCTGATTGTGTGGAGCTTGACGCTGGCGCATGTCATTGGCGCCGCGATCTGCATTGCCTGCTCTGGCTGGCTAGCGCAGATCTCGCGCATCCGACCGGAGATTTTGCTGCCGATTATTGTCGCGCTGGTCTTCGTCGCCGCCTTCGACGGCGAGCACGACTGGGGCGACCTCTATTCGCTGCTGTTCTTCGGCGTGATCGGCTGGATCATGAAGCGGCTCGGCTGGCCGCGGCCGCCGATGGTGCTGGGCATCGTGGTCGGCGGCATTTTCGAACGCTATCTGTTCATTTCGACGCAGCTCTATGGCTGGGGCTGGCTGTATCGGCCGGGCGTGCTGCTGATTCTCGCTTGCGTTGCCTGGGCGCTGTATCGGCCGATCTCGCAGATCGCGGTGACGCTCGTGAGTGAATTCCGCCATCTCGGCGCCAGAGGCGTCCGCTTCGGCTTGGCGCCAGTTTTCTCCCTTGCCGTCATTGTGCTGATCGTCGCTGCGATCATCTCATCGGCGCCTTGGCCGCATGACGCCAAGCTCGTGCCGCTTACCGCCTGCGGCATGGCCTTGGTCGCGGCCGTGCTCAATCTGATCTACGAGCTGCTCGGTCCGCAGCAAACCGCGCCGACTTACGCCGATTCCGGCGTGAAGGTGCAGGCGCATGTCAGCGATCTCGGCGTCAGCGACAATGTGGTGCGCTGGCGCGCCACGGTATTTTTCGCCTGGATGGCGGCCTTCATCGCTCTGGTCGCGCTCATCGGGTTCATTCCGGCCATCGCGGTCTTCGTCTTCGCCTATATGAGCTTTGGCTTCGGCGAACCGTGGCTCGAATCGCTCGGCTATGCGGCAGCGACCGCTTTGGTGTGCTGGGTGGTCTTTCAGTGGGGTCTACAGGTTGCCTGGCCGCAATCGCTGCTTGGTGACCTGTTTCCGGCGCTGCGTTCGGCGACCGGAGTAATCTGATTCACCTCTGCCAGCGCGTCATCGCGCGGTGAGAGGCCTGCCCGAAGCGCAACGGGTGAAGGGAGCCTGCAGCGAGTCTGCGCCCCGGGCCAAGCCCAGCGCAGAGGCCCGTTCATCCCGATCTGCTCCCCGCTTGCGCGCCGCAAGCGGGAAGACGGAGCGGCTACTGCATCATAGCCGCAGCTCGTTTGGTCACGTCAGGCGGGGTCCGATAAATATCCTTGATCAGCGCTTCGAGGTCCTTGCCGCTCACCGGATTGATCTCGACCTTGTTCTGCTCGGCATCGGCAAGAAATTCCTTATCTCTCATGGTCTCATCGAAGGCCTGGCGCAGCGCCGCAGCCCGATCTGGAGGTAAGCCTGGTGGCGCCAGATAAGGTCGGCCCATCACCTGACGCGCACAGACCAGTCTGAAGATCTGCCGCTGCTCTTGAGTTTTCGCCATATCCATGATCAGCGGCACGTCCGGCAGATCGGGATGCTTGGCAAGCGACATCTGCACCAGGATCGTGATCTTCTTGGTGGGGAGCCAGGTCGGTCGCGTGGTGATCAGGCTCGAATAGGACCAGCCGCAGCGGCCGTCGACTTCGCCGCGCTCGATCGCAAGGCTGACATCGTTGCCGCCCGGATAGCCGGTCACGATCTTGAACTTGGTGCCGAGCACCGCATTCATCACTGCTGGAAACTGATAGGTATCGTCACCGACCCCGGTCGAGCCGATGGTCAAGGTCTTGGTGTAGAGATCGTCAAATTTGGTAACGCCGGAGCTTGGTAGTGCAACGCATAAACTCACTTCGTTATTGGCACTGCCGACATAGGTGAACTTCGAAGCGTCGAATTGCGCCCCATGCTCGTTGAGCAACGGATCGAACGGCGCGCCGCGGCTAGTGGCGCCGATCACCGTGCCATCGCGCGGTGCGGCGCTGTAAAGCCAGTTGGCGAGCCGCAGGCTGCCGGCGCCCTCCATGTTCTTCGGCACCACGGTCGGGTTGCCGGGAATGTGCTTGCCGAGATGGCGGGCGAGAAGCCGCGCATAGAGGTCATAGCCGCCGCCTACGCTATAACCAATTTGCAGATCGATCGATTTGCCGGCGTAAAATTCCGCTGGGCTCTGTGCGGCTTTGGCTTGCGGCGGCGCTGATGCGACAAAAGCGCCGATCGCGCCGAACGTGCCAAGCAGGGCGAGCACGCGAACCGCCGCGGCGCGCGCGATACCCCCTCTCCGCCTCGACCTCATCGCATGTCCTCCCGCATCTTTGCGGCCATCTTATCGCGTCGAAAGCGCGCCGCCAGCACCGCCGCAAGCGGCGCCGTCCGTTGCACGTCTGCCGGAAATCCCGTAATGACCACGGCGAAGCGCCGCGCGAAGCGATGTTTTGACGCACCGCAACGGAGTTCCGCGCCGCCGGAGCTCGGCCAAGAACACGGAGCGCCGCATGACTGGAATGCTCGAACACGAACTCCCCGGGTTGGGCCACAATAGGCCGTCGCCGGAGGACGCCGATGAGATCAAGCACGGCAAATGGGAACGCTGGGCGAAGAAGCGCACTTTCGTGCGCGCGCTCGAAGGCACCTACAGCCATCTGTACAAGAAGCTGCTCGAGGAGCCGCGTGTCTACTCGTCGAAGGATCATCCGTGGAAGGGCGGACCGGCGATGTACGGCAAGCACGTGATCTCGCCGAGCGCGGTCAACATCGTGCAGTCGATCGAATCCCACATCGAATGCTATGCGCCGCTCAATGCCGGTCAGAAGCACGGTCATCTCAACAGCGCGGTGTTCTACGTGCTCAAAGGCCACGGTCACGACGTGCATGACGGCCGCTACATGAAATGGGAGGCCGGCGACGTGATGATTGTCGAGAACGGCTGCGTGCACCAGCACTTCAACGACGACGACAAAGAGTCCGCGATCCTGCTCGTGTTCAAGGCCAAGCCACTGTTTCTGTTCATGCACCTTCTGTTCCAGAAGATGGTCGAATGGCCGACCGACAAGTTGCCGCCCGGCGTGGCGGAGTTCAATCCGCCGACGGAGATCTGAGCTCCCGAGCGAACAAATCGAGCCGCGCGAAAGGAAGGCCATGGCGTCAAAAGGGACGGCGTTGTTCGAAGACAAGGAAGCCTCGCTGTCGGGCGGGGCGACCAGCAATTTTCTCGCCGAAGCGATGGCCGAGTCGGAACAATTTCGCGCCGACTACGCAACGCGCCCAAACGTGATCAAGGCCAAGGACATGCCGTGGGAGCGCTCGCCCGACGGCCTGATCAAGCACTTGGTCAACAAGAAGATGCACACGCGCGAGTGCTGTATCGAGGCCTATATGCAGTTCCTCAAGGATGGCGAGCGCTCCGGCAAGCACCGCCATATGTGGGAGGAGTTGTTCTTCGTGGTCGAAGGCTCCGGCTACGATCTGCACTGGGATCTGAAATGGGATTGCCTGGAGGCCTTCGATTGGCAATGGGCCGAGACGCCGAAGAAGTTCGAATGGACGGTCGGCGACTACGTCTATATTCCGCCGTTCACCATGCATCAGCATTTCGCCAAGCCGGGCGAGGAATGCCGCATCATCGTCATGAGCAATCGTATCGTCAAAGACATGGGCTTTGACTGGTACGATCAGGTCGAACGGGCGCCGGGATTTTAGACCGTCCGAGCCGTGCTGGTCCGCTCTGTGCTCCGCCCGCCGCGTGACACAAGAAACCGGCACGGAGGCGATTTTTCCGATCTCAATAGGCAGGGGAGGGCGTTGCGGCCGGCCGAGCCAGGCTCCAAGTCGTATCCGCTTTGTCGTTGATTTTATGTGATAATCTGCGACAAACGCGAACCGCCGAAGTTTGCTGGTTGCAAGCCGCCCGGCGGGGGCCGGGCGCGTCGCCAATGCCGGCCGTGCCGGCTAAACTGCGCTCCGCTGCAGTGGGCGCCGCGCCCTACCTAAGGCACGCGGCGAGGGGAAGAGGACTGGCGCCACGCGCCGGAGGAATTTATGTCCGTATCGCTCATGACGTCGCGCCGCTTCGCGCCGCTGTTCTGGTGCCAGTTCTTTGCGGCCTTTGGCGACAGCTTTCTCAAGACCGCTTTGGTCTTCGTCATCCTCTTCGAGGTGTCCGGCGCCAATTCCACCGCATTGATACAACTCGCCGGCGCAACCCTGATTGCTCCATTCTTTTTCCTCTCAGGTCTTGGCGGCGAATTCGCCGACCGTTACGACAAGTCTTTTGTTGCCCAGCGTATTAAGCTCGTCGAGATTGGCGCGGCCTTGATTGGGGTCGCGGGCTTTGCCGTCCACTCGCTCACGCTATTGTTTCTCGCGGTCGGCTTGTTCGGCACGCTCGCATCACTATTTGGCCCGGTCAAATACGGCATCCTGCCAGACCTTTTGCCGCGTGAAGAATTGCCGTCGGGCAATGCGCTGGTCGAAGGCGGCACCTTTCTTGCCATTCTGATCGGTACGAGCCTCGCCGGCGTCGCCGCCAACGGCAACAGCAATCCAATTCATTTCGCCTGGCTGATGATCTTCACTGCACTCGCGAGCTGGGGCTCGAGCCTGTTGATCCCGAAGGTACCGGCGGGCGCGCCCGAACTTCCGATCAATCGCAACATCCTCGAATCCACCGGCTCGTTGCTTAAGCAAGTGCGTGCCGACCAGCGCCTGTGGTGGGGTGCCGTTGTCGCCAGTTGGTTCTGGCTCGTTGGCTCTCTGGTCCTGTCGCTTTTGCCATCGCTGGTCGCGCAGCAGATCGGTGGCACGGAGGGCGTTGTTACTCTTTTCCTCACCATCTTTTCGGTGGCAGTCGCTGTCGGTTCGGGGCTTGCCGCTTGGCTGGCGGCCGGGCGCATCGTGCTGTTGCCGACGCTCGTCGGCGCGGTATTGATCGGGCTATTCGCCCTCGATCTCGCCTGGACCGCCTCTACTATGACGCCGGCGGCAGTTCCGGTGGACATCTCGGCTTATCTCACTTCGCCTTACAGCCTACATGTCGCAATCGACCTTGCGGGATTGGCGATTGCCGGCGGCCTGTTCATCGTGCCGGTCTTCACTGCTGTTCAGGTCTGGGCCGGCGCCGACCGCCGCGCGCGCGTGATCGCTGCCGTCAATGTCCTCAACGCCGCTTTTATGGTTGTCGGGCAGATCGTCTTCGCCGGACTCGCCAAGCTCGGCTTGGACGTACCGGCTCTATTTGCTCTGATCGGCGCCGCCACTCTTCTGGTTGCTGTCGCCATCGGCTTCACCATGCCGGCGAGCTGGCTCAATGATTTTCTCTCGATCGTGTTCCGCGCCTTCTTCCGGCTCGAAGTGACGGGCATCGAGAACATCGCCAAGGCCGGACGCAATGCGATTATCGCTCTCAACCATGTGAGCTTTCTCGACGCCCCGCTCGCGGTTTCGATTCTGCCGAAGCGGCCGGTTTTTGCCATCGACGTCGGCATGTCGCAGCGCTGGTGGATCCAGCCGTTTCTGAAATTCGTGCGCACCATGGCGCTCGATCCGCTCAAGCCTTTCTCGCTGCGCGCCATCATCAATGCGGTGCGCGCCGGCAATACGCTGGTGATCTTCCCGGAAGGCCGCATCACCGTTACCGGCAGCCTGATGAAGGTCTATGACGGCGCCGCCATGATCGCCGACAAGGCGGATGCCATGGTGGTGCCGGTGCGCATCGAGGGACCGGAAGCGACGATTTTCAGCCGGCTCAAAAGCACCCAGGTGCGGCGGCAGCTGTTTCCGAAGATCACTGTCACAATCCTTGAGCCGGTGAAGCTTAAGATCGACCCGGAGCTCAAAGGCCGCAGGCGGCGGCAGGCGGCGGGCGCAGCGCTCTATACCGTCATGTCCGACTTGATCTACCGGACCACACCCACTGATCGCACGATCGTCGAGGCGCTGATTGAGGCCGCGGAGATCCACGGCACGAGCTGGCTTGCGATTGAGGACCCGGTGAGTGGCCAGCTCACCTATAAGAAGCTGCTCCTTGGCATTTCGATTCTCGGCCGCAAGCTGATGCCGCTTGCGCTTGAAGGCCGCGCGCTTGGCGTCATGCTGCCGACTTCCAATGGCGGGGTTGTCACAGCCTTTGCGGTATCCTCCGCCGGGCGCGTGCCGGCCATGATCAACTTCTCGGCCGGCGCCGCCAATATTCTCGCCGCCTGCCGCGCCGCCGAAGTCGACACGATTCTCACCTCACGCACTTTCGTCGAAAGGGGCCGATTGGAGAACGTGGTCGCGCAGCTCGAAAAGCAAGTACGCCTCGTTTATCTGGAGGACATCCGCAAGACGATCAGCGTCGCCGACAAGCTGTGCGGGCTGTTGAACTGGAACAAGCCTTTGGTTGCGCGCACGCCTGACGACTGGGGCGTGATCCTGTTCACCTCGGGCACCGAAGGTCTGCCCAAGGGCGTCGTGCTCTCTCACCGCAACATGCTGACCAATGTGGCGCAATGCGCGGCGCGCATCGACTACGGCAGAGAGGACAAGCTGTTCAATGCGCTGCCGATCTTCCACTCGTTCGGCTTCACGGGTGGCGTGATCCTGCCGCTGATTTCCGGCGTGCCGATCTACCTCTATCCGTCGCCGCTGCATTACCGCACGGTACCGGAACTGGTCTATGGCACCTGTGCGACCGTGCTGTTCGGCACCGACACCTTCCTCAACGGCTATGCGCGCATGGCCAATCCCTATGATTTCCGTTCGCTGCGCTACATCCTCGCCGGCGCCGAGCCAGTGAAGGCTTCGACGCGCCAGCTCTACATGGAGAAGTTCGGGTTGCGCATTCTCGAAGGCTACGGCATTACCGAGACCTCGCCGGTGCTGGCGCTGAACACGCCGATGTTCAACAAATTCGGCAGCGTCGGCCGGCTGCTGCCGGGTCTGGAGGCGCGCCTGGAAAAGGTCGACGGCATCGAAGATGGCGGCCGGCTGTTCGTCAGAGGCCCGAACGTGATGCTCGGCTATCTGCGCGCCGACAAGCCCGGCGTGCTGGAGCCGCCGCCGGAGGGCTGGCACGATACCGGCGATATTGTCTCGATCGATGCGGAAGGTTTTGTCACCATCAAAGGTCGTGCCAAGCGCTTCGCCAAGGTAGGCGGCGAAATGGTGTCGCTCGCCGCGGTTGAGATGCTGGCGGCGGAGCTATGGCCGAACAGCGTCACTGCGGTTTCGGCGATCCCCGATGCGCGCAAAGGCGAGCGGCTCGTGATGGTTACCGACAAGCACGGCGCAACGCGCGCCGACTTCATCGGCTATGCGCGGGGCAAGCACGTCTCCGAGCTGATGTTCCCTTCGGAAGTGATCGTGCTCGACAAATTGCCGTTGCTTGGCTCAGGCAAGGTCGATCAATTGGCGGTCGACAAATTCGTGCGCGAGCAGGTCGCGGCGAAAGCGGCGGCCGCGGAGTGAAATTTCATTGTAGAGCCGGGCGGACGTTTTCAATCTACGATGTGCCGCAGCGCAACGAGTGTCGGGTCATGCCACCGGAACGCAAACGGTGCATGAGGCGCTGCGCTTGATGGTCGGCTGCGCCGGCAGCAAGAGTTCCGAAGGGCGTTTGACTTCCTCAACGGGCATGATGCGCCTCATGTAAGGCGGCCCGTGGCGCTCCTTGGACAAGAAGTACGGCACATCCGACAGCGCACATTACCGCGCCCGCATGGCCAAGACCCTGTCCACCATCGCTCCAGCTTCGCCGACATAGTTCGCCGGATCGCAGAGCTTAGTCAAAGCGGCACGGTCGAGATGCTCGGTGATCTCTGCGCTCTCGGCAAGCAGATCGAGCAGCGGGCGTCCGGTCGCGACGACTTTGCGGCAGATGTCGTAGACGAGGTCATGCGCATATTGCCGGCCGAGATACGGGCCGAGCCCCATCATCACCGCTTCCGATACGATCAGGCCTTTGGTCAGATCGAGATTCGTGCGCATTTTTTTCTCGTCGACCTGCAGCCCGGTGAGCACGAATTCGGTCTGTGCCAGCGCGCCGGCTGTCAAAGAAAAGATTTCCGGCAGCACGATCCACTCGATTTCCCACGGGCCAGTGGCGCGCTCGTGGTCTTCGACCATGGCATCGAGCAGGGCGGCGACCTGCTGACGCACAACCGAGGTAAGCGCGGTGATGTAGACCGAGGAGATCGGATTGCGTTTCTGCGGCATGGTCGAGGAGGAGCCGCGGCCTTCGTGAAACGGTTCGTAGAGCTCTTCCACCTCGGTCTGCATCATCAGTTTCACGTCGAAGGCGATCTTGCCGCAGGTGCCGGTGACCAGGCCCAGAAAACAACCAACCTCGGCGATCGTATCGCGAACGGTGTGCCAGGCGATGGCGGGCTGGCCGAGCTTGAGCTCCTGCATCAGCTCGGCCTGCGTTTCGATGCCGCGGCCGGACAGCGACGATAACGTGCCGGCGGCGCCGCCGAATTCGCCAACCAGTACGCGGGCGCGCAGCTCATTGAGGCGCTGCTTGTGCCGTTCGAAAGCGGCCAGCAAGGTCGCCATCTTGTAACCAAAGGTGATCGGCACCGCCTGCTGCAGATTGCTGCGGCCTGCCATCGGCGTGTCGCGATGTTTTCTGGCGAGCGCCGCCAGTGCGTCGCTGATGCGCCCGAGACTTGCCTCGACCAGGGTGAGCGCCTCGCGAATCTGCAGCACTGTCGCGGTATCGGTGATGTCCTGCGTGGTGGCGCCCCAATGGCACCATTCGCCGAGCCCGTCGCGGCAGAGCGCCACCAGCTGCTGCACCACCGGCAGCACCGGGTAGCCGATGCGCTCCGTCTGCACTTTGAGCTTCTGAAAGTCGATCTCGCCGACATTGCAGTGCCTGCAGATTTCCTCGGCGGCTTCCTTCGGAATGATGCCGAGCCGCGCCTGCGCCCGCGCCAGAGCCGCCTCGAAGTCGAGATATTTCTGCACCCGGTTCTCGTCGGAAAACACCCGCCGCATCGCTTCGGTCGTGAAGATGTCGCGGAATACGGCGGAATCGATCAGGGACGTCGGCATCGGGTCTTTCTCCGCAAGGGCCAAATTGCGCGGGCTTTCATAGTGCAGCGCGGCCGATGTGACCATGGGGTCGGCAGTACGGACGGCGCACCTGCAACCCATGGTATGGCACGCACATTTGCGCTAGCATCGTCGGCAAACCGGGGACAGGACACCGGCGCCGGCACATCAAACAGCCTGTGCGCCCGCTGCGCCGCGGCATTGCTTCAACAGGGGGGATTATTCATGTCAGCTTCGATCAATGCCGGTGCGCGTCTCGATCGGCTGCCAATCTCGGCGTTTCACTACCGCATTTTCTGGCTGGTCGGCGCCGGCATGTTTTTCGACGGCTACGACCTTTATGTCGCGAGCGCCGTGCTCGCCGCAACGATCCAGAGCAAATTTTCGACGCTGCCGCAGAATCTGCAGTTCATTTCGCTGACATTCCTCGGTATGACCATCGGTTCGCTGGTCACCGGTTTTGTCGGCGACAAATTCGGCCGGCGCTTTACCTATCAGGTCAACCTTCTGGTGTTTGGGCTTGCCTCGCTGGCGGCGGCGTTCGCGCAAGATATGCCGCAGCTCATCATCTGCCGCTTCGTCCAGGGACTGGGGCTTGGCGCCGAGATCGTCGTCGGCTATTCGACGCTGACCGAATTCGTGCCGCCGGGCACGCGCGGGCGCTGGCTTGCCTTCATGGCCTTCCTGACCGTCTGCGGCTTCCCGGTCACCGTGATGCTCGGTTATCTGATCATTCCCATCTGGGGCTGGCGGCCGCTGTTTGTGATTGCCGGCATTGGCTCGCTGATCGTCTGGTATCTGCGCAAAAATCTTCCCGAATCACCGCGCTGGCTCGAGGCGCAGGGCCGTGCCGCGGAGGCGGAGAGCCTGCTGCGCCTGATCGAGAAGGAGACGGCGGGCGGGGGCACACTGCCGGCGCCGGTCGCCGCAACGTCGCCGCCGCAGCTCGGCTTTGCCGCCATGTTCCGCCCCCCGATTCTGCAACGGCTTGTGGTCGGCAGCTGGCTATTGATCACCATCAATACTTTGATCTTCGGTTTCGTGATCTTCCTCCCCCAGTTCTTCCTGCGGCAGGGGCTCACGATCACGAATTCGCTCGGCTACACCGTGGTGTTTGCGGTCGCCTCGCTGGTCGGCTGCGCCATCGGCGCGGCGTTGTCGGATGCGATCGGGCGGCGCTGGAGCATCATCGGCGCCTCGGTTGCGACCATTGTCTTGGGCTGGTTCTACGCCCATTCAAATGCCGCGACCGATCCGGCCATCGTGCTCTCGGTCGGCGCGGCGCTCTTGATCGCCATCTATATCCAGACGGCAATTCTCTTCGGGGTCTATACGCCGGAACTGTTCCCGACCGAGATCAGGCTGCGCGCCAATGGCATCTGCAACACATTGGGCCGCGCGGCAACCGTGGTCTCGCCGTTTGTGGTCGGCTTCCTGATGGTCAATTACGGCCTGCCCGGCGTGGTCGGACTGATGATTGGTCTTGTCGCAGTGCAGATCGTCGCTGTCTATTTCTGGGGTATCGAGCCGGCACGGCGGTCGCTGGAAGGACTCGATCCGAAGGGGGAGAGTGTAGCGGCCAAGACCGCGGCGCGTGTAGCGAGCGCGTAAGTTACGCCTCGAACGGCAGTCCGACATATTGCTCGGCGAGCGAGGCCTGCGCATGCGCGGAGGCCTGCAGATAATCGAACTGATTGAAGCGCATCTGTTGCTCGAACGGCGTCTCATTGGGAAAGCGGTGCAGGAGCATGGTCAGCCACCACGAGATGCGCGCCGAGGCCCAGACGCGGCGCAGCGCCATGTCGGAATAGCAATCGAGATAGAGCGTCTTGCCGTTGCGATAAAACTCGATCAGTCCGCGCGAGAGATAGAACACATCGGACACCGCCAGATTGAGGCCCTTGGCGCCGGTTGGCGGCACGATATGGGCGGCGTCGCCGGCGAGAAACAATCGCCCATAACGCATCGGCTCGGCCACAAAGCTGCGCAGCGGTGCAATCGATTTTTCGATCGACGGGCCGGTGACGATCTTCTCCGCCATGTCTTCGGGGCAGCGTGATTTGAATTCTTCCCAGAAGCGCTCGTCCGGCCAGTCCTCGACCTCGGCATCAAGATCGCACTGGATGTAGTAACGACTGAGCATCGGGTTGCGCATTGAGGCGAGCGCAAATCCGCGGCTGCTGTAGCAGTAGCAAAGATCCGGATAGGGCGGCGTCGGCGACATGATGCCGAGCCAGCCGAACGGATAGCTCTTCTCATAGGTCTTGAGCACGGTGGCCGGGATCGAGGCCCGGCTGACACCGTGAAAGCCGTCGCAGCCCGCGACGTAATCGCAATCAATTCGATGGGATAATCCCTCCTTCTCGTATGTCACAAAGGGCCGGTCGGAGATGACGTCGTGCGGCTGCACATTGGCGGCCTGGTCAATGATCGTTCCGCCCGCGGCGTCGCGCGCCGCATAAAGGTCCTCGGTGATTGCAGTTTGGCCATAGGCCATCATTTGCTTGCCGGTATATTTCATCGTGTCGATGAAAAAGCGCGGTCGGCCCTCCCAGGCGATGGCGGCACCGTCATGCGGATGACCTTCGCGATCCATGCGGTCGCCAAGCCCGACGGCACGCAACAGTGCAATCGTGCCGGCCTCGAGCACGCCGGCGCGGATGCGCTCCAGCACATAGCTGCGGCTTTGCCGCTCCAGAACGATGCTCTCGATGCCCGCACGATGCAGGATGTGCGACAACAGCAGGCCGGCCGGCCCGCCGCCGATGATCGCCACTTGCGTGCGTGTTGTCGCCATGGTGCTCGCGGCAGTCTACAAAACCCGGCCACAAAAGCCGAAGCAATGAGCCTTAGCAAAGACGCAATTGCCGCAATAGGCAAGCGCCCCGGCGGTTCCTCTTTGACGGCTTGAATGCCGCGCGGTGCGAGGCGATATAGGGTTGCGGGCAGCCTGCATGTTTGAATCCTTCAAGAGCTTCATTGCGGAATTTGTCGAAGGCGAAAGGCATCCGAGCCAATTCGCCGACGACGATTACCGGCTCGCCGCCGCGGCGCTGCTGGTGCATGCCGCCGCGATCGACGGCGAAATGCTGCCGAGCGAGCGCGACAAGCTTCGCGCGCTGCTCAAGAGGAACTTTTCGCTGGACGATGCGTCGACCGACGAACTGATTGAGAAGGCGACGGCAGCCGAGCAAGAATCGGTCGACCTCTATCATTTCACCCACCTGCTTAACCGCACGCTCAATGAAAGCGGCCGCGCCCGCCTCATCGAAATGATGTGGGAAATCGTCTATGCTGACGGCAAACGCGACGAGCTTGAAGACAATCTGTTGTGGCGTGCGGCCGATCTGCTTGGCGTCTCGCCGCGCCAACGCATCGAGCTGCGGCGCCGCGTGGGCGGCAACGACACGCAGGAGACTGGCGCATGAGACCGGTCACGCTGATCACCGGCGCTTCGTCCGGCATCGGCACTGAACTCGCCCGGGTCTTTGCCGCGCATGGTCACGAGCTCGTGCTCGTAGCGCGGCGCGCCGACCGGCTTAATTCCCTCGCCGATGAGCTCGCCGCAGCCGGCCGGCCGCGGCCGACGGCGCTCGCGATCGATCTCGGCCAGCGCGATGCGGTGGCAAAGATCGTAAGCGAACTATCATCGCGCGAGGTCGAGCCTCAGCATGTCGTCAACAATGCCGGCTTCGGCCTGATGGGCGAGGCAGCCAAGCTCGACCGCAGCGAGCAGCTCGCGATGATCGATCTCAATGTCCGTGCGCTCACGGACGTGTCGCTGACATTCATTGACAGCATGTCCCGGCATCGCGGCGGTCTGCTTAATGTCGCGTCGATCGCCGCCTTCCTGCCAGGGCCCGGCATGGCGGTCTATTACGCGACCAAGGCCTATGTGCTGTCGTTCACCGAAGCCCTGCATCGGGAATTTTCCGACCGCGGCATCAAGGCGACCGCGCTCTGTCCAGGGCCGGTGCCGACCGAATTTCAGGCGCGCGCCAACATGGAACTGCCGGCCGCGGCAAAGATCATCGAGCTGCCGCCGGATCGGGTCGCGCAGATCGGCTATGACGCGCTGATGCGCAATCAGCGCGTCGCGGTCGCAGGCCTCGCCAACAAGATCGTGGCCTCGCTGATGCACTTTACCCCGCATGCCGTGCTGCTGCGTGCGATCAATCAACGCACAGCGGGCGGCCGCTGATCGCTGCTCATGGCGATCCATCAAGCATTGCTTTCGAGCGCGAACACGATAGGAATTGGTAAACACGTGCGCGCATGAATTGATGCAGAATCAGGTTCTTGTCGTCCTCCACCAAGAGCACTCGACGCCCGGGCGGGTCGGCTGCGCCCTGCAGCAGCTCGGCTATCGGCTTGACATACGCCGGCCGCGTTTTGGCGATCCGCTGCCGCAGACGATGGCCGAGCACGCCGCCGCCATCATTTTCGGCGGGCCGATGAGCGCCAATGACCAGGACGAATTCATCCGCAGGGAGATCGACTGGATCGCAGTGCCCCTGAAGGCGAACAAGCCGTTCCTCGGCATCTGCCTGGGCGCGCAGATGTGCGCGCGCCAACTCGGCGGGCGTGTATTCAAGCATCCGAACGGCCATGCCGAGATCGGCTATTACCCGATCCGCCCGACAGCTGCTGGCCTCGCCGTGGTCGAGACCTGGCCGCAATGCGTCTACCAATGGCACCGCGAAGGCTTTGACGTCCCGTCGGGCGCCGAGCTTCTGGCGGAAGGCGATACGTTCGAGGTGCAGGCGATCCGCTATGGCCGCGCCTTCGCGCTGCAATTTCATCCCGACGTAACGCACCTCATGATACACAAATGGACCACGCGCGGGCACGATCGCATGGAGCTTCCCGGCGCCCGGCCGCGCCACACCCATTTCGCCGATCGCGCGGTCTACGATTATTCGGCGCGCGCCTGGTTGAAGGTATTTCTGCAGCGGTGGCTGGAGCCTGCCGCTCGAGCGGCGGCCTGAGCGCTCTGCACCTGCCGCGCTGTCGGCGGCAGTCCTGATCGCAACGGGAAAGCTTGCCTTGCCGTTGGGGGGTAAATAGCGCTCTATCAATGCCACGTCGCGGCAAGCTGCTGCGCGAAATAGGCGACGGTCTTGGTATAGACCTCCGAGGAGTTCCATTGCAGCAGCACCTGGAAATTGGCGGTGCCTTCACCCCACGGCTGACCGCGCTGCCAGCCATAGGATTTCAGATAATTGGCGGTCGAAGCGAGCACGTCGGGCACGCTGTGAATGAGATCGCGCCGGCCGTTGCCGTCGAAGTCAACGGCATATTTCAGATAGGACGACGGCAGAAACTGCGTCTGGCCGATCTCACCCGCCCAGGCACCGCGCATCTCGGAGGGAGCCATGTCGCCGCGATCGACGATCCGCAGAGCCGCCAGGAGCTCGCTGCGGAATTTGTCCGGCCGGCGGCAATCATAGGCCAGGGTCGCGAGCGAGCGGATGGTCGGGAACTTTCCGGTATTGGCGCCGAAATCCGTCTCCAGTCCCCAGATCGCCACAATGACCGGTCCGGGCACGCCGAATTGCTGCTCGATGCGGACCAAATAGGAACCGTATTGCTGCAGCATCAGCCGTGCGCGCGCCATTCGCGGTGGCACCATCCGCCCCGCGAACTGCTCGAAACTCTGGCGAAACACGCCCTGGGCGTGGTCACGCGCGACGATGGCGGGATCGTAAGTCACATTGCCCAACGCGGCTTGGATGGTGCGCTGGGAAATGCCGTCTGCGGCGGCCTCCTGCTTGACGCCCTGCAGCCAAGTGCCGAAGTCGCCGCCGCAGCTGGCGGCTGCGCGTGCCGGTACTGGGATAAGGCCAAAGGCGATGAGGGCAAGCGTGAAGGCGAGCCAGACCGCGCCGATCATCAGCAATCGCATAGGTTTTCCTTCCTGCCGCTCTCTGGAACGAAGCATCAGAATGTGGCGTAGCAAAGCCTATGTGGCGTCGCAAAGCCCGCGGTTGCAGCGGTCACGGACGCGCGCCCGCGTAGCGGTCGGCTCTATAGAGTTCAGCAAAAACCCGTCGTGAAATCGCTACGACGGCGATAATGCTCAGGCCGCCGATCAGCACCGAGGGGATCGTGCCGAACAGCGCGGCCGCGGCTCCAGCCCGGAAATCGCCGAGCTGGTTCGAGGTGATCGTGACCATGGAATTGACCGCGTAGACGCGACCGCGCATCTCGTCCGGCGTGCGCAATTGCACCATGGTCTGGCGGATGACGACGCTCACGGTGTCCGAAGCGCCGATCACGATCATGGCGCCGAGCGCCAAAACAAAGCTCGGCGCCAGCCCCAGCAGAATCGTGCCGATGCCAAACATGGTTACGGTCGCGAACATCACCCGGCCGACGCGGTCGGCAATCGGCCAGCGTGCCAGCGTCAGCGCGATGGCGATCGAGCCGACTGCAGGCGCTGCGCGCAGCGCGCCGAAGCCGAGCGGGCCGGTGACGTAGATATCGCGGGCAAAGATCGGCAACAGCGCCGTGGCGTTGCCGAACAGAACCGCGAGCAGATCGAGCAGCACGGCGCCGAGTACCACTCTGTGGCGGGCGATGAACGACACGCCGCTGAACAGTGTTTTCAAATCGAGCGGCATGCGCAGGGCAGCAGGCTTCTGCATTGCCATCGTGAGCATCACCAAGCCGGCCGAGAGCCAGATCAGCGCGCACACGACGAAGACCAATGTCGGGCTAAGCGCGACCAGGATGCCGCCGAGCGCGGGTCCGGCGACCACCGCGGTCTGCGAGCCCGAGGTCGAGGCGGCCACCGCATGCGGCAGCACGTCGGGCGCAACGATATTGGGCAAGATCGATTGCACGCTCGGTTGTTCGAAGGCGCGCCCGGCGCCCACGACAAAAGCCATGGCGAGGAGAAGATTCGGCCTCAGTTGACCAGTGAAACTCGCCATTGCCAGCAGGCCGACGGCCAGCGCTTCGACGGTCTCGCCCAAAAAGGTGATCCGCCGCCGGTCGAACCGATCGGCGACATGGCCGGTGAAGGGAAACAGACAGATCGCCGGAATGAATTGCACAAGGCCGATGAGCCCGAGATGGAACGGGCTGCCGGTCAGGGCATACATCTGCCAGCCAACCGCGACGACCTGGATTTGCAGGGCCAGGGAGGCAGCGACGCGTACATAGAGGAAGCGGCAAAAGGCGGGATGCCGCCACAGCGGCACGGCCGGAGAATCAATCTGGCTCATTGCGGGGCAATTTATCCGGCATCTCTGGGTGTGGCCAACCATGCTGCGGCTGGCTCTCCTTGACAGTCCAGGACGGCGGCCGTAAATGGCCCGCACTCGCCGGACCGGCACCTTTCGGCCCGGGTCTAGCCATCTTTGCGCGAATGGCGGGGGCCGTAGCTCAGTTGGGAGAGCGCCGCAATCGCACTGCGGAGGTCAGGGGTTCAAATCCCCTCGGCTCCACCAGCCCTTTGATCCATCAGCTTTTAACCCATCGGGTGCTTGGCTCAGCTTGTTCGCGCCGTCTTAAATCGCTAGGTTCCAGCCTCCCTCAACGCAAAGCCAATCCATGCAGGCGATTCTCGACGTCATTGAAATTGCGCTCAATTTGTACCTCTGGATCGTGATCGCGATGGCGATCTTTTCCTGGCTGGTGGCTTTCAATGTCGTGAACACGCGCAATCACGGCGTCGCCATGATCGGCGATTTTCTTTACCGGATCACCGAGCCCGCGCTGCGCCCGATTCGCGGCATGCTGCCCAATCTCGGTGGCATCGACATATCGCCGGTCATTCTGTTTTTGATCATCATCTTGATCGAGAAGATCATCGATTACTACATCCGGCCGTTCGTGTTCTGAGCACGACGGCTGCGCAGCCATGGGGCAGACCGTTCTTGCGACCGTGGACGCCAATCGCCGATGGCATCGCGCTCGACGTGCGGCTCACCCCGCGCAGCGCGCGTGATGCGATCGAGGGGTTGGAATGCCGTGGCGCGCGGCCGACGCTCAAAGTGCGGGTGCGCGCGGCTCCATTCGAGGGCCAGGCCAACGCGGCTTTGCTGCGGCTGATCGCCAAAACGCTTGGTGTGGCGCCGCGCCAGATCGAAATCGCCAGTGGCGCCACGGCGCGGGTGAAACGCTTGCGGATTTTTGGCGATGCAGCCGCGCTTGCGGCAGCGCTAGAGCGGCTGACGCGGCAAACAACGAAGGATCTCTGATGAGCGCGAAGATCATTGACGGCAAAGCCATAGCCGCCGATTTGCGCGCTCAAGTCGCCTTGGAGACCAAACGCATATCGGCGGCACAAGGACTGGTGCCTGGGCTTGCCGTGGTTCTGATCGGCGACAATGCCGCAAGCAAATCCTATGTAACATCCAAATCGCGCGCGCTGGTCGAAGTCGGTATGCGGCCGTTTGATCATCAGCTTCCGGGTGACACCAGTGAAGCCGAACTGCTCGCTCTTGTGGAAAAGCTCAATGCCGATCCGGCGGTGCACGGCATTCTGGTGCAGATGCCGCTGCCGCCGCAAATCAACCCGCAGCGCATTATCGGGGGCATCCAGCCGGACAAGGATGTCGACGGATTTCACCCCATGAACTTCGGGCGCATGGCGGCGCGGCTGCCGACAATGGTGCCATGCACGCCGATCGCCTGCATGAAACTGGTGAACAGCGTGCACGCCTCGATCGACGGCTGCGATGCGCTGATGGTCGGCCGCTCCACCATCGTGGGCAATCCGCTGGCTCAGCTCCTTCTGGCCGCCAACACGACGGTGACCATCGCGCATAGCCACACCCGCAATCTGCCCGATCTATGCCGGCGCGCCGATCTGCTCTTTGTCGCCATCGGCCGCGCCGAGTATGTCCGCGGGGCCTGGATCAAGCCAGGCGCGACCGTAGTCGATATCGGTATCAATCGCGTGGTGGATGCCGGTGGCAAGTCCCGCATCGTCGGCGACGTTTGCTTTGCCGAAGCGGTCAAGGTCGCTGGCGCGATCACGCCGGTACCTGGCGGCGTCGGCCCGATGACCATCGCCTGTTTATTGGTGAACACGCTGCGCGCCGCCTGCATGCAGGCGCGATTGCCGCCGCCGGGCGTCTGAGGCAGATGACGGATGGCGGATTAAGAAATATCCCTACCCGTCCTCCGTTGTCCGCCATCCGACCTCAGCCATTCCAGCCGAAGGCGACCTTGTCAAGCACGCGCGTGCCGAATTTCTCCGAAGAGCGCGCCACTGCTCTGCCGCCGAGTGCGCGGTAGAATTCGACCGCGTTCTCGTTTTCCGAAAGCGCCCAGACGATCAGCGACTTCATGGCGCTTTGCATCAGGTCACGGCGCGCTGCGGTGAATAGCCGCCGGCCAAAGCCGAGCCCCTGGAATTCAGGCCGCAGATACAGCTCGTAGATCTCGCCATCGTAATACAGGCTGCGCGCCCGGTTGCGTCCGTAATTCGCATAACCGGCGATCTTGTCGCCGAACTGCAGCAAGGCGATGCGGCTGCCCTTGCGAATGGCCGAATCCCACCAGGCGGGGCCGCGCCGATTGATCAGCTTTTCAAGCTCGGTGCCGGGAATGATCCCCTGATAGGCCATCCGCCACGCCTCATCATGGGCCTCCGCCACCTCGACGGCATCACGCGCAGTGGCGCGGCGGATTTCGATAAGGACTGTGCTCATGACGCGCGGCTCATGATGCGGCTTTTTATGGAAGAGTGCGTTTTGGCGTGCATTGCGTCGTCGTATCTCGATCAAAGCAAGCGATTCTGGGCACTTCAAGGGCCAAGATTCACCTTCAGTTAACGATGTGGATTATTAGCCAAAAGCCGGCCTTTGGCCAGAATTGCCAACGGAAAAATACGGGTATCGCGCGCAATCTGACCGCGCTGTTGCAATAGCGTCACGGTTTCCCGCTTTTTGCCTCGGACATATTCCCCGGCCCGAATTTTGTGACAAGATCGCAGCCTGAACACGGCGTCTGCCGCGGTCTATTGCGCGGCGCGTCCGCATTGTGCGCGCTTAGACGCGTTCGGCTTCCTTACGCCGCTCGTTGCGCTTGCGCTCGACCGGATCGAGCAGCTTTTTGCGCAGCCGTATTGATTTTGGCGTGACCTCGACGAGTTCGTCGTCCTCGATATAAGCGAGCGCCTTTTCCAAGGTCATGCGGATCGGCGGCGTGAGCCGGATCGCCTCGTCCTTGGCATGGGTGCGGATATTGGTGAGCTTCTTGCTCTTGAGAACGTTGACTTCCAGATCGTTGCCGCGGGTGTGCTCGCCGACGATCATGCCGCGATAGACCTTGCAGCCCGGCTCGATCATCATCGGGCCGCGGTCTTCCAAGCACCACATTGCGTAGGCGACGGCTTCGCCGTGATCGGTCGAGATCAGAACGCCGTTGCGACGGCCGACCACTTCACCGCGATGCGGGGCATAGGCATGAAACAACCGGTTCATCACAGCGGTGCCGCGCGTGTCGGTCAAGAGCTCGCCGTGATAGCCGATCAGCCCGCGCGTCGGCGCGTGGAAGATGAGCCGGACGCGCCCGCCGCCCGACGGGCGCATCTCGATTATTTCACCCTTGCGCTCGGCCATTTTCTGCACGACCACGCCGGAATGCTCTTCATCGACATCGATGACGACTTCCTCGATCGGTTCGAGCAGCTCGCCGGACGGGCCGTGCTGGAACAAGACCTTGGGCCGCGACACGGAAAGCTCAAAGCCCTCGCGCCGCATGGTCTCGATTAGAATGCCGAGCTGCAATTCGCCGCGCCCGGCGACTTCCATGGAATCCTTTTCCGTGGATTCGGAAATCCGCAGCGCGACATTGCCTTCGGCTTCACGCAACAGCCGCTCGCGAATCACCCGGCTCTGCACCTTGTCGCCCTCGGTGCCGGCAAGCGGCGAATCGTTGATGCGAAAGGTCATCGTCAGGGTCGGCGGATCGATCGGCTGCGCCGGCAGCGGCTCGGTCACTTCCGGCGCGCACAGCGTGTGCGATACAAACGCCTCGGGCAGGCCGGCAATGGCGACGATGTCACCGGCAAAGCCTTCATCGATCGGCGCACGCTCGAGCCCGCGGAAGGCGAGCACCTTGGTGACGCGGCCCTCTTCGACCAGCTCACCGCTGCGATCGAGCACTTTCACCGGCTGATTGGCTTTCACCGATCCGGAGGTGATGCGGCCGGTGACGATACGGCCGAGATAAGGGTTGGATTCCAGGATCGTTCCGAGCATGCGGAACGGGCCTTCTTGAGTCTTGGGCGGCGCGACATGGCGCAGCACGAGATCGAACAGCGGCGCCATTCCAGGTAGGTCGCCCTGATCCTTGGGACGGTCCGCCGCAGCCGCCATCCAGCCCTGCTTGGCTGAGCCATACAGAATTGGGAAATCAAGCTGTTCTTCGCTGGCATCGAGCGCCGCGAACAGGTCGAAGACAGCATTGGCGACCTCGGTCGGCCGCGCATCGGCGCGATCCACCTTGTTGATGACGACGATGGGCTTCAGTCCCATCTTGAGCGCCTTGGAGACCACGAATTTGGTCTGCGGCAGCGGACCCTCGGCGGCATCCACCAACACCAGCGCGCCGTCGACCATGTTCAGAATGCGTTCGACCTCGCCGCCGAAATCGGCGTGGCCCGGCGTGTCAACGATATTGATCCGGGTGTCCTTCCAGACCAGCGAGGTTGCCTTGGCGAGAATGGTAATGCCGCGCTCGCGTTCCAGGTCATTGGAATCCAAAGCGCGCTCGACGACGCGCTGATTGTCGCGAAAAGCCCCCGATTGCTGCAGCAAGCGGTCCACCAGCGTGGTCTTGCCATGGTCGACATGGGCAATGATGGCAATGTTGCGCAGGTTCATAACGGTTTCCGGAATCAAAGGCGGGCCCCAAAGGGCGCAAAGGGGCCCGCGCTTGCCGGCCGTATATAGGAGCTTTGTGACAGGAAGCAATCCGGCGCTTGCAGGTGGCAAACCGCCGCGCGGCTAAGCGGCGGCGGCTTTGGCTGGGTCCTTGGCGCTGTCTTTGGCGCTGTCTTTTCCGCTTTCTTTCGCGGTCTTTGTTGCATCGGCAGTGACCGCGGTCGCCGTCACTTCGGGTGCGGTTCCCGCATGGTCGAGAATGGCGGTGCGGCGCGCGGCGATTGCGAAGCGCAGCTGGTCCAGCGCGAAGGAAAACGACATCCGCACCGTCTCATCGAATTCCTCGCGCTCGCTCTGATGGATGATGGCGATGACGAGATTGTCGGCCTCGATCTGCAGCTGTTCGAGCGTCTCCAGGCTCTGCGCGGCATGCGCCCGGCGCACCATATCGAGTACCCGCTGCAAAAGCCGAAGCCGCCGCGTGCGTGTGTCGTTGCGCAGATAGCTTGCTACCGCGGCAATGGCCGAGCCGAACACCGGGAAGATCAATAAGCCGTAAAATATGTCGTCGCCGTATTTGTCGAAGAACGTCTGTTGGCTGTCAGTCAAATAAGCGAGTGCGCCCGGATGCACGACAACGTCGCTGTCTTTGTCGGTCTCGGGCGCGGCAATCTTCACATCGCCCGGCAGCGCCATCGCCAGCGACTGGCGCGCGGTGTAGATCGCCTTCGCCAGACTGGCGATGACGTTTGAATTGTACGATTTGCGGGCGACGACGTATTCGGCGAAGCTCAAAGTCTTCAGGCTATCATTAGGCGTCGGCGGCGTGCCGCCGAACGTGCCGGCATCGATGTCGATCGACTCGAAGGCCGGATTGCGCTGGGCGATCCCCTCTGCCTGATCGATCTCGATGAAATTCGGCGCGACGCCATTGACGGTGGCCGACCCAATGACGCTGGAAATAGCGGGACTGGTGGCGGCGCCGGCGACAAATAACGCATCGACCTGATGGCTCTTGATCGCGTCGGGGACCTCACGCGGATCGAGATGCGAGATCGTCACTTTGTCGAGCGGGAGGCCGTAATGGGTGAGCACCAGTTCAAGCAGGCCCGTGGTCGCTTCATTGCCGCTGACGATACCGACGCGCTTGCCTAACAGGTCTGCGGCCTTCCCAAACGTGCTGTCGCTTGTGTCGCTGTCGTCACTGGCATCGTCGCTCTTGACGGCCTTGGCGCCTTTGCCGCTCTTGGCAGTCTTGGCGCCCGCCTTTGCGCCTTTGCTGGCCTTGGCGCTCGCCTTCTTGGCCGGCTTACCGCCCGCGCTCTCTTCTCCTTTGGGTGCAGCCGCACCGCCTGCCGCGGGCACGATCAGCGCCATCACGTTTTTCCGGAGAATGGCGACCACCGGCCAATCAAGCGCATCATCGAGATTGCTGGGCAGAACCGCAAGATCGGCCTCGCCCTTGCTCATGGCCTCGGCGGTGGCTTGCGGGCTCGGCGTGGGAACGAGCTGCAAATGCAAATTGCGGTGATCGGCCGCAAGCTGTTCGGACAGCGCTTGCACGAATCTGGCATCGATCGGCCCGGCGGCGATTCGCATGTGGTCTGCGGCAATCGTGAAATGGATGGCGGCCCAGACACCGGCACCAAGCAGCATCGTGCCAAGTATAGTCACCAACCAGGTGTGGCGCAGAAACATGCGCACCCGGCTGCGCACGATGCTTTCAAGCGACTCGTAGATCATCGTCTTGCCTGATCCGCGCTCACTCGCCCCTCCGGCCGCGCCGGAGCGGCGCAATAGCAAATACCTCATGGCCAGGGGGGACGGCATGGTTAATCCTACCACGCCTGCGAGCTCCTGGCGCTACGGTGCTGCCATGTGGACCGGGCTCGAATCGCGGCATTGGTTAATCGTCAGATCCAACAACAACGGTGATCGCAGCTCATGGCCGACTTTGGCGCCAGGGTCGTTCGCGCCGGGGCTCTGTGGAACCCTGGCCTGGGGCCATTCGAGCGGCCAATTGGCGATCGCGGCAGCAAGTTCAAGCCCGTATCAAGCGCCGGCCGGGCGGCTCCATGGGCCGAAGCGAAAGCCGGCCGGCATCGCACGATGCAGCATCAGCATCTCGCCGACTGTTTCCGACGTCACAAGGCCGATCAGCCGATCCGACGCATCAACAATGCCCACGACCGGTGCCGGCTTTTCCTGGAGCAGCCGGAACGCCTCGTCGAGGCAGTGGCGATGGCCCAAGATCGGAATTTGCGCGGTCATGGCGTCGCCGACCTTGGCATCCGGCCCGTGCTCCTTGAGCGCGCGAATGAGGTTGTTGCGGACCAGTACACCGAGCGGGCGGCCGCGACCGTCAACCACGGGGAACTCGCCCTGGCTGGTTCGCAGCAGGGTCTCGACCGCGATATCGATATGCTCCTCGGGAGTCAGGGTCGCAAATTGCGTCATCATGGCTGCAGTGACCGGCACGCCATGTGACATGGCGCGGATTGCAACCAGATGCGCTTCCGAGGCGGCCGCGAGATAGACGAAAATCGCGATAAACAAAAGCAGCGGATTGCCGAACAAGCCAATAAAGCCGAGCAGGAAGGCGACGCCTTGCCCGATCGCGGCCGCCATTTCAGTGGCCCGCACATAACCGAAGCGGGCCGCAAGCAGCGCGCGCAGCACGCGTCCGCCGTCCATCGGGAAGGCGGGAATGAGATTGAACAATGCGAGGAACACATTCACCTCGGCGAGACGATCGACGAGACTGCCCTTTGTGCTCTGGATCGCGACCAAATGGCTTGGCGTCAGATCGGCGCCGAAGAGAACCAGCAGTCCGGCAATGGCGACGTTGACGAGCGGGCCGGCGATGGCGATCAAGAATTCCTCGCTCGGCCGTTCCGGAATGCGCTCGAGCCGCGCGACACCGCCGATCGGCAGCAGGATGACGTCTGGCGTCGTCACGCCGAAGGCACGCGCAGTAAAGATGTGGCCGAATTCGTGCAGCAGCACGCACAGGAACAGGAGCATCATGAACAAGAGCCCGCTCCAGGCCGCCTGTGGCCCGCCGGAAAGGTAGCTGACGCCGAAGATCCAGGCGAGAAACAGAAGGAATGTCACGTGGATGCGGACCGCGGTGCCGGCGATCGAGCCGATCGTCAATGACCAACCCATAACTACCTCCCGGGCCCGAGGAACGTCGCCCCCTTTGGGCCGTGTTTGCTGCCTAAGTCGCCGGTTAAGTATGGTTTCGAGCCGACCTTTGCGAGAGTGACTCGATCGAACGAGGTGCCCGCACACCAAGCATTCTGCTTCATGGCCCGCGCGGCGCTGATCGCGGAAAAAAAACGGATCACCGCCCCGAATGGTTCAACGTCCACAAGACCGTGCAGGTCGCGCCGTCGACGCCCGAGGCGGGCGGTCTTGCGGTGCTTGACCTCAGGCTCGCCGAAGCGATGGATAAGCTTGCTTCTTAACGGCGCCAACCGGTCGATTCAAAGCCCGCGCCCATCAGGAGCGCGCGTCCGGCTGCTTCCGGACAGCGCCTTGCGGCCGCGCTCATTCGGGTCCATCTTTGATGCGTGGTCGCTCGGATGCCGGAGCAGGAGGGGCCGATGTGGTTTCGTCAAACAGCCTCAGACAGCTGGCAGAGTTTCAGTTGGGACGGCTTCCCCTGGCAGGATTTGGCCGCGCGGTCGCGGCGCTTCGCCGCCGAGGAAGCCGATCTGCGGCGCAAGATCTGGAGCAAGATCAGGCGCGAAGCGGCGAGCATGCCTTTCATTGAAGACGCGCTCACCGCGCATTATTGCGCCTTCGATCGCAGAACACCGCTTTACGTGAAGCTCGCGCTCGTCGGCGCCGTCGTCTATTTCATTCTGCCGGACGATCTGATTCCGGATTCGGTTCCCGTGCTCGGCTATGCCGACGATGCCGCGGTGCTTGCCGGCGCCATGAAACTGTTTGCTTCGCATATCAAGCCGGAGCATCGTGAAGCCGCCAAACGCACGCTAGAGCGGATGCGTCAAGCTTAAAATAAAATGATTCACGCCCTCACGGCCGTAGCACGATCTTGCCCATCACTTTACGATCGGCGATGGCATGCAGAGCAGCGGCGATCTGCGTCAGTGGATAGACCGCGTGCACATGGGCGCTGAGCTTACCCTGGGCGCACCAACGGACGATGTCGGTCATCAGATCGCGCTGCGCGTCCGGCTCGCGCCGCGCCCAGGCGCCCCAGGCCACGCCGCGAATGTCGCAGTTCTTGAGCAGCACCAGATTGAGCGGCAGTCTTGGAATTTCGCCGGCGGCGAATCCGATCACCAGATAGCGGCCATCCCATGCCATCGAACGCACCGCAGCCTCCGTATAAGGCCCGCCCACGGGATCGTAGACCACGTCGATGCCGCGCTCGCCGCCGAGACGCCTGAGCGCGCCGCGTAAATCCTCAGTCGCGTAATTGACGGTATCAGTCGCGCCGTGCGCGCGCGCGAATCGCAGCTTCTCATCAGACGAGGCGCAGGCGATGACACGGGCGCCCATCACCCTGCCGATCTCGACCGTGGCAAGACCGGTGCCGCCGGAGGCGCCGAGCACGACCAGTATCTCGCCGGGCCTTAGTGCGGCGCGCAGGCGCAGCGCGTAAAGAGTGGTGCCGTAAGTGACGGTGAGGCCCGCGGCCCGATCAAAATCAAGCTCATCCGGCACCTTCACGAGCTGCCGTGCCGGCACGGCGACCGCCTCGCGGGCCGCGCCCCAACCGATACTGCCCATCACGCGATCGCCGGGGGCGATCTCGCTCACCCCCGGGCCGATACTTTCGACGACGCCGGAGAACTCAGCTGCGGGCGAGAATGGAAATGGCGGCTTGTGTTGATATTTGCCGGCGATGATCAATGTATCGAAGAAATTGAGCGCGGCCGCCTTGATACGCACCACCGCCTCGCCGGGTCCGGCCTGCGGTTCGGCGATGTCTGCGAGTTCAAGTTGTTCGGGCGAGCAGAAGCGACGGCAGAGAATGGCTTTCATGCCGAAGTCATATCAGGGTTCGGTCACGCCCGCATCAAGCAGGCAGCGGCGCAGCCGCGCAAAGGCAAGCCGCAGGCGCGACTTCACCGTGCCGAGCGGGAGCTCTAGACGCGCGGCGATCGCCGCATGAGACAAGCCGTTATAGAAAGCGAGCTTGATCAGCGCCAATTGCTCTCGCGGCAGCGTGCGCAGCGCTTCGCGCAAACACTCGGTCCGCTCGGCCGTGTCGATACAGTCATCGCAGGCGCGGCTTGGGTCGGGAATGTCGAAGAACGTCTCGATATCGCAAGTCGCTTCCCGGCTCCTTCGCTTGATGTCGATGCGTCGATTGCGAGCAATGTGGAAAACCCAGGTACCGGCGGTCGCTTTCGCGGGATCGAACAGATGCGCCTTGCGCCAGATCGTCTCCATCACATCCTGCGTCGCATCGGCGGCGGTGAAAGCGTTGAGCCCGAGCCTGACCATTTGGGCGTGCACGCGCGGGCCGAAATGATCGAACAGGATGGCAAAGGCTCCGCCATCGTGATCGTTGCCGACGGCGGTGAGAAGCTCATCGAAATTGTCGGCAGGAATTGCGGAGCGTCGATGCGGCGTCCGCCGCGCATCATACGGCCAATCCGTCAGGCTCACGGCACGTCACCCCCGATTCTCTCATCCGCACACGGCTCGTCTGGACCTGAAATCTCGGCTGCCGCGGCCTGTCACTGGGTGCAAGCAGTATTCAAGGGCGGCGCGTGACCCGCTGTGTCCCCCGTCACACATTTGGCGGTGCAGCGAATCGCCGCACCTGCCCCAGCCGTCGACAAGCCCGAACCGCGCGAAACAGTCGTGTTTTCGGCCGTTTTTCGGCTCATTGGATTAAGTGTGACAGGTTTGCTATCAATCGATCGGGGGTTAGTTTCCGCGCGAGGGCTGATGCGCAACCGTCGACAGTGGCCGCTTTTGCTTTCGCTGCCGCTGGCTTTCCTCTTGGCAGCACTCTGCGCCGCTTCCGCTGTGGCTCAGCAACAGCCCTCGGCAGGCACGCCGCCCGCTCCGGCAAAGCCCAGGCCTGCCCCTGCCCCAAAACCGGCGGCTCCCGCGGCCGGTGCGCCGGCGGTAAAGCCAGCAGTTCCCCCCGGCGTCGCCAGCGGCGCGCAACCGAGATTGCTCGGACAATATGCGGACTGGGGCGCCTACACGGCCTCGCCCGGCGGCAAGAAAATCTGCTTCGCAATTGCCAAGCCGCAAACCTCGGAGACCAATCCGCCGGGCCGGCCGCGCAATCCGGCCTATATGTTTATTTCCACCAGGCCCGCGGAGAAGGTGACCAATGAGGTATCGATCATCATCGGTTATCCTTTCAAGCCCGCCTCTGAAGCCACTGCGGCCGTGGGCTCGAGCACATTCGCGCTCTACACCCAGCAGGACGGCGCCTGGATTAAGAACGCCGCCGAAGAGGCCAACATGGTGAATGCCTTGCGGTCGGGGCAGACCGCAGTCGTGAAGGGCGTTTCCGCCCGAGGCACGCAATCGACCGACACGTTCAATCTGCGCGGTCTCGCGCAGGCTCTGGACCGGACCGGTCAGGAATGCAAATAGACGCGGGCTGGATGCGCCGACCGGCCGTTGTCGGCTGAGCGCCGGGATCCAGCTGTCGAAAGCGTGCCGGGCACACCATATTTATGCGGCGGGACTAGCGGCCGGGCTGCGGTTGTTGGACTAGCAATGACGACTTCGCTGACTGCCATCAAAACGCAACGCCCGACCGGCTTTGTCGAAAAGCGGCCGCTCGAACGCTATGCGGCGCCGGCTAAGCCCTCGTTGGTCGGCTTATCGCGTGAAGCCTTGTCGGCCTCGCTGGCGCGTGTCGGTGTGCCGGAGCGGCAGCGCCGGATGCGCGTCCAGCAAATCTGGCATTGGCTCTATCTGCGCGGCGCACAGAATTTCGATGAAATGACGACGCTGTCGAAAGATCTGCGCGCCGAGTTGGCCCGGCACTTCACGCTTGATCGGCCCGCAGTCGCGGCCGAGCAAATTTCGATCGACGGCACGCGCAAATGGCTGTTGCGGCTTCCAGGCGAACACGGCGATGCGCCGCACGAGGTCGAATGCGTTTACATTCCCGAGACGGATCGCGGGACTTTGTGCATTTCGAGCCAGGTCGGATGCACGCTCAACTGCAGTTTTTGCCACACCGGCACCCAGCGTCTCGTGCGCAATCTGACCGCAGCCGAGATCGCCAGTCAGGTCGTGCTGGCGCGTGATCGCCTCAATGACTGGCAACGTGTCGCCGCACCGGCGGGAAGTGAGCCGGAAAAGCGCCTGGTATCAAATATCGTGATGATGGGGATGGGCGAGCCGCTCTATAATTTCGAGGCGGTGCGCGACGGGCTTGCCGTGGTCGCCGACGGTGACGGCTTGAGCATCTCCAAGCGCCGGATCACGCTGTCGACGTCCGGCGTCGTGCCCAATATCGCACGCGCCGGCGCCGAGATCGGCTCCATGCTGGCGGTATCGCTGCATGCGGTGACCGACGAATTGCGCGACGAATTGGTGCCGCTCAACCGCAAATATCCGATCCGCGAATTGCTCGAGGCCTGCCGCAACTATCCCGGCCTCTCGAACGCGCGACGCATCACCTTCGAATACGTGATGCTCAAGGGCGTCAACGATTCGCTGGCCGATGCCAAGGCGCTGGTGCGGCTCCTCAAAGGCATTCCCGCCAAGATCAATCTGATCCCATTCAATCCCTGGCCGGGCACCAAATACGAATGCTCCGACTGGGAGCAGATCGAAAAATTCTCCGAGGTCGTCTTCGATGCCGGTTATGCCTCGCCGGTGCGCACGCCGCGCGGCCGCGATATTCTCGCCGCGTGCGGCCAGCTCAAGAGCGCGACTGAAAAGCTTTCCGCACGCGAGCGTCTCGCGTTGCGTGCCATGGCCGTCACAGATTGACGGCGACCGGATGATCGACGCAGGCGATGACCGCGGCCATGATTGCCCTTTTCCGGCTTACCATGATGTTCGTCGGCTATGTTTGGGCCTGCGTCGCCGCGTCGCTGGTGCTGACGCTCGGGACGCTCACACCGCATTGGGGCGATCTCGGCGCGCTCGCCAATGCGCTTGGCGCGCCGGCGGCAGACGTGCCGGCGGCGGCCCTATGGTCGGTGGTCGGCATCGGCGCATTCATCATCTTTGCCGTCGGCTTCATTCCGATGCTTCTGGTGATCACTCTGGTTGAGGGCTTTGCGCTGCGCTCCGTCGCGATCTATGGCGTGATCGGCGCGGTGCTTGCGCTCGCCGCTGCCTACGGGCTTGATTTCGGCGGCTATACCGCGCCCGATATCGATCTGATGCACGAGCGCGAGGTGTTTGCCGCGGCGGGCATCGCCGGCGGACTGGTTTATTGGCTGTTCGCCGGCCGCCGCGCCGGCGTCTGGAAGTGATCGGATGAACCGCAAGGGGCTCGCGATCGCGCTCACTATCGCCGTGGTCGTCGCCATCCTTTGCGCGGTCGATCCGCAGCTCGATCTCGACCTCGCGCGCATCGGCTACGATCCGCAGCGAAATCTGTTCGGCATCAATGCGCAGCCGTGGGTCCAGCATGTGCGCGAGGCAGCGCGGCTGCTCATCACGCTCCTGGTGCTGCCGGCTTTTCTTTCGGTGATCGGCAAGCTGATCTGGCCCCATCGCCGCATGCTGATCGAAGGGCGGGCCGCCCTTTTTCTGATCGTCACGCTGGCGCTCGGGCCCGGCATCATTACCAATCTGGTGCTCAAGGATCATTGGGGCCGCGCGCGCCCGATCGACGTGCAGCAATTCGGCGGCACCGACCGCTTCACGCCGTGGTGGGACCCGCGCGGGCAGTGTCCGAACAATTGCTCCTTCGTCGCCGGCGAGCCGTCCGGGGCGTTCTGGACCTTGGCGCCGGCGGCACTGGCACCCTTTGAAATGCAGCCGCTTGCCTATGCGGCAGCGCTTCTGTTCGGCACCGCGATCGGTGTCCTGCGCATTGGTGCCGGGGGACACTTTTTCAGCGACGTGGTGTTCGCCGGCGTGTTCGTCTATCTGGAAATATGGGCCGTCCACGGCCTGATCTATCGCTGGCGCAATACGCCATTCACCGAGGCGGCGGTCGAATCGCTCTTGGCGCGCGCCGGCGCGGCGATCCGTGGCGGCTGTACCGCGCTCGTGGCCCGCGCCCGCCACATGATCGCGTCGGCGCGCTCACCCGGCTCGGGCGGCTCGGCTTGAGCCGCGGCGGCTTGCGTCTTACTCCGGCTCACCGAGGACGCGGAAAAATTCTTGAAGCTGCGGCCCCATGGGCAGATTGAGCGTCTCACCGGTCGGCAGCCGGCGCACGAACCATTTGTCATAAAGTTCGCCGAGGCACCGCTCGCTCGCCATGCGGCTGAAGGTGCGCTCGACCGCCCGGGAATTGGAGCTCGAGAGCCATTCTTGCTTGCGTCGGGCTCCGGCGTCCCTATAGTCCGCGCAACTTTCGACGATGTTTTCGCGTTCAGCGAGGTTTCTTGCGATGCCAAAAGGCGACGTCAAAAAAGTTGTGCTGGCCTATTCCGGGGGGCTCGACACTTCGATCATCCTCAAATGGCTGCAAACCACCGCTGGCTGCGAAGTTGTCACCTTCACCGCCGATCTCGGCCAAGGCGAGGAGCTCGAGCCGGCGCGGGCAAAAGCGCTGACACTTGGCATCAAGCCGCAAAACATTTTCATCGAGGATCTGCGCGAGGAATTCGTCCGCGACTATGTGTTCCCGATGTTCCGCGCCAATGCCGTCTATGAAGGGCAATATCTTCTTGGCACGTCGATCGCGCGGCCGCTCATTGCCAAGAAGCAGATCGAGATCGCGGAAAAGGTGGGCGCCGACGCCGTCGCCCATGGCGCCACCGGCAAGGGCAATGATCAGGTGCGCTTCGAACTCTCTTATTACGCGCTCAAGCCCAACGTGAAAGTCATCGCGCCGTGGCGTGAGTGGGATTTCAAATCGCGCGAGGCGCTGATCGCGTTTGCCGAGCAGAACCAGATCCCGATCGCCAAGGACAAGCGCGGCGAGGCGCCGTTCTCGACCGACGCCAACCTTCTGCATACCTCGTCCGAAGGCAAGGTGCTGGAGGACCCGGGGAGCGAAGTGCCGGATTACGTCTATTCGCGCACCGACGATCCAGAAAAGGCGCCGACCTCGCCCGAATATATTACGGTCGATTTCGAGCGCGGCGATCCCGTCGCGATCAACGGCAAAAAGCTTTCACCGGCGCAGCTGCTAATGCAGCTAAATGCGCTCGGCAAGAAGCACGGCATCGGTCGTCTTGACCTGGTGGAGAATCGTTTTGTCGGCATGAAGTCGCGCGGCATGTATGAGACGCCGGGCGGCACTATTCTGCTCGCCGCGCATCGCGGCATGGAATCGATCACGCTCGATCGCGGCGCCGCGCATCTCAAAGACGAGCTGATGCCGAAATATGCGGAGCTGATCTATTACGGCTTCTGGTTCTCGCCCGAGCGCGAAATGCTGCAGGCGGCGATCGATAAGAGCCAGGAATTCGTCTCCGGCAGGGTGCGGCTCAAGCTCTACAAGGGTAACGCGGGCGTGGTCGGCCGCGAGAGCAAATATTCGCTCTACGATAAGGATCTTGTGACCTTCGAAGACGGCAAGGTTGCCTATGATCAGCGCGATGCGGAAGGATTCATCCGGCTCAATGCGCTGCGGTTGCGCACCTTGGGGCAGAGGAAGCGGAGGCTGAAATTATAACTCCGGCCGTGCCGCCTGCAGCCTTGAGCGGGCCGAGGGCGGTAAAATGCCTTAGACCCGCGCGTAGTCCGAAACTGGGAAACCGATGTGACGCAGCCGACCCGATAGACATTGCAATAGCCGTTACACCTGCCGCTCGACCAGCGCGCGCTTGATGTCGGCGATCGCCTTCGCCGGGTTGAGATGCTTGGGACAGGCCTTGGCGCAATTCATGATGGTGTGACAGCGGTAGAGCCGGAACGGATCTTCGAGATGATCGAGCCGTTCGCCGGTCGCCTCGTCGCGCGAATCCACGATCCAGCGCTGCGCCTGCAACAGTGCGGCGGGACCGAGATAGCGCTCCGGATTCCACCAATAGCTCGGGCATGACGTCGAGCAGCAGGCGCAGAGAATGCATTCATAGAGTCCGTCCAGCTTCTGCCGGTCCTCGTGGCTCTGCTTCCATTCCGTGCGCGGCGTCGGCGAGACCGTCTGCAGCCATGGCTCGATCGAGGCGTGCTGGGCATAGAAATTGGTCAGGTCCGGCACCAGGTCTTTCACCACCGGCATATGCGGCAGCGGATAAATCCGTACCGGGCCCTTGATGTCGCTCATGGCCTTGGTGCAGGCGAGCGTATTGGTGCCATCGATATTCATGGCACAGGAGCCGCAAACGCCTTCGCGGCAGGAGCGACGGAAGGTCAGTGTCGCATCAACGTTGTTCTTCAGCCAGATCAGGCCATCGAGCACCATCGGCCCGCAGTCATCGGTATCGACGTAATAAGTGTCGATACGCGGGTTGCGGCCATCGTCCGGATTCCAGCGATAGACGCGGTATTCGCGCTCCGCCTTGGTATTCGCCGGGCGCGACCAGCTCTTGCCTTCGGTGATCTTGGAATTTTTCGGCAGTGTGAACTGGACCATATCAATAAATCCGTTAGTAGACCCGTTTTTGGGGCTCGATATAGGCGACGTCGTTGGTCAGCGTGTAGGTGTGCACCGGCCGGTAATCGATGGTGACCTTGCCGGTCTTATGATCGAGCCAAGCCAGCGAATGCTTCATCCAGTTCTGATCGTCGCGCTCGGGATAATCCTCGCGCGCATGGGCGCCGCGGCTTTCGGTGCGGTTGACCGCCGCATCCATGGTGACCACGGCCTGCTCGATCAGATTGGCGAATTCGAGCGTCTCGATGAGGTCGGAATTCCAGATCAGCGAGCGGTCGGAGACGCGCAGGTCGCTGGCGCCGTCATAGACCTGGTGGATCAGCTTGGAGCCTTCTTCCAAGACTTCGCCGGTCCGGAATACCGCGCAATTGCTCTGCATCACCTGCTGCATTTTGGCGCGCAGATGCGCGGTCGGCGTCGCGCCCGACGCATTGCGATACTTATCGAGCCGCGACAGCGCGAGTTCGGCGGCGTCTTTGGGCAGTTCCGGCTGCTTATCGTTCGGGGTGAGAATTTCGGCGCAGCGCAGTGCCGCGGCGCGGCCGAACACGACGAGATCGATCAATGAGTTGGAACCGAGCCGGTTGGCGCCGTGCACCGACACGCAGGCCGCTTCGCCAAGCGCCATCATGCCGGGCACGACATGATCCGGATTCCCATTCTTCTTGGTCAGCGCTTCGCCGTGATAATTGGTGGCGACGCCGCCCATATTGTAGTGAACGGTCGGCACGATCGGCACCGGCTCACGGGTGAGGTCGACTCCAGCGAAGATGCGCGCCGATTCGGTGATGCCGGGCAGGCGCTCGGCGAGAATCTGCGGATCGAGATGGTCGAGATGCAGATAGATGTGATCCTTCTTCGGCCCCACCCCGCGGCCTTCGCGGATCTCGATGGTCATGGCGCGTGAGACGACATCGCGCGAGGCAAGGTCCTTGGCGGAGGGCGCATAGCGCTCCATAAAACGCTCGCCCTCGGAATTGACCAGATAGGCGCCTTCGCCGCGCGCGCCCTCGGTGATGAGCACGCCCGCGCCGTAAATGCCGGTCGGATGGAATTGCACGAATTCCATGTCCTGCAGAGGCAGGCCGGCGCGCAGCACCATGGCATTGCCGTCGCCGGTCTGGGTATGCGCACCGGTGCAGGAGGCATAGGCACGGCCGTAGCCGCCGGTGGCGAGGATGGTCATCTGCGCCGCGAAGCGATGGATCGAGCCGTCGTCAAGATTGAGTGCCACCACGCCGCGGCAGCGGCCTTCCTCATCCATCATCAGATCTATGGCGAAATACTCGATGAAGAATTCGGTCTTATGGCGCAGCGCCTGGCCGTACATCGTATGCAACATGGCATGGCCGGTGCGGTCGGCGGCGGCGCAGGTGCGCTGCGCGGTGCCCTTGCCGTAATGGGTGGTCATGCCGCCGAACGGGCGCTGATAGATCTTGCCGTCCTCGCGGCGCGAGAACGGCAGCCCCCAATGTTCGAGCTCATAGACCGCTTCCGGGGCGTGGCGGCACATATACTCGATGGCATCCTGATCGCCGAGCCAGTCCGACCCCTTCACGGTGTCGTACATGTGCCACCGCCAGTCGTCCTCGCCCATATTGCCGAGCGCGGCGGCAATGCCGCCCTGCGCCGCCACCGTATGCGAGCGGGTCGGAAACACCTTGGTGATGCAGGCGGTGCGTAGGCCCGCTTCGCTGCAGCCGACCACGGCGCGCAGGCCTGAGCCGCCGGCGCCGATGACCACGACATCATAGATGTGGTCTTCAATCGGATAGGCGCGGCCATTGACGGCGGGCGCCGCGGCTCCATTTCTTGCGCTCTCTGCCATGCTTACAGTCCAAACGATAATTTGAGCAGTGCGTAGACCGAAATCACGCCAACCGACCAGCAGAAGAACGTGTTGGCGAGCAGCAGCGTGAGCTTCGTCGACTCATCGGGAACATAGTCCACGACAATCTCCTGCATGCCGATCTTCATGTGGACGACCGTGCAGATGACAAACAGCAGCATGATGATGCCGACCAGCGGCGAGCCGAGGATCTGTGCAGCGGCGGCCTGATTGCGGCCGAGCAGGAAGATGCCGATCACGATCGCCATGATGGTGAGCGGCACGCCGGCGACCGATGTCATCCGCTGCATCCAGAAATCCCCGGTGCCGGATTTTGCCGCGCCGCGGCCGCGAACCTTGGCCAGCGCAGTGCGGAAATGCTTGGGGGCGCTATCGGGCGTGATGCCGCTCATCGCGAACCTCCCATGGCGAGGTAGCCGATCAATGCGACAACAAAGGTCAACGCCAGCGAACCGATAATGGTGGCCGCCGCCAGCCACTCTCGTTCCTGCGGTCCAAAGCCGCGGCCGGTATCCCAGATCAGATGGCGAATGCCGCCGAGCGTGTGATGAATCAGCGACCAAGTGTAGCCGAGTATGACGATCTGCCCAATGATCGAGCCGGCGAACCACTGGAACTTGGCGTAAGCATTCGGCCCCTGCGCCGCCGCCAGGAACCACCAGCACACGAGCAGCATGCCGAAATAGAGGACAAAGCCGGTGATCCGATGCAAACCGGACATTACGAGCGTCAGCGGCAGACGGTAGATTTGCAAGTGCGGCGAAATCGGCCGCGTAACAGGAGCGCGTCGATCAAGCGTATCGGCCATTGGCGTAATCTTCCGGCATCATCTTCCCACTTTGCTCGCCTGCAGAGCGGCAAGCGCGCGCTTGTTCCTAGCCAATCCATACGCGTCCGGCAATGCAACGCAGCGTGGAAACACCGCAGCCGGCGCACGTAATTTCGTATTCGACGAAACAATAGGGTTGAAATGCTCAGGCACAATTGGCCATATTAGAAACATGGCTTCGCTAAACGCGAAGGCAGGGATGATGCGGTTCGATCTGACCGACCTGAGCCTGTTTCGTCATGTCGTTGAAGCCGGCAGCATCACGCACGGTGCCGAGCGCGCGCACCTGGCGCTCGCTGCAGCCTCGACCCGTATCCGCAATATGGAAGACGTGCTCGGCGTCGCGCTGCTCACACGCGGCCGCCAGGGCGTCACGCCGACGCAAGCCGGCCGCACGCTGTTGCAGCACGCGCGCACAATCCTGCGGCAGGCCGAACGATTGCATGAAGACCTCGGCGCCTATGGCGGTGGTCTCGCCGGCCAGATCAGGGTGCTGTCGAATACCAATGCGCTTACCGAATTTCTGCCGGAGGCGCTGTCGTCGTTCCTGGCGGCCCACCCCAATATCAGCGTCGATCTCGAGGAGCGCCTGAGCGACGAAATCGTCGGCCTGATTGCCGAAGGCGTTGCCGATCTCGGCGTGGTCGCCGGCACCGTCGACGCGGGCACGCTTGAGACCTATCCCTTCCGCCGTGATCGCTTCGTGCTGGTGGTGGCGCAGGATCATCCGTTGGCGAAGCGCGCCAGGATCAGCTTCGAGGAGGTGCTCGATCAGGATTTTGTCGGGCTCGACCGTGCCAGCGCGATCCAGCGCTTTCTCGCGGCCAAGGCGGTGCGGATCGGACGGCCGTTGCGGCTTCGTGTGCAGCTGCGCAGCTTCGACGCCGTGTGCCGCCTCGTCGAGTGCAAGGTCGGCATCGGCGTCGTGCCGGAAACCACGGCACGACGCGTGTCGAAGACCATGGCGATCAAAGTCGTCGCTCTGTCGGATTCCTGGGCGGTGCGCGATCTGACGATCTGTGTGCGCAGCCGCGACGAACTGCCGATCTACGCGCGGCAGCTGGTCGAGCATTTGCGGGCGCGGGCTTAGCGCGGAATCAGCACCCAGTAATCGAGATCGAGCAAGACCGCGGGATCATAATCTTCGCCGGTCTTGTAAGGAAAATCCGCGCAGGTCTTGTCGCAGGTCGCGATGGTGCGCAGCCGCAGCGCGCCGACATCGGCGCGCCCCGGCAATTCGGCTTTCGCCAGCACCTCCGACCAGGCAAACACGCTTCCCCCGGCAAACAGCGGCGCGACATGGCGTCCGCCATTGATCGCGGCGACATGGAAAGCATTTCCGAGACCGCTGAACGACAGCGCACGCGCCAGCGAAATCACGTGCCCGCCATAGATCAGGCGGCGGCCGAAGCGGCCCTGCTTGGCGCTGAACAGATCGAAGTGGATGCGCGCAGTGTTTTGGTACAGCCGCGTCGCGATCTGGTGTTCGGCTTCTTCGACCGTCAGGCCGTCGACATGGTCGATTTTCTCGCCCACGGCATAGTCGTCAAATTTGTACGGACTGCCGGCGAGCGTGTAGTCGTAGGCTGACGTATTGATCGGCGGACAGGCCTCGCCCAGCACCTTCGGATCGAGGGCGGTCGGCAGCCGCGGCACATGATCGCCCGGCGCCGGCGCCGACTGATCGCGCTTATGCACCATCACCCAGCGCACATATTCGAGCACCGGCTTCTGATCCTGGTTATAGCCGGTGGTGCGGACATAGACGATGCCGGTCTTGCGGCTCGAATTTTCCTTCAAACCGATCACTTCGGACTGCGCCGAGAGCGTGTCGCCGGGATAGACCGGGGCGCGGAAGCAGCAATTGGCGTAGCCGAGATTGGCGACGGCATTGAGCGAAACGTCGGGAACGGTCTTGCCGAAAATGATGTGGAACACGAGCAGATCGTCGATGGGTGAACGCGCATAACCGATCGCCTTGGCGAAAACGTCGGAGGACTGCACCGCAAAGCGTGCGCCGAACAGACCAATATAGAGCGCCACATCGCCGGTCGTGACCGTGCGCGGCGTGGCGTGGCGAATCACCTCGCCAATGCGAAAGTCCTCAAAGAAATTACCGGGAGTTGTTTTTGCCATTGCCTCTCAAACTTTAGAAAGTCGGACCCGGCGCGGTGTCGGGCGGCTTCATAGCGCAGGCGCGACGGATGGGGAAGAAGCTGTTGAGATCATAATGAAAGTTCCGGGGCAGGCGGGGCCTGCAACCAATGCATTATTCGGCGCCGAGTCGAGCGCCGTCTTGGATCCACTTACGCGGTGCATTTCTGAGAAGCATCCGCGCGCCGCCGCGGCTTGATGCGCAGATGCCGATCACGCAGCCGTGATACGGCTCCCGAAACTCGCCGCAACACTTTCCGTATCTCGGCCCGACGGCGCGAATGGGTTCGTGTCGCCGGCGGTTCGCTGCCGCAAAATCCCAAACCCCTGATTGGAGACTGTCATGTCCAAGCGTTTCGCTCTATTTGCCAGCGCGGCCGTATTCGCCTTTGCCGCCGCAGTGGCGCCCGCGCCTTTGCTTGCGCAGATGTCGGAGAAGACCGTGATCGTCGGCGGCGCCCCAATGTATCCGTCGAAGAACATCATCCAGAACGCGGTGAATTCGAAGGACCACACCACGCTTGTTGCCGCCGTGAAGGCCGCGGGTCTGGTCGACACGCTGTCCGGTCCCGGCCCGTTCACGGTGTTCGCGCCGACCAACGCCGCCTTCGCCAAGCTGCCGGCCGGCACTGTCGACATGCTGCTCAAGCCGGAGAACAAGGCGACCTTGACCAAGGTGCTGACCTATCACGTCGTGCCCGGCCGCATGACGGCGGCCAGCCTGATCAAGGCGGTCAAGGACGGCGAAGGCGAAGCCCACCTGAAAACCGTCGCCGGCATGGACCTGATCGTCAAGCAAGCCGGCCCCGGCAAGCTCACCATCACCGACGCCAAGGGTGATGTCTCGACCGTCACGATTGCGGACGTTCTGCAATCAAACGGTGTTATCCACGTGATCGACACGGTGCTGCTGCCAATGTGATCATGTGACCTGGGGCCCTCTTCCCGCTTGCGGGGAGAGGGTCCGCTGACAGGAATGTGAGGTCCCTGTGTTTCCACATTTTGCTACAGATCCGCGTCCAACGATAAGCGTGCCATGACTGCCGAAGCCGCCAACCACGTGCCCGCTGTTTGCGACCGCGCGTCGGAGCCGGTCATCCATCCGCGCTGGGTGCGAGTCACGCATTGGATCAATGCGCTGGCGATGTTCGTGATGATCGGATCGGGCTGGCAGATCTATGATGCCTCGCCGCTGTTTCAGTCCCTCTATTTTCCGAGCCAGATTGCGCTGGGCGGATGGCTGGCGGGCGCGCTGCTCTGGCACTTCGCCGCCATGTGGCTGCTTGTCGTCAACGGTGTCGTCTATGTCACGCTCGGGATCATGACCGGGCGCTTTCGCCGCAAACTTTTGCCGATCCGTCCGCACGAGGTGGCGCGTGACTTTGTTGCGGCCCTGCGCGGCCGCCTGTCGCACGACGACCTCAGCGTCTACAACGCCGTGCAACGGCTGCTCTATCTGGGCGTCATCCTAGCCGGCCTTGTCATTGTGGCGTCGGGGCTATCGATCTGGAAACCGACGCAGCTCAAATATCTGACTGCGTTCTTTGGCGGCTATGATACCGCGCGCTACGTGCATTTCTTCGCGATGTCGGCGATCGTGGCGTTTCTCGTGATCCATATCGCGCTGGCGCTGATCGTGCCGAAGAGCCTGCGCGCCATGATCATTGGACGGTGAGGGAGAGACGCCATGGCCTCCTTGAAAAAATTACCCCCGGGCGTCGATCCAAGACTGCTGATCAAGGACGCCGCGAAATCGCTGCCGCAGCCGTCACGGCGGTTGTTTCTGCGCGGCGCCGCGAGCCTCGGCGCACTGTCGATGCTGACCGGTTGCGACATCATCGATGGACCGACGGCTGAAAATGCGTTGCGCGTCGTTTCGCGTTTCAACGATCGCATTCAGGCGCTGTTGTTCTCGGAGACTACGCTGGCGCCCGAATATCCGGAAAGCGCGATCACCCGGCCGTTTCCTTTCAATGCCTATTACAGCCTCGAAGAGGCGCCCGATATCGACGGCGAGACGTGGCAACTCGAAATCGGCGGGCTGGTCGACAACAAAAAGCCCTGGAGGCTTGCCGAACTCAACCAATTGCCGGAAGTGTCGCAAATTACCCGCCTTGTCTGCGTCGAAGGCTGGAGCGCAATCGGCTCGTGGCAGGGCGTACGATTGTCGGACTTTCTCAAGCGGATCGGTGCCGATCTCACCGCCAAATATGTCTGGTTCCAATGCGCCGAAGGCTATTCCAACACCATCGACATGCCGACCGCGCTGCATCCGCAGACGATAATGGCGCTCAAATTCGATCACCAGACCCTGCCGGCGGCGTACGGTTTCCCGCTCAAGATCCGCATGCCGACCAAGCTTGGCTTTAAGAATCCCAAATATGTCACCGCCATGTGGGTGCAGAACAACGACGCCGGCGGATATTGGGAAAACCAGGGCTACAACTGGTTCAGCGGCCTGTAGCCGCCTGCTGCATCGGATAGCAAACCAGCCATGCGGCTTTCATCACAGCGTGAACTTGGCACGGTGCGCCCTGTTGGGCAGACATCGAGCTGGCGCAGAAGCGGTTCACATGGGAGTTCGAGGCGATGACGGACGATTTCGAGCGAGACGAGCAGCAGAAATTCGGTCAGGCGGTTTTGAGATGCTGGCCGGCCGGGTGGCCGACCGGAGAAGAAGCTCATCATCTGTGACCTGAGCAAGTCCACGCCGACCTAGCCGTCGCGGCTTGCCAAGCCGCGCTTGCCAAGCCACACGTGGCCCGTTAGCAATCGACGCCTCAATTTGACGAGGCGTCATTCATGGCAACCTACAAGCTCCTGCTTTTGCCGGGCGACGGCATCGGCCCCGAAGTCATGGCCGAGGTGAAACGACTGCTTGGCTTTTACGCCGGGAGCGGCATCGCCGATTTCGAGACCGAGGAAGGGCTGGTCGGGGGCGCCTGCTATGACGCTCACAAGGTTTCGATCACCGACGAGACCATGGCCAAGGCGCATGCCGCGGACGCCGTGATTTTCGGGGCGGTGGGCGGCCCGAAATGGGACAAGGTGCCCTATGAGGCACGCCCGGAAGCGGGCCTTCTTCGCCTGCGCAAGGACCTCGGCCTGTTCGCCAATATCCGTCCGGCGATCTGCTATCCGGCGCTCGCGGAATCCTCGAGTCTCAAGCGCGAGGCGGTCGAGGGGCTCGACATCGTCATCCTGCGCGAGCTCACCGGCGGCGTCTATTTCGGCGAGCCCAAGACCATCACTGATCTCGGCAATGGCCAGAAGCGCGCCGTCGATACGCAAGTCTACGACACCTACGAGATCGAGCGCATTGCCCGTATCGGCTTTGAGCTCGCGCGCAAGCGGCGCAACAAAGTCACCTCGATGGAAAAGCGCAATGTGATGAAAACCGGCGTGCTGTGGCATGACGTGGTCGATGACGTGCATGCGCGTGAGTACAAGGACGTGCAGCTCGAACACATGCTCGCCGATTCCGGCGGCATGCAGCTGGTGCGCTGGCCGAAACAATTCGATGTCATCGTCACTGACAATCTGTTCGGCGACATGCTGTCCGATATTGCCGCCATGCTTACCGGTTCGCTCGGCATGCTGCCATCGGCCTCGCTCGGCGAGATCGATGCCAAGACCAAGCGGCGCAAGGCCATGTACGAGCCGGTGCACGGCTCGGCACCCGATATTGCCGGCAAGGGCATGGCCAATCCGATCGCCATGCTTGCGTCGTTTGGCATGGCGCTGCGCTATTCGTTCAATATGGGCAAGGAAGCCGATCAGCTCGACGCGGCCATCGCCGCCACCTTGGCCAAGGGGTTGCGCACTGCCGACATCAAATCCGACGGCGCCAGGATCGTCTCGACCGCCGAAATGGGCGAGGCGATTGTCGGCGAACTGCAGAAGCTCGCGGCATAGCGCCTCACGCTTTGCGAAACACCAAATTCGGTCCGAATTCGTCGCTCAGCCGGAAACCGCCGGCCGCCATGAGGCCCACAGTCTCGTCACGCGCTTCGAGCACTTCGATCTGCACCACGCCGCGATTGTCGGTGAGCGTGCGTGCCATGCCGGCGAGCGCTTTGCGCTCATAGCGCTCGATATCGATCTTGATCGCGAGCGTCTTGCCCGAAAGTTGAACAAGATCGTCGAAGCGTGCTACTTCGACCTCGTAACCTTCGCCGGGCCGCGCCTGTTCCACGATTTGTGAGAGTCCGATGTCGCGCTCCGGCCCGGGCACCAAACGGAACTTGCCGGGCGCGGCGCCCAGGGCAACGTCGTTGATCGTGATATCGGCATCCAGCAGATCATTGATCAGAAGATTGGCGCGCAGATGCGCACGATTGCGGCGATCCGGTTCGAACAGGATCGCGCGCGGCGCGAGCTGGTTCTTCATCACGATGCAGGTGTAGAGCCCGAGATTGGCGCCGATATCAATGAAGACGTCCGGCTTCATGTCGGCACAGACACGCACGAAGTTCTTCAACTCCGGGAATTCGCCGATCTTTGCCGAGATTTCGAGCCCGCCGACATTGGACGAGCGCACCAGAAAGTCGGCGCCGAAATAGCTGCAGACGAAGTAGCGCCCGCGATGGACGATTTTATTGAGCGGATTATAGACGCGGCGCCGCAATTTATTCCGCCACCGCAGCGCAAGGCTCATCCCGCCCCCATCATGACCAG
>JAJPJB010000022.1 GCA_021324465.1 Hyphomicrobiaceae bacterium
CCGGCATGCCGGGCGTCAGCTTCACATCGCCAAGGCGCTTGACCTCGTCCGCCGTCATCGCAATGCGGACGAGGTAATAACTTTGACCGGTGCGCTGGTCAGTCGACGTGTCGGCGGCGATCCGAACCACCTGGCCGTTGATCTCGGGCGTGGTGCGCGCATTGAACGAGGAGAAGCGCAGCACCACCGGCTGATCGAATTGGACCTGATCAATATCCTTGGGATCGACTTTGACCTCGACCTGAAGATTGTCGTTCTCGGGTACGATCAGCATGATCGGGTCGCCTGCGGTGATCACACCGCCAACGGTATTGGCTGTCGACTGGAACACAATGCCGTCCTGCGGTGCGCGAATGTCGGTGCGCTTGAGCTGATCTTCGGCGGTAACTTTGCGCTCGACATATTCGCCGATCTTGCTTTCGGTCTCGCGCAGCTCCTTGGCGACGTCGCTCGACAGGTCCTGGTCGACCTGAATGATCTGCAGCTGGATCTCGGCGATCTTGCCCTTGGCTTCGGCAGCCTGCGCCACAAGCTGGCCGCGCTCGCCCTGGATCTTGGCTGCATCGCGCTGCAGGGAGGTGAGCCTATTCAACTGAACCAGATTCTTTTGCCACAGATCGCGTACGCCCTGCAGCTCCTGCTCGATCAGCGCCAGTTCCTGGTCCTTGGCGTTCTGCTGTGCGGTGAGGCCAGTGATCTCCTGCTGCAGCTGCGTGATCCGTTCCCGCAATTGCTGTTTTTGACCGGCGCGATCCTGACGCCGCAGGTCGAACAGCTTGCGCTCGCTGTTGAGCGCTTCTTTTACGTCTGGATCGTTGACGTTACCGGCAAGCTCCTTCGGCACTGCAACGCTATCGGCGCCATCGCGCTCGGCGGCGAGCCGCGCCTTGCGTGCGTAAAGCTCGGTGAGCCCCTTGGTGACGATCGCAAGATTGGCGCGGGTCACCGTCTCATCCAACCGGATCAATACCTGGCCGGCTTTGACATGATCGCCGTCGTGCACGAACAGCTCGCCGACCACGCCACCGGTCGGGTGCTGCACCTTTTTCACGTTGGAATCGACGACGATCGCGCCTTGCGCGATCAGCGCGCCGGAAATTTGCGCGGTGGAGGCCCAGCCGCCGAGTCCAAAGGCAAGCACCGCGACCAGCATGCTGCCGGCAATAATGTGGCGGCGGATCGAAGCGTCCGCACTATCGGCGGGCGAGGTGTCGTGGAAAAGCCAAGATACCAGTGGCCCAAGCGTGTTCGAGAGCCGGTACACGTAATGCGACACCTGGCGCGGCAGTACCCAGGACGGCGCCCGGCGCTTCCGCGCTGTGCGCTTGGGCGGTACGGCCTGGTTGCCGCCGGCGCCGACCATCATTGCCCGCCTCCCTGCTCCGCCACCTTGAGCGCCCGCGGCGCCGAACTGGGCGCCGTGACGCGGGTCAGAATTTCTTCTTTCGGCCCGAATTGCTGCTGCCGGCCCTTGGCCATGATCAGAATGTAGTCGACTCCCGCAATGGCGCTTGGCCGATGCGCGACCACGACGACGATCGCGCCGCGCGCGCGCAGGCCAAGAATGGCGCGGGTCAGCGCTTCATCGCCTTCGGCATCAAGGTTGGAATTAGGCTCGTCGAGCACGACCAGGAACGGGTCGCGGTAGAGGGCGCGGGCGAGCGCGATGCGCTGCGCCTGACCCGCTGACAGTGCGCTGCCGTGATCGCCGACCACCGTCTCGTAGCCGTCCGGCAGATTGATGATGAGATCATGGACGCCGGCCGCCTGTGCCGCGGCGATGACCGCGTCCGCATCCGGCGGATCCTCGAAACGCGAAATATTCTGCGCCACGGTGCCGTTGAACAATTCGACGTCCTGCGGGACATAGCCGATATGACGGCCAAGGGATTCCGGCGACCACTGATCGAGCGTGGCGCCGTCGAGCCGTACCGTGCCGCGCGCCGGGGTCCAGACGCCGACCAGCATGCGCGCCAGCGAGGATTTGCCCGATGCGGTCGGCCCGATCACGCCGAGCGCCTTGCCCGCGGTCAAGGTGAAGTTGATATCTTGCGCGGCAATCTTTTGCACGCCCGGCGGCGCCACGGCGGCGTTGTGCACCACGAGCGTGCGCGCCGGCGGCTTGAGCGCCATCGGCGCGACAACCGGCGGCAGGTGCCCGAGCAATTTGGACAGACGCTGCCAGCCTTGCCGCGCCGCCATGAAGCCGCGCCAATTGGCGATGGCGAGATCGACCGGCGCCAGGGCGCGTGCCCCGAGAATCGAGCCGGCAATGATGATACCCGGCGTCGACATCTGATTGATCACCAGCGCCGCGCCGACCGCGAGAATGGCCGACTGCAGCAGCATGCGCAAAACTTTCGACATGGCGCCGAGTCCGCCGCCGACGTCGCTGGCTTTGCCGCTCGCCGAAATGTAATGGCGATTGAGGTCGTCCCAGCGCTTGGCAACACGGCCGACCATGCCCATGGCGGTAATGGCCTCGGCATTGCGGCGGCTTGCTTCGAGCAGCGCATTACGCGCCGCGGCAAATTGCGTCGCGCTGCGGGTCGGATGCCGCGTCTGCATTTCGGTCAGAATGGCGAGCGTCACAAGGACAATGGCGCCGCACAGTGCGGTCAGCCCGATATAGAAATGGAACAAAAAGCAGATCGCCAGATAGATCGGCATCCATGGCAGGTCGAAGAACGCAACCGGACCCACGCCGGAGAGAAAGCCGCGTACCGTATCAAGATCGCGGATCGGCTGGGTGCCCTCGCCTCTGTTGCCGACCTTGAGCGGCAAGCGGACGATCGCATCATAGACCCGCAGGCTCATCGCCTCGTCGAGGCTGCGGCCGATGCGCACCAGAATGCGGCTGCGGATCATGTCGATGACGCCTTGCGCACCATAGAGGCCGGCCGCGAGCAAGAGCAGCGCCACCAGCGTCGGGACGCTCCGGCTAGGCAGCACCCGGTCGTAGATTTCGAGCATGAACAGCGCCCCGGTGAGCATCAGCAGATTGCTCATCCCGGAGAACAACGCGATGGCGACGAATGCCCGCCGGCAAGCTGCGAGCGCGGCAGAGAGCTCGGAACTCACAGGCTGTTGCTGCGGGCGGCCGGGAAGCTGGTTCATGAGATGTTCGTGTCACCCTAATCGGGCTGCAAACCCGGTCCAGATTTTCGCGAACGGCTGTCGGCGGCCCTTTTTGGCGTTCAAACGGCGACAGCGCCGGCCAGCGACCAGGATGGTTATAACCGCCCGCTTTTACACTTTGTTACATCTTTATTGGGGCCGGTTCACCGATTTAGTTAATGTTGATCCCCCCTCATCAGCTGCTTGCCGCGAACCGTTGCGGATAACTTTCCTATAAACAATGCGCGGCGCTTTCGCAAACGCGCCGGTGCGCGGCGGCAGCACGGATACAACAAAAGCCCACAGGCATGCCGCAGCTGGCCGAGCCCGCTTCCGCAGGCCGGCGCCGGTCGACATGTGGAGAGCTGATTTGCCGCTTTAGGAATTTCAAGAACGGGAGTCGAGCGAGAGCCCGATGCTGAAGGCCTTCTGGCGCGTTGCGCCCTCGGTCCGTTTCAGCCTTTTGGCAATTTGTGCCGCCGGAGTCTTCTTGCGCGCCATTGCCTTCAGCTCACGGACTTCAGCTGGAGTCCACGCGCGCCGCTTCTTTTTCATCTTCGCCATAAAACCTCCCCTTTCAAGAAAGGCAACCTGTATCCCTTACCGGAGTGAATGGAATGCAAACAGATGAGATGGGGTCAGGGTTGTTAGCGCGTGAGCCTCCCCCGCACAAGCCTTTTTGCTTGATCAAAGTTTCGTGCGTGGACACCTGTTGCAACAATGTCAATGTCAGGAACAAGGGCCGGCCCCCGGCGCATCGGCCCGCGAGTTCTGTTTGGTTATGTTTTGTTCTGTTTGTCCGCGTCCTGCTTGTAATGCGCCATGCTTGTGTACGTCGCGTTCTCTTTGCCCCTGTCGCATAGTCGACCGGGTCAGTCGTTTTGGCGAAGCGGCTCGGCACGCGGGGCTTGCTCGGTCAACAAATGCTTTTGTTAGCTGCTCTTAGCGCGCCCGCGTTTCGGACGCAAATTCAATTATGCAAATCTGCTGCTCAAAAGGCTCGGGTCCAGCGCGGTACGCCCGCGATGCCAAGTCCGAGGAATATGTCCAAAGAACGTGGCGGAACGTAAAATAATGTCAAACCGAGCAGCAAAAATTGCCCGCCGGACATCATTCAGACCTATTGATCGGCAGAATCCGCAGCTATGAAACACCGCGATTCGGGGAACCGTCCGAGAGAAAAATCATGAGAACATTCTTGCAGGCATCATTGGTCTGGCTTGTGACCTGTTTCGCGCTGACGTTCGGCGCGCGCCCCGGCTTGGCCGCGGAAATGCGCTTTGCGCTGGTCATCGGCAATTCCCAATACAGGAATGCGACACTGCCCACGCCCGCCAATGATGCAGGCCTTGTCGCCGACGCGCTGCAGGCGGCCGGATTTACAGTGACCGGCGCCCGCGATCTGGACCAGGCGACATTGCGTGAATCCTTTCGTGAATTCATCGACCAGGTCGCCGCGGCCGGGCCGGACGCAGTAGCGCTGATCTATCTCTCAGGCTTTGGCGTGCAATTCGCCGGCGACAATTATTTTGTTCCGGTCGATGCCGCAATTCAGCGCGATGTCGACGTTCCGCTGCAAGCGATCCGGATTTCCGACTTTATGCAGCCGCTCGCCTCGCTTCCCGGTCGCGTAAAGATCGTCATTCTCGACGCCGCGCGGCAAAACGGATTCGCGCAAGGCGACCAGCCGCTGGCCGGCGGGCTCGCGCTGATCGACCCGCCGCCGAGCCTGGCAGTGGCGTTTAACGCTGCACCGGGGACGGTGGGCCCCGACGAGCGAGGCCCTTACGGCGCCTATGCGACCGCGCTCGCGGAAATGATCGGCACCGGCGGACTGAGTCTCGACGACATCTTTGCCCGCGTGCGTCTGCGCGTCAGCGAACTGACGCAAGGCGCCGCGGTGCCCTGGTACGCATCACAGATCGACGGGCCGTTCTTCCTCACCGAGCGGACCGCCAATGCGCCGCCGCCGCCGAACGTGTTGCCGTTGGCCGACATCCGCCACCGGCGCCTGCGCGACTTCGGTGGTCCAGACGACGCCTATGCCGCAGCCGTCGCACTCGACACGATCGACGCCTATGAGCAATTCCTCGCGGTCTATCCGGACAGTCCCTATTCGCAGCGCGTCGCGGCGATGCTCGCGGTGCGCCGCGAGCAGATCGCGTGGCGTCATTGCGTGATGGACGACACGCCGCCGGCCTATTGGTCGTATCTGCGCCGCTACCCGAATGGTCCGCATGTTTGGGATGCGCGCCGACGCCTGGCGCTGTTGCGCGCGGAGATGGAGCCGCCGCCGAGCTTTGTCATGATCGACTTCGGCGTTCCGCCCCCGCCGCCGGAGGAACTGATCTATGTCGACCGTCCGGTGCTGATCTTCGCCGGCCCGCGTTTCCGGCCGCCGCCACCGCCGCCGGTATTTTTCCTGCCGCCGCGGCCGCGCGAATTCGCCGTGCTGCCGCCGCCACCGCCGCCGCGCGAGCGTTACGTGCTGCCGACGCCCGCCACCGTCAATGTCAATGTTTTCGTCAAACCACCGCCGACAGTAGTGATGCAGGCTCCGGCATTGGGCGCGCAGGGCGCCCAAAACGGACCCGCCGCGCCGGGCGGCCGGCCCGCCATGCACGTGTCCTTGCCGACGGCTGTGACGCGCGCGTCGCAGGGCGGACAAGGCGGACCGGGCTCTCCGGGTGGGCCCGGCGCCCCGGGCACGCCGGGCACGCGCCCCGGTTTGGGCACGCCGCAGGCCAATGCGCCCGCTGCGGCGCCAGCCGGCGCGCCTTCTTCGCCATCACCCAATACGCTCGTGAAACCGCCGCCCCAGGCCTTTGAGAAGCCGGCCACTCCGCCGCCGCATCCGACGGGACCGAACCCCGCGCTGGAGAAGCCCGCGACGCCACCGCCACATTCCACACAGCCGACGCCAGCCTTTGAAAAGCC
>JAJPJB010000057.1 GCA_021324465.1 Hyphomicrobiaceae bacterium
ACCCAGCGCGCGATCACATAGAATACCGGCGTGAAGATCAGCCCGAACGCGGTCACCCCGATCATGCCGAAGAACACCGCCGTGCCGAGCGCCTGCCGCAGTTCGGCGCCGGCGCCGATCGCCCAGACCAGCGGAGTGACGCCGAGAATGAAGGCGAAGGAGGTCATCAGGATCGGGCGCAGCCGCAGCCGCGTCGCTTCGACCGCGGCGTCCCAGCGATTGCGGCCCTCATCCTCGAGCTGGCGCGCAAATTCGACGATCAGGATCGCGTTCTTGGCAGCCAGCCCGATCAGCACGACGAAGCCGACCTGGGTGAGAATATTGTTGTCCTGACCGCGCAGGATCACGCCGGTAATGGCGGCGACCAGGCACATCGGCACGATCATGATGACCGCGAGCGGCAGCGTCAGGCTCTCATATTGCGCCGCCAGCACCAGGAACACGAAGACCACCGCCAGCACAAAGGCGAACATCGCGGTATTGCCGGCTCTGATCTGCTGGAAGGCGAGCGTCGTCCACTCGGTCGCAAAACCTTCGGGCAGTGTTTCGGCCGCGAGTTTGTCCATGATCGCGATCGCCTGGCCCTGCGAATAGCCGGGCGCCGCCGCGCCGTCCAACTCGGCGGCCGGATAAAGATTATAGCGCGGCACGCGATAGGGACCGGCGATATTTTCGACCGTCGTGAAGGAACCGAGCGGCACCGTGTCGCCGCTCGAATTGCGCACCCTGATCTTGAGCACGTCATCGACGTCCCGCCGGTCCTGGTCGCGCGCCTGCGCGGTGACGCGGAAAGTGCGGCCGAACAGGTTGAAGTCGTTGACGTAGAGCGAGCCGATATAGGTCTGCAGCGCGTTGAAGACGTCCTGCACATTGACGCCGAGGAGCTGGGCCTTGGTGCGGTCAATGTCGAGATAGACCTGCGGCGTCGAGGTCTCGAACAAGGAGAAGACCTGCGCCACGCCGGGCGTCTGGTTGGCGCGCGCCATCAGCGCCAAGGTCGCCTGCTTCAGCGCTTCCGAGCCCAGGCCGCCGCGATCCTCGACCATCATGCGGAAGCCGCCGGCATTGCCGATGCCGGCGACCGGCGGCGGCAGCACCGTGACGATGAAGGCGTCCTGAATGACCGACAGGCGCTTGAACAGCTCGGCCTGAATGCCGGCCGCCGATTGGCGCGGATCTTGCGCGCGCTTCTCGAATGGGTCGAGCACCAGAAACAACGCGCCGGCATTGGGCGCATTGGTGAAAGTCGCGCCGGAGAAGCCGACGATGTTCACCGCATGCGCAACGCCGGGAACCGAGAGCGCGATATCGAGCGCGCGCTGCTGCACGGCATCGGTGCGCGCCAGCGCTGCGCCGGGCGGCAATTGCACCACCGTTATCAGATAGCCGCGGTCGACCTGCGGGATGAAGCCTGTCGGGGTGGTGCGGAACGCATTCAGGCCGAGCCCGATCACGACCAGATAGATCAAGACCATCATCACGGCCCGGCGTACCGTCCGCGCCGCCAGCCAGGATATGCCAAGCCCGACCTTGTCGAAGCCGCGGTTGAAATAGCGGAAGAAACCGTGGATCGGCTTCTCCCACCAGGTGTCGCGATGATTGGGCTCGTGCGCCTTCAGCAGCAGCGCGCACATCGCCGGCGACAGCGTCAGCGAGACGAGCAGCGAGATGACGGTGGCGCCGGTGATCGTCAGCGCGAACTGGCGGTAGAACTGACCGGATATGCCGGTGATGAAGACCGACGGCACGAACACGGCACAAAGCACGAGCGCGATCGCAATCAGCGCCGAACCAACCTCGTCCATGCTCTTGCGCGCCGCGTCGCGCGGCGAGAAGCCGGCGGCGATATTGCGCTCGACATTTTCTACGACGACGATGGCGTCATCGACCACGATGCCGATGGCGAGCACCAATCCGAACAGCGACAGGTTGTTCAGCGAAAAGCCGAACGCAGCCATGAAAAAGAAGCTGCCGACCAGCGAGACCGGGATGGCGACCAGCGGAATGATCGCTGCGCGCCAGGTCTGCAGGAACAGGATCACCACCAGCACGACCAGGACGATGGCTTCGCCGATCGTGTCGCGCACGGCGGCGACCGATTGCTGAATGAACTGGGTCGGGTTGTAGACGATTTCGTATTTGACGCCGGGTGGAAACCGCTTCGACAGTTCCGCCATCTTGTCGATCACGCCATTGGCGGTGGCGAGCGCGTTCGAGCCCGGCCGCTGGAAGATGGCGAGCGCCACGGCAGGATCGTGATCGAGATAGGAGTTCGACGAATAATCGAGCGCGGCAAGCTCGACGGTGGCGACGTCCTTCAGCCGTACCACCGCGCCCGGTGTCTCCTTCACGACGATCGCGCCGAATTCCTCCGGACTGTTGAGGCGGCCCAATGTCTGCACCGCGATCTGAAAGGCGCCCGGATGCGCCACCGGCGGCGCGTCGAGCACGCCGGAGGCGACCTGGATGTTCTGCGCCTGCAGCGCCGCGGTCACATCGCCTGCGGTCAGGCCGAGCGACTGCATGCGATCTGGATCGAGCCACACCCGCATCGAGTAATCGCGGCTGCCGAACACGGTGATAGAGCCGACGCCGTCGACGCGGGTGAGCGGATCGGTGACTTCAAGCGTCGCATAGTTGGAAATGTACAGCGCGTCGCGCGACTTGTCCGGCGAGAAAAGGTGGACGACCATCATCAGGTCCGGCGACGATTTGGTCACCGTCACGCCGATATTGCGCACATCGGCCGGCAGCCGCGGATTGGCGATCGCGACACGATTCTGCACCTGCACCTGCGCGATATCGAGATTGGTGCCGAGATCAAAGCTGACCTGGATCGAGAAGCGTCCGTCGGCGGTCGAGTTCGACGACATGTAGAGCATGTTCTCGACGCCGTTGATCTGCTGCTCGATCGGCGTCACCACGGTCGAGGCCACGACGTCGGCGCTGGCGCCGGGATACTGGCCGGAGACGTTGATGATCGGCGGCGCGATCCCCGGATATTGCGCGACCGGCAGGCGCGAAAAGGACACGACGCCCAAGATCACGAAAACAATCGAGATCACCGCGGCAAAGATCGGCCGATCGATAAAGAAGTGCGAAATACGCATCTAGTGCACACCGATTGGCGGCGTTTCCCGGATGCAGTGCAGCAGGAGGTGCTACACCGCTGATCCGGGATCGTCACGAGGTCCGAGCCCGGGAAGGTCCCGGGTCTGCAGCGCATCACTTTCGTGCTGTGCTGCGCCCGGGACACAAGTGATTAGACTCATCTTCCTATCCAGCCTTGGCTTCGTCGCCGGCTTTTGCCGGCGCCGGCGCCGGCGATGCCGCCGGAGCGCCCTCGGCCTGTGCATTCACCTTGATGCCGGGCCGCGCCCGCATCAGGCCGTTGACGATCACACGATCGCTGGCAACAAGTCCGTCCTTGACGACGCGCAGGCCGTCGTCGAGCTGGCCAAGCGTCACATATTTCTGGTGCACCACGCCGCTGTCATCGACGACCAGCACATATTTGCGCGCCTGCTCCGAGCCGATCGCGGCGTCGGGAACAAGCAACGCCGTGTAAGGTGGCGAGCCCGGCACGCGGATGCGGCCGAACATGCCCGGTGTGAAAATGCCGTCGTGATTGTCGAACACGGCGCGGCCGCGGATCGTGCCCGTCGACGTGTTGATTGCGTTGTCGACGAAATCGATCTTGCCGGTATGCACGAAATCCTTTTCGTCAAGAAGTTTCAACGTGACCGGCACATTGCCATTGAGCGCCGCGACCTCCTTGCTGCTCGATGCATAGCGCACATAGCGCAGATAGGCCTGCTCGTCGAAGGTGAATTCGAAGCGGATCGGATCGACCGAGACTACGGTCGCCAGCAGCGTCGTATTGCCGCCGGTGCCGCCGGTGACGAGATTGCCGACGGCGACGCGCCGGTCGCCGATGCGACCGTCGATCGGCGAACGCAGGACGCTGTACTGATCAAGGTCGAGCTCGGCCGAGTGCACCATGGCTTCCTGTGCGGCGACGGCGGCTTCAGCCACCGCCTTGGCCTGCTTGCGTTGGTCGTAGGCCTGCTCGGTGATGGTCTTGTTCGTCAGCAGGCTCTGGCCGCGTTCCAGATCGCCTTGGGTGAAGGCAAGATTGGCGCGTGCCTGTGCGAGGTTGGCGCGCATCTGCTCGAGCGCGATCTCGAATGGCCGCCGGTCGATGGTGAACAAGGGATCGCCCTGCTTCACCATCTGGCCGTCCTTGAAATGAATTTCGGCCAGATAGCCGGACAGGCGGGAGCGGATCTCGACCGAATTCACCGCCACGAAGCGCCCGACATATTCGTCTTGATCGACCACCGTGCGCTGCACCGGCGTAGCGACCGTCACGGTCGGCGGCGGCGGACTGCCGCTTTGCTGCTGGCCCTGATTGCAGCCGGCGAGAAGCGCCAGCAGCAATGCAGCCGATGAAAGCGGCGATGCGGCGCGACGAGCCGCTTTGGCGAACGTCATGATTCTTCCCTCGCGCCGTCTGCGCACCACAGGCCGCAGCCCCTGTCAATCACACGGATCGCGCGCCGCGGCCGCGCCCCACCCAATGCCCTTCCTTATGGGCGCTGCGCCCCCCATATCTGCGCCCAATCCAATCTTTTCATTCACCAAGCGCCGGCCGATGGTCGCCACCTGGGGCGGGCCTAACCCACTGACTTACCATGACAATAATGCCTCTTGCTGATGCCTTGCGGGGTGCGCAAAGCGTCCCCGGTCCCAACATCCCCAAAATGCCCGCCGACGATCAGGCGCTGCTTGATGCCTATTCGCGCGCCGTCATCGACGTCGTCGAGCGGATCGGCCCGGCGGTGGTGCGGCTTGCCGTCCACGGTGGACCTGCCCGAGAAGGTCGCCAAGATCGTGGCGGCACCGGCTCCGGCGTCATTCTGTCGCCGGACGGCCTCATTTTGACCAACAGCCACGTCGCCGGTGCATTCGGCAGAACCGCCGCGCGCATTGAGGTGACCACGGCCGACGGCCAAGAGCTGCGCGCGCGGCTGGTCGGCGACGATCCCGATACCGACCTGGCGCTCTTGCGCGTCGACGAAGCGGTGACGCTGCCGGCCGCGCCGCTCGGCAATTCCAAGTTGTTGAAGCGGGGCCAGCTCGTCATCGCGATCGGCAATCCGCTCGGCTTCGAATCGACCGTCACCACTGGCGTGGTCTCGGCGCTGGGCCGCTCGCTGCGCTCGCGCAATGGCCGGCTGATCGACGACGTGATCCAGACCGACGCGGCGCTCAATCCCGGCAATTCCGGCGGGCCGCTCGTCTCCTCGCGTGGCGAGGTCGTCGGTATCAATACCGCCGTGATCCTGGGCGCGCAGGGCATCTGCTTTGCGGTCGCCGCTAATACGGCAAACTTTGTGCTCGGCGAACTGATCCGGCACGGCCGCGTGCGCCGCGCCTTCATCGGCATCGCCGCGCAGCAGACGGCGATTCCGCTGCGGCGGCGCCGCGCCTTTGGCCTCGCCCAGGACAGCGCGGTGATGATCGGCACGGTTGAGCCGGATTCCGCCGCCGCCCGCGCCGGGCTCAAGGGCGGCGACATCATTGTCGCGCTCGATGGCCAACCCATCGCCGGCGCCGATGACCTGGTGCGTGCGCTTACCGGCGAGACGATCGGCAAGCGGGTCGTGCTTGACGTGTTGCGCGGCACCGAGCGGCTGTCGATCGCGATGGTGCCACAGGAGCGCAAACGCGCCGCGTGACGAGACAATGGCGCGCGTGATAGCAACGGGACATGCGCAATGTCCCATTTGCACCTCTCGCCGTGCCAGCGCTCGTCGTCGTCCTTTCTGCCGCACTCGCCGGCGGTGCCGAATCCCAAGGCGGGCCCGACAGCTGGCCCACCCACCCGCTTGAGCTGATCGTACCGTTTCCGGCCGGCGGCAGCGCGGATGTGCAGTCGCGGGTCATTGCGCAGAGGCTGTCGGCAGTGCTCGGGCAGCCGGTCATCGTCGATAACAAGGCCGGTGCCGGCGGCAATATCGCGGCAGCCGATGCCGCGCATGCCCAGCCCGATGGCTACACATTGTTCATGGCGACGACCGGCACGCATGCCACGAATATCAATCTCTACAAAAATCTCGGCTTCGATCCGGTCAAGGACTTTGCGCCGCTCACTTTGGTCACGCTCAATCCGCAGGTGATCGTGCCGGCACCACAATACGGCTCACGCGGTCTCGCCGACCTCGTAATCCGCCTGAAGGAAAATGGGCGTGCGACTTTCGGCTCCTCGGGTATCGGCTCGGCGACCCACATCGCCGGCGAGCTGTTCAACCGGCTTACCGGCAGCGCCGTGGTTCATGTGCCCTATCGCGGCCAGGGTCCCGCACTCAATGATCTCCTTGCCAATCGCATCGATGTCATGTTTCCGCTGATTGCGGACGTGTTCGCATTTTTGCAAAGCGGTCAGCTCAAAGCGGCAGCGGTGATGAGCGACCGGCGCGCCAAATCGTTGCCCAATGTGCCGACGACGACCGAGCTCGGCTATCCGAAACTTGTGCTCGGTCCGATCTGGACGGCGCTCTACACCAGGGCCGGAACACCCCAGTCGATCGTCGACCGCCTCAACCGCGAGCTGGTCGCGATCATTGCTGCGCCGGCTTTCGTCACCCGCTTTGAGGCCGCGGGCTTTGCGATCCGCACCTCGACGCCGGCCGAACTGAGCGATTTCGCCGCGGCCGAGACGGCACGCTGGGGCAAGATCATCAAGGACCTCGACATTCGGCTGGAGTGACGGGCTGGGTTAACTCCGCAGCGCGCCGACGAGCGCCGCGGCGGCCAGGATGAGCCAAGCCGCGATGAGGATGAAACCGCCCGATGGTGCGGCAAATGGAAAGAGGCGGTGCGCGGCAAACGCGCGCGTGGCAATGTCACCGGAGAACAGCGCCGCGCCGAGCACCCAGCCGGCTAGGGCCGCAAGCGCCAGAGGCCGCCACAATGCGCCCTGCTGCATCAGCGCCGTGCCGCCGAGCACGGCCGCAGCGTGGAAGAGCAACAGATAAGCAGCGCTGTCGAGGCCGGCGCCGGGCGCAGTGTGCGCAGCTGCGTGCGCGCCGGCGGCGGCGAGCACGACGCCGCCCGCTCCCATCAGACCGGCGAGTATGATCAGCACGGATACAGTCATTGATTGCGGCTTACCCCCGACTCGCTCTGTTGGCATTAAACTTAACCCGCGATCCGATTTAACGGAATCGGCGACACGATGGCGCGCTGCGCCGGCGCGCCGAAGCGAATTGCGCCGAATCACTGCGCGGCATCCCGCCGAATGGCTGTGTTTTGCCAAGGCTTTCGCAGCAAACAAATAGAAAACAAAAAATCGCCGCATTTTCACGCGGTCCAAACCCGGCGATAATTTGACACGTACTTACATCAAACAAATAGATGCCATGCAAAAATGGGCAGTGCCAAAGCGCGCAATGATGCTATGAGGCGCGCGCGCTTCGCGTGAATGAAGCGCTGCCGTTTGTTCGCTTTAGCCTCGCCAGGCTGCCAGCTTGGCGGGGCTTTTGTTTGCAGGCGGCGCAACAACAAAAGTGTTTGAGTCAACTCAGGAGTCCTAGGAATGAAATTGACGACCGTTACCGCCGTTATCGCGGCCACGTTCGTATGCATGCAGTCGGCGCAGGCGCATTCGCATCGGCATCATAGCCACCGCCTGGCCAGGAGCCGCGCCGTTGTAACATCAGATATGTACACGTCCTTCGGCGCGCCGTTCGCGCCGCAAGCGGCGTCTTTTTCCACGCCGCAATTCGGCGGCAAAGTGCGACATGCCGTATTGCGCGGACTGGGCGGCCGGCCGGCCGCCTGGTGCGGCTGGGCGATGCGCCAGCTGGTCGGCAGCGATCCCGGCCCGTCGTACAACCTCGCCCGCAACTGGGCGCATTGGGGCCATGCCGGCGCACCCGGCATCGGCGCGGTGGTGGTGTGGCCGCATCACGTCGGTAAGATCGTCGGCCGCGAGAACGGGCAATGGGTGATCGAATCGGGCAATGACGGGCACGCGCTGCGCACGCGGCCGCGCTCGATCGCAGGCGCCATTGCCATCCGCTGGGGCTGAGCGGCGGTATGCCGACTGCGCCAGTATCAGCATAGAAGCAAAAGGGCCGCCCCGATCGCCGGGGCGGCCCAAATTGCGCGTGCAGCATGCAAGAATTATATTCTATTAGATCGCCTCTCTCGCAAGATAAAAGAATATATATTCTACTATTTACGAAGAAATAGATGAAATTTACCATTTGGTCTCGAAGAAGGAAACGCCGAGCGCTTGGAACAAAGCAGGTTGCCGATTAGATCAAGACGACTGCACGAGGCCGCCGCGCCTCGGCGGCATCAGGCGGCACCTCGCCGCCGACACGCCCCGGATGTTTTTGTTCCGGGATTTGTTGAGGGACTACCATGACCGATCTTTCCGTTGACGCCCGCCTGCTTGCAAGCGAGCGCGGCGCAGCGCCGCCGATCAATAGCTGGGTGGTGATCCTGGCCTCGGCGGTTCTGGGCGCGGGCGCAATCGCGCTAGGCGAAGCCTATACCTGGCGGCAGGGCGCACTGTTCCTGTTGGGCGGCGCGCTGGGGCTTGTGCTCTATCACGCGTTGTTCGGCTTCACCTCCGCTTGGCGCGTGTTCATCGCCAATGGCCGCGGCGCCGGCCTGCGCGCCCAGATGCTGATGCTGGCTGCGGCCGCAATCCTGTTCTTTCCCGCGCTCGCCCACGGCACGCTGTTCGGCCAGCCGGTGCATGGCGAATATGGTGCGGTCGGCGTGTCCGTTCTGGTCGGCGCCTTCATGTTCGGGCTCGGCATGCAGCTTGGCGGCGGCTGCGCCTCCGGCACGCTCTATACGGCCGGCGGCGGCAATTCGCGCATGTTTGTCACGCTCGCCTTCTTCATCATCGGCTCGGCGCTCGGCGCCTGGAATCTGCCGTGGTGGTCGGCGCAGCCGAATTTCGGGTCGATCTCGCTGATCAAGGCGTGGGGCTGGGAGCCTGCGCTTGCGGTGAGCCTTGCGCTGTTCGCGGCGATCGCGGCGCTCACCGTCGTCGTGGAACGCCGCACGCATGGCACGCTGCGCTACGGCGTGGAGACCGATCGCCGCGGCTTCACGCGCTTCCTGCACGGACCGTGGCCGCTGCTTGCCGGCGCGATCGCGCTCGCCATCGGCAATTTTGCGACGCTCTATCTCGCCGGCCGCCCGTGGGGCATCACCTCGGCCTTTGCGCTGTGGGGCTCGAAGATTTTTGCGGCCTCCGGCATCGACGTCGCGTCCTGGGGCTATTGGCATTCGCCTGAACGCGCCAAGGCGCTGCAGGACAGCGTGTTCGCCGACATCACGTCGGTGATGGATTTCGGCATCATCCTCGGCGCCTTGCTGGCTTCCGGGCTTGCCGGAAAATTCAGCCCCGGCTGGAGGGTGCCGCCGCGATCGCTGCTCGCCGCCGTGCTTGGCGGACTGTTGCTCGGCTACGGCGCGCGCCTCGCCTATGGCTGCAATATCGGCGCCTATTTCAGCGGCATCTCGTCGGCGAGCCTGCACGGCTGGCTGTGGCTGGTCGCAGCCTTCATCGGCAGCGTGCTTGGCACTTATCTGCGGCCGTTCTTCGGGCTCAGCGTCGAGGGTACCCTGGCGCGGGCGCGGAAGGGTCCGGTGGCGCGGGACTGATCGCGTTGAACAGCACGACACAAGGAAAGCGCCAACGGCCTCGCGGCGATCGGCGCTTTCGTTTTAGCAGGGTGACTTTAATTCTGGACGCACCGCCAAACGGCAGTTCGATGCCGTCCCGCGACCACGCCAGCGCTCGTGAGCTTTAAACCCGCAAGGCCTGCCCCGCTCACGCCTCCCCCGACTTCACCTGATGCCCGCTGACTTCGGCGGCGGCATCGTGCGCGAGCGACAGGCCGAACGGCAGACACAGCAGCGCCATGGTCGCGGCGCCGGCAAAGGCGACCTTGAAATCGAACGTGCCGAGCGCGCCGGCGCCGCGCCAGGCCTGCGACAGATGCAACAGCATCGCCACCAGCGAAATGCCGAAGCCGCGGCTCAACTGCTGCATCATGCTGGCGATGCTGGTGGCCGTGCTCATCTGCTGCTGGCCGATATCGGCATAGCCCATCGCCTGCGTCGCGGTAAACTGCAGCGACAGAAAGAACCCCGCGATGAGCAGCAGCACGAAAATAAGGCTGCTGGGCATCCCGGCGGTGAAGAAAGCGCACATCGCAATCGCGGCCGCGCTGATCACGCTGTTGACGGCGATGACGCGGCGGAAGCCGAACCATCTGATGATGGGCCGCGCCGCGGCCTTCATTGTGACCGAGCCGACGGCAGTGGCAAAAGTGATGCTGCCGGACGCTGCGGCCGAAAGCCCGAACACGACCTGCAGCAAAAGCGGCAACAGAAATGTCAGCGTGCCGGCGCCGGCGCGAAACAGCGAGCCGCCCGCGATACTGGTGCGAAAGGTCGGCACGCGAAACACCGAAAGGTCGAGCACGGGATGCTTGGCAGCCTTCAGATGCCGCAGCGCCAGCGTGCCGAGCCCTACGCCCAAAATCAAGAATGCCGCCACTTCCACGCTATCGCTATGACCGCGGCCGACCGATTCGATGCCATTCATGATGCAGAACAAGGACGCACCGGTGAGCACGAAGCCGAGCCAATCCAACGGGCGCTGCGTGTCCTCTTTCGGATTGTCGAAGAAGATCGTCACCAGCACGATGCCAAGAAGGCCAAGCGGGGCATTGATCAGAAAAATCCAGCGCCAGGAAAAATAGCTGGTGATGAAGCCGCCGATCGGCGGACCAAGCACCGGACCAAGCTGCGCCGGCACCTGCAGATAGGCCATCATCGGGATCAGCGCGGCCTTGTCGATGCTGCGGAACAGAACCAGGCGTCCGACCGGCACCATCATCGATCCGCCCAAGCCTTGCAGCACGCGCGCAGCGGTGAGCTCGGTGGTATTGCCGCTCAGTGCGCAAAAGATCGAACCGAGCGTGAACAACGCAATCGCCATGCGAAAGACGGTGCGGCCGCCGAACCGGTCGGCGGCCCAGCCGCTGACCGGAATGAAAACCGCCAGGCTGAGAATATAGGCTGTCACCGCTACGCTGAGCCGCACCGGGTCGGTGTGCAGCGAAATCGCCATCTGCGGCAGGGCCGTGGTGATCACGGTGGAATCGAGCTGCTGCATGATCACAGCCGAGCCCACGATCATAGCAGTGATTTTGCTTTTCGCTTCAGGCGACATGGATAGCGACGAATTGAAGCTCGTTTTTGCGCAGGACCGTCGCAGTCTGCAAGTCCCATCGTGTATGACGCCGGCAGAGACATAAACGTTGCATAAACAAAGAGCCCGGCGCGAGGCCGGGCATTTTGTCGTCATTGCAAGGCCGGGCAAAGCGAGAAGCCCGGGGACCCCCTTTGGCGCGTTCGCGCTCTGGAATGACGAACGGCGCGCCCCGGAACGACGCGGTCTACTCCACTCCGGCCCGTCCGACGGCGACATAGCGGAACTGCGCGCGCTTCATTTCGTCGGTGCGGTAGATATTGCGCAGATCGACGATCACCGGCCGCCTCATCACGCCCCTGAGCCGCGCCAGATCGAGGGCGCGGAACTGCTCCCATTCGGTGGCGATGACAACCGCGTCGGCGCCTTCGGCGGCGCCGTAAGCGCTGGTGCAGTACTGCACGGCCGGAAGGAGCGGCTTGGCCTGCTCCATCCCGGCCGGATCGTAGCCACGCACATTGGCGCCGAGATCGTGCAGCGCGATGATCAACGCAATGGCGGGCGAGTCGCGCGTATCATCGGTGTTCGGCTTGAAGGTCAGGCCGAGCACCGCGATCGTCTTGCCGCGCACCGAGCCGTCGAGCGCCGCCACCACTTTGCGTGCCATGGCGCGCTTGCGCTGCTCATTGACCGCGGAAACCGTTTCGACGATGCGCAGTGGCACGCCGTAGTCATGGGCGGTCTTCAGAAGCGCGCTGGTGTCCTTGGGAAAGCACGAGCCGCCAAAGCCAGGCCCTGCATGCAGGAATTTCGAGCCGATGCGGTTGTCGAGGCCGATGCCGCGCGCCACCTCCTGCACGTCGGCATCGACCTGCTCGCACAGATCGGCGATCTCGTTGATGAAGGTGATCTTGGTCGCGAGAAAGGCGTTGGCTGCGTATTTGATCAGTTCGGCGGTGCGCCGGCTGACATAGAGAAGCGGCGGCGTATTCAAATAAAGCGGCCGATAGATTTCCGCGAGCACATTGCGGGCGCGGATGTCGTCGGTACCGACCACGATACGGTCAGGGTGCTTGAAATCCTGGATCGCCGCACCCTCGCGCAGGAATTCCGGATTGGAGACGACCGCAATGTCGGCGTCACGGCGCAGTTCGCGCAAGATGCGCTCGATCTCATCGCCGGTACCGACCGGCACGGTCGATTTGGTGACGACCACCGCGCCCGCCGACAAGAGCGGCGCGATCTCGCGCACCGCGTCATAGACGAAGGTCAGATCCGCATGGCCGTCGCCGCGGCGCGACGGCGTTCCGACCGCGATGAAGACCGCATCCGCGTCGCGCACGCGTACGGTATCGGCGGCAAATTCAAGCCGACCCTGCCGCATATTGGCTTCGACCAAAGCATCGAGCCCGGGCTCGAAGATCGGAATTTCGCCGCGATTCAGCGCCGCGACCCTGGCGGCGTCCTTGTCGATGCAGACGACCTGGTGACCGAAATCGGCAAAACAGGCGCCGGATACCAGCCCGACATATCCAGCGCCGATCATGCTCACGCGCATGCTGCGTCCCGCTCCGCTCTAGGTCCGATCCGGCTCGACCGCTGGAATGGATGCCGTTTCGTCAAGCGCCACCGGCGTCACCTCGGTGCGCCGCATCTGCGCGAGCCAGCGGCGGCCCAACAGCGCGATCACCAGTCCGCCATAGACTACGCCGCCGATCAGCGCCAAGAGAATCAGCTCCACCTCGTTGCGGAACCTCGCCAACGAGGATGACAGTGCGGTGACGAGCGGCCCCGCTATCAACAGCGCCAATGCCAGCGCGGCACCCGCCGCCGCAAGCTTTGCCAGCGCGCCTTTGAGTGCGGCGTCGCCGGCAATGACATGGGCGCGGGCGGCAAAGACTAGCACCAGAATAAAATTGATCCATGCGCCAATCGAGGTAGCCAAAGCGAGGCCGACCTGGGCGAGCGGAAACATCAGCACGATCTTGAGCACGATATTGACCGCAGTGCCGATCAGCGCCGCCTTGACCGGCGTTGCGGTATCACCGCGGGCGAGAAACGGCGCAACGACGCTGCGGATCAGGACGAAGGGGACGAGGCCGATCGTATAGGCCATCAGCGTCAGCGCCGAAGCTTGCGCGTCGGCCGCGGTGAAGGCGCCGCGCATGAACAATCCGCGCATGATGACCCCCGGCACGACCAGAAACGCGACGACGCAAGGGATGGCCAGCAGCAGGGCGAACTCGATCGCCCGATTCTGGGCCGATCGCGCGCCGGCTTCGTCGCCCGAGGCGAGCCGATGCGTCATCTCCGGCACCAGCACCGTGCCGACGGCGATGCCGATCACGCCGATGGGCAGCTGATCGATGCGGTCGGCGTAATACAGCGCAGAAATTGCGCCCGCCGAGAGAAAGCTTGCGATGATGGTGTCGGCGAACAGCGCAAGCTGCGTGCCGGCAGAACCGACGGTCGCCGGCAGCAGCGCTTTGAAGAAGCGTTTCACATCCTCGTCGAAGCGCAGCGCCCGGAACGAGGTCATCACGCCGGCGGCGAAGGTATCGCCGCCGACGAGGATCGCCTGCAGCACGCCGGAAATCAGAACGCCCCAGGCCGCGGCGTAGCCGGCGCTGGGAAAGGCGAATGCGGCCGCCAGCGTCGCCATCATTGCGAGATTGAGGAGAATCGGCGCGGCGGCCGCGGCAGCGAAGCGATGCAGCGCGTTGAGAATGCCACCCCACAGCGTTACCAGCGTGATCAGCAGCAGATAAGGAAAGGTGATGCGGGTGAGTGAAACCGCGAGGGCGAATTGCTGCGGCTCCCGCGAAAAACCGGGCGCCAGAACCTCGATAGCTTGCGGCGTGAAGACGAGCGCAAGCGCAAGAAGGACGATTTGCGAGGCAAAGAGCAGCGTAAAGATGCGATCGCCGAACAGGCTTGCGGCCTGCGGGCCGCCCTGGCTGCGCACGCGCGCATAGGCCGGGATAAAGGCGGCATTGAATGCGCCTTCGGCGAAAATGGCACGGAAATGGTTTGGCAGTCGGAACGCCACGAAGAAAGCATCCGCAACCGGCCCGGCGCCGATAATGGCGGCGAGCATGATATCGCGCAGGAAGCCGGTCACGCGCGACAGCAGCGTGTAACCGCCGACGGTGAGGATTTTACCGATCATTGAGACTGGTTATCACGAACCGATCGTCACCGCGAAAGCGGGAACCCGGGCCGCGCGGGCCGGATTCCCGCTTGCGCGGGAGTGAGCGGAGATGCATTCAATGCGCCAGCGAACTGCGCACCGCTCCGATGATACGGTCCTGCACCGGCGGTTCGAGATAGGCGTGCATCGGCAGGCTGATCACTTCACGCGACAGCTGCTCGCTCACCGGCACTCCGCCTTCGGCAATTGGGAAATCGCGGTAGGCGGGCTGGCGATGCAGGGGCCTGGTGTAATAGATGGCCGTCGGAATGCCCTGCGCCTTGAGGTCTGCGGCGAGCACATCGCGCCGGTCGGGCTTTACTTTGACCGTGTATTGGGCCCAGACCGAGGTGAACTCATTGCCGACCCGCGGCACGATCGCAACATCGGCCAGCGCGCGCGAATAGCGCGCCGCGATGCGGTCGCGGGCAGCGATTTCGTCCGGGAAGATTTTCAGCTTCTCGATCAGGATCGCCGCCTGAATGGTATCGAGACGTCCCGTGATGCCGATGCGCGCCGCCTCCGAGCGATCGACGCCTTCCCCATGCAGACGGATGCTCTTCACCCGCGCCGCCAATACATCATCATCGGTAAGGACCGCGCCGCCGTCGCCGTAACAGCCGAGCGGCTTGGCCGGAAAAAAGCTGGTCGCGGTTGCGGCCCCGAACGTGCCGAGCTTCCTGCCGCGATAGCTCGCGCCGAAGCCCTGCGCCGCGTCGTCGAGAATTTTCAGGCCGTGCTTCTCGGCAATGTCGGCAATCGCACCATGATTGGCGGGCAGACCGAACAGATCGACCGGGATGACCGCGCGCGGCTTGAGACCAAGCCGCTTTGCCGTCGCGACAGCACGCTCGCAGCTGGCCGGATCGAGATTGAACGTGTCGGGCAAGACATCGGCGATGATCGGCGTGGCGCCGAGCAGCGCCACCATTTCGGCGGTCGCATGATAGGTAAACGATGGACAGATCACTGCGTCGCCGGGCCTGATCTCCCAGGCCATCAGAACGAGCAGCAGCGCATCGGTGCCGCTGGCGCAGCCGATCGCGTGCCGGGCGCCGCAGAACGCGGCCAGTTCGCTTTCGAAGGCATGCACTTCCGGGCCATTGACAAATTGGCAATGCGCCAAGACGCGCGCCACCGCGTTGTCGACGGCGCCGCCGAGGCGGCGACGCTGCGCGGCAACATCAATGAAAGGAATCGGTGATTGCTGCAGACGGGTATGCTGATTCATCGTCGACTTGTTTGCTTCTGACAGGATCCCGGCAGAAATCTCAAGCTCAACCGGCGGCGCGCCGCGGACCTTTGCGTGGCGCCAGGGCCGATTGCACCACGCGTGCTTCGAGGCAGCGGATGGCGATTTCGAGGCTTGCCACCGCCTCGTCGCCGGTCACTGCCGGCGCCGCGCCGCTGCGGATCGCCGCGACAAAGGCTTGCAGCTCCGAACGCAGCGGCTCGGCATAGCCGACCGACAGGTGCCGCATCGAATAGCTGCCGTCGGGTTGAAAGCCGAAGCATTCGGTGACCTGCAGCGTCAGAAGATCGCCGATCAGGTATTTGTCCCGCGTGGCGACATGAATGGTGCGGGCCTTGAACGGCGTGAGCCAGTTCGTGTTGATATGCGCGAGCACGCCCGAGGCGGTGCGGAACTGCAACAGCGCGATGTCCTCGCGCTCGGCAACCGCGCTCGAAGTCTGCGGCTGGATCTCGACGATTTCCGAATCGGTGAACCAGCGGATGAGATCGATATCGTGCACGGCGAGATCGATGACCACGCCGACATTCGACATGCGCGGCGGAAACGGCCCGACCCTCGTAATGGCGATCGAAAGGATGTCCTGATCCTTGATCGCGCGTTTGATCGATTGCACCGCCGGATTGAAGCGCTCCACGTGACCGACCATCAGCGTCACGCCGGCCCGCCGCGCGGCGGCGACAATGGCGCGACTTTCCTCGACGGTCGGCGCGATGGGCTTTTCCACCAGGATATGGATGCCGCGCGCGGCGCATTCGAGGGCGATGTCGCGATGAAGGTGCGTCGGCGCCGCAATGGTGACGGCGTCCACGCCGTAGCGCAGCAGCCCCTCGGCATCCTTGAACGACGCGCAACCCATGCGGTCGGCGACGTGATCGCATCGCTTGCGATCGGGATCGACAACCCCGACCAGTTTCACCCCCGGCAATTCGGACAGCACCCGGGCGTGATTGCTGCCCATCACGCCCACACCGACGACGCCGATACGCAGCGTACCGGCGGCACCCGCTTCGGTCCCACTCATGACTGCAAAGCCCCCTTCGCGCTACTCGGAGCCGACCCCGCGCTGTTTCGTAGCATGGTCCATACCGGCTGGCGACCGGGCCTGTGCGAAAATCGGAACACGATTTGAATCAGAGGCTTACAGCATTATCGGCGCCGGCGCGCGACGCGCTGCCTAAGTTCTTGGTAATGCAAGGTTTAGCGCTTGAGCGGGCCGTGCAGGGCCACCCCCGGCCGCCCGCAACCGGGTGCGGCGACCATACCAATCAGGACCGGCGATAATCGTCCTCGATGCGGATGATATCGTCCTCGCCGAGATAGCTGCCGGTCTGCACCTCGATGAGCTCGAGATCGATTTTGCCGGGATTTTCCAGGCGGTGCCTGGCGCCGATCGGGATGAAGACCGATTCGTTTTCGTGGACGATTTTGATCTCCTCGCCGATCGTCACGCGCGCGGTGCCGCGCACCACGACCCAGTGCTCGGCGCGGTGATGATGCAATTGCAGCGACAGCCGGCCGCCCTGCTTGACGACGATGCGCTTGACCTGAAAGCGCGCGCCCTCGTCGATTGACTGATACGAGCCCCAGGGCCGGTGCACTTTCAGATGCTCTTCGGTGACTTTAGGCGCCTTGTCCTGCAATATTTGCACCAGCCGGCGCAAGCCGTCGCCGTCCTCGCGCTTGGCGACCAGCACGGCATCATCGGTGGCGACCACGACGAGATTGTCGACACCGAACAAGGCGACGAGCTGCTTGCTCGACGCGACATAGGACCCGCGCGAATCGACAAAGACGACATTCCCGGCGCTGGAATTACGGCCCGCATTGCCCTGGGCATCGCGGTCGGATAATTCCCACACCGCCTGCCAGGACCCGACATCGGACCAGCCATAGGCGACCGGCATGACGGCGGCGCGGTTGGTGCGCTCCATCACCGCATAATCGACCGACTTCGCCGTGGCGCGCGCAAAGCTTTCAGTATCAAGCGTGACAAAGCCGAGATCTTTGCCGGACTTCTCGACGGCACTAGCGACGGCGGCGCCGCTTTGCGGCTCGAAAGCGCGATATTCATCAAGCAGCAGGCCTGAGCGAAACAGGAAGTTGCCGGAATTCCACAGATAGCCGTCTTTGACGTAGCGCGCGGCCGTCGTCGCGTCCGGCTTTTCGACGAATTGATCGACGGCAAAAAGGTCCGGCCCGATCGGCGCGCCGGCACGGATATAGCCGTATTCGGTCGCCGGGCGGGTTGGGCGGACGCCGAAAGTGACAATGCGATCCGCGGCGCCTGCCGCTGCGGCTGTGCCGCAGACTTTGGCAAAAGCGGCGGCATCGGCAATGACATGATCGGCGGCGAGCGCCACCACCAGTGGATCGCCGTCGCGTTTGGCCGCGAAGGCGGCGCCGGCCGCAACCGCCGGACCGGAATCGCGCCGGACCGGCTCGAGCAGAATATCAGCCTCGGCTGCGATCGCGGCAAGCTGCTCGGCGACCAAGAAGCGGTATTGGCTGTTGGTGACGATAATCGGCCGGCCGAACAGCGCGGGATCGGATACTCGGCGGATCGTATCCTGAAACGTTGACTGCGAACCGAACAACTGGAGAAACTGCTTGGGCCGGCCTTCGCGCGAGGCCGGCCACAGCCGCGTCCCGGCGCCCCCGCACATGATCAGTGGAACGATCGATTTAGCCACATCGGCCCCCTGTCATAACTGCCGGTATCAAATCCAAAGATGCGGGAGATTAACTTGCACGCTGGCGCAGGCGCCCGCAGCGCCGCATCACGCGTTTTATGTCTGCTTCCGCAGCACGCGCCCCGCCACCGCATCGAGCTTCTTCAAAAGCTTCGGGTCGCGCGCCTTCGGCGCGGTAATCAGCGCATTGTCCAGCGCGCGATCGCAGCCGATCGGACACGGCTCATGCTCGCGCGGAAAGTCCTTGGCGAGCCGGCCGACCAAGCGCGCTGCCTTTTCCGCATTCGCCGTCAGCACCTTGATGATGTCTTGCACGGTGACCGCGTCGTGGTCGGGGTGCCAGCAGTCGAAGTCCGTGACCATCGCGACGGTCGCGTAGCAAATTTCCGCCTCGCGGGCGAGCTTGGCTTCCGGCATATTGGTCATGCCGATGACGGCGTAGCCGAGATTCTTATAAGTAAGGCTTTCCGCCAAGGTCGAAAACTGCGGGCCTTCGATACAGACATAGGTGCCGTCGCGTACGACATTGATGCCTTCCGCCATCGCCGCTTCGGCAAGATGGATGCGCAGCCGCGGCGACACCGGATGGGCCATCGATACATGCGCGACGCAGCCCTTGCCGAAAAACGAGCTTTCGCGCTTGTACGTGCGATCGACAAATTGATCGACCAGGACAAATGTGCCGGGCGGCAATTCCTCTTTGAACGAGCCGCAGGCCGACAGCGAGACAAGGTCGGTTACGCCAGCGCGTTTGAGCACGTCGATATTGGCGCGATAATTGATGTCCGAAGGCGAGTGGCGATGGCCCTGGCTGTGCCGCGACACAAACACCACAGGCAATCCAGCGATTTCGCCGATACGCAAGGGGCTCGATGGCTCGCCCCAGGGGCTCTTGATGGTCTTGGATTTTACCTTTTCCAGTCCAGGAAGGTCGTAAATACCCGAGCCGCCAATAACGCCAAGCACCGCCTTGGTCATGAGACAATGAGCTCCGCGAGTTCTCGAATGAGTAAAGACTGTTGCGCGCCTATTGCTTGACGAGCGAGAGCTCGTCCCCGCAGAAATTGGGCACCGCTTCTTGCAGCACGCTGTAAATCGCCGCGCGCTGTCCGGATTCGAGATCGACTTTGAGCCTTGCGATCCAGCCCTCCACGGCTTCGACGGAAGGACAAACCGGCTTGGCGGCGACCACGCCCTCGATGCCGATATCGGAACTGCCTTCATCCTTGGCGAACAGGATTTCATGCAGCCGTTCGCCCGGCCGGATGCCGGTGAAGACGATGTCGACGTCGCGCCCGGGCTCCAGCCCGCTCAGCCGGATCAGCCGCTCGGCGAGGTCGACGATCTTGATCGGCTGTCCCATGTTGAGAACATAGACCGACGTTTCCGAGCGCGTCGGACCAAGCGCGTGACTGGCCGCCGTGATCACGAGATCGCAGGCTTCGCGGATGGTCATGAAATAGCGGACCATTTCCGGATGCGTGACCGTGACCGGTCCGCCGGCTTCGATCTGCGCCTTGAACTTCGGCACCACCGAGCCGTTCGACGCGAGCACATTGCCGAAGCGTACGGCAATCATGCGAATCGGCGGCTTGCCGCCGTTGCCGTAGCCGCCGCGGCGCTTGGCGTGTCCCGCCGCATCGAGCGCCTGACAATACATTTCGGCGAGCCGCTTGGTTGCGCCAAGCACGGAAACGGGATCGATCGCCTTGTCGGTCGAGATCATCACCATGGCGTCAGCGCCGGCGTCGCGCGCCGCGTCGGCAACATTGACCGAACCGAAAACGTTGGTCTTGATGCCTTCCTCCCAGTCGCGCTCGAGGATCGGCACATGTTTCAGCGCGGCGGCGTGAAAGACCAGATCCGGCTTGAACTCCGCCATCAGGCTGAAAATACGGTCGCGATCGCGAATATCGGCGATACGGCCCTCGATCACCGTTTGCCGCGATTTGGCGGCGAGCCTTTCCAATACGGCATGCAGCGCCGGCTCGGAATTTTCGATGACCAGGAGCCGCCCGGCGCTGAAATTGACAACGCGATCGCAGACCTCCGAGCCGATCGAGCCGCCGCCGCCGGTCACGACGACACGCTTGCCGCGCACGAAATTTTCGAGGCGCCGGTAGTCGATCTTGACGCTGGGACGCAGCAGCAAATCCTCGACCGCCACCGGCGCCAGCCGCAGCGCGTCCTCGCCCGCATCGAGGGCGGGCAAGCGGCTGGTGGTCAGGCCTAGGCGCCGCGCCTGCATCAACATCGTTTCCGGATGAAGCTCCGGCGCCAGCGCGCTCGGCGTCAGCACCAGACGGCCGACATGAACGTCCTGCCCGGCCAACGAGGTTACGACCGCTTCGAAATCCGACGGCCGGCCGCGGACGCGAACGCCACGCAGCGATTGACCCTGGTCGGCCGCCGAGGGCGAGAGAATCCCGACTGGAAGCACTTTTTTGACGGCGCCGCTTTCAATGGCACGTATCAGCACTTCGGCATCGGCCGCAAACCCGACGACGAGCGTCGGCACGGCGTCGGAGCGCCGTGCGTGCTGCTGCGTGCGCGAGTGCCGAAACAGCCGGTAGGCCAGCCGCGGACCGCCGAGGAAGGAAATCTGCAGGAACCAGTAGAGCGCGATCGTGATCTTGCCGAAGAAATAGGTGCCGTAAAGCGTCGGATAAAGCAGAATGTAGTCGAGCACGAGCAGAGAGACGGAAAGCACGCTCACCGCACGAATAATGTTCGACATATCGGGCAGCGAAGCGAAGCGCCATTTGCCCCTATAGAGATCGAAAAACCAATACACCGCGCCGGCATAAACGACATAAAAAGGCAGGATAAGCAGGAGCCAGTTCAGCCGGTCCGGCAAGCCGCCATTCTCGAAGCGCACGTAGAATGTCGCCAGCAGCGCAAACGCCGTGAAGACGAGATCGTGCAAGACGATCAGGACGCGACGCGGGTTGCGCAGAAAATCCGTCATGGGATCAGGTTATGGGATCAAGTCGGTCCAAAGCCCGCCGGCATCATGACACATTGTTCAGCGCCGGTGGTAGTCGCGATACCAGGCGGCGAAATTGCGGATGCCGGTTTCTATCGGGGTTGCGGGCTTAAAGCCAACTTCGCGCATAAGATCGTCAATATCGGCGCAGGTTTCCGGCACATCGCCGGGCTGCATTGGCACGAGCTCAGTGACGGCCCTGCGATCGAATTCCTGCTCCAAGAGCGCGACGACGCGGGAAATCTCCACCGTCTTGTTATTGCCAATATTGAAGATGCGCCATGGCGCGCAGCTGGAACCCGGGTCGGGTTCGCCCTGGGCCGGGGTATCCGCCTTGGCCGGCGCCCTGTCGATGATCCGCTCAACCGCCTCGACGACATCGTCCACATAAGTAAAGTCACGGCGCATATGGCCGTGATTGAACAGCCGGATGGGCCGTCCCTTGGTGATGGCGTCAGCGAAAATATACATGGCCATATCCGGCCGGCCCCACGGACCGTACACCGTGAAAAAGCGCAAGCCGGTCGCGGGCAGGCCATATAAATGGCTATAGGCATGGGCCATCAATTCGTTTGCCTTCTTTGTCGCGGCATAGAGGCTGATCGGATGATCGACATTGTCGTGCACCGAAAACGGCAGGTGCCTATTTGATCCGTAGACCGAGCTCGAGGATGCGAAGATCAGGTGCTCGCTCTTGCGGTGCCGGCAGCCTTCAAGGACATTGAGAAAGCCGGAAAGATTCGAGTCGAGATAAGCGTGCGGATTTTGCAGCGAATAGCGAACGCCGGCTTGCGCCGCGAGATGCACGACCGGGCCGAAGCTGCCGTCGCGAAAAATCGCTTCGGTTGTCTTGCGGTCGGCAAGATCGGCGCGGTGAAAGCTGAACGCGCCAAACTGCCGTAAAACGGCAAGCCGCGCTTCCTTCAGCGCCGGGTCGTAATAATCGTTGACATTGTCGATGCCGACCACGGCGCGGCCGTTGTCAAGAAGTCGCCGCGCCAGCGCAAAGCCGATAAAGCCGGCAACGCCGGTGACAAGAACCGGTTGCCCTGACATCACAGGCGCCACAGCTCGATGCCCTCCGGCCGCGCGGCACGGTCGAGCTGGGATTTCACGTCAAGCACGATGCCGCGCTGGTCCTTGAGCAGCCGAGTGAGAAGCGGCCAGCCGCCTTTGACAAAGGCGGCATGCGCGACCGCGAAGATCACGGCGTCGGCCGGGCGCAATGCGCCGAGCGGTAGAAGCTCGATGCCGTAGTCATGCTTGACCTGAGCCGGATCGGCCAGCGGATCATGCACCTGAACGGCAAGCCCGAACGATTGCAGCTCGCCGACGATGTCGGCCACTTTCGAATTGCGTGTATCCGGCACGTTTTCCTTAAACGTCATGCCCAAAATGGTGACCAGCGCCGCGCCATTCCTGCGCCGCAACAGGCGGCGCACGCATTCGCGCGCAATCCGCTGTCCGACCCCGTCATTGATGCGGCGTCCGGCCAGTATGACTTGCGGGTCATAGCCGGCCTTTTCCGCCCGGTAGGTCAGGTAATAGGGATCGACGCCGATGCAGTGACCGCCGACCAGGCCGGGATAGAATTTCTGGAAATTCCATTTTGTGCTGGCCGCGGCGAGCACGTCGCCGGTATCGATGTCGAGCCGCTCGAACAGCGCGGACAGTTCATTCATGAAGGCGATGTTGAGATCGCGCTGCGCGTTCTCGATCACTTTCGCCGCCTCCGCCACCTTGATCGACGGCGCGCAGTGAATGCCGGCCTTGACCACCGATCCATAGACATCGGCAACGATGCGCAGCGTCCGCTCGTCCTGACCGGAAACGACTTTAGTAATGGTCTCGAAGCGATGCTTCCTGTCGCCCGGATTGATGCGCTCAGGCGAATAGCCCAGCGTGAAATCCCTGCCGCAGCGCAGTCCCGAGGCGCGCTCAAGACGCGGCGCGCAATCGTCCTCGATGGCGCCGGGATAAACCGTGGATTCGTAGACAACGATGTCGCCGGACTTGAGGAATTTTCCGACCGTGTCGGATGCGGCAAACAGCGCGGTCAGATCAGGCCGATGTGCGGCATCGATCGGCGTCGGGACCGTGACGATGTAAAAGTCTGATGCCGCCAGAGCCGCAGGATCGCCGGTGAAGGACAGCGTCGGATGCGACAGATCCGATTTTTCGACTTCGAGCGTGCGGTCGATTCCAGCACACAGTTCCTTAATCCGCTGCCGATCGATATCGAAGCCGACCACCGCGGCGCCGGAGCGGGCAAAGGCGACCGCCACCGGCAGGCCGACATAGCCGAGCCCGATCACGGCGATCTTGCGTTGATGCGGCAAAGCAGAATCCTCGAGATTGAATGCGGCAGGCGGCAAGACGTCTTTTTCAGCCGCGCCATTCTTTAGCGGTCGCGGCGCAGCCGGGCAACTGACGCGGTGCGACGAAAGCACCGCGTCCGCGCCGGACGCGCCACGCAGCAAAAAAGGCGTTGTTAGTTCTTGGCCTTTGTGCGTCTAGCCTATATGCAATGTCCCATCGGTCATTAAGGCGGAAGCACGATGTGCGGCATTGCCGGCTTTGTTGGCGCGGCGCCAAGCCTTGCGGGCAGCAATATCGATGCAATCGCCAAGGCGATGGCGGAGAGTCTTGCGCATCGTGGGCCGGACGATCAAGGTGTTTGGTACGACAGCGACGCCGGGGTCGCACTGGCTCACCGCAGGCTTTCGATCATCGATCTGTCGCCCGCCGGCCATCAGCCGATGGTATGCGCCGACGGTCGCTATGTCATCAGCTACAACGGCGAGGTTTATAGCTATCAGCCGATCGGCGCCGAGCTTGCCGCGCGCGGTCATAAGTTTCGCGGACATTCCGATACCGAAGTCATTCTTGAATCCTTTGCCGCAAGCGGCATCGAGGCGACACTGAAGCGGATGATCGGCATGTTCGCGATCGCGCTGTGGGACCGGCGCGAGCGCACCCTCACGTTGATGCGCGACCGCCTCGGCATCAAGCCGCTCTACTGGGCGAAGTTCGGCAAGTTGTTGCTTTTCGGATCCGAGCTGAAGGCGCTGCGCGCACATCCAGGCTGGACGCCGCGCATCGATCCTGCCGCCGTGGCCGCGTTCATGCGGCATAACTACATTCCGGCGCCGCACACGATCTACGAGGGAGTCCACAAGCTCGCCCCCGGCACGATCCTGACCCTGCCCTGGCAAGGCGAACCAAAAATCACACGCTTCTGGGACGCCCGTGCCGTTGCCCGCAACGGGACGCGCAACCTCATCGAAGGCAGCGATGCCGAGCTGATCGATCAACTCGAAACGCTTCTGCAAGATGCCGTCAGCCGCCGCATGATTGCCGACGTACCGCTCGGCGCATTTCTATCGGGCGGGGTTGATTCCTCGACCGTGGTCGCACTGATGCAGGCGGCGCGCAGGGGGTCGGTCAAGACTTTTTCCATCGGTTTCGATATCGAAGGCTATAGCGAGGCGCATCATGCGGCCGCGGTGGCCCGACATCTGGGCACCGACCATACCGAACTCACGGTGACCTCGAAGGAGGCGCTCGAGACGATTCCTCGCCTCGCGCAGTGGTACGACGAGCCGTTCGCCGATTCATCGCAAATCCCGACCTATCTGGTATCGGCGATGACCCGCAAGCACGTTACGGTAGCCCTCTCCGGCGACGGCGGTGACGAGCTGTTCGCCGGCTATAACCGTTATCAGCTGACGCAACGTTTCTGGCGCTCCTTGTCACTTGTGCCGCCGGCGCTGCGCAGGGGCGCGGCGGCTGCGGTGACCGCGCTGCGACCGGATCGCTGGACGCAGCTCTTGTCGGTGCTGCCGCCACGGCTGCGTCCGCCGCAAGCCGGCGACAAGGTCCACAAGGCGGCTTCGGTGCTTCGTCTCGACAATGCGGATGCCGTTTATCGTCGCCTGGTCAGCCACTGGGAGCCCTCCGAGATCATGCCGGAAATCGCGGAGCCGCCCGGCATTCTCGATGACCCCACGGTGGCCAAGGACTTTCCCGCGCTGCTGGCGCGAATGCAGTTCCTCGATCTGGTGACCTACCTGCCGGACGACATTCTGACCAAGGTGGACCGCGCCAGCATGGCGGTGGCCTTGGAGGCGCGCGTACCGCTGATCGATCACCGCGTCGTGGAATTCGCCTGGCGTCTACCGCAGTCGGCCAAAGTGCGCGGCAATACCAGCAAGTGGATCCTGCGCCAGGTGCTCTATCGCCACGTGCCGCCGGCGCTGATCGAGCGGCCGAAAATGGGATTCGGCATTCCGCTGGGCGAATGGCTGCGCGGACCCTTGCGCGATTGGGCTGAGACGCTCCTTGCCGAGCAACGGCTCAGGGAAGGCGGGCTGCTCGACGCAAGCTTGGTGCGGCTCTATTGGCAGGACCATCTCGAAGGCCGGCGCAACTGGCAATATCTGCTCTGGGACGTGCTGATGCTGGAAGCCTGGCGTGAGCGGTGGGTCTAAAGGTGATTATTTCGCCTGCGCCTTGATGCCGACGGCGCACCAGAACGGCACGCGCTCCGAGAAGCGCACATCGACAAAACCCGCCTGCTGCAACATCGCCTCGATCTCGTCGCGCGTAAATCGCTTTTCCAGCCGTGTGCAAAGCCGGTCGTAGGCGTCGGTTCGCATGACGTAAAACGACTTGTCGGCATAGTAGGCCAACGGCAGCCCGGACGGAGAACCGCCGATCCACGACAGGAGCCGCGCTGAGCGCGCCAGCGGCCAATAGACCAGAACGGCGATGCATTGGCTGATGGCAAAGCGCAAGACATGGGGCAGGCGCGACACGATGAGGCGTGCGGCATTGCTCATCCGCCATACGGCGCGATACCAGCTCGGCCGATTGTCAAGCGCGTAATAGAGATAGACCAGAAACGGAGCGCCAGGCTTGAGTTTCTCGGCAATCGCCGCAATCGCGGCTCGCGTATCCGGCACGTGATGCAAAACGCCGAGCGAATACGCAAAGTCTAGCGAGGCCGCGGGCAGCGGTATATCCGCGACGCTATTGCCGTGAAAGGTGACATTGCTCGCAGTTTTCAGGTTCTGCCTCGCAACCGCAAGCGCAGCCGCGCTGGCATCCAGCAGATGCAGATGCGCGACCCGCGGCGCAACCAGCATCGCCCAGCGTCCGGTGCCGCAGCCGATGTCGATGCCGGTGCCGCCGTCTGCCGGCAGCATGTACCAGGGAAAAATGCGGAAGTAGTCCTCAAAGATCTTGCGGCGCTGCTGGTCGGACAGATGGCCTTCGTCCTGGCGGAAGGTCGACCATTCCTCGCCAAAGCCGCGCGCCACGTGCGGATCGACATTTCTCTCTTCGTCGGGGTCGCTTGCGCTCATGGCCATGCTCAATCGACCGGTTCCGGCACGCTCTCAACGTGACTGATAGCGGCGCCCGTATCGGCAAGAATTCTGGACACCGGGGGCGGGTTCGTCCCGCCCAAGCCACGATAAAGCCTCTCATACCGATCGACACAGGCGGTGAGTGTAAATTGCTGCTCGACGCGGCGTCGGCCCGCCTCTGCAAGGCGGCGACGCAGATGTGCGTCCTTGGCGAGCCGCAGGATCGCCGCGGCGAGGCTCGACGGGCTGGTCGCGGGAACCAAAAGTCCAGTTTGCTGATCGACGATCGCGTCGGTATTGCCGCCGACCGCCGTTGCAATCACCGGAAGCTCCGCCGCCATCGCTTCGAGAAGCGCGTTGGAAAAGCCTTCCTGGTGCGAAGGCAGAACGAAAATATCACTTGCCGCAAGCAATCGCTCAGCATCGGACCGCTCGCCGAGCCACATGATGCAGCCGGCGATTTGCAAGGCTGCAGCTTGCTGCTTGAGCTCGACACCGATCCCGTCATCCCGGCCGATGACCAGGAGCCGCAAGGGCATCGGCAGTTCATCCTTGATGAGTGCCAAGGCTGCGAAGAGATCGCGATGTCCCTTATAGGCAACGAGGTTGGCGACCACCGCAATCACCAGCGCCTTATCGGGAATTTGTAACGCACGGCGAGTGCCTTGACGATCGCCGGCCGACGCGGGCGGCGGCGGATCGATGCCGTTATGGATTATCGCAAGCTTGCGCCGATCACCGACCTCCGCGGCGAGCTGATCGAGGACAGCCTGCGAGTTGCCGAGCATGCCGAGCGTGCGGCGATGCAGCAGTCGCTCAAGCAAGCCCAGGAGCGGATATCTTTTTCGATAATCGGTGAGCGAGCGGCGGCTCATGATGCGGCGCCGGTGGCCCGCAAGCTCTGCGGCGAGCGAGCCAAATATATAGGGCCGTGGCAGAAAAAAGTGGATCAGCGCCGGGCGTTCGCGGCGCAGCCAAAGCGCCAATGCAAGCGTCGCTCTCGCCCAATGCAAGAAGCGCACGCGTCGCGGCCCCTCGATGCGTACACCCTGCGCGGCGATTTCAGCTTCAAGCGGACCGCCGCGTTCCATCACGTAGAGCGCAACATGGAGTCCGCGCTGCTTCAGCGCCGGCAGGATGCGCGCCAGATGGCGTTCCGTGCCGCCAATGTCCAACCGCGACGTCACGACCGCTACGCGGAGCGAGGCATCAGACGAGTCGCAAGCCTCGGCGATTGCATCATGATTCATCGCGGTGCTGCAGCGAATTCGCTCAGTTGGCCTGAGAATTGAGCGCCAAACATGCACGGCGGTAGGGCCGCCGGATGATGGCGCACCCTAGTCGACTCTGATTTCTGGAACGGCCGTAACGAAGCGCCCGCCCCAGTCGCGAATGCCCGCCAATTGGCG
>JAJPJB010000009.1 GCA_021324465.1 Hyphomicrobiaceae bacterium
GCGACGTAGGCATCGGCGCAACCTGAAACGAAGGCCCCACCCCTTGTTCCGCTGCGCCGCCTGCTTCGCGCCTTCAGGTCACCGGCGTCACACCGCCACGCGCGCGCCAAGGCGCGGCGCGGCAACGCGAGCGTTTGTCCCTCTCCCCCGCCGGCGCAGGCCAGGATAAAAACGCTGCGTGCCGAAACACCACGGGCTACACAAAAGTCTTGAGGATGCATGAGTGAGAAAATGACCATCGCGGCGCTGCAGGCGATGAAGCGCGAAGGAAAAAAGAGCGTCGGTCTCGTCGCCTGGGATTATCAGATCGCACGCATCGCCGACCGCGCCGGCTTTGATTTCATCTCGGTCGGCGATTCGGTCGGCGTCAATCTGTGGGGGCGGGACGATGTGCTCGACGTCACGCTCGATGAAATGCTGATCTGCTGCAGGGCCGTGCACCGCGGCACGACGCGCGCGCTGGTCAGCTGCGACATGCCCTATGGTCCGGTGCAGCAAAGCGCGGATGCCGCGCTGGCGGCCGCGTTTCGACTTATGAAAGAAGGCGGCGCCGACATGATCAAGGTCGATGCCGCGGCCGACTTTCCGGACGTGGTGCGCGCGCTCACCCGCGAAGGCATTCCGGTCTTCGCGCAATTCGGGCTCACCCCGCAGACCGCCGGCAAATACGGCATTCCCTACAGCGCACAGAATTCGCCGCAGGCGCAGGCGAGCGCCGAAGCCGCCGAGCGGCTGGTCGAAGAAGCGCAGGTTCTCGAAGAGGCCGGCGCCTGCGCGCTCGATTTCACCAATTCCGGGCCGGTCGCCGGCGCGGCCGTGGTAAAGGCCGTAAAAATTCCGGTGATCGGCGGCTTTGGCGGCGGCCCCTGGCTTGACGGCCGCGTGCGTCTTGCCCACACCGCGCTCGGCTATGGCGAGAAATGGCTCGACGCAACGACCGAGACTTACACCAACACCGCCCGGGCGGCGCTCGCCGCCTTTAGCGCGCTGATCGCGGATGCCCGCGCCGGGCGCCAGATCAAGGGTTAGCGTTTTGCCAGTGAAGTGTGAAATCTCTGGTTTCCTGCTCGTCCCCCTGCAAGCGGCGCCCCAGCTCTGGATTCCCGCATGCGCGCGCCGCATGCGCAGGAATGAGCGGACAAAGGGGCCGTGCGGCTCGAAATATCAGCAATCCCATGCCAAGCATCAGCATTGACGGCATTGCCACGCGTTACGAGATCTTGGGCTGCGGACCGCCGCTTCTGATGTATGCGCCGGGCGGCTTCAATGCCGTCATCGAAGCCTGGTCGACGCTCGGCGTCTACGCGAAGATCAGGCTCCTCGATCACCTGCCGCAAAAATTCACCTGCATTGCGTTCGATCGCCGCGAATGCGGCCAGTCGGGCGGCCGCGTCGAGCCGATCACCTGGGCCCACTACGTCGCCCAAGGCAAAGGCCTGCTCGACTATCTCGGCATTGCGCGCGCGCATCTAGCGGGCGGCTGCATGGGCTGCCCGCCGGTTGCGGCCTTTGCGGTCGCGCATCCGCGCATGGTGGCGAGCATGATCCTGTACTGGCCGGTCGGCGGCGCCAAATACCGCCAGTCGAGCCATCGGCGCTTTGCCGAGCATCTCGCCTTCGTGCAAAGCGAGGGGCTGGCCGCGGTGGTCGCGCTGGTGCGGCGCGACGGCAAGCCGTTCGGCGCCGATCCGCGCGCCGGACCCTGGGCCTCGGTCATCAGGCGTGATGCCGAATTCGCCGCCGCCTATGCCGCGCAGGACATGCAAGCCTATGTCCGCATCTGCGAAAACATGCGTGACGCCCTGTTCGACCGCGACACCGCGCCGGGCGCCGAGCCCGCCGATCTCAAGCGCACCGAAATACCGGCCCTGATCGTGCCCGGAAACGATGATTCCCACGCCACCTCGGCTGCGCAATATCTGGACGCGTGCCTGCCGCTCTCGGAATATTGGGACATGCCGGTCGAGGGGCAAACCGAAGCAGCGACCAACGCGCGCATCCTGGAGTTTTTGGCTAAAATAACGGGGGAAGCAGCAAGCGCTGAATAAGCTCATCGCACTCGTGCCGCGACAGCGGAGACCCGGATCAGTTTCGAAAGAACTGGATTTCCGCTTGCGCGGGAACGAGCAAAGCATGTTTCGGCGTTATGAAGTCGTGCCCTGAGGTGGCAGGCCATGGTCGATTACTATTCGATCTTGTTGCGGGCCGTAACTGCGCCGGGCGCCGGCGATGCGCGCTGGCGGCGTGACATTTACGACCGCTCGCGGCAATTGTTGGCGAGCAAGATGCGGAACCTGCGCCCGCGCCCGCCGCTTGCTCAAATCGCCGCGGAAGAAGCGGCATTGGAAGCCGCGATCGAGCGGGTGGAATCCGAGCTGAGCTGGACCGAGCGCGGCGCAGCGCCGGCCGGCGATCAGGCCGATGGCGATTATTCCGCGGCGCCGGCTGCAATCGAGCCGAGCCCGCTTTCACTGGGACTGGGCCGGGCGACGCTGGTGACGGCGGCGATTGTCGTCGCCGCGCTCGGCGCCGGCGCCTATCTTTTCTTCAGTGTCAAGAGCGAGAAATCCGCGCCGGTGGCGACGGCGGCGCAAGCCACCGCAAAAATATCGGCCGCGCAACCGCTCCCGCTCAAGATTGCGAAAAACGGCGAACTCGCGCCCGGCATCGACGGCGGCGCATCGGATCCCGATCAGCAATATATGTTTCGGCGGCAGCCGACCTTCTACCGCACGCTGCAGCCGGTCGGCACCATCATCGTCGATAAGCTGCAGCATTTTCTCTATTTGATTCAACCGAACAATGTCGCGCTGCGCTACGGCATTGCGGTCGGCAGCGAATGCGCCAATCTTGCCGGCCTGCGGCATGTTGCGCGTATGGCGGAATGGCCGACCTGGCAGCCGCCGCCTGAGCCGCTCAATCGCAATCCGCCGCCGATGCCCGGCGGCCCCGGCAATCCGCTCGGCGCGCGGCTGTTGCAGCTCGACGATGGCAGTTCGCGCATCAACGGCACCAATGCGCCGAAGACCATCGGCAATTCCGTGACCTTCGGCTGCATCCGGCTCAACAATGACGACGTCACCGACCTGTACAATCGCGTGAAATTATCGACGCCGGTTGTGGTGAATTAGAGGGTGGGTACGGTTTTCCGCAAGAAAATGCGAAAAAGCAAAAACCTGGAGCGCTTTCCGACTCCATCGAATCGGAAAACGCTCCGGGTATTGGCCGTTCAGCGCGCAGGCTCCCTTCCCCGCGCATGTTTCCCCGCCGCCGCGCAGCGCATCCGGGGAACGTCTCCATGCGCCGGCTGCGATTGTTGGCCGCGCGTCGTCACTGATACCGCGGGCTGCGGTCGAGCAGCTCGATCGACACGCCCTCGGGCGCCTTGATGAAGCAGATACGCACGCCCGGCCGCACCGTCGTCGGCTCTTTGGTGAATTCGACGCCTTTGGATTTGAGCTCGGCGGCCATCGCATCGATGCCGCTCACTGCGAGACCGAAATGATCGAGACCACGGTAAGGAATTGCCGGAGCCGGATTGACGCCGTCGCCGTCAGCGACCGGCGCGATGAAGATATTGGCGCCGCCGAGTCTTAGATCGATGCGCGGCTTGCCGTCCTGCATGCTGCGCTTGATCTCGGCGCCCAGCATCCTTTCGAACCACTGCGCCATGCCCTCGGGATTGGAGGTGCGCAGATGAATGTGGTCCCACGTAAGCCGGGAATTTTCGAATGCGGCCATGGCGTTTTCTCCCTGTTCCGGGAGCGAGGTTAGACAATGATGGCAGACTGCGCCACGGGGTTATGATGCCGCGCCTGCGTTCACCTTTGCCATGCGCACCGGCGCGTCGGTAACTTTCTGCAGCGCGTCGAGTGTGAGTCCCGGCACCATGTCGCGCACTGCGAAGCCATCCTCGGTGACATCGAGCACCGCGAGGTTGGTATAAACGCGTTTGACAGCGCCGATCGCGGTGAGCGGATAGGTGCAGCGGCGCACCAGGCGACTTTCGCCGGATTTGGTCTGATGGTCCATGATGACCCAGAGCTGGCGTGCGCCGGCGGCGAGATCCATCGCACCGCCGACCGCCGGAGCCGTGTCGTTGTCCGACGTCGACCAATTGGCGATGTCGCCGTTTTCCGCCACCTGAAACGCGCCGAGCACGCAGAGATCGAGATGGCCGCCGCGAATGAGCGCAAAACTGTCGGCGTGGTGCATGTAGGAGCCGCCGGTACGCAGCGTCACATACTGCTTGCCGGCATTGATGAGCCAGCGGTTGACCTGATCCGGTTGCGGCGCCGGTCCCATGCCGAGCACGCCGTTCTCGGAATGAAAAATCACCTCGCGCTCGACGGGCACGTAATCGGCCACTTTGAGCGGCGCGCCGATGCCTAGATTGACGTACCAGCCTTCCGGAATGTCGCGCGCCAGGCGCTCGGCCATTTCATTGCGCGTCATCGGCTTGCAGGCGGCGAAGAAATTCACGGCTTTCCGTCCTCTCCGTTACGGCACCAGCGGCTCGCCATAAGGCACATGCACCACGCGATTGACGTAGATGCCAGGCGTCATGATCTTTTCCGGATCAAGCGCGCCGAGCTCGACGACGTGCTGGGTCTGCACGATAGTCAGCTTCGCCGCCGTTGCCATGACCGGATTGAAATTCTGCGCCGAGCACTTGTAGGTGAGATTACCCCAGCGGTCCGCCTCCCAGGCTTCGATCAGGGCGACATCGCCCGGCAGCGCTTCTTCCAACAGATATCTGCGGCCGCCAAATTCGCGCTCTTCCTTGCCCGCGGCAAGTTTCGTCCCGACGGCGGTTGCGGTGAAAAAGGCCGGAATGCCGGCACCGGCGGCGCGCAGCCGCTCCGCCATGGTGCCCTGCGGCACGATTTCGAGCTCGATCTTGCCGGCGCGATAAAGCTCCTCGAAGACCACCGGATCGGCGGTGCGCGGAAACGAGCAGACGATCTTGCGCACGCGGCCGAGATCAAGGAGCCGCGCAAGCCCGGTCCGGCCGACGCCCGCATTGTTGGAGACGACGGTCAAATCTTTCGCGCCCTGCTCGATGAGGCCGTCAAGCAAGGCGTGCGGCTGGCCGATATTACCGAAGCCTCCCAGCAGGACGACGGCGCCATCGCGAATGCCGGCCATCGCTTCGGCCATGGATTGCACGATCTTATTGATCATCGGGATCGTTACTTTAACCGCTCGTCCCCGCGCTTGCGCGGCAATGAGCTGACGCAAGGCCTACCCCACCACTTTCGCCCGCGGCTCCGCCGCGAACGCCGGCATCACTTCGCGGGCAAAGCGCTGCAGGCTCCCTTCCGCCGGTCCGCCGCCATTGAGCAGCACATAGCCGACGCCGAGCTCGCGCAGGCGTTCGAGCTTGCGGGCGATCTCGTCCGGCGTGCCGTAGAGCGCGCTTTCTTCGCTCGCTTCGCGCGTGTCAGAGAAGGCCATGATGCTCGCTTTGCTCTTGGTGCCGTCGGGTGCATTCGAGATCGCGGCAAGCCGGCGCTGCGCTTCGAGCCGGCGCTCCAGAGCCGCCTCTTTGTCCTTCCGATCCTTGGCGACGAAATAGGCGCGCGCCACGCCGACATCCAGCGGATCGAAGACACGTCCTTGCCTTTCGACCGCCTCCTTGAAGACGGCGATGCGCTCACTGATCGTTTCGAACGAGGCGAACTGGTCGAGCAACAGATTATAGCCGCGCGCCGCCACCTGGCGTATCGAATCCGGATTTCCCGCCGCCATCCACATCGGCGGATGCGGCTTTTGCGCGGTCGGCGGCTCGACGATGATGTCGTCGAAGCGCCAATATTTGCCGTGATGCGAAAAGCGCTGCTTCGAGGTCCAGGACTTGACGATGACTTCGAGCGATTCATTGAAGCGCGCGTCGGCTTCCTCGATCGGGATGCAGAAGCCGGCAAACTCGTTGTGGCGATAGCCCTTGCCGACGCCGAAATCGAGCCGGCCGCCGGACAAGAGATCGAGGCTGGCCGCCTGTTCGGCAAGCAGCACCGGATTGTGCCAAGGCAACACTAGAACGGCCGTACCCAGCCGCAGCGTCTTGGTCTTCGCCGCCACCCAGGTGAGCAGCGTGAGGGACGCCGAGACTTGGCCGAAACCGGTGAAATGATGCTCGACCAAAAACGTCGAATGATAACCGAGCGCTTCGGCTTCGATATTGTAGTCGACGAACTGCCTGTAGCCCTGGCCGGAATCGACATCCGGTCCGCCGTGACGAGCGGTAGCGCTGCCGAACAAACCGAACCGCATGGCGCGGCCTCCCTGCGTTGCAGCGCTAATGTAGCGCAGGGCTCGCGCCGGGAGCTATAGTGAAGAGGGGAGGAAATAATCATGTCCCACGCCATTCTCGCCCGCCTCGGGGCGTGCGCTCTTGCAGCCAGCTGTGTTTGTGCGCAGCTCAAGCAAGCCGCAGCGGAAGATTATCCGAGCCGCCCAATTACTCTGATCGTGCCTTATCCGGCCGGCGGCGGCGTCGATGTGATGGGCCGCCTGGTCGGCCAAAGACTGTCGACCGCGCTCGGCCAGCAAGTGGTCATCGAGAATCGCGGCGGCGCCGGCGGCATGATCGGAACGCGCGACGCGGCGCGCGCGACGCCGGACGGCTATACGCTGGTGATGTTATTGACCGGCATCAGTCTCGGCGCCAATACCGGCTATGACGTCAACAAGGATTTTGCGCCGATCGGGATCGTGGCTTCGACGCCGATCATCGTTGTCACTCATCCCTCGGTCCCGGCGGCAACGCTCAAGGAGCTCATCGCGCTCGCCAAGAAAGAGCCGGGCAAATATTCCGCCGGTACGCCGCCGGCGCCTACGGTCAATTATTTTGCCGCCGAGCTTTTTAATCAGACGGCCGGCACGGACATCCAGGTTGTCACCTATAAAGGCACGGGACCTTTGACCAACGATCTGCTCGGCAATCACGTGCAGATCGGCTTCAACACAATTCCGGCTTCGGTGAGCAATATCACCGCAGGCGCCTTGCGCGGCATCGCGGTCGCCGCGCCCAAGCGCTCGGCGGCGCTGCCGACTGTGCCGACCGCCGCGGAATCCGGTCTCCCGGGCTATGAGGCCGTGCAATATTACGGCCTTGCCGCGCCGGCCGGCACGCCGCAACCGATCATTGAGCGGCTCAACAAGGAGCTGAACGCCGCACTCGCCTCCGACGATATGAAGAAGCGCCTGATCGAGCTCGGCAGCGATCCCGCCCCGTCTACGCCTGAAGATTATGCCGCCAATATCCAGAACGAAGAAGGCAAGTGGGCGAATCTCGTCAAGAAGCTTGGATTGAAACTTGAATAGCCGCCAGCCGCAACGCCGCAGCGGCGCGAACCCGGACAAGGAGACTTCACGCATGGAATTGGGGCTTTCTGGAAAAATCGCGCTGGTGACCGGATCGAGCCGCGGCATCGGGCGCGGCGTCGCGGAAGCGCTCGCAGTCGAAGGCTGCGATCTGATGCTGACCGGCCGCGACGAGAAGGCGCTCGAAGAAACGGCAAGCACGATCCGCGCCAAGGGCCGGCGCGCCGCAACATCCGCACTCGATCTGCGTGAAGCGGGCGCGCCCGAAAAGCTCGTTGCCAATGTGCGGCGCGAATTCGGCGGCCTCGACATTCTCGTCAATAACGCCGGCGCCACCAAGCGCGGCGATTTTCTCGAGCTCACGGACGCGGATTGGCAGGACGGCTATGCGCTGAAATTCTTCGCCCATATGCGGCTGGCGCGTGCCGCCTGGCCGCTTTTGAAGGAACGCCGCGGCTCCCTCGTCTCGATCGGCGGCACCGGCGGCCGCAAGCCGACGGCGCAATTCACCATCGGCAGCTCGGTGAACGCCGCCGTCGCCGCCTTCACCAAATGCCTCGCCGATCGCGGCAAGACCGACGGCGTGCAGGTCAATTGCATTCATCCGAGCGTGGTCGAGACCGACCGCACACGACGGCGCATCAACACGGAGATGGAACGCACCGGACGGCCGGAAAAAGACATTCGTGCCGAGATTGCGCGCGAGTTCAACACCATCCGTTTCGGCACGGTCGAGGATGTCGGCAATCTCGTCACTTTCATTGTGTCCTCGCGCGCAAGCTGGCTGCACGGCGCGACTATCGATCTCGACGGCGGCGAGATCCCTGTGCTGTGAACAATGTTCTGCTGACGCCGGCCAGGATCGGGGCGGTCGAAATCAAGAATCGGATTGTCATGCCGCCGATGACCACGCGGATGGCGGACGAGGAGGGCTTCGTCACCGACGACACGATCGCCTATTACATGGCGCGCGTGCGCGGCGGCACCGGACTCATCACCGTCGAGATGGCGTCACCCGAAAAGGTCGGGCGGCATCGGCGCCGCGAAATCGGCATCTACCACGATCGCTTTGTCCCGGGCCTGAAACGGCTCGTCGAGGCGATTCACAGCGGCGGCGCGAAGGCCTCCATCCAGCTCGGCCATGCCGGCGGGCATACCCGCATTGATATTTGCGGCGAGACGCCGATCGCGCCGTCGGCGATTCCTCATCCGGTCTATGAAATCACACTTGAGACCATTGTGCCTGCGGAAATGAGCAAAGCCCGCATCGCTGAGACGATCTCCGCCTATGTATCGGCCGCGGCGCGGGCGCAAAGCGCCGGCTTCGACTGCGTCGAAATTCATGCCGCGCATGGCTATCTGATCTCGCAATTCCACGCGCCGTTCGAAAACCGCCGTACCGATGAATACGGCGGCAGCCTGCTGAACCGGGCACGTTTTGGCCTCGACATTTTGCGCGCCGTGAAAGCGAAGCTGCCGGACATCGCCGTCATCTATCGGCTTTCGGTCGAGGATTATTTCCCCGGCGGCCTGCCGTTTGCAGAGGGCCGGCAGATCGCGCAATGGGCGGCGAAGATCGGCGCCGACGCTTTGCACATCACCGCCGGCCATTATCGCTCGCTGCCCTCGGCGCAGATCGTGCTGCCGCCGATGAGCATGCCAGACGCGCCTTTCCTCGACTTCGCGGCCGAAGTGAAAAAAGACGTCAACGTGCCGGTGATCGCGGTCGGCCGGCTCGGCGATCCAGCGATCGCAAGGGCAGCGGTCGAAGACGGCAAAGCGGATTTTGTCGCGCTCGGCCGCTCGCTGATCGCTGATCCGCAATGGGTCGAGAAGGTCGCGCGCGGCGAGCCGATCCGGCGCTGCCTCGCCTGCAACACCTGCATCAATGAGATGCGCGGCGGCGCCCGCATCGGCTGCGTGGTCAATGGCGCCGCCGGGCGCGAAGCGGAGTTTGTGGCAGGAACGCCGCCGCGGGGCGAGCGCATTGCCGTGATCGGCGCCGGCCCCGCCGGCCTGACCTATGCGTCACTGGTTGCCGACCACAACAAGGTAACGGTCTATGAGAAGGATAAATCAGCCGGCGGCGCCTTTCGCCGTGCCGGCAAGGCGCCGCTGTTTCAGGAAGTTGCAGCCGACCAAAACAGCTTCCAGCGCTATGTCGCGCAGCTTCTGAGCGCCTGCGAAAGGAAAGGCGTCAAATTCCGCTTTGCCACCGATGTCACCGCCGAGCCGCGTCTGCTCGAAGCCTTCGATCGCATCGTCATCGCAACCGGCGCACGATATCGTTACGGGCTCGGCGGCTTGGTGACGTGGATGCTCGACCAGGGCCTCGCTCGCGCGCCTGGCCTTGCGCATCTGTTCACGTCGCCAAAGCTGCGGGATTGGTTCTATTATCGCGCACGGCGCGGAACCGGCGACCGGTTCAGTGCGCTGGTGCGGGCGGGCCAGCGCGTCATCGTCATTGGCGATGCTGTCAGAGCCGGCAAGAGCAAAGAAGCGATCGCCAGCGCCTTCGAAGCGGCGCTGCTTGCGCGCTAGTCTCGTCCTTGCCAAGTTTCGCTTTGCAGGAACAAGGCTGAGACAGCCGACACTTGCGAAAGGAAGCGCCAATCATGTCCGAACCAATCTGGAACCATTTTCTTACCGAGCGCGACAAGGCGGTGTTCGCCGCATCCGGCTATGGCGCGCGCGGCGGCTTCGGCAAGCGCCCAGCCTTGCTTGTCATCGACGTGAACTGGGCGTTCTGTGGCGACCGTCCCGAGCCGATCCTGGAATCGATCAAGCGCTGGCGTAATTCGTGCGGCGAAGACGCCTGGGCGGCCCTGCCCTATATCCGCTCGCTGATCGACAAGTGTCACGAGAAAGGCGTGCCGGTTCTCTACACCACCGGCGTGCGGCGCGAAGACAATTGGGATTCCGGATCCTGGCTGTGGAAGAATGCGCGCGGCGACGAGGACCGCAGGACCGTCGTCACCAATCTCGACGGCAATGAGATCGTCACCCCGATCGCGCCGGGCCCGAAGGATATCGTGGTGCTCAAGCAGAAGCCGTCCGGTTTTTTCGGTACCAATATGGCGAGCTATCTCACGCTCCTTGGCTGTGACAGTCTCGTCGTCACCGGCACGACGACATCGGGCTGCGTGCGCGCCACCGTGCTCGACGCGTTCAGCCTCAATTACCGAATCGCCCTCGCCGAAGAAGGCTGCTTCGACCGTTCGCAGGCGAGCCATGCCATCAATCTCTGCGACATGAACGCAAAATATGCGGATGTCGTGAAGACCGCGGAGGTTTTGGCTTTTCTCGATACGCTGCCGTCGGGGATGTACGACTTGCCCAAAGGCAGCGCGACGGCGTAGCGCAGACGATCAGGCCGGCTTTGCTTTGCCATAGGCGGCGTGCAGCACGCGCGCGAAAGTCAGGCCTTGTACGACGATGGTGAAGACGACCACCGCATAGGTCATCACCAGGATGGTCGTGCGCCATGGCGACTCGGGCAGCGTCAGTGCGAGCGCGATCGAGATGCCGCCGCGCAGCCCGGCCCAGCTCAGGACGGTGACCGCCCTCGCCTTTTCGCCAAGACTTTGGCGCGTGAAGGCGAGCGGCACGGCGACGCTTATGAGCCGCGACACGATGGCAAGCGGGACGGCAAAAGCGATCGGTATGAGCTCGACCGGCTTCACGATCAGGCCGAGAATGTGCAACCCCATGAACAAAAACAGCATCGTATTGAGAAGCTGGTTGAGCGGCGACCAGAAGCCGATCAGCGCGGCGCGGGTATCCGGCGTCAGCCCCAGGCGCGGCGACGGCGATCCCAGACGCAGGCCTGCCGCGACGACCGCAATCGGACCGGACAAATCGAAGAGCAGCGCCAACCGGTAAGAGCACAGCACCAGCGCCAGCGAGATCAGAAGCTGCAGGCTCTGCTCGTGGATCGCGCGCAGAAGCAGCGCCGCAAGCCAGCCGGCGACAAGGCCAATGCAGGCGCCACCGGCAATCTCGCGGGCCAGCGCGAGCAGCACCTGCCCATGGCCGAAGTGAACGACATCGCCTTGGGTGACGCCGAGCGCCAGCAGAAACAGCACGACGCCGGCGCCATCATTGAACAGGCTCTCGCCGACAATGGCTGCACGCAGCGCCGGCGGCAGGCCGGCCTTACGGAGGAGATTCTCGACGACCACGGCGTCGGTGGGCGCCAAGATCGCGCCCAGCAGCACGCACCAGACCAGAGGAACCGCAATGCCGGCGAGCCCAAGCAGGGCCCATAATCCCGCGCCGAAGGTCATGGTGGAGATGATCACGCTGGCTGTTGCGAGCAGCAGGATCAGCCAGCGCCGGCGATTCAATTCGGCGACGTCGACATGCAGGCTGCCGGCGAACAAGAGCAGCGCCAGCGCAGCGTCGAGAAAGAAGTTCGGCAGATCCGCCGCATCCAGCGTGTCGCGAATCCATCCCATCGCGTGCAGATGCAGCACGCGATCGCTGCCGACGATCAGGAGCGCGATCAGTAATGAGCCAAGCAGCATGCCGATCGCCGGCGGCAGCCGCACCCAGCGATGATTGACGCAGCCAATCGCGACCGCGACGCCAAGCACGATGGCGAATAGATCGACTGGCTCCATGAAGCGCCGCCTGCTCAGAAGACGCCGGTTCCTGCGCGCCTGCAGAGGCGCTTGATCATGTCCGGCCGACGACCTGGCGCGCCTTGTCGAGATGACCGTAGCTTTGCGCCGGCGCGCACATCAGGAAGCGGTAGCCTTCGGCTACGATGCGCTCGACATTGTGCACTTCGACATGGGGATGGCCGACGACCACATTGTGCTTCTTGCAGGTATCGACAATGCGCTTCATCCATTCGAGCACGACCTTGTGCTCGTATTGGCGCGGATAGCCGAGCTCCTGTGACAGGTCGCCCTCGCCGATCAGGATGCAGCCGATGCCGGGCACGTTCTTGAGCATGGCATCGAGATTTTCGACGCCGCGCGTGTCTTCGATCTGCAGGATCACGAAAATCTCGCCTTGCGGATTGAGCGGCCAGACGTCGGCCTTCTGATAATATTCCTGCTGGGTGAGGCCCCAATAGCGCGCCGCCGCGGTCGGCCCGTCGCCGCGAATGCCGGCCGGCGCATAACGCGGCGCGCTCTTGAGCCGCGGATAGCGGCAGGCACCGACCGCATTGGCCGCCTCCTCCACTGTCGAGATATGCGGAAAGACGACACCGTAGCAGCCCATATCGAGGGCTTGCTTGGCGTGCCATTGCGCCATCTCGACACCGTTGACCGGGACGCGGACCATGGGCGTCACACTCGGCACGACGGATGCGGCCTTGGCGATCTGCGCGCGGTTGAGCATATATTGCAGGCAGTCGCGCAGTAGTCGCCCGTCCCACGGCTGATGCTCCATTTCGAAGACGCAGCCGTCGAATCTGGAGGTGCTCATCGCAATGGCGCTGTTGATCTCGGCCGGCGTGAAACAGGTCAGCGCATGCTGGCCCGCTTCGAGCGCGCGAATGACACCGTTGAGCCGCGGCAGTTCAGGCATTCCTCGCCTCCCGTGAGATGACGGCCCTCCTTATAGAGGGTTGTTCCCGTTTGACAATCGCGCTCCGGGTCGTAGCATCGCGTCCGCCAACCCTCAAAGCGGATTGTCAATGATTATCTATTTCCACGGCCACTACACCACCGAGCCCAAGGACCTGCACCGTTTCCGCAAAGAACAGACCGCAGCCGCCAATGCCAAGGACAAGACGGCCATGCCGTCGCGCGCATCGCTCAAAATGTCCGACGACGAGATCCGTGAAAGCATCGAGCTGAATCAGCTCAGACTGCAGCGCGAGCGCGGCACCGATCTGACCATCTTCTCGCCGCGCGCCTCGGGCATGGGGCACCATATCGGCGACGAGAGCGTGAGCGTGGAATGGTCGCAGATCTGCAACGACCTGATCGCGCGCGTCGTGTCGCTGTTTCCGAAGAACTTCATCGGCGTGTGCCAATTGCCGCAATCGCCCGGCGTCGATCCGAAAAATTCCGCCGCCGAGCTCGAGCGCTGCGTCAAGATGGGCTTCATCGGCTGTAATCTCAATCCCGATCCATCCGGCGGCTATTTCAATGCGCCGCCAATGACCGACAAATGGTGGTTTCCGCTTTATGAGAAGATGATCGAGCTCGATGTGCCATGCATGATCCACGTCTCGGGCTGCTGCAATCCGGCGATGCATACGACCGGCTCGTATTATCTCAATGCCGACACCATGGTGTTCATGCAGGTCATCCTTTCCGACCTGTTCAAGACCTTCCCCAAGCTGAAATTCATCATACCGCATGGCGGCGGCGCGGTGCCGTTCCATTGGGGCCGCTTCCGCGGCATTGCGCTCAACAACGGCAAGCCGGAGCTTGCCGAGATCATGAGCGAAAACATCTTCTTCGATACCTGCGTGTATCACCAGCCGGGGATCGACCTGCTCACCAGAGTGGTGCCGATCGATAACATTCTGTTCGCCTCCGAGATGGTCGGGGCGGTAAAAGGCAACGATCCCAAGACCGGCTTCGGCTTCGATGACACCAAGCGCTATATTGACAAGGCGCCGATCAGCGATGCCGACCGCAAGAAAATTTTCGAGGGCAATGCGCGCAAGGTTTACGGCCGTCTTGCAAACAAGATCGCGGCCATGGCCGCGGCTTAAGGCAGCGGCTTCAAAGCAGGCGGCGACAGGAAGAACGGGGCATTAGTGAAGGCTTCAAGACCGCTCGCTTCAGCACGGCAGAGCAAGCCGCATGTCGTCCACATCGGGCAACGCGAGATCGAAACCCGCGGCTTGGCGGCCGGTTTTTGGACCGATCTTTATCACCGTTCGCTGACCGTCTATTGGCCGGTGTTCTTTGCCAGCGCCGCGGCGATCTTTATCGTTCTCAACGCGATATTTGCCTTTCTATTTTGGCTTGGTGATGCGCCGATCGCCAACGTCTCGCCGACGCTGCCGTTGCCGCTGAGCCTGTTCTATTTCTCAATCGAGACGCTGGCGACGGTCGGCTATGGCGACATGCATCCGCAAACCAATTACGGCCATTTCGTCGCCACCGTCGAGATCTTCACCGGCATGAGCTTTCTTGCGGTGATGACGGGCTTGATCTTCGCCCGCTTCTCGCGTCCGCGCGCCCGCTTCCTGTTTGCCGATCATCCGGTGGTTGCCATGCAACAGGGCCGACCAACGCTGATGATCCGCATCGCCAATGCGCGCAACAACACGATCTCGCAGGCCACCGCGCGGTTATGGCTGATTCGGCTGGAGAACATGAACGAAGGCGAACAGCTGCGCCGCTTTTACGAGCTCAAGCTCGACCGGCGCGAACATCCGATGTTTTCGCTGAGCTGGACGCTGTTTCACATTATCGACGAAACCAGCGAGCTCTACGGCCTTACACCGGACGATCTCGCCGCGACCGAAGCGGCGTTGGCCCTCAATCTCAGCGGCGTCGACGACAATTCAGCGCAACCGCTTTACGCCCGCAAGATCTATTCGCATCGCGATATCCGCTGGAATTATCGCTACAAGGACATGACGAGCGTGTCTGCAGAGGGCCGGCTCCTGCTCGATTACAGCCTGTTTCACGGTGTCGTCCCCGCGGGAAGCTTGGACAGAGCGACCGCGGCCGAGAAGGCTGTCCTGGCGGAAGATGCGTTGAGCGAGCAGTGATTTGCTTTGCGATTGGCTTATGCGCCGGCGGACTGTCCGCCAGTTAGCAGTCGTGCCCGCTCTGCTATAATGGCAGAGCACCGAGGCGTTCGCAGCGCCAACTTTTTCGAAGCACCAAATTTGTGATCGACAGGCTCGAATTCATTATTGCGCTGGCGCGCGAAGGGCATTTCGGCCGCGCCGCCGAGGCATGCCGCGTCAGCCAGCCGACCCTGTCGGCAGGCATTAAATTTCTGGAAGACATGTTCGGCGTGCTGCTGGTGCAGCGCGGCTCGCGCTTTCGCGGCTTCACGCCCGAAGGCGAGCGCGTTTTGGAGTGGGCGCGGCGCATTGTCGGCGACGCGCGCGCCATGCGAGCCGATGTCGACGCGCTCAAGCGCGGTCTGGTCGGTCATCTGCGCGTTGCGGCGATCCCGACGGCGCTCGCGATGAGCGCGATGCTGACGACGCCCTATCGGGCCAAGCATCCGGGCGTGCGCTTCACTATCTTGTCGCGGACCTCGCTCCAGGTGCTCAGCATGATCGAGAACTTGGAAGTCGACGCCGGGCTGACCTATCTCGACAACGAGCCGCTCGGCCGCGTCAAATCGGTGCCGCTCTATCGGGAAGAATATCGGCTGCTGACCTCGCGTGCGGCGCCGCTCGGCGATCGCGAGCAGGTGACCTGGAAGGAAGTGGCGAAGATCCCGCTGTGCCTGCTCACGCCGGACATGCAGAACCGGCGCATTCTGGACGGCTTGTTGCGGCTCGCCGGCGGCGAACCCGCGCCGACACTGGAATCAAACTCAGTGATCGTGCTGTTCGCCCATGTCCGTTCCGGACACTGGGCGACCATCATGCCGGGCAAGCTCGCCGAGACTCTTGGGCTCACCGACAATGTGCGCTCGATCCCGATCGTCGAGCCGCAAGTCACGCATGCGGTCGGTCTGGTCGTTCCTGATCGCGAGCCGACGACGCCGCTGCTCACGGCCTTGATCGCCGAAGCGCGGGTGCTCGCCAAGATTCTCGATCAGCCGTCAGCGAAGGCAAGCGAGGCCAGCGGAGCGAGGCCGACCGGCGACAAGAGGCGGGCCAGGATTGAAAAGGCTTCGACGCGCGCCCCGCGCCCCTGACTGGCCCCGTTTCGACGCCCCTCGCATCCCGTCAATCGCGCCTTTGAGAATGAACCCGATTCCCAACCCGATTCCCCCCGCGGCCAAAATCGGCGCGGAACCCTTCGCCGAATCAGTCATGATAAATCTATGCTGGACCGACTCGCCGAGAGCAAGCCGGGATTCCTCCCTACCACCACGGGATGCGGACGCCGATCGCTTGCGAGCTTCGTTTTGAGCTCCCCGCCGGATCGGCGCCGCTTGTTTTTCATGACACAGTGATGACGATTTTGCCGAAATGCTGATTCGCACGCATCAGCGCGAGCGCGTCGGCGATATCGACAAGCTTATAGGCTTTGTGGATCGGCAGCGAAAGCTTGCCGGCCTCGATTGCCGGCCACAGATCGGCGCGCATGAGGCGATTGATCTCGCGAACCTCTTCGGCGCTGCGGGTGCGGAACGTCACGCCGATATAGTCGATGCGCTTGAGTGCGTGCAGGTCGAAGTCAAATTCGCCTTTCATGCCGCCGAGCCGCCCGACATTGACGATGCGGCCCAGGATGGCTGCCGCCGCCATGTTCTGATTGGCGACGCTTGCGGATATCTGATCGACAATCAGATCGACGCCCTTGCCTGCCGTGGCGGCCTTGACCTGTGCCGGCCACGCCGGATCGCCGGAATCGAGCGCGAGATCGCAGCCATATTCGGACAGCCGCGCGCGCCGCTCGGCATTGGTCGAAGTACCAATGACCAGCGTGGCGCCCAGGATCTTGCCGACCTGCATGCCCATGAGGCCGACGCCCGAACTCGCGCCTTGAATCAGCAGCGTTTCGCCGCGCTTGAACCGGCCTGCCGTGGCAATCGCATTGTGCATGGTCTGCAGCGCAACGGGAAGGCAGCCCGCCTGTTCGTAGCTCATATTGTTGCCCGGGATGCGATGAACCCGTCCGGCATCGGTCACGACGAATTCGGCGAAGCCGCCCGGCGCTGAAGCCATTACCCGGTCACCGGCCCTCAAATCCTTCACCTCGCCGCCGACCGCCTCGACATCGCCGGCACATTCGAGGCCGATCCGCGCACCAACGCCGCCGACGCTGCCGTGCTGGTGTCCTGATGCCACCAAGAGGTCCGCACGGTTAAGGCTTGAGGCGCGCACCCGGATCAGAACTTCGTTCGGCTTGGGCTCAGGCTTCGGCAGGTCACGAATTTCCACTCCGCTCGCGCCGAGAACGGCGGCTTTCATTGTGCTTCTCCGTCGGGCAGGCTCATTTGAGGGCGAGCCAGGATATATGTTGCAGCCGCGCGCCGTCCATCGGTGAAGCACGGCGCCAACACCCTATGGCGCTGGCAAAAGTTTCGGGTCATCGTCGAGGCGGCCAGGCGGCTGCGGAAGAAACTTTAGGCTGCTGCCGAGGGTCTTGGGTCATCATCCCTTTCAGTACGACCTCCATGTGATATCTTCTACGCGTGCTTAAGGCGGGTTAGCCGAATATCTCGGCCGCCGCGCTAAGATAGCGGAACGCTTTATTGATCCGCCGTACGAACCGGAACCGCGCTTGTTATGAACCAGCTCGTTCGCCCTCGCATTGCGGCTTCAGCCTGCCCGCACGATTGCCCCTCGACCTGCGCGCTTGAAATCGAGGTTTTCGACGGCACCACCATCGGGCGGGTGCGCGGCGCCGCCGACAATGCGTACACGGCCGGCGTCGTCTGCGCCAAGGTCGCGCGTTATGCCGAGCGCGTGCACAATCCCGCCCGGCTGAAGCAGCCGCTGCGCCGC
>JAJPJB010000001.1 GCA_021324465.1 Hyphomicrobiaceae bacterium
CTGCACCGGTCACAATCTCCGAAAGCTCGCGCTGGCCGCCGCATGAGCATTGGCATGCTAACGTTGCGGTTATGCCGCGACTCGCGACTAAACGGACAGGCTCCTAGTAAGCGCAATAGCCCGGCGCGACCTGCAGCCAGGAGCCGTTCGGATACCGGTAGTAGCAGCCGCCGCGCCACCAGTAGTAGCCGCTCGATCGCCGCTGCGCTTCTGCCGCGATCACCGCGCCGGTGGTCGCGCCGATCACGGCGCCGGCAACCGCGCCGCCCGCACCACGGCCGACCGCGCCGCCGATAATCCCGCCCAGCGCGCCGCCGACGATCGCGCCGCCGATCGGATCCTGCGCCGCTGCAGGCTGCGCCGGCAGCAAGGTGGCCAAAGTCAACAGTACGCCGGCTCCCACGATGCTCTTCATGTCCGTTTCTCCCTTCCCAGCTGCAAGTCCGGGCCTTTCGCCCGGTCACCCGCGAGGTGAATCTCGCGCGCATCTTAGAACATTTGAGGGCCAATGTCCGGCCAAATGCGCCACGCTGGGTCGGCTTGGCCGGCGTCATGGCCCGCCAGGGGCGCCAAACTGTTGCGCGCCATCCGCCGATCGTTGCGCGCCGTCGCGCACATCCATCCGCGGCGCGCCGCCATTGCAATCGCGCCGATCTCTTTCTTCACGCATCGATCACGCGCCGGAACAACAATCGTGACGAAGCGTTAAAAGTTTTCTTGCAAAATTCACTTGACACAGTGACGATTGGATTTATTTGGGGAAATGGCCGCCGTTGGTCGGTTCGTGTGGACTGATCGGGCGGCTTTCGCTTTCCGCGGCGCCGGCTTGCCGGCATCTCGGGGTCTTGTATCTGGTTGGGGAGGACGGCATGAGCCAGAACGCCCTCTTGCGATCGGTGAAGGGCTTGGGGATCCCAGGTACCGCCCGAAAGGAAGACAAGAAAGCCAAACTGAAAGTGGCGGCTCCGGCGCCGCAGGCTGATCGGCAAAACGGCCAAAGTCTTCACAGCCGAATTCTTCAGAAAGATCACTTCGCGGTGCGCAATGGTGTACGGTGCGCCGGCGTGCATTTGATCGTCGATTTGCACGGCGCCAGGCGGCTCAACGACATCGATCATATCGAGGCGACGCTGCGGCGCTGTGTCGAAGCGGCCAACGCCACGCTGCTGCACATTCACCTGCACCACTTTCAGCCGAGCGGCGTCTCCGGCGTGGCGGTGCTGGCGGAGAGCCACATCTCGATTCACACCTGGCCGGAGGCCGGCTATGCCGCGCTCGATGTTTTCATGTGCGGCTCGGCCGACCCGGATAAGTGCATTCCGGTGCTGCGCGAGGCGTTTTCGGCAAAGCGCGTGGGCGTCAACGAGCTGTTGCGCGGCCAGACCGCCTGAACAGGCTGCCGGCAAGTTCATCGGCGCGGCCGGGCTACAACCCGGCCGTTTTTGTTAACGGGGAGGCTTCATTGTCAGAACAAGCAGACGAGCGCTGGATTGCCGAGACGCTGTTCGACGATCTCGGTTTCCGCATGACCTTCAAGGTCGACAAGGTGCTTTGCGAATTGCGGACCGAGCATCAGCATCTCGTCCTGTTCGAGCAGAAATTTTTCGGCAAGATGCTGATGCTGGACGGCGCCACGCAGATTTCCAAGCGCGACGAATTCGTCTATCAGGAAATGATGTCGCATGTGCCGCTGTTCGCGCACGGCAACGCGCGCGACGTCTTGATCATCGGCGGCGGCGATTGCGGCATCGCCGAGGAAGTGCTCAAGCACAAGACGGTGCGGCGCCTCACCCAGGTCGAGATCGACGTCAAAGTCGTCGAATTCGCCAGGGAGCATTTTCCCGAATTCACGGGACCGGCCTTCGCCGACAAGCGGTTCGAGTGCATTATCGATGACGGCGCCAAATATGTCGCCGGAACCGAGCGGCGCTTCGACGTCATCATCGTCGACTCCACCGATCCGCAGGGACCGGGAAAAGTTCTGTTCAGCGAAAAATTCTATGCCGGCTGCAAACGTTGCCTGAACAAAGGCGGCGTGCTGGTCACCCAGAACGGCGTGCCGTTTTTCCAGAACAACGAGCTGACGTCGACCATGACAAAGTTCCGCAAGCTGTTCGCCGACGCGACCTGCTATGTCGCGGCCATCCCGGTCTATGTCGGCGGCCACATGGCGATGGGCTTTGCCAGCGACGACAGGCGGCTGCGACAGCTTCCGGTCAAGACAATCGCGCGGCGCTATCGCAAGGCCGGAAGTTTCAAGACGATGTATTGGAGCCCGGAAGTGCACGTGGCTGCGTTCGCGCAGCCGCGCTTCATTGCCGAAGCCGTGGCGAGGGCCAAGGCAATGCCACGCGCAAAATCCTGAATGCCGCCTCGGCGTCCAGGAGAGTAGGCTCAGCTTGGATGACGCCGATTTCACCGCAACGGTAATTGCTCTAGGATGGCGGCGCGAGGGGCAAGCTCGCGTGAGGCTGCCATGAGCTTCTTCCCGGCCAAAGATCCCGCCCTTGGCGACGCAGCTTCGAGCGACGCGATCGAACAGCTGATCGTGCCGCGCTCTGTCGATCTCGGCGGCTTGCAGGTCCGCCGTGTGCTGCCCTCGGCGCGACAGCGCATGGTCGGGCCGTTCATCTTCTTCGACCATATGGGTCCGGCGGTTTTTCGCCCCGGTCAGGGCGTCGACGTGCGGCCGCATCCGCATATCGGGCTCTCGACCGTCACTTATCTGTTCGATGGCGAGATCGTGCATCGCGACAGCCTCGGCTCCGCGCTGCCGATCCGGCCCGGCGCCGTCAATCTGATGACCGCCGGCCGCGGCATCGTGCATTCCGAGCGCACCGCGGCCGATCGCCGCGACGGCGGCGAGCCGCTGCACGGCCTGCAATTGTGGGTCGCGCTGCCGGCCACGAACGAGGAGATGGCGCCAGCCTTTGCGCACACGGCCGCCGCGGACATTCCTGAGCTGCGCGAGAACGGACTGAGCTTGCGTGTCATCGCGGGCAGCATGCACGGCCTCACCTCGCCGGTCAGGACCTTGTGGGAAACGATTTTCGTCGAGGCGCATCTGACGGCCGGCACGACTTTTCCGATCGGCAAAGAGCATGAAGAGCGTGCGCTGTACATCGAAAGCGGCGAGATCGAGATTGTCGGCGAGCGTCATGAGCCGGGCCGGCTTCTCGTGCTCAAGCCGGGCGCGCGCATCGATGTGAGGGCGGTCTGCGACGCCCATCTGATCCTGGTCGGCGGTGCGCCGATGGACGGGCCGCGCCACATCTGGTGGAATTTCGTCTCCTCGCGCAAGGACCGCATCGACGCAGCCAAAGCGGACTGGAAGGCGGGCCGCTTTGATCTGGTGCCGGGCGACTCGACGGAGTTCATTCCGCTGCCGGAATCGTGAGAGCGCTCGTCCGCATCTGCTGTCGTCGCTGGGCTTGTCGCGGCAGTCGATGCCGAAACGCCTGTAACAGCAACGGTCCGCCTCCGATGAGCGGACCCGCATGGATTGCCGCGGCCAACGGCAAGCCCGGCAATGGCGGCATTGCTCAAGGCTAATCAAATCCCGATCGCCGCCTTGATGCGCTCGGCGGTGAGCGGCGGATCGCGCAGGCGAGCCCGGTCGCATTGGCGACGGCATTGGCCACGGCGGCTGCCGCGGGCCCCCACCAGGCTTCGCCGGAACCGAGAAACGGCTGGGCCGGCCGGTTGCCGACATGCACCTCGATAGCATCGCGCACAGCCGAAAAGCGCAGGATCGGACAGGCGCATTCGATTGCTTAGACTTGCGCCGCACCTCGCCCCGCCGCGCGCATTGCCGGGATGGCACTCAACGGCGTCGCGAAAGTTCCACTGGCTGCGACGGCGCTATAAGCTGTCGATCTCTTGCGGGAGCCGAACAGGGAAGAGTCCGATGACCTTTTATCCTCGCATGAAAATCCTGGTCATGGCCGCGATCTGCGCATTCCTCGCGACCGTCGCGGCCAAGGCGCGCGAAGCCTCCGACCTCGAAACCGCCTATCGCATCATCGCCGGCAAACGGTGGGTGGATCTCACCCACTCATTCGGGCCGCAGACGCCGGTCTGGGCCGGATTCGGCCAAGCGAAATTCTCGCCCGCTGCCGATCCAAAGACCGGCGAGCCCTACACCATCGCCAAGGACGGATTCCACGCCACTTATTATCAAATGGTCGGCCAATACGGCACGCATGTCGATCCGCCGGCGCATTTCGCCGAGCACGGCGCCACGATGGACCAGATTCCGCTCAAGCAGATGATCCTGCGCCTGGTCGTGCTCGACGATACGCCCTATCTGGCCAGCGATCCGAACCATGCCTTCTCGGTCGCCGACCTCAAGGCTTGGGAGCGCGAACACGGCCGCGTGCCCAAAGGCGCTTTCGTCGCCTTGCGCACCGACATGTACAAGGACTGGGACACCAACCCCGAGCGCTTCAAGCGGCAGCCATTTCCGGCCTGGGCGTTTGAGACCATCAAATATCTTTACGAGCAGCGCGGCGTGACCGCGACCGGTCATGAGTCAATGGATACCGACACGACCGACAAGATGGATTCGGAGACATATCTGTTGCAGCATGGACATTACCAGATCGAAGTGATGGCCAACCTCGACAAGGTGCCGCCCACTGGTGCGCTCATCGTCGTGACCTGGCCGAAAGTGGAGAAAGGACTCGGCTTCCCGGCACGCGCCTTCGCGATCTTGCCGTGAGCGAAAATCCGCTGTCGCTCGACCGAACACGCGGGCGGGGATGAAGAATGATCAATGTGCATGAGTATCGATGCCGGTACGGCGCGGCCTTTGCGCTGACGGCATACCTGGCTTGGCAAATGCTTGGCGCGCACGGCGCAGCTGCGGCCACGATGATCGCGATCAAGACCAACATCGCCGAGATCACGGTCGACGTGGACGATGCGCTGAAGTCCTATCCCGGCCTGTTCGATGATTGCGTCACCGAGGGCAAGAGTTTCGCGTCGAAGATGCGCGCCGGCGCCGAGCAGGCGCATCGCGAGGATCCGAACGCCTTTCGCGACAGCACCGCTTGGACCTATAGCCGCAGCTACGCGCTGCGCTCGGCAATCGGCCGCTATGTCAGCGTGGTGCGCAGCGACGACACATTCGAGGGCGGCGCGCACCCCAACCATCTGATCGATACGATTCTGTGGGACGGCCAGGCGCAAAAGCGCATCAGCATCCGCCCATTCTTCAACGAGACCGCCGACGATGGGCCGACCATGAATGCGCTTGCCGCCGAAGTCAAACTCGCCGTGGCAAGCCTGAAAATCGCCAACGACATTCCGCCGCCCAATCGCGATAAGCTGCCGCCGAACATGACCGCCGCGCAATATCTGCGCGAGGACACGTTCATCAATGAAGGTATCAAGCCGTCCCTCTTGAAGATCGGCCCCGTGACGCTGGCGCCGTCGACCGAACCCGGCAAGAGCTCAGGTCTCACCTTCCACTATCAGCCCTACGCGGTCGGCCCCTATGTCGAGGGAGCTTATACCGCCTTCGTGCCTTCTAATGCATTCCAGAAATATCTGTCGCCGGACGGCATGGCGCTGTTCGGCGGCAAGCGGCCAAAGAGCGACGAGGACAAATGGTGACGCCCCCTTCCGCGCCGGAACGGAGCGTCGAGCACATGATCAGTCTGTTCAGGCAGCGTGCCGCTGCGCCTTCATCCAAGCTTCAATCTCGCGCTCGGCCTCGGCCTTGGCAAAGCCGTAACGCGCCTGCAGGCGCGTGGCGAGCTCGGCGCGGCGTCCGGCGATACGGGTGATGTCCTCGTCGGTGAGCTTGACCCAATTGTTCCGGACTTTGCCCTTGAACACCGTCCAATTGACTTGAATCTGATCCCAGTTCATCGATTGTCTCCCTTGCTGGAGGACGCACGACGCCTCACCGCGTCGTTGGAACGCGCCAATGACAGCCGCCCCATGCGGCCTCAATTCGGCGACATCGGGGTCATTCGGCGATGAATTCTGGTCCGGATCGGGCGGCTCATGATTGTCAATTCGTTATGGTGCGCGGGCAAGTGGCGCGCACGCCGTTTTTCTCATAAGGCGTTAAGAAACGTCGAACTGAATAGACGAGTGGACGCCGTTGAGCCCCTTCGAAATATCATGCCTCCTCATCGCGCCTTCTGATCATGATCTCGCCTGCGCCTTCTCCTGATATCGACCGTTTGGCGCGCGATATCCGCTCCGGCCAACGCACAATGCTCTCGCGTGCGATTACATTGATCGAGAGCAAGCGCGCCGATCATCGCCACAGCGCCGCGGCGCTCACCCAGGCGCTGCTTCCGGAGACCGGGAAGGCGGTGCGCGTCGGCATTACCGGCGCGCCCGGCGTCGGCAAATCGACCCTGATCGATGCGCTTGGCCACAGGCTCACGGGCCAAGGTCACAAGGTCGCGGTGCTGGCGGTCGATCCGTCGTCGCGGCGCACCGGCGGATCGATCCTGGCCGACAAGACGCGCATGGTCCGGCTTGCCAATGACGAGAATGCCTTCATCCGCCCCTCCCCGTCCTCCGGCACGCTCGGCGGCGTCGCGGCCAAGACGCGCGAGACCATGCTGCTCTGCGAAGCGGCCGGCTACGACGTGATGCTGGTCGAGACCATCGGCGTCGGCCAGTCGGAGATTGCAGTTGCGGATATGACCGATTTTTTTCTGGTACTGGCGCTACCCGGCGCCGGCGACGAGTTGCAGGCCCTCAAGAAGGGCGTGGTCGAGCTTGCCGACATGATCGCGGTCAACAAGGCCGACGGCGACAATCTGGTGCGCGCCAAACAGGCTGCCGCAGATTATGGCGCGGCTTTGCACATCCTCGCGCCGCGCTCGCGCAACTGGTCGCCGCCGGTCATCACCTGCTCGGCGCTTACCGGGGAGGGCATCGACCAGCTCTGGGCGCATATTCTCGACCATCGCCGGCGGCTCACCGAGTCGGGCGAGCTTGCGGCGCGGCGCGGCGAGCAACAGGTGAAATGGATGTGGACCATGCTGGAAGAGCGCCTGTTCGCGCCGCTGCATTCCGACCGCGCCCTGAAGGCAGCGCTGCCGCGCATCGAGGCGGAAGTGGCGGCGGGACGGCTCGCGCCGGCGCGCGCCGTCGAGCAGATCGCCGGCATGCTCGCGAAATGACGCGCGTCGTTATTGCCGGCTTCGGGCCGTTCCCCGGTGCGCCGATCAATCCGAGCGCGTTACTTGTCAAAGCGCTCGCCCGCCGGCGGCGACCTGCTCTGGCGGGCGTCGAACGCGTCACGCATGTATTTTCGACGAGCTACGCGGCCGTCGATCGTGATCTGCCGAAGCTTTTGGCGCTCGATCCCGACATTGTGCTCGTGTTCGGCCTGGCGGGACGGCGCGAACAGCTCTGCATCGAGACGCGCGCCCGCAATGCCGTATCGCTTACATTTCCAGGTGCGGATCGCTGCCGACCGCTGCAAGGCGCGATTGTGATTGGCAAGCCGCGATCGCTTCGCGGCAATGCGCCGTTCGCTACTCTCCTCGGCGCTGCGCGCGAAAAATTTCCCTCGCGGCTGTCGCACGATGCCGGACGCTATCTCTGCAACTATGCCTATTGGCGATCATTGCAGGAGGCAAAGCATGGCCGCCCGCTGGTTCAGTTCGTTCACATTCCGCCGGTTCGCTTCGCGCCGGAGCGGCGATCGAGGAAAGCGCGCTCGTGCTTTGGACGGTTGGTGCGCGCCGGCGAGGCGATCCTGATCGCGCTTATCGCCGCAAGCCGCCGTTGATTGCATCCGTCACGCTGATCGCGCCGACTTCGAATCCGTTCCAGTTGTGCAGGCGCGGGCGCGCGAACGGCGCAAGCGCCGTCCGTTCACCCTCGCTCAGCGGCAGAAAGCGCGCGATCAGCGCGGCCATGATCACCTGCGCGGCGCGGCCGGCGCCGTCATCGCATTTGACGGCGATGCCGAGCCCCTGCTCGGGGAAAGCGCCGCAACAGACACCCTCGGCACCGGTCTTCACGAAAACGCGCGGACCGAACGTCCGCATGATCTCGGTGCAAAAGCGCCCGGTGCCGGCGACATGCCAGGGCTTGTGCGCGCAGGCCTGGCGCAGCCGCGCGGCGGCGGCCGCGCGCGCCGGCGCAAGCCCCTGCCCGGTCCCGAATCTGGCGAAGCCGCGCGCCAGACTCTGCAGCGGGATCGCCCAGGTCGGCGCCGAGCAGCCATCGATGCCGCAGCGATCCGGCGTCAGGTCCGCGCCGGTGACATCTTCGAGCACGGCCCGCACGCGCCGCTGCACGGGATGCTCGGGCCGAAAATAATCGGCGTGATCGACGCCCATCGCGCAGGCGAGACAGAGAAAGCCCGCGTGCTTGCCGGAGCAATTGTTATGCAGCGCCGAGGCGGTGCCGCTTCGCGCCAAGGCCAAAGCGGCCGCTTGCGCGCTCGGCCAATGCGTGCCGCAGCGCAGCGCCGACACATCAAGCCTGGCTTTGGCAAGCATGCGTTCGACAACAGCCAGGTGGCCTGGCTCCCCGGCATGCGAGGCGCATGCCAGCGCCAGTTCTTCATCGCCAAAGCCAAAGCGACCGGCCGCGCCCTCCTCCACAAGCGGGATCGCCTGCAGAGCCTTCACGGCGGAACGCGGATAGACCGGCCTCGCCACGTCGCCCATAGCTAGCGCCATCTGGCCGTCGGCATCAATCACAGCCACGGCGCCGCGGTGGCGGCTCTCTACCAACGCGCCGCGCAAAATTTCGACAAGAACGGGATCGGTCATAATGTCTTCGCAGGCTTGAGGCTAGATTCGTGCTTTCAAGGCTTCATATCGCGCTCGAATGAGCGGAGAATTTTCGTGACGCTAAATCCATCCTCTTCCTGGCCCAAGTTAGGTTTTTTTGCCCGTGCTCACTATCGTGGTTCCGGTGCTCAACGAGGCGGCGATCATTGCTGATGCGCTGTGCGCGCTGAAGCCGCTGCGGGCCCGCGGCGCCGAAGTGATCGTCGTCGATGGCGGCTCGACCGACGGTACGGCAAGTCTTGCCGCACCGTTCGCCGACCGCCTCATCGCCGGCCTGCACGGCCGCGGGGCGCCAATGAATGCCGGCGCGGCGCTCGGCACAGGCGACGCGCTTCTGTTCCTGCATGCCGACACGGCTTTGCCCGAGAATGCTGACCAGTTGATCGACAATGCCCTAGCCCAACGCGCTTGGGGCCGCTTCGATCTGCGAATCGCCGGGCGGCATCCGTTTCTGGCGGTGATCGCCCGCATGATCAATTGGCGCTCGCGCGCAACCGGCATCGCCAGCGGCGATCAGGCGATCTTCGTTCGCCGCGAAGCCTTTGTTGCGGTCGGCGGATTTCCCGACCTGCCGCTGATGGAGGACATCGCGATTTCGCGACGGCTCAAAAAGCTGTCCCGGCCCGCTTGCATCGCAACGTCGGTCGTGACCTCGGGCCGCCGCTGGGAATACCAAGGCGTGGCGCGCACAGTCCTTTTGATGTGGCGGCTGCGGCTCGGCTATTATGTCGGCATTGCGCCGCAAACGCTCGCCGCGCGCTATCGGCCGGTACGGGCCTCAGCCGCGCAAGGCGGCACCAGCCCATAGCACCGGCGCCGACCGCGCATATTGCTTCGGGCGGGCGACGTCGGCGCCGAGCATCTGCGCGGCGTGCCAGCCCCAATGCGGATCATCGAGGAAGGCGCGCGCCATCGCCACCATGTCGGCCTTGCCTTCGGCGATGATGGCCTCGGCTTGCTTGGGCGTGACGATCATACCGACGGTGCGCACCGGCAGGCCCGTTTCCTTGCGCACGCGCTCGGCGACCGGAACGTTGAAGCCGGGATCGTTCGGCCAGCGGCTTTCGGGCGTGATATTGCCGGAAGAGATATCGACATAATCGAGGCCGGCCTCTTTCAGCGCCTTGGTCAACTCGACCGCATCTTGACCGGTGAGGCCGCCGTCCACCCAATCGGTGCCGGTGATGCGCGCGCCGAGCGGAATGCCGCGCGGCACCGCGGCTCTCGTTTCACGCGCAACTTCAAGCGGGAAGCGCATGCGGCCGGCAAGCGAGCCGCCATATTCATCGTTGCGCTTATTCGACAACGGCGATACGAAACTGTGCAACAGATAGCCGTGGGCGAGATGCAGCTCGATCGCGTCGAAGCCCGCGCGCAGCGCGCGCCTGGCGGCATCGGCGAAAGCCCTGCGCACCCGCGCCATATCGTCCTCGTCCATGGCGCGCGGCGTGTGCCAGCCCGGACCAAACGGGATGGCCGAAGGGCCGATGGTCGGCCACGGATCCTCATCCGGACCGAGCGCCTTGGCGCCTTCCCAGGGCCGCTGCGCGGAAGCCTTGCGACCGGCATGAGCGAGCTGAATGCCGAGCTTGGCGTTGCCGATGCGCTTGCAATGAAGCACGATGCGTTTGAGCGCATCCTCGCAGGCATCGGAATAGATGCCCATGCAGCCATGAGTGATGCGGCCGTGGCGCTCGACATGGGTGGCTTCGACGACCAGCAGGCCGGCGCCGGAATTCGCGAGCATGCCGAGATGGGTCATGTGCCACTCGTTGGCGACGCCGTCATTGGCGCTGTACTGGCACATCGGCGCGACGACAATGCGGTTCGGCAAAGTGAGATCGGCAAGTTTTATGGGCGAGAACAAAGCGCTCGACATTGTCTGATCACATCGGTTGGTTGTGCGGGAAATAGGCGGATCGTGGGCGCCAGACAAGGCGGGCGGCGCCCGCCGCCGGGCAGGACCGCTTGTGGATAACGCGCCGGCGCCAGCGACGTCCAGAGCAGGCAGTCCAAAGTCGCGGCTGGTCGCCAAAAAATGCCGCCCACGCTGCAAAAATCGTGGTGCGGCTCTCATCCTGTGAAAAAGGACGAACGGCCCGCTGCGTTTCGGAAAGACACCGGCACAGGCCCGGAGAGGGTCAAAGACCTGTGGGGCTTTCCTTCTTCGTACGACGCCGCCGAGGTCCGGATCGCCTATCCGGCCTGGCGCTCGGCGCAGGGTACCGCCCCTGACCGCGCATTTCTCGAATAGGCTATGCACCGGTGGCTATATATCATGAACGATCATCATCCATTACATTCGGTCAGGCGACAGGGCGACGCGCTCCATGGCTGCTGTCCGCAGCCGCCTTCGCTCTGCTCGTGAAGCCAGGGTCACAGCTAGTCAGGCCAGCGGGCGCCTGGCAGCCCACCATTCGTTGCTCCGCGCTGCGCCGGCGCGCCGTCGTCGCGGTCCAGGGCAATCCTATCGATAACCGACAAACTGCTAAGCGGCGAACGATCGAGCGCCGGCTCATCGGTGACAACAGGCGGATCATCGCTTTGCCGCAAGCCGGCAATGGTCGCCCATTGGTGGCGCACGCGCAGCACTTTGCGCATTTCGTCCAAAAATTCGGCTTCCGTGTAGTAGTGGCGCCAGCGGCCAGTGTCACAAAGTTCTAAGAAATGCTGCTGCCGACGCTCCACCAGAGCGAGCCATTTACGCGCGATACTGTCGTACGGACCCTCTACCCGTCCCGACATGGTGCAAAGCCAGAATCGCCCGTGAAACCGGCGTTTCGGCATATTCATGGCGGCCGTATGATTCGGCAATCAAAATGAATTTCGCGCGTCCAGCGGCAAATTCTTGACTTTTTGTTTGTGGATAAGAGCGTGCAAAATTGATTCGGGACTCAAAAAAGCGGAGCTGATTAGCATTGCCATTATAGGAAGCGTTTTTTCATGCTGCGGGCGCCACCGCCGACGAGGATGAAATTACAGCCGCACGTGCAGCCGATGCGCCAGTTCGCCGACAATGCCGCGGCGGAAGACCAGAACGCAGACGACAAAGATCGCGCCTTGGATAATCAGCACCCATTGGCCGAACGAGGCCAGATAGTTTTCCATGGCGACGATCAGAAAGGCGCCGACCACCGGCCCGAAGATGGTGCCGAGCCCGCCGACCAAGGTCATCAACAGCACCTCGCCGGACATGGTCCAATGCACGTCGGTGAGCGAAGCGAGCTGAAACACCAGGGCCTTCACCGATCCGGCGAGGCCGGCGAGCGTCGCCGACAGGACGAAGGCGACGACCTTGTAGCGATCGGTCTGATAGCCGAGCGAGATGGTACGCGGCTCGTTCTCGCGAATCGCCTTGAGCACTTCGCCGAACGGCGAATTGATGATGCGGTAGATCAAAAGAAAGGCCGCGAGCACGACGACCAGCACGAAGATGTACATCGTCATTTCGTGATTGAGGTCGAACAGGCCGAACAGCCGCCCGCGCGGCACCGCCTGGATGCCGTCCTCGCCGCCGGTCAGCGGCAAGCGCAGCGCCACCAGATACATCATTTGCGCCAGCGCCAGCGTGATCATGGCGAAATAGATGCCCTGGCGACGGATGGCGACGATGCCGGCGACAATACCGAGCGCCGCGGCGGTCGCAGTGCCGATCAGAATGGCGATTTCCGGCTGCATGCCCCAGCTTTTGGCGGCGTAGGCGGTGAGATAACTCGCCCAGCCGAAGTAGAGCGCATGTCCGAACGACACCAGTCCGACATAACCGATCAGCAGATTGAAGGCGCAGGCGAACAGCGCAAAGCACAGGGCCTTCATCAGAAAGACCGGATAGAGCAAGAACGGCCCGGCGACGAGAAACGCGAGCATGATCGCGAACGCCACGCCGACGCTGCGCTCGCTGTCATGGCGAGCCTTTAGCGCGGCGGCTTGCGCGACCGTCGCCATCACGCACCTCGCCCGAACAGACCGGCCGGCCGCACCAACAGCACGACGATCATGATGGCAAAGATCACCGTATTGGAGGCCTCGGGAAAGAACACTTTGGTCAGCCCCTCAACGATGCCGAGCGTGAAGCCGGTGATGATCGCGCCCATGATCGAGCCCATGCCGCCGATCACCACAACAGCGAACACGACGATGATGATGTCGGAGCCCATTTGCGGCGAGACGTTATAGATGGGCGCCGCCATCACGCCGGCGAGCGCCGCAAGCGCGACGCCGAAGCCGTAGGTCAGCATCACCATGCGCGGCACATTGATACCGAAGGCGCGCACCAGCGTGGGGTTCTCGGTGGCGGCACGCAGATAAGAGCCGAGCCGCGTACGCTCGATCGCAAACCAGGTCGCAAAACAGATCACCAGCGAAAAGCCGATCACCCAGGCGCGATAATTGGGAAGAAACATGAAGCCGAGATTGCGCCCGCCCTGCAGCGCGTCGGGCACGCCATAGGGCAGCCCGGACGAGCCGTAATAGTTGCGAAACAGGCCTTCGATGATCAGCGCCAGCCCGAACGTCAGCAACAGCCCATAGAGTGGATCGAGCTTCTGCAGCTGCTGCAGAAACAGCCGTTCGACGATGATCCCGGTCAGCCCGACGATGATCGGCACGATGACCAGCGCAGCCCAGTAGTTGATGCCGAGATGCTGCAGCAAGAGATAGGCGGCGAAAGCGCCCATCATGTACTGCGCGCCATGGGTGAAGTTGATGATGTTGAGCATGCCGAAAATGACGGCAAGGCCGAGGCTGAGCAGCGCGTAGAAGGAGCCGTTGATCAGGCCGAGCAGCAACTGCCCAAACAGCGCCTGCGAGGGAATGCCGAAGATTTGGAACATGCCGACTCCAAAACGCCACCTCCCCCAAAAGGGGGAGGTCGCGAGCACAGCGAGCGGGTGGGGGCCCCGCAGCCACGGACCCCACCACCCGCTCGCTCTTGCAAGCGGTCCTCCACCCCCTGTTTGGGGAGAGAGGATCGGATCCCTAGTTGCTCGTCACCAGCGGGCAGTTGTCGTCCTTGAGCGGCCGGAACGCTTCGTCGGCCGGGATGGTGGCGCGCAGCTTGAAGTCGTCGCCCGGATATTTGGACTCTTCAGGTTTCTTGACCTCGAACAGATACGCCGGGTGCGTGACCGTTCCGTCGACGCGGACGGTGCCCTTGCCGAACAGGGGATCGTCAGTCGGCATCGCCTTCATCTTGTCGACGACCGCCTTGCCGTCGGCGGCGCTCTTGAGCGCAGCCACCGCTTTCAAATAGTGCAGCACCGACGAGTAGACACCGGCCACCACCATGGTCGGGAATTTACCCGGTCGCTCCGCCTGCCAGCGCTTGGCCCAAGCGCGATTGGCGTCGTTCATGTCCCAATACCAGGTCGATGTCAGGACCAAGCCCTGCGCCGTTTTCAGGCCCAGCGCCTCCACGTCGCTGATGAAGACGAGCAGGCCGGCGAAATGCTGGCCGCCGGCCGTGATGCCGAATTCGGCGCCCTGCTTGATGGCGTTGATGGTGTCGCCGCCGGCATTGGCCAGGCCGATGATCTTGGCTTTCGAGGCCTGCGCCTGCAGCAAATACGACGAGAAATCGGGCGTGTTGAGCGGGACGTTGACGCTGCCCAGCACCTTGCCGCCATTGGCCTGCACGACGTTGGTCGTGTCGCGTTCCAGCGCGTGGCCGAACGCATAATCGGCGGTGATGAAGAACCAGGTATCGCCCCCGGTCTTCACCAGCGCCTTGCCGGTCCCATTAGCCAGCATCCATGTGTCGTAGGTCCAGTGGACGTTGTTCGGCGAGCATTTGGGCCCGGTCAGATCGGAGGTTGCCGCTCCCGAGATCAGAAACACCTTGTTCTTCTCGCGCGTGACATCGGCCACCGCGAGCGCGACGCTCGAGGTCGGCACGTCGACAATCGCATCGACATGGTCCACGTCGTACCATTGCCGCGCGATATTGGAGCCGACATCCGGCTTGTTCTGATGGTCGGCGCTGACGACGTCGACCTTCATGCCGTGCGCGGCGGGATTGAAATCCTGCACCGCCATCTTGGCGGCCACGACCGAGCCCGGTCCGCTGATGTCGGCATACAGGCTCGACATGTCGCTGAGCACGCCGATCTTCACATTGATGTCGTCGGCTCGTGCCGCGGTCGCGAACAATGCAGCGACCGCGAACGCGACACTGACTGCTGGTCTCATGGTTAACCTCCCTCTGTTCGGGCTTTTCGCCCTGTCTGTCTTGACTGTATCAAACCCCGAGATAGTCGTGCAGCTTTCCCATATTGGCCTTTAGTTCAGGCGTGGTGAACTGGTCAATGATGCGTCCGGTTTCCATCACATAATGCCGGTCGGCAACGCTGGCCGCGAACTGAAAATTCTGCTCGACCAGCAGCATGGTAAACCCTTGCGCCTTCAGCGTGCCGATGGTCTGGCCGATCTGCTGGATGATGACCGGCGCAAGCCCCTCGGTCGGCTCGTCAAGCAGCAAGAGCCGCGCGCCGGTGCGCAAGATGCGCGCGATTGCCAGCATCTGCTGCTCGCCGCCGGAAAGCTTGGTGCCCTGGCTGCGCAGCCGTTCGCGCAGATTCGGGAATAGCGTGAAAATGCGCTCGAGTTCCAGCCCGCCCGGGCGCACCTGCGGCGGCAAGAGCAGATTTTCGCGCACATCGAGGCTGGAAAAGATGCCGCGCTCCTCGGGGCAGAAGGCCAGCCCGAGGCGCGCGATGGCATCGGACGGAAGCCCGATCGTTTCGCAGCCTTCGAAGCGCACCGAGCCGGCGCGGCGCTCGACGATGCCCATGATCGATTTCAGCGTCGTGGTTTTGCCGACGCCGTTGCGGCCAAGCAGCGTCACCACTTCGCCGGGCTGCACCTCGAAGCTCACGCCGTGCAGAATATGCGACTCGCCGTACCAGGCCTCGAGATTCTTCACGCAAAGCATGCTGCGCGCTGTTTGCTCAAGCATGTGTCAACCCTGGCCGGTCCCGAGATAGGCTTCGCGCACGGCGGGGTCGGCGGACACGGTCTTGTAGTCGCCTTCCGCCAGAACTTGCCCGCGCGTCAGCACGGTGATGCGGTCGCACAGATCGGCGACGACGCTGAGATTGTGTTCGACCATCAGCACCGTGCGCGTCGACGCCACCGATCTGATCAGTGCGCTGATGCGGCCGATGTCTTCATGGCCCATTCCGGCCATCGGCTCGTCGAGCAAGAGCATCAGCGGATCGAGCGCGAGAGTCGTTGCGAGCTCGAGCGCGCGCTTGCGGCCGTAAGGCAGTTCGACGGCAAGCGCGTTGGCATAATCGGCAAGCCCGACATCGGTGATGAGGCGCATTGCCGCATCGTCGAGCGCATGCAGCACGCGCTTGGAGCGCCAGAAATCGAACGAGCCGCCGCGGCGGCGCTGCAGAGCGATGCGGACATTTTCGATCACGGTCAAGTGCGGGAAAACGGCCGAGATCTGGAATGAGCGAACGAGCCCGAGCTGCGCCACGTCGGCGGGCCGCAGCGCCGTTATGTCGCGGCCGTCAAAGACAATGCGCCCGCGCGTCGGGCTCAAGAATTTGCTGAGCAGATTGAAGCAGGTGGTCTTGCCGGCGCCGTTCGGCCCGATCATGGCATGAATGCTGCCGCGCGCAACGCGAAGATTGACCGAGCGCACGGCAACAAAGCCGGCAAAATCCTTGGTCAGGTCTTCGGTTTCGAGGACCGTATCGCCAAGCACAACAGATTTCCCCCACGCGGGTCATTGTCTGCATGTTCCAACGCGGGCGTAAAGGGTCCAGGTTGCGCCCTTTTGGCCCAGTTGGGCCCGGTTTGGCCCGATGCAGCGGCGCAATCCTGGGCGCCTCGCTAAAGGATGACCCGCCCGGTGGGGACGGGACCGGGCGGGTCGGAAAATCGGCGCTGGCGTCGGGGGAGAAGCGCGCCGATGTGGCACAGCAATCTTGCCACTGCTCCTTAGTCGTGGCAGCGACGCGACTGGTTCGAGCGAGAAATTACCGTTGAAAATGAGCAGCTTGACCGCAGGCTGCGGCGATTGACCGGGATTATTTGGCCGCCGGCTCGGCCATGACCGCGCGAAGCAAAAGCTCGAAGCGGCGATTGACCGGGATTATTTGGCCGCCGGCTCGGCCGTCTCGACGATCCGGTCCTGGCGCATGCGCGCGACAATGCGGGCCAATTCCTCTTTGGCGAGCGCAGTCATCGCCACCCGCACGCGGTAAAGGCCGTTCGGCGTTGGACCATCGACCAAGGCCGCCTGGTAATTCTGCAAGAACTTGGTGATCTCGCCGGCGCTCGCTTCGCGGGCAAAGCGCACCATCGCGAATGTGCCATTCTTATGCTCGGTGCCCTGCTCGGCCGATGGCAACGTGCCCGCAGGCTTGGTGAAAATGTCGACGATCATTACCGCCTGCAGCGCGATCGCCAGCATGGCGAAGGATGCCGCTACCGCCATGGTGCGCGGCGACAGACTTGCGAAGAAACCGGTGAGCCAGCCGGCCGCGACGCCCGGCGCACGCTTGCGCGCGCTCGCTTCGCCGTCGATCGCCGCTATCAGCCGATCGGCCACTGCCGGTGACGGCGCGCCCAAGGTTTCGTTGAGGTGAATGGTTTCGGCAAGCTCTTCGCGCACGAGTTCGATGTGCCGCGCCAGTTCGGGATTCTGCCGCAGCGCCGCCTCGACGCGCTGGCGGTCGCGGCGGCGCAGCGTGCCGGCCGCATACCACGGCAGCAGCGCCTCGATGTCCGTCGGTTGTTCGCGATCGAAATCGCCAGCAGCACCGCCAAGCGTCATGGCCAACCTCGGTCTATTCCCGCCATTCTGCAGAGCTCTCCCAGTTTCTTGCGCGCATAGAACATTCGCGTCTTCACGGTATTCTCCGGGATGCCGACGATCCGCGCCACCTCTTCCACCGACTTCTCGTGATAGTAGACTAGGTCAATGATCTCGCGGTGCTCGTACGAAAGCCCGGCAAGGCATCTTCGCAATTTCTCACCCTTGTCGAGTTTGGCGACCGCACGTTCCGGATCATCTGCCACGTCTTCAATCGATTCCGCCGTCTCTGCATCGAGCCCGTCGTCACGTCGCTTGCGCAACAGTGACAGTGCCTTAAATCGCGCGATCGCGATGAGCCAGGTCGACACGGCGCTGCGGCCTTCGAAACGGCTGGCCTGACGCCATACGTCCAGAAATACATCGCCGATGACGTCTTCCGCCGCCATCTCGTCGCGCAACAAACGCAAAACGAAGCGATAGATACGCACATGGTGCCGCGCGAACAGCACTTGCATCGCGAGCCGGTCACCGCGTGCGATCCGGCCGATCAGCGTCTCGTCTGCCGGTGCCTGCATCGCCTCAACGGTCGGCTCATCGGGTTGGTCGCGCTCTGTGACATGAAGGTTCAAATGGCTGTGAGGATTTTGCGAGATGTTGAGCATGACGCCGCGATTAGCAGATTTCGCCTGCCCACTCAGAGACTTAGGTCACACCCCCCGCATGACATCCCGCCTTTAAAGGGCCAAATTGCCCGGCAACCGCGGCAGGCGCAAGTTCATCTGCGCAAGCCGCTCCGCTGCTCCGCACAAAGCAAATTCCGGGCCCGAACTTTACCTGCTCCGGCAACGACTTAGATGTCAGCCGGGAGCCGCGACCTCGCCCCCGAGCGGCTTTTCCTCGAGCAGGATCACCGCCAGCGAGGCCAGCCCCAGCGTGGCACCGATGGCGAGAAACACGAACGAAAAAGCGACAATCGATGCGCCGTCGAGGAAGCTTCTGCTCAATGTGCCGCCCGCAGCGCCGACCGGCGCATGGGCCAGCACGATGGCGCCGAATATCGCCACCAGGATCGTGCCGATAAGCGTGCGCGCGAAGTTCATGGTGCCGAGCGCGGCGCCGAGGTCGCGCGCCGGCACGGCGTTCTGCAGCGCCACTTGCGTGAGCGGCGCAGTGGGCCCAAAGCCGGCGCCGATCAGAAACAAAATGATCTCGAAGCTCCGGGACGTCATATGGCCCGCCGCCAGTCCGAGCGTCACTACGGCGCCGATCCCGACAAAAAGGCAGCACAGCGGCAATAGCTTGTAGCGCTCGACGCGGCCGAGCAGCTGGCTCGACAGCCCGGCGCTGCTATTGAGCGTCACCATCAGAATGATCAGGCTCAAGCCCGCCGTGGTCGGCGACCAGTCAAGCGCGCTTTGCAGATACATCGGCAGGAACACGTTGAGGCTGACGATGCCACCCCAGCCGAACGAATGTGCCGCGATCGCAAGCCCTGCCGCGCGATCGGACAGCACGGTGATTGGAATGAGCGGCTCCGCCGCCGTAAGCAGCCGCGCCACCAGCGCAGCGCCCAGGAGCAGTGCGCCGGCGATGAGACCGAGCACGGTGGCAGACAGCCACGGATAGCGCACGCCGCCGAGATTGAGCGCCAGCATGAAGCTTGAACTCGCCGCCATGACCAGAAGCGCGCCGGCGACGTCGAGACGATGCGGCCGTTCGTGGCGCGGCAATCGGCGCAGCACCGTCAGCGCAATCATCAGCGCGAGCACACAAAGCGGAAAATTCCAAAGGAAGACCACCGACCAGTGCAGATGCTCGGAAATCCAGCCGCCGAGCGCCGGTCCAGTGCCGCCCGCGGTCGTGAATGCGATCGAAAAGTACGTGTAGTACTTGCCGCGATCCTTGGGCGGCGCGATATCGCCGAGTACCATATTGGCCGTGACAGTGAGGCCGCCGGCACCGCAACCCTGCACCACGCGGCCGCAGATCAGCATCGGCATGTTGGGCGAAAACGCGCTGATCAGCGAGCCCGCCATATAGACGCTCACGCCGATCAGCATAGCGGCGCGGCGGCCGTGAATATCGGCAAACTTGCCGTAAAGCGGCGTCAGCGCGGTCGAGGAAATGAGAAATGCGGTGATCAGCCAAGGCAGATTGTGCACTTCGCCGAGACTGCGGCCGATGGTGGGCAGTGCGCTCGCCAGGATCGATTGATCGACCGAGCCAAGGAACACCGGCAGCATCATGCAGATGACGATGAGGCGCTTTTCCCGATGTGTGAGCGGGGCGGGCTCAACAGACAGTGCCGCCGCGGCCGCGCCGGGTGGGGGCGCGCCAAGCGCGTTGCGAGCTTCGCTCATCGTCTCCCCAAGCGCGGCGGCGCGCTCGCTGCGCTCATCATTCATACGCTTGCGCGTTCGCAGCGCTCGTCGCGAGGCTGCGTCCTCCCGGTCCATTCGGACCAGCAATAGCGGCAAATGCGCCCGCTGTCATTTGCGCGCGGCGCATACAGGGTCCGCTCGAACGCTGTGCTGTGGTTGATTACCCAAAAGAAGTTGGCCTCATGCCCCGGCGATCCGGCACAGCAAAGCCGGAAGAATACGCCGCGAACAGCAGGCATGACCTGTTGAGGCCCGCCGCGCTTGCAGGACTGGCGCCGCCCGCGATACTGGCCTCCCTGACATTGTCGCTGTTTCTGGCGCTGCCCGGCGGTCCGGGCGTGGTGTCCAATCTGCCGGTCGAATTGCCGCGCGACCTTGCCGCGACCAGCTTCATACTGCTGCAGCCGATCTTCATCGCCGCTTCGCCGAAGCAGAAAATCTGGCGGCCGATTTTGGAGAATGTTGCGCGCGAGAGTGAATGAAAAAGTGTCGATTGCGCCGCTGGTTGATTGCGAGTGAAGCGAATCAATCCGATGCGACGGTTGCTGGATTGCCTGGTCGCTTCCCTGCCTTCGCTCCCTGCAATGATGGCTGCAAGCAACGCAACTCAGCTTGGTCCTTGCTTCAATCTGGATTAGGATGCAGTGTGCGGATGCGCCGTAAGCGCATCGTATCTCATCCGGAATGCGCTTCCGGAACTCAAGCTCGCAAAAATTCCCCTTCCGTTCGCTCGTGCGGTTGCCCCGCGCGGCCGGCAATTTTGAGGAATAAATGGCGATGAAAATCAGCGCACGCAATCAGATCAAAGGCAAAGTCTTGGATGTGAAAAAGGGCGCTACGACCGCCCATCTCCGGCTTGAGATCGCGCCAGGGCAAGTCATCACAGCGTCAATCACCAACGAGGCCGTCGACGATCTGGGCTTGAGAGGCGGGGCCGCCGCCGTCGCGGTGATCAAGGCGTCGGACGTCATGATCGCGATCGACTGAATCGGCAGGTTCGCTGTGAAATCCGCGCTCGCTGTCGCCCTCGCCCTCGGCATCACAGCCGGTCCCTGCCTGGCGCAGGAGCCGGTCGGCTGCGACAAGTTCAAATGGCCGCTCGACAAGGAACGCGCCACGCTGACCGGAACTGACCTGCCCAAGCTCAAGTCCGGCGACCGCGTGATCTGGCCGATGCCGTGGGCGACCATCATCGCTCTCCTGCCGTTTGCGCAGGCCCAGCTTCCAGTCGCGCCGGAGCGCGCGCCGAAGTCGGCGTCCTCGTTCGCCGGCTATCTTGAAGTTCCCGCGCCGCCGTCCCCCGGCACTTACACGATCACCCTCTCCTCGGACGGTTGGATCGATGTCATACAGCGCGGCCGGGCGTTAAAAGCAGTGGCCTTCACCGGCGCGACCGGCTGCGATGGCGTCCGCAAGAGCGTGCAGTTCGATCTTGATCGGCAGCCGTTTAACATCGAGCTCAGCGGTGTGCCGGCCGATTCGATAGGGATAGTGGTAAACAGGAAGTGACCTGGCGTTGTTTGACACGGTCCCCCTATTTGCCCCGCCATTCAGGAACTTTCTGAAACGCGTGGCGTTCGAGGCTTTACGGGGCGGCTAGCTTATTGGGCCACATGCGTTGATCTGCGCCCTGGCGCACCCCGCGGCGGGAGTCGCCCAGACGGGAAACTTGATATGAATGCGGACGAACTGACCGCCGGCCGAACCTGGGATCCGACTCAATTCGTGCGTCACGCTGAGACCAATGGGGCCGGGCCGGACGAGACGGATGGCAGCGAGGACCCGGCGCAGCGGCTCGCGGCGATCGTCGATTCTTCCGATGATGCCATCATCAGCAAGAATCTCGACGGCATCATCATGACGTGGAACCGCGGCGCCGAGCGCATTTTCGGCTACACCGCCGAAGAGGCGATCGGCAAGCCGGTGACGATCCTGAAGCCGCCGGATCGCGTCGACGAGGAGCCTGGAATTCTGGCGCGCATTCGCCGCGGCGAGCGGATCGATCATTATGAGACCGTTCGCCGTCGCAAGGACGGCACCCTGATCGATGTTTCGCTCACGGTCTCGCCCGTGAAAGATCGCATCGGGCGCGTCGTTGGCGCTTCGAAGATCGCGCGCGACATCACCGAGCGCAAACGCTTCGAAGCGGAGCTGTCGGCGAGCGAGCGCCGCCTGCAGGAACTGCTTGCCGCAATTCCGGCGGCGATCTATACGACCGATGCGCAGGGCAAGATCACCTATTTCAACGAAGCCGCCGTCGCGCTGGCCGGTCGCACGCCGATACTGGGCAGCGATGAATGGTGCGTGACCTGGAAACTCTACAATCCCGACGGGACGCCGCTGCCGCACGATCGATGCCCGATGGCGGTCGCGCTCAGGGAAGGCCGGCCGATCCGCAACGCCGAGGCGGTCGCCGAGCGCCCGGACGGCACGCGCGTTCCCTTCATTCCCTATCCGACGCCGCTGCGCGACGCGAGCGGCAAGATCGTCGGCGCCGTCAATATGCTGGTCGATATCAGCGAGCGGCGGCAGGCCGAAACGCAGCAACAAATTCTGCTGAAGGAGCTCAATCACCGCGTCAAGAACAACATGCAGACGCTGCAGTCGCTCCTGCACATGGCGACGCGGCAAACCCACAATCCGGAAGCGCGCCGCGTGCTCGCGGACGCAACAGGCCGAGTCACGGCGATGGCCGCGGCGCAGCGCGTGTTCTACGCCACCGCCAATGCAGCGCGCTTCAGCGTCGGGGACCTGATCAACGCGGTCTGTGAAGCGACGCAGCAGACATTGCCGTCCGACGTGACGATCGTCTGCGCGCCGGCATCCGGCGAGCTGTCCAACGAAACGGCGATGCCGCTTGCTTTGATCCTGAATGAATTGCTGACCAATGCCGCCAAATATGGGCGCAATGGGCGCGGGCAGAGCACGATTCGGGTTGGCCTTGAGAACGGGGGAGATCAGCACGTGCTGTACGTCGAGGATGACGGTCCCGGCTTCGATCTGCAGGCGGTGCGCAATCACTCATCCGGTCTGCGGCTGGTCCAAGGTCTGGCGCGCCAATTGCGAGCCGAGTTTAACGTTACACGGAGTCCCGCCACCCGTTGCATGCTGCGCTTCTTGTAAAGGTCGCCTTTGCCTTCCGAACCTTTGCTTTTCGAGCTGTCGTGCTCACCCCCGCACGAGCCGCGGCGTGCATTGCCATTCAGGCGACAAGGCTTGGCTCTCGCCCGCGATGATGCCGCCGCCGGCCGGCAACCGGCAGCAAGGGAGCGCATCCTGATCGTTGAAGACGACTTTCTGATCGTGATGCAGATGGAAGGCGCGCTCGAAGATGCCGGCTACGAGGTCGTCGGTATCGCCGCCTCGGCCGAGGAGGCACTTGAGCTCGCATCTGTCGAACAGCCGCTCTTGTGCGTGATGGATATCAGCCTCGCCGGAAAGCGCGATGGCATCGATGCCGCGCTGAATCTATTTAGGCAGCACGGCATTCGCTGCATCTTTGCAACCGCGCATTACGATTCCGATGCGCGGCGGCGGGCTGTGCCGGCCGCCCCGCTCGCCTGGCTGCCGAAGCCCTTTAGCATGGCGTCGCTGGTCACGGTCGTCGGACGCGCCATCGATGAACTGCGCGGCAAAAAAATGTGACGCGTTTTGTCGGCATCATTCGGCCCTTGGCCGAAGGCTTGGCCAAAGCATCACACTTGCATGTGTGTGGGCCAACGTAGTCGGAATCGCTTTCCTCGCGGCGCCGCTCGCGGTACTCTGACATTTGTCGTTGCCGGGGCCTTGCGGTGAGGTGCTTCTCAAAAAGTTAAGGAGACTGCATATGACTGCGCGCGACGCCAGAGCTCTGCGGGCCCATGCGCTCGACACCCCGACCGATCTCGCACCATCGGCGGTGCGCGACATTGCCGGCGCGCTCACCATCCTGCTTGCCGACATGTTCGCGCTCTATGTGAAGACCAAGAATTTCCACTGGCACATGTCCGGGCCGCACTTCCGCGACTATCATTTGCTGCTTGACGAACAGTCGGAGCAGATTTTTGCGACCACCGACGATATCGCCGAGCGTGCACGCAAGATCGGCGGCACCACGCTGCGCTCGATCGGGCACATTGACCGCCTCAAGCGCGTGCTCGACAATGACGCCGAGTTCGTCACGGCCACGGACATGCTGGCCGAGCTGCGCGACGACAACAAGCAACTGGCAGCGCATCTGCGCGAGACGCATGATCTTTGCGACGGACACAATGACGTCGCCACCGCAAGCATGATCGAGACGTGGATTGACCAAGCCGAGCGGCGGACGTGGTTCCTCTACGAGGCGACGCGGGGTGCCGGCGGGTGAGTGTTCATTCCCCGGATCGAAGCGCGATTACGTGGCCGGTATCCCGAGGGTCACCAAGTGTGTGAAAGAGACCGCAGCCGCCCTCCTTGAGGCGGCCACGACGCGAGGCGCCCGCGCGCGGCGCCGGCCTCGAAGCATGCGGTAGAAGCGCTGCGGCTCGCACCTTTTCTTTGGAGCCACAGCTTCTTTGGAGCCACAGCGCTTCGCCCCCGAGCTCCGCAGGGTGACGGACCGAATTGGAGCTGTCCTACTGTTTCAGCGTATTGGCGACCTTGAAGCTCGCCTCGGTCTTCGCCTTGATCTCATCGAGTGTCACGTCGGGCGCAAGTTCGATCAGCGTCAGGCCGCCGCCATTGTCCTTGTCCAGCGTGAACACGCCCAGATCGGTGATCACCATATCGACCACGCCGGCGCCGGTGAGCGGCAGCGTGCATCTCTTGAGAAGCTTGGGCTCGCCCTTGGCGGAGTGCTCCATAAGCACCACGACCTTCTTGACGCCAGCGACCAGGTCCATGGCGCCACCCATGCCCTTTACCACCTTGCCCGGGATCATCCAGTTGGCCAGATCGCCGTTCTCCGCCACCTGCATGGCGCCGAGAATGGCGAGATTGATGTGGCCGCCGCGGATCATGGCAAACGAGTCGGCCGAATTGAAATAGCTCGTGGTGGGCAGCTCGGTCACCGTCTGCTTGCCGGCATTGATCAGGTCGGGATCTTCTTCGCCTTCGAACGGAAAAGGGCCAGTGCCCAGCATGCCGTTTTCCGACTGCAGCTGCACGCTCATGCCTTCCGGAATATAGTTCGACACCAGCGTCGGAATGCCGATGCCGAGATTGACATAAAAACCGTCCTGCAATTCCTTGGCGGCGCGCTCCGCCATCTGCTCACGGGTCCAAGGCATCAGAGCTCACCTCTCATCAGACATCGCCTCCTGCTCCGGCCGGCGCATCGGCAGCCGTGCGCTTACGCACCGTCCGTTGCTCGATATATTTGGGTCCGTTCGGAACGTGGATCAAACGCTGGACGAAGATTCCCGGTGTAACGATGTGGTCCGGATCGATCTCGCCCGGCTTCACCAGGTGCTCGACCTCGGCGACCGTGACTTTGCCGGCGGTCGCCATCGGCGGATTAAAATTCCGCGCCGTCTTGCGATAGACCAGGTTGCCCTCGCTGTCGCCCTTATAGGCATGCACGATCGACAGATCGGCGACGAGCCCGCGCTCCATGATATAGCGGTGCCCGTCGAAGACCTGCTCGACCTTGCCTTCGGCGATCTTGGTGCCCACCCCAGTGCGGGTGAAAAACGCCGGAATGCCGGCGCCGCCGGCGCGGATGCGCTCGGCCAGCGTGCCCTGCGGGTTGAACTCGATCTCGAGCTCGCCGGCCAGATATTGCTGCATGAAGGTCTTGTTCTCCCCGACATAGGAGGAGATCATTTTCTTGATCTGCCGGGTGTCCAGGAGAACGCCGAGCCCCTTGCCGTCGACGCCGGCATTATTCGAGACAACAGTCAGATTTTTCACCCCGGAATCGCGAATTGCCAGAATGAGAGTCTCCGGAATGCCGCAGAGGCCGAAGCCTCCGGCCATGATGGTCATGCCATCTTTGAGCAGTCCGGCCAGTGCGGAACGAGCATCCGCATAGACCTTGTTCATATCACCTCCATTCTGCGGCAACTCGCGTAGACGCGTAACGCTTGCGAGCCCAAACGTCTCCTACGCATAATGGCACAGCGGCGGAAAGGTCAACCGCCGCCCGGCCCGTCCTGCCCGAAGGTCTTGATGATGGGCAGACCGAAATTGTGCGGGTAGTAATTCCAGACGACGAAGCCCGCCGCAAACAAGATCGCGGCAACCACAGCGCCGGCGAAACGACTTTGAAAAGCGATGAGACTGCCCAAAAGCGCACTGACGAAGGCAAGCAGCGCCATCAGCGCAACATAGAGCCAATTCACGGTAGACAGATCGATCGGCATCGATTGCTCCTCAAATGGCCTTTCCAAAATGGCAACGGCGGCTAAGCTTAACCGAGAGCCGCGGCAAGAGCGACGGCTTGGCGACGGCTTGGCGAC
>JAJPJB010000024.1 GCA_021324465.1 Hyphomicrobiaceae bacterium
AGCACGGCAGGTTGGAAATTTGCGTCTGTCGGCGTTCCGCTTCCTTTGCGTTTGTTTGTCATTGCCAAGCGTCGGCGAAGCCATCCGGTGCCGCGGTGAGCCTAGCTCCGCGCAATGACGAGACCGCGACGTGGGCATCGGCGCAACCTGAAACGAAGGCCCCACCCCTTGTTTCTCCTTGCGCCGCCTGCTTCGCGCCTTCAGGTCACCGGCGTCACACCACCACGCGCGCGCCAAGGCGCGGCGCGGGAACGCGAGCGCATGCTCTGCGCTCCCCCGGGGCGCGCAAGTGGAGCGTTGGGGCGAGCGCAGCCGGTCAGAAGCGCAATCGGATGTGGCAGGATGAATGGAACCGAGACGGCGGCTTTGTTCTCGCTTATGATGGTCGGGAACGGGCCCATCAGTGGGGCTGGGTGAGGGAGTAAGCAAATGTTCGATAAGGCTTTTCAAGCCAATTTCGCAAAGGCCGCGCTGGCCGCGGCCGTGACCGCGGCAGTCATCGCGCTGCCGGTCAAAGCGCAGCCACGCCGTGTGCAGGTCGGTCAGCTCGCCTGCTCGATTTCGGCCGGCGTCGGCCTTGTCGTCGGCTCGCAGCGCAATGTCGCCTGCAATTTCCTGCCCGATGGCGGACCGCCCGAGGCGTATACCGGGACAATCACCAAAGTCGGCCTGGACGTCGGCTTCACCACCGGTGGCGCGATGGTCTGGGGCGTGTTCGCCGACACCAATCGCTATGCCGGCATGTTGGCGGGAACCTATGTCGGCGCGCAGGCTGAAGCGACGGTCGCCGCAGGTCTCGGCGCCAATGTGCTGGTTGGCGGCTCGAACCGCTCGATCGCGCTGCAGCCGCTGTCGGTCCAAGGTCAGACCGGGCTGAATGTCGCCGCGGGCGTCGGTGCGCTGGAATTGAAATACGCGCAGTAGGTTTCGACGACGAATTGCGTCGGCTTGTCAGTCAAGGGATTTGGCTACCGCTTTGCAGGAGCCAGCCGCCTTAGATGGCACGGCTGGAGCGCGGCACGATTGACCGTGCGTGTTAAGGTGACTTGCGCCAGTTGAGCCGTTCCCGAGTCATGCCGATCGCGTGCCGTCTGTGCGCACGGACGTTACGAAAAAAATTCGGCGCTTGGCTGCGACTTATATCGCCAGCCCCTTGACCGCCCCGGGCGGCCCCTGAAACGATAGCGATACAATCTGCGGGCCGCGATCAACGACGGGCTCACTGGGGAGGCTGTTGCGGGAGGCTTGAATGGCAACAAACGGCAACGGCGCGCGCGCGGGCGGTCCTCGCTGCGTTGCATTGGTCGGTCCATTCCAGAGCGGCAAGACCACGCTGCTAGAAGCGATCCTCGCCCGCACCGGCATCATCCCGCGCCAAGGCACCGTCGAAGCCGGCAATACGGTGGGCGATGCCACCAAGGAAGCGCGCCATCACAAGATGAGCGTCGAGCTTTCCGTCGCTACCACGAATTTCATGGGCGACATTTACACCTTTCTCGATTGTCCGGGCTCGGTCGAATTCGTCCATGACATGCGCGCAGTGCTGCCGGCGATCGACGCCGCCGTCGTCGTCTGCGAAATGGACGAGAAGAAGATCCCACAGCTGCAGCTCATCCTGCGCGAGCTCGAAGACCACCAAGTGCCGCGCATCCTGTTCGTCAACAAGATCGACAAGGCCGATGCCGGCGTGCATGACGTACTCAAACTGCTGCAGCCGGCGTCGCGGACCAAACTGATCCTGCGGCAGATCCCGACATTTTCCGGCGACATTATTTCGGGCTTTGTCGATCTCGCCCTCGAGCGCGCCTTTGTCTACAAGGAGCACGCGCCGTCCGAAGTCGTGCCGCTGGAAGGCGACCTCGCCGACCGGGAAAAGACCGCGCGTTTCTCGATGCTGGAGACGCTCGCCGATCATGACGACGAGCTGATGGAGCAGTTGCTGGAAGACATTCAGCCGCCGCGCGACAAGGTGTTCGACGACCTCACCCGCGAGTTACGCGAAGGTCATGTCTGTCCGGTGCTGATGGGCACGGCAACGCGCGCCAATGGCGTGCTGCGGCTGTTGAAGGCGCTGCGCCATGAATCGCCCGGCGTCGCCGAGACCGCGAAGCGGCTCGGCGTGAAACCCGGCGCTGACGCGGTCGCCTACGTGCTCAAGACGCAGAACACGACGCATGGCGGCAAGATGTCGATCGTGCGCATGCTCGCCGGCCAGGCCGGCGACGGCACCACATTATTCTCGGGCGACAGCGAGGTCGGCCGCGTCGCCGGTGTGTTCAAGCTCGTCGGCCAGAACACCGAAAAGCGCGGCGCGGCGGCGGTCGGCGAAACGGTCGCCTTCGCCAAGCTCGATAAGGCCAGGACCGGCGATACCCTCTGCGCCGGCAAGCAGGCGCATCCGGCGCTCACCAAGGTCGAGCCCTATCCGCCGGTGCTGGCGATCGCGATCTCCGCCAAGGAGCGCAAAGACGACGTCAAGCTCGGCCAGGCGCTGACCAAGCTGGTCGAGGAAGATCCGTCGATCACCGTGGTGCATAATCCGGAAGCGCACGAAGTGGTGCTGTGGGGCCAGGGCGAAATGCATCTGCGCGTCGCCACCGAGCGGCTGAGCGACCGTTACGGGGTAGCGATCGAGCGGCGCACCCCGAGCGTCGGCTATCGCGAGACCATCCGCAAATCCATTACCCAGCGCGGCCGCTACAAGAAGCAATCCGGAGGTCACGGCCAGTACGGGGATGTTGTGCTCGAGATCAAGCCGATGCCGCGCGGCTCGGGATTTTCCTTCGAGGATCGGATCACGGGCGGCGTGGTGCCGCGCAATTACATTCCCTCCGTCGAGGAAGGCGTCATCGACGCGCTTAATCACGGCCCGCTCGGCTTTCCCGTGGTCGATCTGCATGTGGCGCTGATCGATGGATCGTATCACACTGTCGATTCCTCGGATCAGGCCTTCCGCACCGCCGGGCGCATCGGCATTACCGAAGCCTTGCCGCAATGCCAGCCGGTGCTGCTCGAGCCGATCCATCTGGTCGAGATCGTCTGTCCGAGCGATGCCACCGCCAAGATCAATGCGCTGATGTCGAGCCGCCGCGGCCAAATCCTGGGCTTCGACACCCGGGATGGCTGGGACGGCTGGGACGTGGTGCGCGCCAAAATGCCGGAGGCCGAGATCGGCGACCTGATCGTGGAGATCCGCTCCGCCACAGCCGGCGCCGGCACGTTCACCTTCAAATTCGATCACATGGCTGAACTGACCGGCCGCACCGCCGATCAGATCATCGCCGCGCGCAGGGCGGCGGAGTGATATTTTCCTGCCCCGCGACAGCGGGGAAGGATGGCCACCTGCGGCGCACCATGGCCAATGCGGTCACGCCGGTCCGGGAAGGCAACGAGACCGGGGTGGTCGCGAGCGGCGGCGTGCGGCGAGGCGTGGCTATCAGCTTTGCTTCGCTATTCGGCACGCTGGCGTCGTCGTTCTGGCTCCATTCGCCATCACCGTGGATCAGGCCGCGGCGCCGCATTCCGGTCTCGCCTCCATGTTCCGCGACGATGGCGTGCTCGTGTTTGCGCTGATGACCCTCTCCGCGATCGTCAGCTGTAACCGTTTTCGAGGCAGTGTCGGCGCGCATAGCGGCCATTACGAATAGCGCAGCATGCGGCCGAGGCATCGAGCTACTGGCCGTTTCGGGCCTCAACGCAGGAGTACCGGATGAGCGAATTTCGCATCGAGACTGACAGCCTGGGCGAAGTGCGCGTTCCTGCCGACAAGCTGTGGGGCGCGCAGACCCAGCGCTCGCTCGAATATTTCAGCATCGGCAGGGACCTGATGCCGCGCGAAATGATTACCGCCTATGCCATCCTGAAAAAGGCGGCGGCCAATGCCAACCACGCCAGCGGCCGGCTGGACGAACAGATCCGCGGGCTGATCGCGCAAGTCTGCGACGAGATTTTGGCGGGTCGGCATCATGACATGTTCCCGTTGCATGTGTGGATGACCGGCAGCGGCACGCAATTCAACATGAACGTCAACGAAGTGATCGCAAACCGCTGCTGCCAGCTTGCCGGCACGCCGCTCGGCAGCAAGCGGCCGGTGCATCCGAACGATCACGTCAATATGTCGCAATCCTCGAACGACAACTTTCCTTCGGCGATGTACATCGCCTGCGTGATCGGCGTGAAGCGGCGGCTGATTCCGGCGGTGCAGGCGCTGCACGACTCGATCGCCGCCAAGGCGGCCGCATGGGCTGACATCGTCAAGATCGGCCGCACCCATATGCAGGACGCCACCCCGCTGACGCTGGGCCAGGAATGGTCGGGCTATGCCGGCATGCTCGCTGATGGTCTTGCTCGCCTCGAGGACTCGCTTGCGCATGCCTATCGACTGGCGCTCGGCGGCACCGCGGTCGGCACCGGGATCAACGCAGCGCCGGGTTTCGCGGAAGCCGCCGCGGCGGAGATCGCCCGCTTGACCGGTCTGCCGTTCGTCACCGCGCCCAACAAGTTTACGGTGCAAGGCGCGCATGACGCGCTGGTGCAGCTCTCGGGCACGCTGCGCACGCTCGCCGGCTCGCTTTACAAGATCGGCAACGACATTCGCCTGCTGTCCTGCGGCCCGCGCGCGGGCTTCTACGAGTTGCTGCTGCCGGAAAACGAGCCGGGGTCTTCCATCATGCCGGGCAAGGTCAATCCGACACAATGTGAAGCGCTGACCATGATCGCCGTGCAGGTCATGGCCAACGATGTCGCGGTCGGTTTCGGCGGCGCCGGCGGCTATCTGGAAATGAACGTCTACAAGCCGCTGATGATTCACAACATCATGCACTCGATCGCGATCATGGCCGACGGCTGCACGAATTTCCGCAAATTTTTGATCGAAGGCACCATGCCCAATCGCAAGAAGATCAAGGAGGACGTGGAACGCTTGCTGATGCTGGTGACCGCCCTGGCGCCGGTGATCGGCTACGACAAGGCGGCCAAGATCGCGCATTACGCGATGGAGCATGATCTCACGTTGCGGCAGGCGGCCCTGCAGCTCGGCTTCGTCACCGCGGCCGAGTTCGACCGCATCGTCGATCCGGCCAAGATGGTCGGACCCTATGTGGCCGGCAAGCGCTAGCCAAGCGGCATTGACGCTGCCGCCGATCCCGGTCTTTGCTGCATGCGCTGTGCAAGACAGAGTGGAGAAAGCCATCAATGCCTGCTTATTGGGTCGCGCGCTCGAAAATCAACGATCCGGTCGAATACAAGAAATACACCGACCGTGTGCCGGCCATCATCGCCAAATTCGGCGGCAAAGTTCTGGCGCGCGGCGGCCGCTATCAGATCATGGAAGGGCCGGATAAGTTTCACCGCTTCGTGGTGATCGAGTTTCCCACCTTCGAGCAGGGCGTCGCCTGCTTTACCTCGAAGGAATACAATGAAGCGGCGGCATTCCGCAGGAGCGGCGCCGGCGAGGTCGAGACCATCATGGTCGACGGCGGCGACGCGACGAGATGATTCCACATGTCATTGCGGGAGTGAAGCAACGAACCAATCCAGAAACGGCGCCGCCGACTTGGATTGCTTCGCTTCGCTCGCGATGGCGCTTCAGCCCGCCGTGATATTGGCGAACTTGATCACTTTGCCCCATTTGACGATCTCGTTCGCGATCAGTTTTCCGAAATCGGCCGGCGTGGTCGGCATCGGAATGCCGCCGAGATCGGCAAGCCGGCCAGCGATCCTGGGATCGGCGAGGCCGGCATTCAGTTCGGCATTGAGCCTGTTGATGATATCCGCCGGCGTATCCTTCGGTGCCGCGAGGCCCTGCCAGGCAAACGCCTCATAGCCTGGGACGAAATCGGCCACCGGCGGCAAGTCGGGTAGAGTGGCCAAGCGCTCCGAACTGGTGACGGCGAGGCCGCGCAATTCGCCGCTGCGGATATGATTGAGCGACAGCAGGATCAGATCGAACATCACCTGATCCTGTCCGGCAAGCATATCGGTGACGGCGGGCGCGTCGCCGCGATAGGGCACGTGCAGCATGTTGACGCCGGTGAGCATGTTGAACAGTTCGCCGGCCAGATGCGGCGTCGAGCCGACGCCGCCCGAGGCCATGTTGATCTGGCCCGGATGCGCTTTGGCATAATCGATCAGTTCGGGCACGGTCTTTACGGGCAGGGAAGGATGCACCTCCAAAATCAGCGGATTCCGGTCGATGCCGCCGATCGGCGCCAGGTCGCGGGTGAAATTGAAGCTGAGATTGGGATTGAGCATCCCGCTGATGACATTCGGATTGGCGAGCAGCAGCAGCGTGTAGCCGTCCGGCGCGGCGTTGACGACCGTCTCGGCGGCGATCTGCTGTCCCTGCGAGCCTTTGTTCTCGACCACGAAGGACTGGCCGAGCCGCTCCGACAGCATTTGGCCGGCCAGCCGCGCGATGATATCGGCGGCGCCGCCTGGCGGAAAGCCGACCAGAAGGCGGATCGGTCGCGACGGATAGGCGGCGGCGCCGGCGCGGCGGAGCACGGCCGGCAACGCTGCCGCGCCGACTGCGAGCTTGAGAAATCGACGCCGTTGAAGTTTCGGCATGCCTGCCTCGCGACGGCGCAGCTTACAATGCAGCGTCAACCCGCAAAAGCGGCTTACGCCGCCGCGCGCGGCTCGCCGCCGCCGGGCGGCGGCACCGGCAAGCCGCCGGCGGCATATTCGTTGAGCTTGTTGCGCAGCGTGCGAATGGAAATGCCGAGCACATTGGCCGCATGCGTGCGGTTGCCAAGGCAATGTCTGAGCGTGTCGAGAATGAGATCGCGCTCGACCTCGGCGACGGTGCGGCCGACCAGGCCGCGCGTCGCCTGCTCGGCGGCGAGCGCGGCGTGCGCCACGACCGGCGCGCCTCTGTGCTGGTCGAGCCGCACGCCGTCCGGCGTGAGGATCGCTTCCGGTCCGATCTCGTCGCCGCTCGCCATCAGCACCGCACGATGCATCGTGTTTTCCAACTCGCGCACATTGCCGGGCCAATAGTTCAGCGCCAGGGTACGGCGTGCCTCCTGCGCCAGCGGCCGCGCCGGCAGGCCGTTGGCGGCGGCGTATTTCTTCACGAAATAATCGGCGAGCTCGAGCACGTCAGCCGGCCGTTCGCGCAGCGGCGGAATTTTGAGGTTCACCACATTGAGCCGAAACAAAAGGTCTTCACGGAACGTGCCGTCGCGCACGGCTTCGCCGAGATTGCGGTTCGAGGTGGCGATGATACGGATATCGATCGGCACCGGCCGGGTGCCGCCGACGCGGTCGATCACGCGCTCCTGAATGGCGCGCAGCAGCTTCGCCTGCAGGCGCACGTCGATCTCGGAGATTTCGTCGAGCAGGAGCGTGCCGCCATTGGCCTCTTCAAACTTGCCGATGCGGCGGGCGACCGCGCCGGTGAAGGCGCCCTTCTCGTGGCCGAACAGTGCGGATTCCAGGAGCGTCTCGGGAATGGCGGCGCAATTGACGCAGATCAAGGGCTTCTTGGCGCGGCTCGAGCGGCCGTGCACATAGCGCGCCAGCACTTCCTTGCCAGTGCCGGACTCGCCGGTGATCAGCACGGAGGCCTCGCTGCCCGCGACTTGGGCCGCGAGCTTGACGACGCGTGCCATTGCATCGTCGCGATAGATCAAATCGCGCGAATCGTCGGCGACGGCAGCGAGCACGGCGGCGATCAGCTCGGCGTCGGGCGGCAGCGGGATATATTCCTTGGCGCCGGCATGGATCGCCGCGACCGCGGCGCGGGCGTCGTTCGCCGTGCCGCAGGCGACGATCGGCGCATGAATTCGCTCGATCTCGAGCGCGGTGATCAGGTCGCGAATATTGATCGCGACATCGACCATGAGCAGGTCGGCACCGCGCCCGGAGCGCAGCACCGCAAGCGCCTGCGCGGTGTCCGCCGCGTGAGTGACTTGCGCGCCTTTGTCCATCGCGATTTTGGTCGCGCCGGTGAGCTGGCCGTTGAGGGAGCCTACGATGAGAAGGCGCATGGTGTTGATCCTTGTGAGCCGATGCGGCGAATAGCGAATGGCCAATAGGGAATAGCGCGATGGAGACCAGCAAAGCGCGGGTGGCTAAACTCCATTCGCCGTTCGTTACTGGCGATTCGCCGCTCTTCGTCCATCGCTATCTCTCCGCCTTGATGATTTCCGTCATGGTCACGCCAAGCTTCTCCTCGACCAGGACGACCTCGCCGCGGGCTACCAGGCGATTGTTGACATAGATGTCGATTGCTTCGCCGACCTTGCGGTCGAGCTCGAGCACAGTGCCTGGTCCGAGCTTGAGCAGATCACCGATATCCATGCGCGCCCGTCCGAGCACGGCCGAGACCTGCACCGGAACGTCGAACACGGCTTCGAGATCGGCGGCGACGCGCGACACCGGACCATCCGGCTCTGCGATCGGCGGCGCTTCCACCTGCGCCTCGCCGCCTTCGAGGTTCGGCAGCGGAACCTTCGGTTCGTCAGCCATTCTGCGGTCTCCTGAACTCGTCGTCGCTGGTCATGAGCAGTTCGTGAGCGCTGGCGCGCGGCTTCGGCGGGTCCGCTTGCCGCGGTGCGGCGGGTGCCATTTCCGGCGGCGTCGGCGCGCCGGGGCGCGCCTCGCCGCCGGTGAGATTGCGTCGGGCGCTGATGTAGCCGTTGACGGCTTCGCCGATTGCCTGGTCGGTGGCGGCCGCATCGCGGTTGATGCCGCCGTCGGCCCATTCGATGCGGCAATCGCCTGGCGCGATGTCGGGCTCGGCGAGCACGACCAGGCGCCCCTCGAAACTGCGGGCGCGGGCGATCTCGTCGAGCCTTTCCTTAGCGGTGGCGTAGAGCGCGTCATTGACGCGCACGACGATATGCGGCGAGGCGATGAGCTGGTGAAAGCACTCGCTCGCCAGCGCGGCAATTTCGGCGAACGGCTCGCGTGCGATCAAGGTCGGTGCAAGTTTCCGCGCCACCGCAACCGCGACCTCGACTGCCTCGCATTCAAGCCGCTGCTCGATCGCGGCGAGCGCGACGCTGGCGGCGGCGATGCTCGCAGCGATGCCTTCGAGCGTGGCCGCGACCCGGCGATTGGCTTCGACTTCGGCGTCGCTCTGCGCCTGCGCATAGCCGCGGCGAAAGCCCGCGGCTTCGGCTTCGGCGCGCTTCTCGTTGTGCTCGGCGAGCGTGATCATCGGCTCAACCGGCTTGCGCGGTCCGCCGGCGAAATCGGTATCGAACATGAATTTCTTGCTTGGCGCCGTCATCCGTATCGCCTCAATAGATCAGCTCTTCTTCGCCACGCGATTTCGAGATCACGATTTCGCCCTTGGCGGCGAGATCCTTGGCGAGGTTGACGAGGAGACCTTGTGCTTCGTCGACATCGCGCAGCCGCACCGGACCCATCGCCTGCATGTCGTCGAGCAGCATTTTGGCGGCGCGCGTCGACATGTTGCTGAGGAAGAACTGCCGCACCGGCTCGGCAGCGCCCTTGAGCGCGACCGCGAGCTTGTCCTTCTCGACATGGCGCATCAGTGTCTGCGCCGACCCGGTATCGAGCTTGGTCAAGTCGTCGAAGGTGAACATCAGCGTCTTGATGCGCTCGGCGCTCTCGCGATTTTCCTCCTCAAGCGCGGTCAGGAAGCGTGTTTCGGTCTGGCGGTCGAAATAGTTGAAGATCTCGGCCATCACTTCGTGTGCATCGCGGCGGCGGGTCTGCGACAGGTTCGACATGAACTCGGTGCGCAGCGTCATCTCGACGCGTTCCAGCACTTCCTTCTGCACCGCCTCCATACGCAGCATGCGGTTAACGACATCGAGCGCGAGCTCTTCGGGCAGGATCGCCAGCACCCGTGCCGCATGTTCGGCGCCGATCTTGGACAGCACCACGGCCACGGTCTGCGGATATTCGTTCTTGAGATAGTTGGCGAGAACCTCCTCCTGCACGTTGGAGAGCTTTTCCCACATATTGCGGCCGGCCGGTCCGCGGATTTCCTCCATGATATTGCCGACCCGCTCCGGCGGCAGATATTGATGCAGCAATCGCTCGGTCGCCTCGTAATTGCCCAGGATGGCGCCCGAAGCCGACATGCGCGAGACGAATTCGAGCAGCAGATTCTCGACCAGAGCCGCCTCGATCGTGCCGATGGTCGACATCACCACCGAAATCTGCCGCAGCTCGTCGTCGTCGAGCATGTTCCAGACTTTGGCGCCGTGGCCTTCGCCCAGCGCCAGCATGAGTACCGCGGCCCGTTCCGGTCCGGTCAGCTGACGCTTTGACGGGCCTTCCGGCAAATTGCTGGCAAGCTGCGCCAGCACGCCGGCAAGCTCCTGCTGCGCAGCTTCGTTCGGTTGCCTCTGGTTGGGGTTATGGGTCGTGATGCTTGCCATGCTTGCGAACAGGAATGCGATCAGGCGGCCGGCATTTCATGCAGCCAGTGGCGGATGATGGCGACGGTCTCTTCGGGATTCTTGTCGGCGAGTTCGCCGACCTTCTGCACCGATTGCGCGTGCACCTGTCCCTGGATCTGGGCGATGTCGATCATGCGCGCGGCAGCGCTCGGTTCCGCCGCCTTGGCCGGATCGACATCGGTGCCGATCGCCGCCGTTGCACCGGCCTCGGCGCCGGGCAGCGCAGCAGGCTTCGGCTCTTCCGGCGTGATGATGCGGCGCACCAGCGGCCGCACCACGAACAGCAGGACGACCAGGCCAAGCACGCCCATCACCACCATTTCGATGGCGCGCATGATGTCGTCTTTGGTGAACTGCAGCGACGAGAGCCAGCCGGTCGGCTCGTTGATCGTCAGCGCCGGGGTCTCGGCAAAGCGGAGATTGACGACATTGACCTGATCGCCGCGCTTCTGGTCGAAGCCGATCGCCGAGCGCACCAGCGTGGCGATCTGATCGAGCTCGTCCTTGCTGCGCGGCTGATAGGTGATGTCGCCCTTGTCGTCCTTGCCGTAGGTGCCGTCAACCAGCACCGCGACCGAAATGCGGTTGACGCGGCCGCCTTCGATCAGCTCGGTCCTGGTAGTTTTGGAGATTTCATAATTGACGATTTCTTCGGTTTTGCGCGCCTGGTCGCGCGGGCCGGCATCGGCCTGCTGCCGCTGATTGGCGCCTGGCAATTCATTGCCGACAGTGACCTGATTGTTGGTGTCGGCCGTTTGCGAGGTTTCCTCGCGGGTTTGGCTCGAGCGGATGACACGGCCGTCCGGATCGTATTTGTCCGAGGTCTGGGTGATGCGGTTGAAGTCGAAGTCGGCGCTGACCTGCACCCGCGAATGCCCGGGTCCGACCACCGATGAGACGATGGATTCGACCTGGTCGCGCAGGCGCTTCTCGAACGCAACCCGCCGCTCATCGGCGCTGATATCGCTGGCGCTCGCGCCGTCGGCGGCGCCGTCGGCCAAAAGCTGCCCTTGCTCATCGACAATCGAGATGCGTTGCGGGCTCAATCCGGTGACGGCGCTGGCGACCAGGTGCCGAATGGCCCTAACCTGTGCCGGCTCGAGCGTGCCGCGCACCTTGAGCACGATCGACGCGGAGGGCTCAATCTTGTCGCGCGAGAATAGCGGCCGCTCGGGTATGACGAGGTGCACGCGCGCCGCCTGGACCCGGTCCAGTGTCTGGATGGTGCGCGCGAGCTCGCCTTCGAGCGCCCGCAGGCCGTTGATGTTCTGCACGAAGCTTGTCGTGCCGAGCGCGTCCGATTTGTCGAAAATCTCGTAACCGATGCCGCCGCCCTTGGGCAGGCCGCTCTCGGCCAGGTTCATGCGCAGCCGCGCCACGCGGTCGGCCGGCACCGTGATCGTGCTGCCGTCCTTCTTCAGGTCGTAACTGACGCCTTCGCGATCGAGCTCCTTAGCGATTGCGGCCGAGTCCTCCAGCGACAAGTCGGTGAATAGCGGCGTCATTTGCGGGGCGGTTACCCGCAAAATGACGAAGCCGAAAAAGCCGATCAGGGCGATCGTGACCGCGACCATCGCGGCAATGCGCGCGCCGCCCAACGTTTTGGCGAACTCGATCAGACCTTGCACCGGGCCTTCCCCCGCGGAGCGACGCCGTCGCGTTTCACTCGGCAAGATTTGCCCGGTTGATGGTTAGCGCCCGGTTAATAAACGGATGGCGCGTGCACAAAAGCACCGCTGCCGGTTCGGCCGGCGCGCCTACTTCCGCCAGATCGATTGCGCGAGCCTTACTGGCGGTATTGCTGGATTCGAGTCGTGCGCAGACCGGCGAGACCGTGCTGGTCGATCGAATATTGCCAGGACAGGAATTCCTCGACCGTTAGCGTGTAACGGCTGCACGCTTCTTCCAGCGACAGCAGCCCGCCGCGGACCGCAGCAACGACTTCCGCCTTGCGGCGGATGACCCAACGCTTCGTCCCCGGCGCCGGCAAATCGGCAATCGTCAGGGGGGAACCGTCCGGCCCGATCACGTATTTAACCCTCGGGCGATGGGCTTCGGTCATAGCGACTCTCACCAACTCGACTACTCCACGGCCGCCGACCTTACGCGTGGCCGCTTAAGATTTACCTAAGCGCGACGCGCAATTGGAGGCAATTGGTGCAGCCGGCGGAACGGCATGATGTTGGGCAGGCTCAGCACATGGAACGGTCGCCGCGCGCAGTGTGACGCGATTCGCCAAAGCGCTACAGCAGCGAGGTCAGCGTGTTCAGCGCCGAATTGAGGCTTGAAAGCGTGCTGCTCAACCCGCTGAGATTGCTTGTCGTGCTGCTACTGACCGATTGGACCGCACTGATCGGATAATCCTGTCCGCCGATGATGAGCTGCGGCGGATTCTGGCTGGTGTCGACACCGCTGACGGTTCCCTGAATCTGCGTCGTGACGTTGACCGTCTGACCGCTGGCACCGGTCGCCGTCACGGCGATCCTGTATTGGCCGGCCGGCCAGGTCTGGCCGGTATTGCCGGTACCGTTCCAGGTATAAGTGTTGTTGCCGGTATTGAGCGACACCGTGCCGGTATAGACGACGGTGCCGCTGGAATTAGTGATCGTAACATTACCGGTGGCCGGGGACGGCGAATTGATATTCCAGCTGGCCGGCGCGCTTGAGGTCAAGGACGCGCTCGAGCCGTTGAGCGTCACTGTGGAGCCGATCAATTGCATCGCCGCGGCCGCCTCGCTGGTCTGCTGCAGCGAGATCAGCGTCTGCATGTTGGTATTCATGTCGACCTGCTGCTGCACCGAGGCGAATTCGACCAGCTGCTGGGTGAATTGATTGGTATCCATCGGACTGAGCGGGTCCTGGTTCTGCAACTGGGCGGTCAGGAGCGTCAGGAACGAATTGAAATTGCTGGCGAGTTGATCGAGGCTCGGATTGGTCGAGCTTGTGCCGTTCGAATTCGTCGTGCTGTTCGTGGTGTTGTTGCTGGCAGGCGTGGTCGTCGTCATGGTTCGCTCTCGGGCCGATGCTCAAATGAGCGTCTTGCATGGGACCGGTCTGGCGGACCGGCTTGTACTTAAACGCGAATGTCGATGCCGCTGCGCAAATTCAAGCGCGCGTAAATCTGTCCGGTATCGACGGCGGACAGGCTCGAATCCGGAATGACCAGCTGCTGGGCGTTCTGCGCGTCGCTGTTGTTCTGCTGATAGTTCTGCCCGGGATTTTGACCGGCGAAGGATTGATCGCGCAGCGAAAATTGCATGCCGTTGTCGGCCGTCTTCAGGCCCGCCTGCTCCAAAGCGCGCTCGAGCTGCGATTGCTGGCTCTGCAACAGATTGAGGGTATCGGGCCGATCGACGGTGATATGCGAGGTCACTTGGCCGCTTGAATCGACATCGAGGCGCACCTCGATGCGGCCGAGCTCCGGCGGATCAAGCCGGATGTCGAATTGGTTTGAACCGGCCTGTGCGCGCGAGGCGATGGCGATCGGCAGGCCTGAAATCGGGACGGCCGAGGCGCTGAGGGTCGCGGATGACGTGGTCGCGCTTTGATTGGCTGCGGTATTGGCTGTGACGATGCCCAAATTCGGCATGTCTTCTGCAGCGGCTTTGGTCGCATTGGCTGCGTGCCCGGCGGACGTGGTGCCGTCGTTCGATGCGGTGCCGGCGAGACCGTTGACATGTGGGGTCGTCGGTGTGGCGCCTGCCGGGCTGTCACCTTGCGCAGCCGGGGTCGTGGTTTGGCTCTGCTCTTGTTGGGCCGGAGCAGCCAACTGTGAATCGACGGCGGATCCTGGTGGCGGCGCGGACGCATCATTCGCTGCGTTCGCGGCGGCGGGGATCAGCTGCGGTGCCGATGCGTCGGGTTTCGCGGCGTTGCGTCCGGTTGCCGCTGAGCCGGTCGCATCTTGACCGATCGCGCGCAAAAGCGGCGGTTGCAGGGAACCCTTGCCTTGTGCTCCGAGAATTGCAGACGCAGACGGTGCAAGGCTCGCCGAGCCCGGTGTGCTGTCGACGGCGCTGTTGACGACGATGATGGTGGCGACCGGCACCGGCACATTGGCCGCGGCCTGGCCGGTCGGCGTTGTGTTGCCCGTCCCGTCGGTAGACGACGGATCGCCATCGCCCGAGCTCGACTTCTTATCTGGTCCGGCGGCGTCGGTCGGTATGGAAGCATGAGGCACGTCGGCGCCGACCGCCACCACTGCGACCGCCACGGCAGCATTCGTTGTGCCGTTACCGTCGCCGCCGGAGCCTTGCTGCTGCGAGTTATTCTGATCGGGTGCGGCGCTTGTGGCCCCGGCACGAGCGCTTGCACTTGGCACCGCGTTTGGCGCTACCGCGGCATTTGAATCGGGCGGGCTGCTGGCCGTCGGATTTGCGCCGTTCGCGGCGGCTGTGGAGCCGGCGCCGACTGTGGCGGACTGCCTTGAGTCCCTCGGATGGTTGTCATTTGCCGCGCCATTTGCCGTGCCTTGGGCGGTCGGCGTGGAGTTCATGGAATTCGTGCTGCCCGCCGCGGCCGGAGGCTGCTGGGCCGCAGTCGTCGTATTGCCGGCTGAAACCGTGGCAGCGTCAGTGGCGCTTGCGCTGCCGTCGCCATAGCCGGTGGAGCTGTTGGAAGGCGCCGGCTGTTGCGGCGCAGAGGCCGGTGCATTTTGGCTCGACGCGGATCCGGACAGACCGGCATCCAGCAAGGCCGCAAAAGGCTGCGCGTTGGGCGTTGCGCCGGATGTGAAGGGCGAAGCGGACGACGGTGAATTGACCGCAACCGTGGCGCTGGGCGCTATACTCGGCACGCTGGGCACTTTAGGGACTCCGGAGCGACTTCAGTAATGGTCTGCCTGCAACCGGCGGGCCAGTGTCGCATCTCATCAAAAGTTGTTTTAGTTCAGCGTGTTAAGGTAGGTGAGCGGCAAACCGCGACGGCAAGTTTGGACTGAGGCTCGGCAAAATCTGCCGCGCGCCAGGTGCAATCAGCGCGCGACCGCAGCCATCGGCGCGACCATGGCAAAGCCGGGCAGCGACACTTATAGTATTGGCGATCATGCAAGCTTGGGACGCCTGCGGGCACGACGACGGCCGGTTACATGCTGAACGCACTGGACATTGAGGGACGGCCGTCCGATACGCGGGTCGTGGTTGCCATGTCCGGCGGGGTCGATTCGTCGGTTACCGCGGCTTTGCTGGCGGATGCCGGGTACGACGTGGTCGGCGTCACGCTGCAGCTGTACGATCACGGCGCAGCCACGCATCGCAAAGGCGCCTGCTGTGCCGGCCGCGATATCCACGATGCCCGCGCGGTAGCGCAGCGCATCGGCATCCCGCATTACGTGCTGGACTATGAGGACCGCTTCAAGGAAGCGGTGATCGATCGCTTCGCCCAGAGCTATGTGGCGGGCGAGACGCCGGTGCCGTGCGTCGAGTGCAATCAGTCGATCAAGTTCCGCGATCTTCTGGAAACCGCGCGCGAGCTTGGCGCTAAAGTGCTGGCGACCGGCCATTACGTGGCCTCGCGCGCGGCGCCCGGCGGCGGCCGCGCACTTTATCGCGCGCGTGAAGCCGAGCGCGACCAGAGCTATTTCCTGTTCGCGACAACGCGCGCGCAGCTTGATCTGTTGCGGTTTCCGCTCGGTGATCGCACCAAGGCCGAGACGCGCGAATTGGCGCGCCGCTACGGCCTTGCCGTCGCCGACAAGCATGACAGCCAGGACATCTGCTTCGTGCCGACCGGTCACTACGCAGATGTCATCGAGCGGCTGCGGCCCGGCGCCGCCGGGCCCGGCGAAATCGTCGATCTCGACGGCCGTGTGCTCGGCGAGCACGACGGCATCATTCATTTCACGGTCGGCCAGCGCCGCGGTCTGGGCATCGCCACCGGCTCGCCGCTCTATGTCGTGCGTCTCGACGCCGCATCGCGACGCGTCGTGGTCGGTCCGCGCGAAGCGCTGCGCACAAGCCGCATTCGCCTGCGCGACCTCAATTGGCTCGGCGACGGCAGCATCGAAAACGCGCTCGCGCGCCATCCCGAACTGTTCGTGAAGGTGCGTTCGACGCGGCCGCCGCAGCCGGCTTGGCTGCGCGAGAACGCCGGCAACATCGAGGTCGAACTTGTCGGCGGCGAAGACGGCGTCTCGCCGGGCCAGGCCTGCGCCTTCTATGATGCCGCCGAAGGCCAGGCGCGCGTTCTCGGCGGCGGCATCATTGCAAGTACTGTTGCCGCCGCGGCTGGCAAGAGCGGAGCCGGCGCCGGACTGACCGCGGCGGTCGCCGCCCGCTGAAACGCCGGCTTGCGATACGCATAGGGGGCCGATCTTTGGCTGCTGACCTCGACAAGGACGGCATCGCCAAAGCCTATGCGCGCTGGGCGCCGATCTATGACTTGGTCTTCGGCGCGGTATTCGAGCGCGGCCGCAAGGCGTCGATCGCGGCGGCGGAACGGATCGGCGGGCGCATTCTTGAAGTCGGCGTCGGCACCGGTCTGTCGCTGCCCGATTATTCGCGTTCCAATCGCCTGTTCGGCGTCGATCTCTCGGCGCCGATGCTGCGCAAGGCGAAGGAGCGCGTCGCCGAGCACCGGCTGAGCAATGTCGACGGCCTCGCCGTCATGGATGCGCAGCATCTCGGCTTTCGGGATTCGGTGTTTGACGTCGTGGTGGCGCAATATGTCATCACCGCCGTGTCGCATCCGGAAGCCACGCTCGACGAGTTCGTGCGCGTCACCAAGCCCGGCGGCGAAATCATTTTGGTCAATCATCTTGGCGCCGAGCGCGGCGTGCGCGCGGCCTGTGAAGGCGCCTTCGCGCCGCTGGCGCGCCGGCTCGGCTGGCAGGCGGCATTTCGCTGGGCGCGGCTCGAGCAATGGGTGGCAGGCCATCGCGACGTGCAACTCGTCGAGCGGCGGCCGATGCCGCCGCTCGGGCATTTTTCGCTCATTCGCTTTGCCAAGTCGCGCGCGGCGGCGAATTAAGAAGCGTCCGGAGAGTGCTGAAAGTCCTCCATCACATTTATTATTTGGGCGGGTCAGAGATAGCCGTCGATCGCAACGGCCAGGCGTAATGGCTCGATCGAGATTGCGCCAACATTCACCCGCGGCGCTCCGCTTGCCAATGTCCGGAGCATTGCGAGGTAGAGGAACGGCCGCTCCAGCGGCCGTCGCCGTAATTGGCCGAGAGCTGGCCGGAGCCGCTGGCATATTGGCCGCCGGCGCTGACGCGGACAAAAACATGGCCGCGCGCGTCGACCCGGCCGGAAACGTCAAACGACGGGTCGCTGTAATAAACCCGGCCGTCGGCGATGCGCAGAGCATAGCGATAGGCGCGATCGCAGGAGCCGGAATCGGTCACGATCAAGACGCTCCAGCTGCCGTCATAGGGCGTGCGCGCCAATGCCGTCGGCGTCGTCCAAGGTAATGCCCAAGCGACGGCGGAAAACAGGGTCCCGAGCACGACGGCGGCAAAATTAGCCGCAATAATGCCGGGTTTTCGAATGGCCATGGATATCTCCTCTTGGGTCCGGCGCCGCGCAATTCGGGCCATAAAGTGGGGCTTGGAAAGACTGGCAAACTACCCTAAATCTTGCCCCGCCGGCTGCGGATTCAAGACCCGCCGGCAGTCTCTTTGCGATGGCGGAGTAGCTCAGCTGGTTAGAGCAGCGGAATCATAATCCGTGTGTCGGCGGTTCAAATCCGTCCTCCGCTACCACTTCCATCATGAACGTCACTGCCGTTCGACTCTTCGGCCGGGCGGTGCTGTCCGCCAATTCGCGCAATCGCCTGACGGCTTCACCCGCTTCGTGCGCCGCGAGGCTGGCATAGCCGAGACCCAGTCCGCGTTGCACGCAGGGCGATCGCGAAGGATCGCGACGCCAGAAAAACGCAACTGTGCGGCGCCGCTCTCGATGGCGTCGAGCCCGGCGAGCTCGCGAAACGTGATCCAGAAGGCGAGCCCGCCGTCGGCACCTTGAAGCGAGCGGTCATGCGGTCCGGTGAGCGGCTTAATTCCTAACAGCGAAGTCGCGCAAGACGTCCGGCTTGAACGCAAGCCCGTGGCCGGGCCGCTCCGGGGCGGTGATCAGCCCGTTCGTGATCGGCACCGGCTCGACCCAGAGGTCTTCCGACAACCCCATATCTTCGATCCACAGCCCGTTGGGGATCGACGCCAGAAGCTGCACGTTCAATTCCGGAAACAGATGCGGCGCGATCGTCATGCCCCAAGTGTCGGCGACAGTCGCGATCTTGCGCAGCTCGGTCAGGCCGCCGCGCATCGGATCGGGCTGCAGGATCGGCAGGCGCGGATTTTCGAAGAACGGCTTCAGGTCAAAGCGCGTGAAATGCGTCTCGCCGCCGACAATACGCAGATCGAGTGCTTGCGCGATCCGCAGATAGCCTGAGAAATCGTCGGGCGCCACCGGCTCTTCGAGCCAATACACGTTATAGTCTTGAAACTTTCGCCCCATCAGAATGGCCACGTCGGCGGTCCAGCCCATATTGACATCGATCATGATGTCGATGTCGGGCCCGAGCGCCTCGCGCATGCGCCGCACATTATCGAGATCGGTGGCGAGATCTGACGTATGCGCGACCTGCATCTTGATCGCCTTGTAGCCGCGCTCCTTGTAATGCAGCGCTTTGGCGATCATGCCGTCGCCGCCTGAGCCGCGGAAGCAGCCGGACCCATAGGCCGGCAGCTCGCTGCGATAGTGCCCCCACAATCGGTGCAGCGGCAGCTTGGCTGTTTTGCCGAGCGCATCCCACAGCGCAATGTCGAGCGCCGACATCGCCATGCAAGCAATGCCGCCTCGGCCATAGGTGACTGTGGCGCGCCACAGATCGTGCCAGATCGCCTCGACCGCGCTTGCGTCCTTGCCGATGACGCGCGGAATGATGCACTCATCGAGACAGGCCGCGATCGCGCGCATGCCCGGCCGGAACAGGAACAGATAACCCATTCCGGCGATGCCGCCCTTGGTCTCGGCATCGAGCACCAGAATGTCGCGCGCCGCGCCCAGCGCGTGGCCCTTGAGCCACGGCGAGTCCGGCCAGGGCACGCGCAGCATGGTCGTGCGGATGGCGGTGATCGTCATGTCGGTCATGGCAGTTTCCTCTCGCCCGCAATCGTTGTCGTGCTGTTCGGAGTTTGGCGCAAGCGGCAGGGCTTGTCAGGCGCCGCAAAATCGCGCGACAAGGCGGAGCGTGCGCGCCGGAGGGCTTGGTGGCCTCGATCAATGTGTCCGCTTACAGCGATGCGCTGGTCGTGCTCGGCACGGCCGGCATCGTGGTGCCGATCGTCAGCCGGCTCGGCTTCTCGCCGGTGCTCGGCTATCTCGGCGCCGGCGCGCTGCTCGGCCCCTTGGGCCTTGGATCGCTGGTCCATGCGCTCCCGGTTTTATCCTGGTTTACTGTCACCGACGCCAGGGATGTGTCCGGCATCGCCGAACTCGGCGTGGTGTTTCTGCTGTTTTTGATCGGGCTCGAATTGTCGCTGCACCGGCTATTGACCATGCGGCGGCTGGTTTTCGGTCTCGGCGGCCTGCAAGTCAGCATCACGACCGTGCTGCTCGCCGGGCTAGCCGCCTATTTCGGCCGCAACCCGTCGGAAGCGATCATCCTGGGCGCCTGCCTTTCCTTGTCTTCGACCGCGATCGTGCTCGAGCTTTTGTCGAACCAGGAGCGTCTGCCGACCGCGCTTGGCCGCGCCAGCTTTTCCGTGCTGTTGGCCCAGGACCTCGCCGTCATTCCCCTCTTGATCTTCATCTCGCTGCTCGCGGCCGGGCCGGCGGCTTCGGTCGTTGCGACGCTTGAGGGAACGTTCCTGCGCGCTGTGATCGCGCTTGCCGCCATCGTGCTGTTCGGCCGGGTGCTGATGCGGCCGCTCTTTCGCCTGGTGGCGACGACACGTTCACGCGAGCTTTTCATCGCCGCGGTGCTGTTCGTGATCATCGCGGCTGGAGTTACTGCCGATACAGCCGGCCTCTCGATGGCGCTCGGCGCTTTCGTCGCCGGGCTCTTGCTCGCCGAAACCGAATATCGCCGAGCCATAGAAGCGGCGGTTGGGCCGTTCAAGGGGCTGCTGCTCGGCATTTTCTTTTTCACCGTGGGGATGGATATCGACGTACGCGAATTGCTGGCCGAGCCGATTTTGGTCCTTGTCGCCGTGGTCGGCCTGGTCGCCGTCAAAGCGCTGTTGGTGATTGGTCTCGGCAAATTGTTCCGGCTGTCCTGGCCGGTCGCCGTCGAAATGGGCTTGCTGCTCGGCCCGGGCGGCGAGTTCGCCTTCGTCGGCATCGGTACGGCAGCGGCGCTGAGTCTCATCGATTCTCGACTTGCGGCAGCGGCACTGGCCGTGACGTCGATTACCATGGCGCTCACCCCGGTGCTGTCATTCCTCGGGCGGCGCTTCGCTTCGCATCTGCGGGCGAACGGTGCCGCGCCCGCCGAGCTTGCCGTCCGGCCGGCGGCCAGCCGGGGGCACGCCATCGTGGTCGGCTATGGCCGCGTCGGCAAAGTGGTTTGTGCCCTGCTCAAGGAACACGGCATTGCCTATATTGCCGCCGATTCCGATGCTTCAACCGTGACGCGCGACCGGCGCGAGGGCCATGACGTCTATTACGGTGATGCCAGCGATCCGGAATTTCTCAAAATATGCGGACTGACGGAGGCTGCGGGGGTCATCATCACCATCCACAATCATGATCTGATCGACGTCGTCGTCGAACATGTGCGGGAGCTGCGCACCGACATCTTGATCGTCTCGCGCGCCCGCGACGCCGACCACGCGCGCCACCTCTATGAGCTCGGCGCCAGCGATGCCGTGCCAGAGACCGTCGAGGCGAGTTTGCAATTATCCGAAGCAGCTTTGGTCGGCCTGGGCGTGCCTGTGGGTCCGGTCATCGCCTCGATCCACGAGAAGCGCGACGAGATCCGACGCGATCTGCAGGATGCCGCGCGCGCGGCCGGCCTGGACAAGATCCACGCGGTCAGAGCCAAGGCATTGCGGCGACGGCTGGGGATCGGCTTGTAGCTCCAAGCCGGCCCTCTTGTCAGGGCAGACGAGCGCTCCCTCAGCCCTCGTCGCCAGGCTGCGCTGTCGGGGCAGCATTCTCGGTCGGCGCTGACACTTTGACGGGCGGCAGCACCTTGACACTGGGTGCCGGAGCGCCGGGCGCCGGCGCCTCCTTCGGCCGTGCGACAACCGGCCCGGTCGCACCCGGGCGGCACGACTCGCCGTGCACAGTCTGCAAGATGGAGGCAAGCGCCATCGCTTGCAGCCGCGGCGACTTGTCGATCGTGAAGTGGTCGATACCGGGGTCGTTCGACACGTCGACATTTTGCAGCCGGCCGTGAAAGCCCAAGCCTGGTCGCATATAGGCATATTGGCGCTGCGTGAGATTGAGCACGCAGGCGACATTGCGTGGCGTCGCGTAGGATCCGGTACCGTCGAACGGCACCACCAGCGCCACCGGAACGCCCTGGACGTTGAGGCTTTGTGCCATCAGCATCACAGCGTCCGCACCGAGCGAATGTCCGACCAGAATGTAGGGTCCGTGATCGCCGGCGCGATATTGCGCGACGATCTGCGCGACCACGGCGTCGGCGACGGAATGGTTGTAAACGCTGGCGTCGACGCCATCCCTCTGGATCTCGGCAGCGAGTTGATCCATTCCGAGCGAGAAAATATTGAGCAGGCCGCGCATCAGATAAACATGCGGACGCGAAATGTCAGAATGTGAAACGCCTTGGCGCGCCGCATTTGGCCGTGCAATGCCGGGCGCGTGATGCGCGGATCCCGCCGGACCCTGCGCGGCCGCCGACGTCAGCATGAGGCCGAGCACCGCCGTTGCGGCAGCTGACAGCGGGGCGAGACGCGACCTCCTCGCAAAACGACGATGAGCGCCCGGCATCGACACCACTCCACCTCCGCCATGCGGCTACAGCGCCGGCGCTACGCAAGGTCTGCGACTATGGCCAAACGAGGTAAAAAATCTCTTGTGACACCCACAAATGGCTGCCGCTCAATGATTGTTGGCGGCGCGCCGGCTGGCGAGTTCGAGCACGATCGGTCGGGCCGCCGCCCGCAGCGGCGTCCGCCGTATATCGGAAAGCGTGCGCAGGAAATCGGCAAACCACGTTTGCACCGACGCCGCCTTGAGCTTGCGCACCATGGCTTGCCAGCGCTCGCGCCGCTCTTCGACGCTCATCTTCAGCGCGATCGCGATCTGCCGTGCCATGCCGTCGATATCATGCGGATTGATCAAGAGCGCGGCATCGAGCTCCTTGGCGGCGCCGGCAAATGACGACAGCACCAGCACGCCCGGATCGAATGGGTTCTGCGCCGCAACATATTCCTTGGCCACCAGATTCATGCCGTCGTGCAGAGGTGTGACCAGCCCGACGCTGGCGACGCGATAGAAACCGGCGAGCGTCAACTGCGAAAAAGCCTTGTTGAGATAGCGGATCGGCATCCAGTCGACTTCGCCATGGCGCCCGTTGACCTCGCCGACCAATGCAGCAAGCTCCGATTTGAGCTCGCGGTAAGCCTTGATATTGCCGCGCGACGGCACCGCGACCTGCAACAGCGAGACGCTGCGCTTCAGCGCAGGCTCCATTTCAAACATGCGATCGAACGCGCGTATGCGGTTGGCGAGACCTTTGGAATAGTCGAGCCGATCCACGCCGAGCGCAAGTTTTGCGCCGCGCAGGCTGTCGCGCAAACGGGCGACCTCCGGCCGACCGATCGCCTTGGTCGCGCGCGCCGAAAACTCTTCGACATCGATGCCGATTGGAAACGTCGCGAGCTGTGTGAAGCCCCAGTGCGAGGCGACCATTCCGTCGACGACGTTCAGGCATAGCTCGGCCTTCAAATAGTCTTCGAAATTCTGCCGGTCTTCGACGGTCTGAAATCCAATCAGATCGTAGGCGAGCATCGCATCGGCGAGATCGGCACAGCGCGGGACTGCGGACATGGTCCGCCGTTCGGCCCACGGCGTATGCAGGAAAAAGCCGAGCGGTCGATCGACGCCGAGCTGACGCAGCTCCGCGCCGAGCATGAAAAAATGATAGTCTTGAATCCAAAATACCGCGTCGGGCTTGTTGAAGCGCAGCAGAGCGCGTGCCATGAACGCGTTGATTTCACGATAGGATGTGTAGTCGTCGGCGGTGACGTGGATGAGGTCGGGCCGCGAGTGCAACGCCGGCCACAGCGCCGAATTGGCGAAGCCTTCATAATAGCCGCGATAGTGCTTCGCCGGCATATCGACTGTCGCCAAGGCGCCCGAGCCGAGGGCTTCGACCTTGGCGAAGGAATCGTGGGTTTGCGCTGCGTCACCGGTGTGGCCGCTCGAGCCGACCCAGATGGCGCCGGAATCTCTGACCATCGGCAACAGCGCCGCCGCCAAGCCGCCCGCAAGCGGCTCATCAGGTTTCGCGCGTGCAACGCGGTTAGAAACGACCACGACATTCATGGAACTCGTCCTCCGCTCCCCGGTGGTGCGTCAACTCGTTCGGCCGCGCTTTGTTCCAATATGTGGTGCGGCGCAGCGAGGCCGCGCTAAAACAATGATTTTCCAATGACGAAATGTGGCCAACGCCGCGATGTTGATGCTTGGCAAGCAGAGCTGCGACTTTCATTCGGTTTCGGCGTAAGCGGTGGTCGACAGCAGGCTGATTTCGGCGCGGCGGGAATCGAGTCTTGTGTGCTGAACGACGATCGGTACATCGGACTCGAATACCGAAGAATAGGCAACATCGCGCGGCACCGGTTTTGGATCGTGCAGATCGTTGAATTTGAGATGCAAGGTGCGGCGCGCGCCGACGGTGATGAGATAAGGCCCGACCGGTTCGCGATCGGCGAAGAAAATGGTGATGCGAATGTTCGCCGTCCGGTCGCCGGCATTGAGAATGCAGGCGGTCTCGTGCGAGACCAGCGCCGGATCGGAAAACGAGCTCTCGGAAGGAATGTACCCTTCAGCGATGGCCCAGCGCTTGCGACCGAGAGGATCCATTAGCAGATTCCGAGATCATCCGCCGTCTGGCGCGATACGGCTGAGGGTCTTAACGGTGCAAAGACCATCGGGGTTCCGCTACCGGAACTTTTCTGCCGCCGCGGCGTTTGCTTGAGGGGCATACTGTGCGAACCCAAAGGGTTTTGCGCACTCAATAATTTGGATCGGTAATGCGCGCTCTTACGGTTGCGCCCGGCATTGCTAATTCTGCGCGGCTCGACGATGCGCCGGAGCCGCCGCTGGCCGACGGTACGGTGCTGGTGCGAACTTTGGCGCTTGGTGTTTGCGGGACGGATCGTGAGATTGTTGCGGGAGTCTATGGCTGGGCGCCGCCCGGTCAGCAGCGCCTGATCATCGGTCACGAATCCTTGGGCGAGGTGAAAGAGGCGCCGGCAAATTGCGGTGTCGCTCCGGGCGATCTGGTCGTCGGCTTTGTGCGCCGGCCGGATCCGGTGCCGTGCCCGTCTTGCGCGGTGGGCGAATGGGACATGTGCCGCAACGGCCGTTACACCGAGCGCGGCATCAAAGAGCGCAACGGTTACGGTTCGGATTTCTTTCGCGTCGAGCCCGAATATCTGGTCAAGCTCGATCGGTCGCTTGGCTTCAACGGCGTTCTGGTCGAGCCGACCAGCATTGTCGCCAAGGCGTGGGATCATACCGAGGGCATCGGTCGCCGCTCGCGCGCCTGGAATCCGAAGACGCTGCTGGTCACCGGCGCCGGCTCGATCGGGCTGCTGGCGGCCATGATCGGCGCGCAGCGCGGTCTTGACGTGCATGTGCTCGATCATCACGACAGGGCGGGCAAGCGAGCCATCGTCAACGCGCTCGGAGGCAAGTTTCATGTCGGCGAACTTGCCGATCTCGACGGCTTCAAGCCCGATATTCTGATGGAGTGCACTGGAGTGCCAAGCGTTATCCGCGACACGCTTGGCCGCTCCGCATCCGGCGGCATCGTCTGCCTGCTCGGCGTTTCGGCGCCGGGGCACGACCTCGATGTCGATATCGGCGGGATCAATCGCACCGTCGTGCTCGAAAACGAGACCGTCTTTGGCTGCGTCAATGCCAACCGCAAGCACTATGAAGATGCGGTGGGCGCGCTACGGCGCGCCGATCAGCGCTGGCTCGATCGGCTGATCACACGGCGTGTCCCGGTTGAACAATGGACGCAGGCGCTGATGCCGCAATCGGGCGACATAAAAGTCATCGTCGATTTTTCATGACCGCGCCATGTTTTTGAACAGCTGAAGCATTCTGAGCGTTTGAATGGCTGCGCGCATCGAAGATTACGCACTGATTGGCGACTGTCGCAGCGCAGCTTTGGTCTCGCGCGACGGATCGATCGACTGGCTGTGCTGGCCGCGATTCGATTCGGAAGCCTGCTTCGCATCGCTGCTTGGCACCCCTGAAAATGGTCGCTGGCTGGTGGCGCCGCGCGAGCCGGCACACATCACGCGCCGCTACCGGGCCGATACACTCATTCTTGAAACGCATTTCGAAACACGTGACGGGGCCGCCGTGCTGGTCGATTTCATGCCGATGCACGGCGCCCAGTCCGAGATCGTGCGGATCGTGCACGGCATTCGCGGCCGGCTTGCCATGCATACCGAACTCATTTTGCGCTTCGGTTATGGTGCAGTCGTGCCCTGGGTGACGCGGGTCGAAAACGGCGCGCTGCGGGCGATCGCCGGCCCCGACATGGCGGTGCTCCGCACGCCGGTTCATGTCAAAGGCAGGGATTTGACCACCGTCGGCGACTTCATCATCAGCCGGGGCGAGACGATTCCTTTGGTTTTGACCTATGCGCGCTCGCACGAACCGTTGCCCGGCCCGATCGATCCGACGGCCTCGCTGGAAGCGACCGAGAAGTTCTGGAAGCAATGGTCGGCGAAATGCCGGCCGGCGGGCGAGTGGAGCGACGCGGTGCGCCGCTCGGTCATCACACTTAAGGCGCTTACCTACGAACCCACCGGCGGCATTGTAGCCGCGCCCACGACATCGCTGCCGGAATGCGTCGGCGGCAAGCGTAATTGGGATTATCGCTATTGCTGGCTGCGCGACGCGACGCTGACGCTGCTCGGCGCCATGCACGCCGGCTATTACGAGGAGGCGGAATCGTGGCGCGAATGGCTGTTGCGGGCCGTCGCGGGCAGTCCGCATCAGCTGCAGATCATGTATGGTATCCGCGGCGAGCGACGGCTTGCCGAATGGATCGCCGATTGGCTGCCCGGCTACGAGAAATCATCTCCGGTGCGGATCGGTAATGCGGCTCACACCCAGCTTCAGATCGACGTGTTCGGTGAAATCATGGACACGTACCATCAGGCCCGCCGCGGTGGCCTGACCACCAACGAATCTGGATGGGACGCCCAGTTGGCGTTTCTCAAGCATCTCGAGGAGATCTGGCACGAGCCGGACCATGGCATCTGGGAAATGCGCAGCGGGCGGCAGCACTTCACGTATTCCAAGGTCATGGCCTGGGTCGCTTTCGACCGTTCGATCAAGAGTGCTGAAACGTTCGGGCTTGAAGGGCCGATCGATCATTGGTGCAAGCTGCGCGATGAAATCTGCGATGATGTTTGCGCCCACGGCTACAGTAAAAAGCTCGGCACATTCGTGCAGGCCTACGACTCGCAACAGCTTGACGCGAGCCTGCTGCTGTTACCTTGCGTCGGGTTCCTGCCGGTTTCGGATCCGCGCATTGCAAGGACTGTTGCGGCGATCGAGCGAAATTTGCTGCGCGATGGTTTCGTCATGCGCTACAGCACCGAGACGGTGGAGGACGCGCTGCCGCCCGGCGAAGGCGCTTTCCTGGCTTGCAGTTTCTGGCTGGTCGACGTCTACATTCTGCAGGAGCGCTTCGACGAAGCCGAGCGGCTGTTTCGCCGCCTGCTCGCGCTTGCCAACGATGTTGGGCTGTTGAGCGAAGAATACGATCCGTTCTCGAAGCGGCTGGTCGGCAATTTTCCGCAGGCCTTCTCGCATCTCGCCCTGATCAACAGCGCCTATAACCTGACCCGCATCCGCAAGCCGGTACATCAGCGCGCCCGGGACGAACATGCCCCGCCCGCGGCCCTCAGAGAGCCGTTGGAAACCCCGGTCAAGTGAACTGGTCGCACGGCATCACGCGATCATATCGACGCGGCCTGACCTCAGCTCGTAAATCCCGCCCACGACCCGTATCCTCTTGTCCCCGACGAAAGATTTCAGGATCGGCTCGGCATTGTTTAACTTATCGACGTTGAGCGCGACGTTCCGACGGATTGCGTTGGTCAGCATGTCTCCGGCTTCGGCTTTCACCGCATCCACCGCAGGTCTGATGGCCTCGACCAGTGATGGCAAATGGCCTGGCAGAGTCGTGCCGTCCTTGACCGACTTGATCGTGGCGTCGACCGCGCCGCAGGCTTCGTGGCCGAGAACCATGATCAAGGGAGTCTTGAGCACCTGGACCGCGTATTCGAGGCTCGCGACCATTTCGTCGCTTGCGAAATTGCCGGCCACACGGCAGACGAACAGGTCGCCGCGCGCGGTGTCGAAGCAATATTCGGGCGCGATGCGGGAGTCGGCGCAGCTGAGAACGGCGGCAAAAGGATTTTGACCAGTCGCCAGCGCCCCGCGCTCGTGCTTAAAATCATGACGCCGGCTTATGCCTTCGACATAGCGCGCATTGCCCTGCTTCAAACGGGCAAGCGCAGCGTCAGGCGAGATGACGTTTTCAGGCTTGGGCGGCGACTTGTCATTGGCGGCGTGCGCTTGCGCGCCGAGCGCAAAGCTCGCCGCAGCGGCTGCGCCAAACTGCAGAATAGCCCGTCGGCCAAAAGCCTTTTGCGGCGCGGCAGCGTGCAAGCAACACTCGCACATGCTTTCTCTCCCATTGAACCGGAGTTTAGGTTGTTCGGACAAGCGTAGTTGGCAGACCAGACGCAAGAAAACGAACGGCACGTTGATGCGATGCAAATGACTGGTGATGATCGCCGCTTTCGCGACACTGACGATCGAATCAGGCCGCGGCGACGAGTGGCTTACCTACCACAATGGGAGATACGGCACCACGATCGACTATCCGGATCGCTTCAAGCCGGAGCCCTCGCCCGACAGCAATGACGGCCGGACATTTGAAGCGGATGGCGAAGTCGTTTCGCTCAGTCTCGGGCCATCAATCGCCGTAGCCCGTTGTTGTGGTTTCGCCGGTTGGATTGCGAGCGGCAGCATACCCTTCGCGGTCTAAGACGCACCGTCTTAAGGAAACCTCAACCATATTTCTTTACTGCTTGAATGGTGCGGACCTGCGCGGAATCGCAAGCTGGTGCAAAGAGTTATTGGACTCGCATGGACCGCCGCGAGCGGCCTGCGCAAATCATGCGTTAAGTCTCCACAACGAGCGGCTATGAAAGGGCTTCTGCTCCGCGGCATAGCACTTATCGTGTTCGCGACAGCGAGCGCCGCCAGCGCGGCCGACCTGGGCGCCGGTCCGCCGCCGGCGCCAGTTTCACCGCTGTGGAGCTGGACCGGCGGCTATGTCGGCGCGCATGCCGGCGCAGCATGGGGCGATGCGACTTTTTCCGATCCGTTCGGCCCATCGATCTTCGGCGACCGAGTATCGACGCCGGGGTTGCTCGGTGGCTTTCAGGCTGGATACAATTGGCAGGTGCCGCAGACGCGGCTCGTGTTCGGTGTTGAAGCCGATGTGACCGGCTTGAGCTCGACCGGCACCAACACCTGTCTTGCCTATTCCGGCTTTTTCATCTCCGCGAATTGCCGCGCCGAGCCCGATGTCAGCGCAACGGCCGCGGCGCGCTTTGGCTATGCGATCGATCCGGCGCAACGCACGCTCGCCTACATCAGGGGCGGCTTCGCCGCCATTCACGATCATATTAATATCACCAGCAATGCCATTGCCGGCTCCGGCACCGACGTGACGAGCAATATCTGGAAAGCGGGCTGGACGGCGGGCGCAGGCATCGAGCGCGCTTTGACACCGGCATGGTCGCTGCGGCTTGAATATGATTTTCTCGGCTTTGGCCACTCCAATGTGCCGACCCCGGCCAGCCTTCTCCAAGCCGCGCCGCCGAATCCGGCAAGCTATGTGCTTACACCGGCCGGTACGACTCGCGTCTCGCAGAATATGCAGGAATTGAAGCTCGGCCTGAACTACCGGCTCGGCCTTGATCCATGGGCGCATTGGGCAAGCCCGGCTCTGATTCCCGTCGGCAAGGCGTGGGCGGCGCCTGCTGTGCCGTGGCTCGCCGGCTGGGGGTTCGCGGGCGGACTGCGCTACTGGTACAGTTCGGGCAAATTCCAAAAGGACCTTGGCGCAACGACGTCGGGCACCACCGCCAACGTTCTGGTGTCGCGGCTCACTTATCAGTCGGTCGCCAATTCCGGCGAGTTTTTTGGCCGCGTGGAAAGCCCGGATCGGATTTTCGTCAAAGGCCTGATCGGCACCGGCGCGTTCGCCGGCGGCCGTATGAACGACGAAGACTGGGCGGCTTTCGGCGCCGCCGTTCCCTATTCGAATACGATTTCAGATCCGGTGAAAGGTACGATCAGTTACGCGACCAGCGACATCGGCTATGACATGCTGCGCACCGCCGATTACCGTCTCGGCGCCTTCATCGGGTACAATTATTACCGCGACAGGCAGGACGCATACGGCTGCGCGCAGATCGCTAATCCGTTTTCCGATTGCGCGCCGGCCATCCCAAACACGGTGCTGGTCATCACCGAGAATGATACTTGGCACTCATTGCGGGTCGGCGTGAACGGCGATGTGACGCTCGTCCCCGGCCTTCGACTGAATACCGACGCAGCGTTCATCCCCTACACGCAGTTCAACGGTACCGACATCCATTGGCAGCGCACTGATGTCGCCAACCAGAATTCATCCGAGACCGGGCGCGGCCTCGGCGTCCAACTGGACGCCTTTTTGTCCTACGACATCACGCCGGCCTTCGACGTCGGTATCGGCGGCCGCTACTGGGCAATGTGGACGACCAACAACGCCTATACCAACATTTTCGGCACGCCTTGCCCATGCCAGACCTTGCCGAGCAAGACTGAACGTTACGGCCTTTTGGTTCACGCGGACTACAAGTTCGACATGCCGGATCTGCCGGCCACGCGATAAATTCTCAGCCGCGCCAGTAGCGATCCTGCCAGCTGCGCGACAGCCGCATGGCCGAGAGGATCAGGCCGGCCATGGAATAGGTCTGCGGGAAATTGCCCCAAAGCGCGCCGCTCTGCGGATCGACGTCCTCGGAGAGCAGGCCGTAGCGGTTGCGGTGCTGCAGCGCGTCGGTGAACAGATCGTGCGCGGCTTCGCGCCGCCCGAGCGACCACAAGGCGTCGATCAGCCAGAACCGGCAGATCAAGAACGCAGTCACCGGTATCCCGAAATCGTCCTCGGCGGCATAGCGCATGACATGCTTTTCACGTACAAGCTCGCGTTCCATCGCCGCGACGGTCGAAGCAAAGCGCGGATCGTCGGTCTCGACGACGCCGAGATCGGCGAGCAGAAGCACGCTTGCGTCGAGGTCGTCCGAGCCAAAGGCCGCGGTGAACGCGCCGCGCTTCTGATTCCAGGCCTGATCGAGCAGCTCGGCATGGATCGGTTCGGCAACCGAATTCCAGTATTTGGCGCGCGGCTCGAGTCCGAGCCGCATCGCGATTGCGGCTAGCCGCTGGCAGCCCGCCCAGCACATCGCCGCGGAGTGCGTATGGATACGTTGCCGTCCACGATATTCCCAGATGCCGGCATCGGGAACGAAGGCCCTTGCGGCGGCGCGCTCGCCGAGCGACTCGAGCAGATGAAAGAGTCCTTCGTCGCCGGGCCGGGGCAGTCGGCGATCGAAAAACATCGGCATGGCGGCGAGAATGACGCTGCCATAGGCGTCGTGCTGCACTTGATTGACGGCAGCATTGCCGATCCGCACCGGCCCGTCGCCGCGATAGCCTTCGAGGAACGGCGCGGTACGCTCTTCGACAGTCGAGCTCGGCACGACACTGTATAGCGGCTTCAACTCCTGGTCGGCCTTTGATGCGATCGACAGCGTGAAGGTGATGAATTCCTCCATCGTGCGCGTCGCGCCGATGCGATTAAGCGCCTGCACGACGAAATAGGCGTCGCGCAGCCAGCAGTAGCGATAGTCCCAGGTGCGGCCGCTCGACGGCGCCTCCGGTATGGACGTGGTATGAGCGGCGATCACCGCACCAGTCTCATCAAAATTGGAGAGCTTCAGCGTGATCGCGGCGCGAATAATGGCTTCCTGCCAGTCATAGGAGATCGACAGGCGGCGTACCCAGTCCATCCAATATTCGTGCGTGCGCTCGACAAAGTCGCGGCAGGTTTTTTCCAGATCCCCGGTGAACGGCTCATCTGGACCGAACACCAGATGCAGCGGCCGCGTCAGCACGAATGGCGCCTCGCTGTCGATCAGCGACAGCGGTGCGTCGGTGGTGAGCCGGATCACCGTATTGTCGTCCGAGTAGCGAATGTGATTGCTGCCGAGCGAGCGGCGTGGCAGCGGCTTGCCGTAGTCGCAGGTCGGCCGCATGCGGATGGTGATGCGCGGTAGCCCGCCGACCGGCTGGATGATGCGGTACAATTGCGGCGGCCGAAACACGCGGCCGTATTGGCGAAACCGCGGGGTGAAGTCAGTGATCCGCACCCTGTTGCCGTGGCTGTCGGTCAGTTCGGTCGACACGATCGCGGTGTTGCGGACATATTCGGATTGATAATCCGCCATGTCCTCGAGCACGACATCGGAGAATCCCTTCTCTTCCCGTCCCGAGACCAGCCGGCAGAAGATCGGATCGCCGTCAAAGCGCGGATAGCACCACCACACGATCCGCGAGCACGGATCGACCAGTGCGGCGGTGCGGCCATTGCCGATCACCGCGAGATCAAGCCCGTGGTCGTTCATCCTGCGGCGTCCTCACCCGCGGCCGCAATGCGCGCAAGCCACGCGCGGACCGATGCGGGACTGTCAAAATGTCCGTTCACGTTCGGGGAGATTCGACCGACCGAAAAGCCCAAGCCGCCGAATCGTGCCAGTACTCCGAACACCGGCTCATCGGTCGTGTCGTCGCCGATGAAAATCGGGTTGCGCTTGTTGAATGGCCGGCATTTCATCAGTTCGCAGACCGCATTGGCCTTGTTGACGCCGGCCGGCTTGATCTCGACGACGAGCTTGCCCGGCAGAATCTCGACCGTGTCCGGCGGCATCTCCGCGCAGATCTCCTCGACTGCGGCACGCACCGCGTCGCCCCTGTCGGGAGCGAGGCGATAATGCAGTGCCAGTGAATAGCCCTTGTTCTCCGCGAGCACGCCCGGACCGAGTTCGCTGACACCGGCCAGCTTGCGCTTAAGCGCCTCGCTCAGGGGTTTGGCGCGCATGACGGCTTTGCGGCCCGCGATCGGACGCAACTCGGCGCCGTGTCCGCCGATTGCGGCAAGTTCCAGCGGCGAGAAAATCAGATCGATGTCTTGCAACGAGCGCCCGCTGACCAGCGCGAGCGCGCCGTCAGTCAAGGTGTTGAGCCGCGCCAGCGTTTGGCGCAATCCGGTCGGCACCCAGACTTGCTGCGGCGAGGGAGCGAGATCCAGTATCGTGCCGTCGATGTCGAGCAGGATCGCACATTTCCGTAAATCGGGAATGAGAGATGTTTCCGAAAGCTCCATATCGAGATCCGCAATGCCATTTCTTGCAATGTCGATAATTTCCAAGCCCATTTTGCCGATCCCATCCCAATCGATATCTGTTGTTACTCGACAAGCGCAAGCGGCCTGGCAACCGATTCCAGCGACTTGCGCTCTGCGGCGACGCCCCACGCCGCTTGCACGGCGGCGGCCCCGATCATCAGCGCCGCGCCGATCAGATAGCCGGCAGCGACGCTGCCGCGCGATCCGCTATTGATCAGGACGCCGAACAGCAGCGGGCCTGCTATGCCGCCGATGCCGGTGCCGATGGCATAAAAAAATGCGATTGCCAATGCACGAATTTCCAGCGGAAAGATTTCGCTCACCGTGAGATACGCGGAACTCGCCGCCGCCGAGGCAAAAAAGAACACGACCATCCAGGCGATGGTCAGCGTCTGTGCCGACAGCATGTTGCGGTCGAACAAATCAGCGGTCACCAGGAGCAATATCCCCGACAAGGCATAGGTCGAGGCGATCATCACGCGGCGGCCGAGCGTGTCGAACAGCCGGCCGAGCAGGATCGGACCGAGCACATTGCCGGCCGCGAACGGCAGAATGTACCAGCCCACTTGGTCCGCCGGCGTGTTGTAGAAATCGGTTAGAATCAGGGCATAGGTGAAGAAGATCGCATTGTAGAAGAAGGCCTGGGCGCCCATCAGGCTCAGGCCGACCAGCGTGCGACGGCGATAGGTCACGAACAGCGCGCGCGCCACCTCGGACAAGGGAGTGTGACTGCGCATCCGCAGCCGTACTCTGCAGTGGTCATTGGCCCCCGTGACCGCCGACGCATCGCCAAAATGCGCTTCGATCCCGTGCACGACAGCGTCGGCCGCCTGGGGAAAGCCATGGGTGATCAGCCAGCGCGGGCTTTCCGGAATCCAAAATCTCATCAGCAGAATCACAAGTCCGATAGTCGCCCCGATCAGAAAAGCAAGCCGCCAGCCAATTGCCGGATTGATGACGGCCGGATCGAGGAGTACGAGGGAACCGCCCGCGCCCAGTGCCGCTCCGACCCAGAAACTGCCGTTGATAAGGAGGTCGGTCCAGCCGCGGAACCGTGCCGGGATAAGCTCCTGGATTGTCGAATTGATGGCAGTGTACTCGCCGCCAATGCCGGCACCGGTGAGAAACCGGAACAGCACAAAACTGACGACGTTCCAGGACAATCCGGTCGCCGCGGTGGCCAGAAGGTAAACGGTGAGCGTGATCGTGAACAGTCTCTTGCGGCCCAGCCGATCGGTGAGCCAGCCGAAAAAGAATGCGCCGAGCACGGCCCCGCCCAGGTAAAAACTACCGGCGAGGCCGACCTGCGCATTGCTCAAACCCAATGCGGCGCTGTCCTTGAGCTCGCCGGACAAGGCACCGGCCAGGGTCACTTCCAGACCGTCCAGGATCCAGGTGATGCCGAGCGCAGTGATCACAAGGAGGTGAAATCGGCCGAATGGCAGGCCATCGAGACGACCCGGAATATCCGTCTCCACGACCGTGCCGGACACCGCGCCGGCCTGGGCCAGTGACCCACTATCGCGATCAACATTTGTTGCCGTCTCTTTCTGGGGATGCTGAGGCGGAGCAATGCGCAAATTGGAGACAAGACGCGAAAATACGTCGCCTGCGTATGAAGCCATATCTGAATGCCAGCCGGGCTTTGGAACCAACGCCCTGTGGCTACGGCTGTTCCGGCTATGGCGTCTCAGCCGAAGGTTTGCCGCGCTCGACGCCTCGCATCCGCGCGAGGCGTCGCTATCGAGCGCGTCTGCGCGGCGTTGCCGGCATTAGCCGAGGCGCCAGATCGCGCTCGCAGCGGGCAAACGCGAAACGCGCTCTCCTTTCCACAGTGATGCCACCGGCGCCCAACGCCTCGGATCTCTGACGACCAAGTCCGAGCGAGATTGTCTTAGGCGCTGGTCGGCGCACGGTCATTCACCGTAACACCGATGATCTTGCAAGCGCCGCGACAGCGTTGCTGCGACTTCGAGACAATTGCGGGTGGCGGCTGCGACAATGCACGCCCTCGTGACTGCGGATCGATGCCAAGACATCGGCCCGGCGCAACTGCGCAGGCGCACGCCGCGCGCGGCACGCTGCTGTCGCGATGAGGAAAAGGCAAAACGGTGGCGGTGTTGGCCAACCCATGACGACTTGCGCGCGCGGCGGATAGAAAACGCACTGAACAGATGTTCGGTCCCGTTGCGAAGATCGCAGGTTTGCCGCTCGGGCGCGACGGGCCGTGACAGCGCGATTGGCCGGCCGGCGCCTTCGACAGCTGCCGCTGTTCGCAGCCGTGCCAATAATCACGGCCCGGCTGGGCCGAAAGCAAACAGGTTGACTTCAAAGCCGTTTGGGACGATTGGCTTTCTGGTCTTTGGCGTGGCGCACTATTCGGACGAAATTTCGCTCCGATGCGACGAGATCGGGCGGCGGAAAACCCTGCGGCTTGATCCCTCGCCGCATCCGGTCGGTGCGCCCGTCGCCAAATGCGGCGTGCCTTGGAGGAGGCCGGCGGCCGTCGGTGCCGACAATGGACACCGGCGAGCGGAGCGATTCCGGCTACGACAGTAACGACGATGATATGGATTGAATGGACGGCCTCTGCTTGGGGCGCGCGACAAGGCCGAGGGAGAAAACGGGTCGCGCGCAGCCTGGTTCCGCTTTCGCTGACCGGCCGCGTCGCGTGGCGGGGATCAATTGTTACGTCCTTGTTTGCCCAATCGGGTGACGCGTCTTGAGCGCCAAGACCGCAACGCGACTTGAGATACCACGCCGTCTGCGCGCTCTGGTTCGAGCGCGCGAATCGAGCCTGATCGCGCTCGCTGCGCTGGTTGGCATCGTCGCCGGCCTTGTTGTCGCGCTGATGGGGAATGCAGTCGATCTGCTGCACGAAATATTTTTTGATTTGCAGCATGGTGAGCGACTTTCCGCACGACTGTCACTCGATCCGGTACTGGCCCTGTGTGTGCCGTTGTTGGGCGGCATTCTGTTCGGCGCATCGACCGAGCTGATCCGGCGCTGGCGACCGGAGCGGGAGATCGATCCGATTGAGGCGAATGCGCTGCATGGCGGCCGCATGTCGCTCATCGGCAGCATCATCGTTGCGGCGCAGACCGTGTGGTCGAGCGGCGTGGGCGCATCCGTCGGTCTCGAGGCCGGCTATACGCAATTTGCGAGCGGCATCGCCTCGCGCATCGGTGCAGCATTTCGCCTGCGTCGCGGCGACCTGCGCATCCTGGTCGGCTGCGGCGCGGCTGCCGGGATTGCCGGCGCATTCGGCGCGCCGCTTGCCGGCGCCTTTTACGGGTTTGAACTGATCATCGGCAGCTATTCGCCGAGCGGGCTGGCGCCGGTCGGCATTTCCGCGCTGGTCGGCTTTCTAGTGGCGCGGCAGCTCTCGCCGGCGGAGCTCGGCGTAGTGCCTCCGGAACGGATGACGATCGTCGCGCATGATCTCGTGCTCGCTGCCACGCTCGGCCTGTTGGCGGCAATTCTGGGCATTCTTCTTATGCGCGGCGTTGCGATCAGCGAAACGATGTTTGCGCGATTGCGGCTGCGACCGGCGCTGCGCACCATGCTTGGCGGCCTCGTGGTCGGCCTTTTGGCAATGGTATCGCCGCAGATCATGTCATCGGGACACGGTGCGCTGCGCGTCGCCGGCATGCTCGATCTGTCGTTTCGCGCCGTCGCCCTTCTGTTCATCCTTAAGATCGTCGCTTCGATCGCTTCGCTCGGCTCCGGCTTTCGCGGCGGCATGTTCTTTTCGTCATTGTTGATCGGCGCGCTTGGCGGTCATCTGCTTGCCGTCGCGCTGACGATGATCTGGCCTACGGTGTATTTCGATCCCAATGCTTATGCGGTGATCGGCATGAGCGCGCTTGCCGCCTCCGTGATCGGCGGGCCGCTGACCATGATCTTCATCGCGCTCGAAACCACGGGCGATTTGTGGCTGACAACGGCCGTTCTGGTCGCCGTCATCATCGCGGCACAGGTGACGCGCGAAGTGTTCGGCTATTCATTCGCGACCTGGCGTTTCCATTTGCGCGGCGAGACCATCCGTAGCGCCGCCGATATCGGCTGGATGCGCGATCTCACGGTCGAAAAGATGATGCGGCAGGACGTGCAGACGGTCAGCGCGTCGTCGACAATCGCCGAGTTTCGCGAGGCGTTCCCGCTCGGCTCCTCGGCGTCGGTTATCGCCGTCGACGAGCAGGATCGCTATGTGGGCCTGGTCCTGGTCGCCGACGCGCATGCGCTGGAGGCCGATCCGCAGGAGTCGATCAAGGATCTCATTCATCACCGCGAGGACATGCTGTTGCCCGGCATGGCGGTGAAGGAGGCGGTGTTGGCCTTCGACCGCGCCGAGGCCGAAACGCTGGCGGTGGTCGACTCCTTCCTCGACCGCCATGTGGTCGGACTTTTGACGGAGGCCTATGTGTTGCGCCGTTATTCCGCAGCGCTCGAAGGCCGGCGCCGCGATTTGGTCGGCGAGGAATAAGACCGCGACACCGGCTGGCAATTGCTGCGGAGCTTTCCCATGATTAAGCCCATGCCCCGATTGTGGATTCCGGCTACGGATAGGTTAGGATCCGGCTACGGCTAGGTTAGGATAAAGTCTGCGGGCTGCTGGTATGATGATACGGCTGCCGAGGGAGGGCTTGGGGATGCGTGCCATTGCGAAACGACAGGCGTCGCTGTTCTGCGCGCTGGCGGCTTTATGTGCCGGCATCGGCACGGCTGCGGCGCAGACCATGAGTTACGCCGACGCCATTTCACAGCTCGCCGCGGCCTGTAGTGGCGATGTTGCGAAATATTGCCGCGGCATTCCGCTGAGCGGCGCGCTCAAAGCATGCCTGGACGGCCATGCCGGCGTGCTGTCGCCGCGCTGCGCGCAAACCCGACTCACCGTGTACGAGTCGATCAGCCGCCGCGCGGCGGCGCAGCGCAATATCGGCGACATCTGCGGCGCGGACATCGAGCGCTTGTGCGGCACGTCGCATGCCGATGCGCATCTCGTGGAATGTCTGCGGATGACCTCGCCGGCGGCAATTACGCCGGCATGCAATCAGGCCTTTACCGATACTGGCTGGCGGACGGAAAGAGCGCAGCAATGAAACCACACCATATCTCTGCCGCTGCGGGCGCGCTGTTCCTCGTTGTTTTGACTGCTGCCGTCGCGCAAACACGATTGAGCGCGGGCCAGATTGCGACGAGCCTCGCGGGCGTGAGCGGCGATACGCGGCTTGATCTGACGGCGTCGCAGATGCGACAGGCGGCGCTGGACAATATTCGCAACTATCCGGGCGCCGTGCCGCCGCGGCCCTTGAGTTTCCCGCAACTGCAAAATCTGGCGCAGTTCACCGTCGAAGTTGATTTCGATTTCAACTCTGCGGTCATCAAGCCGTCGTCATACCGCACGGTGGGCTCGATCGCCGACGCCCTGCACAATCCGATCCTTCTTGGATATGGATTTCTTGTGATCGGTCACACCGATTCTGTCGGCGGCCGCGAATACAATATCGGTCTCAGCCAGCGGCGCGCGGAAGCCATCGTGGCGGCTTTGGTCGATCCGTTCGGCGTCAATCCGGCCGTGCTGCAACCGGTCGGACTCGGCGAAGAGCAATTGCGCGATCCCGCGCATCCGACGGCCGCCGTCAACCGGCGTGTTCAGCTTGTCAATGTCGGCAAAAAATTCTGCTTCGGCCGTTCCGGCGAACAGTTCCAATGCCAGTGAGCAAGGTACCTACAGCTCATCGGTCTCACGGCCGCAGATAGGTGTAGCCCTCCGCCTGAAGCTCGGCGAGGCGAACAACGCCTCCTTTCTCGGCCACGATGAAGCCGGGCAACAGATCATTGAGCGTGACCTCCATCGCATGCATGGTGTGGATGCAGGCATTGAGCTCGAGGCCCGACTGTTTCAATTCGCCGACACGCTTCGAAATGTCCGGTGTCGCATCCGCGCTTCGAAACGCCTTCAGGGCCGGGCCGTGCACTACGAGGGCGATCCGCACCTTTTCCGGTCCGCCCATTCCGTCGTAGTGGTTGCGGATATTGCCAAGGACGAAACCGACCTTGTCGAGGTCGGCAAGATGATAGGCGACTTTGGCCGTTTCCGCCGTCGCGGCTCCTGTCCGACCCGCAAGCAGCGAGATCGGCGTGATGGCAAGCGCAACCTGCAGCAAATTGCGTCGACGCATCAGTGCCTCCGTGTTCCCCGGATGACCAACGACGTTGGTTACTTGTGCCGCATGGCGGCCAGCTCCTTGCGATCGGCCACGAGCGAGCGGCACTCGTCGAGGCTCGTGCGATCGAGCCGGAATATCTTGTCGTCGGCGCCGCCCTGCAACGAACTCTCCGCCGTCTCGTCGGGATTTTTGCCTCGCCAGATGCGGATGCGGTCGAGCCTGACGAGGACGGCGCTGTCGGCATTGGCGAGATTGACCGAGATGCCGCCGCCGTCGCAATCGACGTCGCACTGAAAGTCGATGCCGGCTGCCGGCGCGGCCCCGGTATCCACATTGCGCACGCTTGGTGCATGACCGCAATCGCCGCTTGAATCGAAATCGCCGGGACGGTTGCGGAAATTGACCCCAAGCCGGAAGGAATACTGCAGATAGGTGTCGTCCGGCACCTTCTCGGCGGTGATGAGAAGTTTCATCACGCTCACCTTTTGCAGCGGATGTTGCGCCAGGTGCTCGGCATCGTAGCGCCGTGCAAAACACGCATAGGCCTTCGGCCCGCTCACGCTGTCGGCGAAGAAGCGCTTGGCAAATCCGGCATCGGCATCGGCCTGCTCGCCGGCCGCGGCGGGACCCTGATTGAAGCTCGCCAGCGCTGCCAGAAGGCCGGCAAGCAGGGCCGTGCGCGCGAGATGCATGGCATTGCTCATGGTGACAATAGCCACATGCTCATGGCTGCTCTTTGGTCCCCCATATTACATTGGTTGCAAGCGCTTCCCTAGATGTTCGACGATCGTACGATATCCGCGGGACCGCATTCGTCCTCTTGTGCTCTCGCAGTTGACATGATGCGGGTGGGCGGCCAACCATAAGCAACTAAATCGGAAAATTCGCGCCATGGATCGCGCCATGGATGTTGATGCGCGTATCGCTGAACTGACCCAAAAGATGCTGCGCAAGAAGCTTTTTGTGCTGCTGTCGAAGCCATTGGTTTCGCCAGAAAAGCTCAAGCCTTCTCTGCCTGCCCATCTCGAATACATGATCGCGCTGGAAAAGCGGGGCGTAGTCTTCGCCTCGGGTCCGCTCAGTGACGGCGAGGGCCTGCCCACCGGCCATGGCCTGACGATCCTGCGCGCCAAAGATGCTCGCGAGGCGCGCGCCATTGCCGAGGGTGACCCGTTCTTTGCCAATGGGTTGCGGACGTTCGAGCTCAAGGAATGGACGATCATGGAAGGCACGCTGACGGTGCGCGTCAATCTTTCCGATCAATCCGTCGAGGTGCCGTAGCGGGACGACGCCATGAGCGACTGAGGAGCAAAACAACAACAATGTGGAGGGAGGCGCATGGAGACCATCGGCCTGGTCGGCATCGGCAAGATCGGCTTGCCGATCTCGGAGAATCTCATCAAGAGCGGCCATCGCGTCGTTGGATATCGGCGCCAGTCACTGGCCGAGTTCGAAAAAATCGGCGGCGTGCCGGCGCGCTCCCCGGCCGATGTCGGCGCGCGGGCTGATATCGTTTTTTCGTGTCTGCCGTCGACGGAGGCGCTCGATGATGTCGTGCACGGCCCGCAGGGTCTCGTTCACACCGCGCGGCCGGGGCAGATCGTGGTCGAGCTCGGCTCCCATCCGGTGCCGGACAAGAAGCGCCAGATTGCGGTATTGGGTGAGAAGGGCGCGATCTTCATCGACGGCGAGGTGTCGGGCACGCCGGGGATGGTCGCGGCGCGCAAAGGTGTGATTTATCTCGCCGGCGACGCGCAGGCCTGCAAACGACTCGAAAGCGTGGTCGCGGGCTTTGCCGATACCTGTCTCTATTTCGGCGAGTTTGGTGCGGCGAGCCGGGTCAAGCTCGTCAATAATCTTTTGGTCGCGATCAATATCGCCGCGACTGCGGAGGCAATGGCGCTGGGCTTGAAAGCGGGCGTCGATGTGCCGCTTATGATCAAGGCAATTGCGAGTGGCAGCGGCGGGTCGACGCAGTTTGGTATCCGCGCGCCCTGGATGGCCGAGCGGCGCTTTCAGCCGGTGCAGGGCTCGGTCCCCGGCTTGCAGCATTATTTCGACATGATCGCGGACTTCGCCGACAGCGTCGGCGTTGCTACGCCGCTGCTCGATTGCGTCGTGCCGCTTTATGAGCGTTTCATGAAAATGGGCCTTGGCGACCAAGACGTCGCCGCGTTGGTCGACGTGATCAGCGCGCTGCCGCGCGCGCAACATCAATAGTGAAATAAACAGGAAGCCTGCAGGAGAATTCGCATGATCCGCGTCAGCAAGATCGCGCATGCCAGCTACGAGACACCCGATCTCGATCGGCAAACCCAATATTACACCGAGATTTTGGGGCTCACTTTGGCGGCCAAAGAGAAAGACACGGTGTATCTTGCCTCGACCGTCGATCATCATTCGATCGTGCTGCGCAAGGGCGCACAATCCAAATGCACCCGGATCGGATTTCAGATCGCTCCCGATGCCGATCTTGATGCCTTCGAGAAGCAAGTTGCCGGCCACGGCATCAAGACCGAACGCAGAAAAGACCCGGAGCCGTCGATCGCCGACATGCTGGTGTTCGCCGATCCGAAGGGCACGATCATGGAAATCTTCAAGCGCGGCGACTTCTCGCACCAGAAATTCCAGTCACAAGGCATCGTGCCGTGCAAGCTAGGCCACGTCGCCTTTCATGTCACCGACGTCAAGCACGTGACAAAATTCTATTGCGACGTGCTCGGCTTTCGCGAATCCGACTGGATGGCCGATTTCTTTTCGTTTCTGCGCTGCGGGCCGGACCACCACACCATCAATCTGATGGAGACCGGATCGAACCGGCATTTCCATACCGCGTTTGAGCTGCGCGACTGGGGCCATATGCACGAGGCCTGCGATTTCTTGAGCTTGCACGGCTACAAATTGCTGTGGGGGCCGGGTCGGCACGGCATCGGCCACAATCTGTTTGCCTACCATCGCGCGCCCAACGGCCTGATCACGGAATTGTTCTGCGAGCTCGATCGCATGAACGAGGAGCTCGGCTATTTCGAGCCGCGGCCGTGGCATCGCGACTCGCCGCAACGTCCGAAAGTCTGGGCCAAGGATCCGTCGGCAGCAAATCTGTGGGGCATTCTGCCGACCGACGAGATGATGCAATAGCTGCTGGCGGCTTGGCTAAGACGCGGCGAGGGGGAGGCAACCGGGAGGATGCAATGACAGCGTGGCTGCGCGGCTTGGCCGCAATCGTGTCGCTCATGGTGGCGTCGGTCCCGCCGTGTGCGGCTGTGGCGGAGAACTATCCGTCCAAGCCCATCACTATTATTGTTCCGGCTTCGCCCGGCGGCGTGACCGATATGCTCGCGCGCCTTTTGGCGCAGCATTTCATTGCCGATTGGGGCGGGCAGGCGATCGTCGAGAACAAGCCTGGGGCCAATAATCAGGTTGCTGCCGAATATGTCACGCATCAGGCGGGCGACGGCTACACTTTATTCATCGGCCCCGAAAGCACCTTCATCGTCAATCCGACTCTGTACGATCACTTGCCCTATGACCCCGTCAACGGCTTCACGCCGATCTCGGGCCTGGTGGAAATCGATCACGCGCTCATTCTCAATCCTTCGGTGCCGGCCAACAACGTGAAAGAGCTGATCGCGCTCGCCAAGGCGAAGCCCGGCCAGCTCAATTACGGCACCTATGGCGTCGGCTCGAGCGGTCATCTCAACATGGAGCTGTTCAAGACTATGGCCGGCGTGAACTTCGTCGCCGTGCATTACAAGGGCGCGACCCCGGCGATGCAGGACGTCATGGCCGGACAAATCCAGCTGATGTTCATCTCAACCGGCAGCGCGATGCCGCAGGCCAAGGCCGGCGCGGTGAAGATGATCGCGCTCGGCGCGCCGAAGCGCCTGCCGCTGCTGCCGGATGTGCCAGCTATCGCGGAAACGGTGCCGGGCTTTACCGCGGTGTCGTGGTTCGGCCTGTTCGGCCCCGCGGGCATGCCGGCCGACGTCGTCGGCAAGATCAACGCCGAGGTGCGCAAGACCTTTGCCGATGCCGATGTGCAAAAAAGCTTCCTGGATGCGCAAAATTTTCAATCGATCGCCGGCTCACCGCAGGATTTGAAGACGCGGCTGAGCGCGGAAGAGCCGAGATGGCGCAAGCTGATCCAGGAGGCGCACATCAAGCTCGATTAGGAGCAGTGAACTTCCTGCAGCGCTGCAGCGATCAATCTCGGCCGAGCCGGAGGAGGCGAATCTGGTCCGCTTTTTCTTGACGGCGGTGCTCTGCGGGCTTGCGGTCGGTACGGCCCTTCCGGCTCCGGCAGTCGCCAGTGATGTCGTCTCGCCGTCTGTTGCGACGCCTTTTAGCGCACGCGCCTGCATTCTAATTTAGATCAGCGATTCCCAGAAGTGATCGGGAACGCTGGCAACCACCCATTGGAAGCCGCGCGAGAACAGCCCCGCAATAACGACCATCGTAAGGATTCCGACCAGCATCATCGCCATGCTCCAGAACGCGGCGGCGACACGGCGGAGATCGGCCAGCGCGCGCCGCAACGCGGCGAAAATGATCGCGGCGAGAATGATGATTGCGATGATGCCGAGCACGAGCTTCCAGGCCGGCAATGTGCCCCATGAGAGAGCGAAGACCGCGGCGATCTGGTTCCACGACCAGGTCCAGAGCGCCTCCGCCGTGCGCAGCACCCAGGTAATGCCTTGCAATATCAGTTGGATCAACTGATGGACAGCATTATTCATCGCGCTTTCCAGCGTGTGCGTCCGACTGTTTCGGACCGCACGTACAAACATCTTTGGCTGTGATTAGTTCCTTCGCCGGGCGAACAAGACGTTAAACCGAAATCAAGCCTATCAAACCGAAATCAAAGCCTATCTTCGACCTTTGGGATTCTTTCCCGAGCACGATGCACAGCGGCAGCCGACCGGTGCGATGAACAAGTCAAAATACTCCTTGCCGTAGTCGAGCGTGATTTCCTCGCCGGGCGCGATGGCGCGCAGCGCCAGAACGATGATCCGCCCCTTGCGCAGCACCGCTTCGCAATTCGGGCGGCAGGCATGATTGATATAGCGGCCGAGATTGCGCCGGCACGAGCCGTCGATGGTCCATCGCCGATTGACCTCGAACATGTATTTGGCCGCACCGCGGCGCTCGCGGCGGTGCGCCTCGGCGGTCGGAATGCGCTTGCCGCGATAGGTGACGATGTAGGCCTTCTTCGCGATCGGCTTGGCTGCGAACAGGCCGAGGCCGGTTCTTGCGCGGCCGACGCGGACGATACGTGCGGACATGACAGCGGTGCTACTAGCACAGATTCGCCGCGCTGGAGCTCTTGCCCGCAACGGGGCGCTTTACTTCCGGCGCGTTGCTCATTCCGTCGGCCCGGCTATAAATCCGCAGTCTCGCCGAAGCTCCTGCACGCTCAAAAGACACAAAAGGAAACGCCTATGCGAACGATCACGCTCGAAGAGCACTTTTCAACCCCGGCCTTCCGCGCCGGTCCGGGCCGCAAGCGCGAAGAACATGCCGAGAAGACCGGCGGCCGGCTGGCCAAGGTGTTTGCGCAACTCGCTGAAGTTGACGCCGGTCGGGTGGCCGAGATGGATGCCGCCGGCATCGACATGCAGGTGCTCTCGCTCACCTCGCCCGGCACCGAACAGTCGGACGCCGCCGAGGCCCTTGCGCTCAGCCGCGAGGCCAATGATTTTTTGGCCGCAGTGGTGAAGAAATATCCCAAGCGCTTTGCCGGGTTGGCGGTGCTGCCGACTGCCGTGCCGGACAAGGCGGCGGCCGAGCTCGAGCAGCGCATGCGCGACGGCTTTGTCGGCGCCGTCATCCATGGCCACAACCGCGGCCGCTACTTCGACGACAAATTCTTCTGGCCGATCCTAGAGCGCGCGCAAGCGCTGAACGCGCCGATCTATCTGCATCCGACCATGCCGCCACAGGCGGTGATCGCAGCCTGCTATGCCGGCGGCAGCATCGCGCCGGCGGTCACCGACGCGCTCGCCGGCTCGGGCTGGGGCTGGCATATCGAGACCGCCGTTCACATTCTCCGCCTCATTCTCGGCGGCGTGTTCGACGCCTTTCCGAAGCTGCAGTTCGTGATCGGCCATCTCGGCGAGACGCTGCCGTTCATGATCCAGCGCTTTGATCATGCGCTTTCGCCCGGGGTTACCAAGCTCAAGCAGCCGGTCAGCTTCTATCTGCGCAACAACGTCCACTACACCATTTCCGGTTTCAATTTTCCGGCGGCGTTCCTCGATCTGCTTCTTGAAGTCGGCGTCGATCGCATCATGTTCTCGGCAGATTACCCCTATCAGTCGATGACCGATGCGCGCGCCTTCCTCGCCCAGCTTCCGGTCAGCGCCGCCGATCGCGAGCGCATCGCGCACGGTAATGCGGAGAAGCTGTTTAAGCTGTGATGCCGCATAAAGCAGTACGGTTCCCGGGCGCAGCGCAGCAAGCGCGTTCACGCGCGTCTGCGACGCGCTATGGCGAAGCGGAATGGTGCGCTGCCGACCCGGGATCGTTACGAGATCGGAGTTTGAGACGATCCTGGAACAGCGGCGCACCACTTCGTGCTGCGCCGCATCCGGGATACACAGTCTCTCTGGTTTCAGAGCCGTTAAACCTCCCTTCGTCCTGACCGGACTCGTTCCGACCATCCACGTCTTTCGCCTCCAAGGCGCTGATAAAGACATAGATGCCCGCGACAAGCGCGCACATGACGACGTTTGGTAAGTTGCCGGGACCCATTTCGATAAAATTCTAACGATCTCTGGAACCCGCGCTTAGGCCGCCTCGCGTATCGAGCGCGCATGGAGCCGATCCTGTCGATTGCCACATCGGGAATGCTCGCCGCCGCCACCCGCCTGCAGGTCTCGGCGGAGAATGTCGCCAATGCGCAATCCGACGGCCCGTTGCCGTCGGCCGACCCGCCGACCGCGGCACAATATCCGTCCGCTTATGGGCCCAAACAGGTCAATCAGATCGCCACGGCCGGCGGCGGCACCAAGGCCGTCGTGACCAACGCGCGGCCGGCGACCGTGCCGGCCTATGCTCCGACCGCGCCCTATGCCGACGCCAACGGCGAAGTGGCGGCGCCAAACGTCGACTACGTCCACGAAGCCCTGCAGCAGGCTACGGCGAGCTATACCTTCGCCATGAACGCCGCGGTGGCGCGCGCCTATGCGCGGATGATGAAGTCGCTGCTCGATATCAAGACGTAATGGCGTAGCTTCGATTTGTTCCGCCTTTTCTCGGCTGCAAAACGATGGTGAGCTGCAATTGCCGGCCGCGGCAATCTCGGCAAAATGGGCCTACCGCGGAGCCGTGCTGCGATTACGCATGGATACGGCAGCATGCGCAGTGGCCAGGCACGTGGTCAGCTGAAAATTGGTGTATAGAGTGCTCCGCACCTATACACGGCCTGGAATGATCTTATGAACGCCCCGCTCTCCGCCCATCCGACCCCGTCCTATAGGCACACGCCGCTGTTTCCCCTCGGCAAGGATACGACGCCTTACCGAAAGATCGACCTTGGTACTGCTGGCGGCGCCTTGGGCGTGCGGATCGAGCGCGTGCTAGGCGAGGAGGTGCTGGTGGTGCCGCGCGAGGCGCTGCGCGCGCTGGCCGAAGCGGCTTTCACCGACATCAATCATCTTTTGCGGCCGTCGCATCTTGCTTCGCTCAAGGCCATCGTCGAGGATCCGGAAGCCTCCGACAACGACAAGTTCGTCGCCTACGATTTTCTCAAGAACGCCAATATCGCGGCGGGGGGCGTGCTGCCGATGTGCCAGGACACCGGCACCGCGATCATCATGGGCAGGAAGGGCCGGCTGATCTGGACCGACGGCGACGACGAGGCGGCGCTCGCGGAAGGCGCGCGCGACGCGTATCTCAAGCGCAATCTGCGCTATTCGCAGCTCGCGCCGCTGTCGATGTTCGAGGAGAAGAACACGCGCTCCAACATGCCGGCGCAGGTCGAGTTGTACGCGGAAGGCGCTGGCGAGGGCGAGGGCGCCTACAAATTTCTGTTCATCGCCAAAGGCGGCGGCTCGGCCAACAAGTCGTTTCTGTTCCAGGCGACGCCGTCCATCCTGACGCGTGAGCGCATGCTCGCTTTCCTCAAAGAGAAAGTGCTCACGCTCGGCACCGCGGCGTGCCCGCCCTACCATCTCGCGATTGTCATCGGCGGCACGTCGGCGGAAATGACCATGAAGACGGTAAAGCTTGCGTCCTGCAAATATTATGATTCGCTGCCCGACAAAGGCTCCGAGGACGGCCACGCCTTCCGTGATCGCGACATGGAGCAGGAAATCCACAAGATGACGCAGTCGCTTGGCGTCGGCGCGCAATTCGGCGGAAAATATTTCTGCCACGACGTGCGCGTCATCCGTCTGCCGCGCCATGGCGCGTCGCTGCCGATCGGGCTTGGCGTGTCCTGCTCGGCCGATCGCCAGGCTTTGGGCAAGATCACGCGCGACGGCGTGTTTCTGGAGGAGCTCGAGCACAATCCGGCGAAATATCTGCCGGAAGTCGATACCAGGAAGCTGGGCGGCGAGGTGGTCAGAATCGATCTCACCAAGCCGATGCAGGCCATATTGGCGCAGCTGTCACAGTACCCGATCAAGACGCGGCTGTCGCTCAACGGCCCGATGATCGTCGCACGCGACTTGGCGCATGCCAAATTGCGCGAGCGGCTGGAGAAGGGGCAGGGACTGCCGGACTATTTCAAGAATCATCCTGTCTATTACGCTGGCCCGGCAAAGACGCCGGAGGGCTATGCCTCGGGCGCCTTCGGTCCGACGACCGCGGGTCGCATGGATTCCTTTGTTGCCGATTTTCAGGCCGCCGGCGGCTCGATGGTGATGCTGGCCAAGGGCAATCGCGCGCCGGTCGTGCGGGAAGCGTGCAAAAAATACGGCGGCTTCTACCTCGCTTCGATCGGCGGCGCGGCCGCCAATCTCGCCGAGCACTGTATCAAGAAGGTCGAGTGTATCGAATATCCCGAGCTCGGCATGGAAGCGATCTGGCGCATCGAAGTCGTCGATTTCCCAGCTTTCATTGTCATCGACGACAAGGGCAACGACTTTTTCAAGGAATTGAATCTGGGGTGATTTGGCGCCGGGTCATTGCCGGACTCGTTCTGGCAATCTCTATTCGATAAGCGCGCCGCAGTGGCATCGTGTCCCGGACGCGGGGCAGCGTGCGGCGAAGCAAAGCGGTGCACCGCAGATCCGGCGCGTGCTAACGGTAATGCGACTGAGACGTTGGTGCGGTTCGACCTCGCTGAACAGAACGGGGTCACCACGGTTTGCGTCACGCATTCCAGCTTTGCCACCCAGGGCTCGCACAACGCCCATCACGGCTGGCCGCAGATTCCGGGCTGGCCCAAGGCCTTCGCCGAAGCTTGAGCCGTTCCCGGCGGTTTGATCCCGTCCCGTTTCGTGGCTATGCATTTTGGGCTCGCGTCTGTCGCGCGAGCCCGAACTCGGCCAACCGAATCGGCCAACACCGCCAGGAAGACGCCGCTTGCCGCCACTTTGGCCATTTCGGTCGGTTCGACCGCTTGCGCCGTGCCGTATTCGCCTCGCCTTTGCCATGCTGGCGATGGCGGCACCGATAGCGGTGCTTTGGCCGGCCGCCGCGCAGCAGCCTCAGGCGCCCTCGCACAGTTCGCCGGCGCCTGCCGTCTCTCCGCCAAGCGCGCCGGTCGAATTCAAGGTCGGCATTGCCGACCCGGCAAACACGGTGCTGCCCCTGTACATGGCCCGCGCAATCGGCGCCGATGCCGCACAAGGTCTCGCCCTCGCCATCATCAATATGGAGGGCGGCAGCCGCGGCGCCGAGCAATTGCAGGCGGGACGTATCGACGTGATGGATGTCGGGCTGTCCTCCGTGGTCAAGGTCAATCAATCCGGCGGCAATCTGCGGCTCATCGCCTCGCTCTCCAACGTCATCCGCTTCACAATCTTTTCTGCACGCGGGGTCAACAGCGCGGCCGACCTCAAGGGCGGCACGGTCGGCATCAGCACCGTGGGTTCCGAAAGCGATTCGACCGCCACCCTGGCGCTGCAGAAACTCGGCCTCTCCCGCAACGACGTCATCATCAAGGAGTATGGCTCGAGTGCTCGCCGGCTCGCTGCCTTGAAGTCCGGTGAGATCAAGGCGGCGCCGCTCGGCGAGCCGGCCGCTTCGCGTGCGCGTCAGGCCGGTCTCAACGTGCTGGTCGATCTCGCGCCGATGCGCATTCCGTGGCTGTTCGCCGGCATTGCCGTGCGCCACGACGACATCGCCGCACGCCGCGATCTGCTGACGCGATTTCTTAAAGCCAACATCGAAGGCAATTACGCCGCGCTCAACGACGAGGCGCGCGCCAAGCAGGTGCTGAAGAAGGACCTCAAGATCACCGGTGCCAAGAGCATTGACATCGCCTATCGCGACTTCGTTGACCAAGCGGTCCAAAACCTTGAGCCGTCGCTGCAAGGCGCGGAGAAAATTCTCAAGCTCTTTCCCAGTGCCAGCCAGAGTGTCGGCGACTATGTCGACATGAGCCTCCTCGACGCACTTAAGGATCAGAAATTTTTTTCTGCGATGGAAGAGAAATACGGTCAGCGCGGGCAAAAGCCGTGACGCTGGCTTTGCATCTGCCTTGGCTTCGCACGAGGTATGACGCCCGGGCTTTCGTGCCTATCTTGCGACCGATAGCGAAGTTTGCCATAGGCGGCTTTGCCGAGCTCAATGACGAATGGAAAGATTGAGAATGAGCACAATGAGCACAACGAGCACGATGACTACGGCGAATGCGCGCGTGAAAGGCCCGATCGTCTGGCTCGATATGGATCAGAAGGAGCTTGATGACGCCTACGATCAGCTGGTCTATGCGCCGAACCGCGATCAAGTCGCCAAGCGTCGGCTTGCCAATAGCGCGGCAGCGCGAGAGCGGCTAGGCCTGCCGCAGCGCCTGGCCTATGGATCGGCGCCAAACGAGGGGCTCGATCTCTACCGCAGTCCCATCGTTCTCTCGGCTGCCCCGATCGCGATCTTCGTTCATGGCGGCGCCTGGCGCGCGGGCACAGCTTCCGAGCATGCGTTTTTGGCCGAGCCGTTCGTGCATGCCGGCGCGCATGTCGCGATCCTGGACTTCATGAATGTGGACGAAGCCGGCGGCAGTCTGTTCCCGCTCGTGGAGCAGGTGCGACGCGCGGTCGGGTTTGTCTACCGCAACGCCGAACGTCTTGGTGGCGATCGCAATCGGCTCTTTTTGATGTCGCACTCGTCAGGCTCGCATTTGGCAGGGTGCGTTCTCACCAGCGACTGGAGGAAGGAAGATCTGCCGGCTGACATCGTCAAAGGCGCGCTGTTGTCGAGCGGCATGTACGACCTCAAACCGGTACGGCTCTCCAAGCGCTCGCAATACGTGAAATTCACCGATGCGATGGAGCAGGAGCTCTCCGCGATCCGACATATCGATCGGCTTCGCGCGCCGCTGGTGCTGACCTACGGCACCTGCGAGACGCCGGAATTTCAGCGCCAGTCGCGCGATTTTGCGGCGGCGGTGAAAGCGGCCGGCAAGCCGGCCGAGCTCCTCGTCGGCGAGGGCTACAACCATTTCGAAATGCTGGAGACGCTCGCCAATCCCTACGGGCTGCTCGGCCACGCCATGCTCAAGCTGATGGGACTGTCGAGGCGTTAGGCCGCTTCGGGCTCCGGCCTCGCGGTCGCACGGATCGATGTGCGGACAAGCTCGGCCCCGCAGCGCCGGCAGGCATAGACAGTGTCCTCGACCTCGGTGGAGACCGGGCGGCGGCCGTTATAAGCCATGCGGCCCGCGCAGACCGGACAAGGCATCATCAGCGATGGCAGACTTGACGCGGGTGCGGCCGCTTGATGGCGCATAGGAAGACCCCTGGCTCGGCCGGGTGGGGAAAATGACCGATTTATGAATTACCTGCCTCTTTTGCCGCGGAGTCAAGAAAAATTGTGCATTGCACACTTGCCGATTGCAATGCGGCAAGCGGCTCACGAACAAGCCGTTCCCGAGATTAAGCCGTTCCAGGACAGTCGCAGATTGAAGAAAAAAGGTGGCCCCGTTTGCGCAGGACCGTCTCTTGCTCCCTGCTTTATCCTGTTGCCGGTGCGAATTCCGCGGCGGAAATGCAGGGAACTCTGATATCGGCAAGGCTGCGCCGGGTCGCGTCAATCGAGCCGGCGACGTCGATCCCGCGGCAGGCGTCCTCGATGACAAAGGCAGAAAAATTCTCGCGCCGGGCATCCTCCGCCGAATAGCGCACACAAAAATCAAAGGCGAGCCCGGCTAGGAACGTCCGGTGCACGCCGCGCTCACGCAGATAACCGGCAAGCCCGGTCGGCGTCTTGCGATCGTTCTCATAGAAGGCCGAATAGGAATCAATGGTCGGGTCGAGGCCTTTGCGCACGACCAGCGACGCGTGGGGAATATGGAGCTCTTTGTGGAAAGCGGCGCCGGGCGTGTCCTGCACGCAGTGGTCGGGCCACAGCACCTGATCGCCGTAGGGCGCCGCGATGGTGTCATAGGGCCGTTTGCCGGCATGCATCGAGGCAAAGGAGAAGTGCCCGCGCGGATGCCAGTCTTGCGTCAGCACGACATTGCGGAATTTTGCAGCGAGCTGATTGATGATCGGAACGACCTCATCGCCCCGCGGCACCGGCAATGCGCCGCCGGGACAAAAGTCGTTCTGCACGTCAACGACAATGAGCACGTCGTGATTATCGGGCGTGATCGCTTCCGCCATGGCTGTCATAATCGCTGTCTTGCACGCGGCTCTGCATACGGCGATCCACATCTGCAGCGAGCCTGATGAGATCGTCGCCGACTTCTACCGGATAGGTGGCGCCGGGAGTAAGCTCGCGCAATGGTCCCGGCAGGCATTCAAGCTCGCGTTTGGCGCGCCGCCGGATGTCATCGAGCGACGGCACCGGTTGCAGGCGTCGCCCGCCGAGCATGACGGGATGGATCAGCGGTTCCCCTGATTTTTGGTGATCGGCGAGCGAGAGCAGATCGCCGGCCATCCGGCCGTCGGCGTCGTATTGCCGCCAGACCTGCTTGCGTCCCGGCCAAGTCGCTTTTTTCTCCGAGCGCTTGCGCCGTGGCATGCCGGCATAGTCCTGCAGCTTATAGACACAGTCGATCGACGGAACGTCGCTCGACGTCGTCATATCGGTTCCAATCCCAAGCCCATCGATCGGCGCACCTGCTTTGGCGAATTCGCGCAGTTGATCTTCATCAAGCCCGCCGCTCGCAAAGATCGTCGTGCCTTCAAGTCCGCCTTGGTCGAGAATGGCGCGCACGCTTTTGGACAATGCAACCAGATCGCCAGAGTCGAGACGTACGCCGCGGATGGCAATTCCCGCCGCTTTCAAGCGCGGCGCCAGGGCGACGACTTTGCGCGCCGCGGCTTCAGTGTCGTAGGTATCGAGCAGCAGCACGACATTGTCCGGCCGCAGGCGGGCGAAAGTCTCGAAAGCTTGCGTTTCATCGTCGAAGGCCTCGATGAAGGAATGCGCCATGGTGCCGAAGAGCGGAATGCCGAATTGCCGCCCAGCCAAGACCGTCGCGGTGCCGGCGAAGCCGGCAATGTAGCTTGCGCGCGCCGCCATGAGGCCGGCCTCGGCGCCATGCGCGCGGCGGAAGCCAAAATCGACCAGCAATTTGTTCGGCGCGGCCAGCACCGAGCGTGCCGCTTTCGAGGCGATCAGGGTTTGAAAGTGCAGAATATTGATCAGACGCGACTCGACCAGTTGCGCCTGCGGCAGCGGCGCGGTCAGCCGCAGGATCGGCTCGTTGGCAAAAAAGGCGGTGCCCTCGGGCATCGCATGCACGTCGCCGGTGAAGCGGAGGTCGGCGAGATAATCGATGAGGTTTGCGCGGAATCGCCCGGTGCCCTGCAGCCAGGCGATCTCAGCGGCCGAAAAGCGGAGATTCTCCAGATAGTCGAGTGCCTGTTCGAGACCGGCGGCGAGCAAGAAACCGCGGCGGGGCGGCAGCGTACGGACAAACATCTCGAAGACGGCCGTCTCGGTGTCGGCATGGTCCAGATAAACCTGGATCATGTTGAGCTGGTAAAGGTCCGTCAGCAGCGGGCTAGCGAATTCCATCGTGGTGTCCCATCCCGATGCACAATATGGGGTATCGGGATAGGGATTGCCGCCCGACAGCGCACTTTTGCCTCCGATTAATCTCGGCAACCAATCGGGAAGGGGGCAACTGTCGTCGCCAGCAAGGACAAAATTCCGACCAAGCGTCACAGCGAGCCTACCGGAGTACCGGCCACTGCGCTGTGACCCTGGTCACCGTGTCGCACGGTTAATTTCACCTTAATCCCTAATAAGTTCTTGCCCAGATGCGACGACTTGTAACAATGTACATCGACAATCTGGCTTTGCGCAGCGGTCCAGGGGATGGGCGAGGGGCGGCTGCGATCCACCCGGCGAGCTAGGGGGAGGTTGACGACGACGCTCTGATTGGGGGGCGGTCTGATGACTTATGGCTTGAGGAATGATGGAGGATTGGGCGCGGCGGCGCCGTCAATACATTTCAATTCCCTCCGATCGGACTCCTCGCACACGGACAGCATCGTCGTCCCCGACGCGCAATTACTGTTCACCGCACAGTTTCACCGCGCCGGACCCGATCTCGTGCTGATCGGGCATGACGGCCGTCATTTCATCGTTCCCGGCTATTTCGCGAGCGAACATCGCCCGGCGCTCGTGGCGCCGAACGGCGCGGGACTTTTGCCGAATCTGATCGATCTGTTGGCCGGTTCGCCGGCACCGAACGAATACGCGCAAGCGCAAACCCAGACCGCCGCGCCACCTGATTCGATCGGCAAGGTGCAGAAGGTGATCGGCACCGCTACCGTCGTACGCAACGGCGTATCGGTCGCGCTCAATGTGGGCGATGTCGTCTACAAGAGCGACGTGATTGTGACCGGCGCCGATTCGAAATGTGGTCTGACTTTTCCCGACGGCACAGCGCTCGAGCTGCTCGCCAATACTCGGATGGCGCTCAATGAGTATTCCTACGACCCGCACGGAGACTCGAACTCGGCGCTCTTTACATATGTCAGCGGCACGTTCGGCTTCTTCGCAGGCAAGGTTGCACATAGCGGCAACATGAAAATTGACACGCCGGTCGCGACTATGGGGATTCGCGGCACCACCGGCGTCATGGGCCAGGGCAAGGACGCCGACGGCAACGACATCTTTTGGCAGGTCATCTACGACGATCCCGGCACCACGCGCTCCGGTGCGTGGGACGACTTCCTGCGCAATCCGGACGGCACGGTCTTTGTGGGCGTCACGGTTTCGCAAACCGATTTCATGACCATCTTCACCTTGCGGCCGGGGCAGCCGCCGGACATCAAGACCATCCCGCTTCCGGATTCTTACAACGCGATCGGCAAGGAGATTATTCAAGAACTCACCGATCTCCTCGGCACGATGCCGCGTACGCTGCCGGGCGCGTCGGGAAGCCCGGAAGATCCGCTACTGAAGTTCGAGCTGAATTTTCTGCCCGGAGTGCCGGGCGGCGGAGAACCGTTTACATACAATTACGGTCTGCCCGGCCTGCCTAATCTTCCGCTGCCGCCGATTCCGCCGTTCCAGCCGCCGCCCTCGAACCCGTCGAATCCGTCCAACGTGTTCATCTGGCCGACCGGCAGCGGCACTTGGCCCACGGGTTCGCAATGGAACCAAGGGGTCGCGCCGACGCCGAATGCGATTGTCATTATCGAATCCGGCGATGTTCAATACGATCTGCCGCAGCCTCTAACAATCTTCAGTTTGACCGTCGACGGGCCGGGCGAGCTCGACATGATTGGGGGCGGCCTCACCGTTACCGATGGTCTTGATGTCGCAGGCATCCTTCGGCTCGACGGCGACCCGCCGATCTTTACGAGTTACGGCCCGAGCACCATAGAGAGCGGCGGTCGGGTGATCGCGAGCGGCGCCGGCGCCTTCATTGATTTCATGCCGGATCCGTCCAATCCTGGCGCAAAACCCGTCATCGTCGACAATTTCGGCACGATTGCCGCAAAGCATGGCGGCGAGATCGACTTCATCCAGGCCGCGGTCAGTAACGAAGCGGCGAATGCGGGCAATACCAACTCTGAGATCGCCACGCCGGCCGGCCGGATCATCTCGATCGGCGGCGACTCGGTGGTCGATTTCACGAATTCCACTCTGGACAATGCCGGACGGCTCGCCGCCAGGTGGTATGGCGAGATCGCTCTCGTCGATTCGTCGGTCACCAACCTGGCCGGCGGCCGCATCGTCGCGGCACATTGGGGGCTGATCAAATTCGCGGGCGGCAGCGTCGAGAATCAGTCGGGTGTTGGCATCACCGCGCGAGAGCACGGTGTTATTACTTTCGACCGCAAAAATAATTCGATCGCGGTCGCCAACGATGCCGGCGGCAACATCACCGCTAAGGACTGCGGCATCATCGCCTTCAAGAACGCCACGCTGTCCAATGATGCCGGCGCCAAGATAACGGCGAAGGATTACGGCATCGTCACGTTTGTCGAAACCGCCGATTCGACCGCCGGCATCACCAACCTGGGCACGATGGCGGCGCGCCATCACGGCATTCTTGCCTTCGTCGATGTCGGCGGCGGCGACAATAACGGTGTCAGCAATACCGGCGGCACAATTGAAGCCATCGGCTGCGGCGCCGAGGTCAAGCTTGCCGATACGGTCATCATCGGCGGCACGCTGCGCACGCGCGAGGGCGGCGTCATCGAGAGCGTCTGCGGCTACAATACGCTGATCAACGTTACCTTGGACGGCGCGGTGGTCCGCGTCGATTGCGATACGACGCTCGCGCTGGTGGACGGCGCGCCGCTGGGTAGCGCTGCCGTGATCAACGGGACGGTCAGATTCGAGGGCGGCGGCACGGTACTGTTGGCGTATGAGAGTTACAAGCTTGTCGCCGGACAGAGCGGCTCCACGCTGATCAATGACGCGACGATCTTCGGCCTCGGCCAGATCGGCACCGGCGATGACGCGCTCACCTTCTTCAACGAAGGCCTGCTCGAAGCGCGTCTCATCGACCCCAAGGTAGGCGATCACGGCGACACTTTCACGATCGCCACCGGTAAAAACACCGTCACCAATGACGGCGTGATGCAGGCGGATCGCGGAACCCTGCTCGACATCGACAGCAAGCTCGACAATTCTGGCCGTATAATCGCGCAGAGCGGCACCGTTGCCTTCGATCATAATGTCGTCAACGAGGCAGGCGGCCTGATTGAAGCCAAGTCTGGCGGCACCGTCACCTTCGACGAGGTCAAAATCACCAACGAGGGCTGCGACGAAGAAGACGCTCCGGCGGCCCGCATCGTGGCCAAAGGCGAAGACTCGTTGGTTTCCATCGTCGACAGCACGGTCGACAATCATGGCGACATAGCCGCAAGGAAGGGCGGCCATGTCGATATCGAAGACAGCATAGTCCACAACCGCGGCGGGGTGATCAAAGCGACCGGGTCAGAATCGGTTGTCGAGCTGTCAGATTCGACGGTCGATCACGGCGCGATTTCGGTCACCCATGACGGCCTCATCCAGATCGAAGGCGATTCCGGCGCCACATTCGACGATGTCGCCGTCGATCTCGACAGCCACGGCAAGGTCGAGATCGCGTCAGGGTCGATTCTGACGCTCGAAGACGGCTCGACGGTCTCGGGCGGCACACTGGTTATCGACACCGACAGCACGCTCGATCTCGAGAACGGGCTTACGGTGCTGGCCGGCGTCGACGTGAAAAATTTGGGCGGCGTGGAAATCGATAGCTCAGACGTCACGGCAGCCTTGCAGCTCAGCGGCGGGACCACGCTTGACGGCAACATCACCGTCGGCCCCACGGGCGAGCTCGACGTCAATGGCGCGACGCTTGACGGCGCGAGCATCAACGACCAGGGCTTCGTCAATTTCGGCGGACCGGTGACGCTTGCCGGCGACAACACAATCAATATGGACGGCGGCCATTTCGCTGACACCGCGAGCGGGGCCATCATCTATATTGCGGACGATACCAGCGCATCGCTCGGCTTCACAGGCGCGAGCGGCGCCCTTGGCAGAGTTGATATCGAGAGCCATGCGACCTTTGCCGTCAACAATGCCAAGGCGACAGACGTCGATTTCGTCGCCACCGATGGCACGTTCCAGATCGACTCCGTCAACGATATCCCCGGCACTATCGCCGATTTCGCCAAGGGCGACGTGATCGACCTCGCCAATCTCGCCTTCTCGCCCATCCAATACGATATTTGGACGCAGGGCATCGGCGGCGGCACGCTCGCGATCTATCAGGGATCGACGTTGGAGGAGACGCTCAATCTCTCCGGCACCTACAGCCAAAATCAGTTCGAGCTGAAGCAAGACGGCGCCGGCACCGACGTGCTCTTGGTCGAGCCGGTTCTAAAGGGGTCAACGGCCGAGACGGTGATCGAAGGTACCACGCAAGTAAGCCTCGGCGTAACGGATCACGCCGACGGGACGGTGACGATCACCGGCCTGCCGACCGATCTCAGCAACGTCAACAAAGGCACCTACACCGCTGCCACAGGGATCTGGACCGGCACCAAGGCGCAGTTCAACGACCTCAACTTCACGGCCGGCGATGAGGGCACGTTCGACCTGGTGATCACCGAGGCCAGTCCGAAGACCGATCCGAACACGACCACGAGCGAGACTTATAAGCTCACCGTGACAGACGCGGCGCTGACCGCTGGAACTGTGACGGCGACCGGGGGCGTTGAGGGCGTTACGCCGACATCGCTGACGGCGTCGTTCACTGATGCCAATCCGGGCGACCACCATGGCGACTTCACAGCGAGCATCGACTGGGGCGACGGCTTGCAGGCTTCGTCGGGCACCGTCACCTACGACAGCACCACCAAGATCTACTCAGTCGCCGGCAGCCACACCTATGCGGAAGATGGCAGCTACGATGTCACCGTGACAGTCAACGATGACGGCGGGAGCGCGACGACCATCACCGGCACAGCGACGGTCAGCTCGACCGCGGAGAATCCGACGTTGAGCGAAGCCGCATCGACCATTTCGCTGATGGCACAAGTGGCGACGGCGCTCGGCCTCACGCTAACGCCGGCCGACAGCGACGATTCGCTGACGGTGACGATCACCGGCGTACCGAACGGTGCGACCTTCAACGCCGGTACGCTGAATGGCAGCACTCTGACGATCACTCAAGCGCAGCTTGATGCGCTCGGTGGCCTTGGCAATCTCACCATGACCGCCGGCGGCGCCGGCGGCACCTTGCACGTGACCGCGACCAACGCGGAAGGCGGCTCGGCGAGCGAAGACCTCACCGTCAACGTGAGCGGCACGACAACGATCACGTCCGCCAATGCGCTGGGTGTCGTCACGGACGATGATTCCTATCTCGGGAATCTGATCCTCAACGGCGGTTTCGAGACCTGGAGCTACAATTATCAAACCCGGGTCTACACCGTCCCGGATTGGACGTTTGGAGGGAATTTTTATTATCCGCCCGGTGTCGGCACTCCCGCCCACTCGGGAGGTGCCGCGCTGGATGTTTATAACTACAACCTCGGCACCGGCACGGCGAGCGAGACCTTCGCGACCGACGTCGGTCAGTCCTACCAAGTCACTTTCTACGTGTACAAGGGGCAGGGATCGACGAACTCCTTTAGCGCGCAGTGGAACGGTACGACCGAGGTGTCGCTCATCAATTATGCGAACTTCGGCAGTTATCAGGAATATCAGTTCAGCGCCGTTGCCACGTCGAGCACGTCGACGCTGCAGTTCGATTTCAATAGCGGCGTGGTCGGCTACTGGTTCCTGGACGACGTCTCGGTGGTGCCGGCCGGCAGCAGCCCCGGGACTGAGACACGTACCGGCACGATCACTTTCACTGATACCGATACGGCCGACAGCCATACCGTCGGTGTGACGCCGCAGGGCAGCGGCTATCTCGGCACCTTCACCGCGAATCTCACGCAAGATTCGACCGGCGGGAAGACCGGTAACGTCGTGTGGAACTACACCGTTGGCGATTCCGCCCTGGCATCGCTTTCCCCCGGCCAGGAGGTCACTCAGACCTACGAGGTCACCGTCAACGGCGCCGACAGCGCGCCGGTGCAACAGGCTGTCACCATCCAACTTGTCGGCATCCAACAGCCGACGGGTTTCGTGTTCACGCCCTACACGGCAGGCTTGAGTTCATTGGAGCAGGGCGACCATCTCAACAGCGGCGGTGGCGGAGAGATCGGCACGTTCACTCAGAGCGGGGGACTGAGCGGCGACAACTACGCGTTCTCGATCGGCGGCACAGGCCTCTCCTACTTCTCTCCGGATGGCCTGATTGCCAACGAGGAAATCCTCTATACGGCGAATACCCAGACCGTTCCGGGTGGCAATCCGGCAAAGGTCTACGCGCTGACCGTGACGGTCACCGACACCACCAATGGTGGGCGCACCAGCGCCCTGCCGTTCGACGTCGTAGTCGATAATGCGACTGGCAACACCATCAAGCTCGAATCCGGCATCGGCAATCTCGGCATCAGCGCAGCGACGCCGACCATCGTCTATGGATTGAACGGCAACGACACTATCGATGCCACCAGCATGACGGCGAACGTCTGGTTCGTCGGCGGCCAAGGCGCCGATACGATAACCGGCGGAACGGGCGTCAACAGATTTCTGTACGGGTCGGCCGGCGAGTCGAACCCTAGCGGTAAGGATACGATCACCAATTTCCATACGACGTCTGCAACTGGCGCCGACAATGACGGCAAGAACGACATCGTCGACTTGTCGGGGATCACTTTTGCCGGTTCAGTCACCATCGGAGCGAACACCATCTCGTCCGGCAAAATCAGCGCCGACAGCATTGGCTGGATCCAGAACGGGTCTGAGACGGATATTTATGTCAACACAACAACCAACCAGAAATCGCTTACCAGCGCGAGCATGGAGATCGTGCTGCAGAACTTTACCGCGTCGTGGCTCAGCGCCAGTAACTTCAGCTATACCGGGCATGTCATTCCGGCAGGCGTAGCCGGCGCGCCGATCAATCTGGCGCTGACCAATCCGGCCGCGGATCAGAACGCGGACATCACAGTCACGATCACCGACATGCCCGCCGCCTGGGTTCTCGATGGCGGCAAGCAGAACGCCGACGGCAGTTGGACGGTGCAGACGAGCGATCTTTCCTCGCTGGCGGTCACCGCGCCACTCGATTTTGCCGGCGCCACCGTGCTCAATGTCATGGAAACTTGGGCAAACCGGGATGGCAGCACCAGCCTTGTCCATGTAGCCGACAATGTCGAGGCCTATGCGCCCGGCAACCCGATCTTCGCGCTCCCGGGTGAGGACAATCTGACCGGGAGCGCCGGCGACGACCTGTTCGTGGTCGGAGCCGACCTCGGCAACGACACGATTTACGATTTCAACGCCACGACCGACAAGATCGATCTGGTCGGGCTTAAGCTGACAAGTTTCGGGGACTTGCACATCGCCGACGATGGCAATGGCGACGCGCTGATTGCTGTCGGCCCCGGCGAGACCATCGCCCTGCACGGCGTCGCTACAGCATTGCTGCATCCCAGCGATTTTCTGTTCGACCAGGCACCGACCGTCGACAACACCGGCACGATGTCGATCGGCGCAGGCGCAGTGCTGCCGCTTGGCGGCATGATCGACAACACCGGCACGATTGCGCTGAATTCGACCGGCCAGCAGGCAGAGTTGGAGCTTGTCGGGAATAGCGTCGTTCTGGCGGGTGGCGGCCAAGTCACCCTCGCCAGCGATGCGCTTGTGGCCGGGACCGGTGCCACCAGCACGCTGACCAACGTTGATAATACCATTTCCGGTGCTGGACAGATCGGCATTGGCGACGGCACGCTGTCTCTGGTGAATGCGGCGCATGGCACTGTCGACGCCAATATCGCCGGCGCATTGTTGGCGCTCGACACCGGGACCACCATCGAAAATTTGGGTCTCTTGGAAGCCAGCAACGGTGGTTCGCTGGTGGTCGCCGACGAGGTGAGCAACTCCGGCACTCTGGCGGCGCATGGCGGCACGCTTCATTTCGAAAATGCCGTCGTCAATTCTGCCGCGGGCAATGCCGTGATCGCCGGCGGTGTGCTGGAATTCGATACCGGGGCGAATGTCAATGTCTGCTTCGACAACGGTCAGAATGGCACAAGCTACGGCGAACTGGTGCTCAGCGACGCCGCGCAGTTCACCGGCGACATCTCGGGCTTTGCCGGCGCCGCGCCGGACCAGGCGCATTCCGATGTGATCGATCTTGCCGAGATAGACTTCAACTCGGCGCAGTTCGCCGCGACCTACCACGCGGCGACCGGCGTGCTGTCAGTCACCGACGGCGCACACAGCGCCGATCTCACATTCGACAATTTCCAGGGCGCGCTCAACTTCGTCTCCGACGGCCATGGCGGCACCGCGATCACCGACGCGCCCGCCAATGCCTCGGCCGATCTGTTGAGCGCCGACACCGTGCAAGGCATGCTGTTGTTTGCCGACAATGATGCGAGCACCGATCTCGGCGCGGCTGTCACGCCCGAGGGCCAGAACTATGTCGGCAGCCTCACCGCCGGCACCGTGAGCGAGAGCAACGGCATTGCCGCGGTCGATTACGGCTTCGTGCTCGGCAATGATCGGATCGATCTTGCGTCAGGCCGAACTGTGACGCAGTCATATCAGGTTAGCCTAACCGACACGCAAAACCCTGTCGCGAACGCGAGCCAGACCGTGGCTGTCACGATCGGCGGCAGCGGATCAGACAATTTCGTGTTCGCGCCCGGCATCGGCGCCGACACGGTGCTGAATTTCGACGCGCCGCACGACACGATCGAGCTGGACCACTTTGTCAATGTACAGACCGTGCAGGAATTGCAGGATCTGATTACGACAAACGCACCTGGCGATGCCTTCATCGATCTCGGCAATCACGATTCGATTACGGTCGCCGGCGTGACCGCGGCACAACTGCAGCAGGTCGTCCAGTCCGGCCACGTGCTGCTGCATTGATGGTGTACTGATACCATCAACCAAGACGGCTCCGCGCGCACTGCGCGGGCTCCCAGCTGCGACATCACGCAGAATCTCCGTGGATCTACGTGATTTCACATATTTAGCTCGCTACCGCCGTTCACCGTTTATTTACATTACTGTTGCCCGCCGGTGAAAAATCGCGCATTTTAAGCTCGGTCGGTCGCCGCTGGGGATGCGGTGAAGGGTGGCGGCCGCGCTGCTGGCAAGGTGGGGACTGACTGTCACGCTCTTTGAGGGGCGGGGAAATGATGGCTGCGTTCGCGCGGGAAGGTGGGTACGGGGCGCCGAGCTCCGTGATCCACGTTGATTCCTCGCATCCTGACACCATCGTCGTTCCTGATGCTCAGCTGCTGTTCACTGCGCATTTTCACCGCGCAGGTCCCGATCTCATTCTCACCGGCCATGATGGCCGCAATCACATCATTCCGGGCTACTTCACGGGCGCGCACCGGCCGGCTTTGGTCGCGCCGAACGGCGCCGCGCTGTCGCCAGATCTGGTCGAGCTGTTGGCGGGATCGCCGACGCCAAACGAATACGCGCAAGCCGGGCAGGGCACCGCGGCACCCGAACCGATCGGGCGCGTCGAGAAGGTGGTCGGCACCGTCACGGTGATCCGCAACGGCGTCGCGGTCGCGCTCAATGTCGGCGATACCGTCTACAAGAGCGACGTGGTGCAGACCGCGGCCGGCTCTTCGGTCGGCATCGGCTTTCCGGACGGCAGCGCGCTCAACCTCGTCGCCAACACGCGGATGGCGCTGAACGACTATTCCTACGATCCGAACTCGACGTCGAATTCCGCGCTGTTCAGTCTGGTCGAAGGCGGCCTGTCCTTCGTCGCCGGCAAGGTGGCGCATACCGGCGACATGAAGATCGGCACGCCGATCGCCACCATGGGCATCCGCGGCACCGCCGGCTGGCTCTACGAGGATCAGGTCGCCACGGTGACGGCGAATGCGGGCAACGTCACGCTGCACTTCGCCGCGGTCTACGACACGGTCACCAACACGGAGAGCACGTATACGCTCTACGCCGTCGATGCCAACGGCCAGCTGATGCACGACGCCAACGGCAATCTCATTTCGCTGGCGACGGTATCCTCGACCCAGAACGGCCTGGTGACGACGCTGACCGGCAACGGCATCGGCGCGCTGCCGAACGTGTCGACCGCGCCGGCCGACTTCACACAGCAACAGTTCCAGCAGGAGGTCATGCCGCAAGTCATCAATTTCGCGGTGCAGGCCATCCAGCAATTTCAGCAGCAGAACCAGCAGACTAATCCGCAGTCGACGCCCAACAGCACCGGCAGCCCGGAAACGCCGCCGAGCAACAACAGCAACGAACATACGCAGCAGCTGAACTTCAATCTCAACAACGGCCAGACCGTAACGATTACCGTCACGGAAAATCAGCCGAGCAACCCGCCGCCGCAGAACAACAATCCGCCGCCGCAACAGACGCAGACGCAAAGCGGACCCCAGACTTTCAATTTTGATCCTCCCGCCAATAGCGGGCCGCAGACTTTCCCGACGCCGCCGGACTACTCTCCGGGCGGCGTTCCGGGTCCGACGGACAATCTCACGGATAATTCGTCAGTTCCGCTGGTCGTCAACGATTCCCGCACCATCAACAATCTGACAGTCGGCAGCGGCGCCTTCGTTCATGTCGTTGGCAGCAGTGCACCGGGTTCGCTAACGGTTATCGGTAACACCGATACCAGCGGAATGATCCAGGCCGATTCCACGCAGAACGACCCGACAATCACATTCAACAATGCGGTCACCGTTCACGCCGGCGGCGAGATACAGGCGCTCGCGCAAGGCATCGCTTCGTCCATTGTCTTCGCGCAAGACGTGACGCTCGAGGCCGCGGCGGGTGAGACGCCCGGTGGCAAGATCGATGCGAACGGCAGTGGCGCCTCGTTGACCTTGACGAACGGGGCGACGATCGGGGCCGGCGCCGAGATCGAAGCGAATGGCGCCGGCGCATCGGTTTTCATCACCGGCGCCGCCGGCGTCGATAATGCCGGCACGATGATCGCCGACAAGGGCGGCGCCGTTACGCTCTTCAACGTTCAGGTCAGGGACAGTGCGGCTGGCGTGGTCGAGGCCGTCGATTCGGGCTCGCTGGTTTCGTTGTCCGGATCCGACATCGTCGGCGGCACGCTTGAGACTGGAGATCCCGCCAACGCGGGCAACGGCTTTATCGAGGTCGGCGCGGGACTTGAAGCGACTTTCTTCGACGGCTCGACGAGCAACGGTCCTGTGACGGTTGACGCCTTCGTTCAGGTGGATGACGGCTCGAACCTTGAACTGCTGGGTGCGATCAACGGGGACGGCGCAGTCTCCGTGATGAGCGGCGCGACACTGTCGCTCTCTAACACGACCGTCAATGGCCTGAACGTCGACAATTTCGGTACCGTGAGCGTAAGGGGCGCGGCTGTCGCAACGTTCGAGAACGGCAGCTTCATCAACGAGAATGGCGGCGAGGTTATCGCGACCGGCGCTGGCTCGGAGATCATCATCGACGGCGCCGACAATTTCGGCACTGTCGACGCGACCTCCGGCGGCATCGTTTCGCTGAACGGCGATCTGATCAATGAGAGCGACGCCATCGTCAAGGCGCTAAATGATGGCACCGTCAATATCGATCCTACGAGCGGCGAGAATGACGGCACCATAGCGGCCGATGGCTTGAACGCATCGGCCACACTCAACCTCGCCGACAGCGCGCAGGACAACAACAGCCACGGCAACGTCGGCGCCATGCAGGCGCTCGACGGCGGCACCTTCACAATAACCGGCAGCGAGGGGCAGACTTTCGACAATCCCGGCACGCTAGATGCCGAAAGCGGCGGCAAGATTTCAGTCGAGGTCGCAACCGACAACACCGGCGACGGGGTCAGCGACGGCGGCCAGATCGCGGTGTCCGGTGCCGGCAGCTTTATCGATTTTTACCTCGGCGTTACCGGCGGCACTGCTATCATCAGCGACGGCGGCAAGCTGGAATACGGCTGGTCGTCCGATGTCGCCACGACTTTCGACGGCGCCGGCACGCTGGTGCTGGATCATCAAAATCGATCGGGCTCCGATTTTGTTCTGTCATCGCCCTATTATATTGGGAACACGTCATTCGATACGGCGTCCTATATCGGCACGATCGGCGGCTTCGGTCCGCACGACACGATCGATTTGACCGACGTCACCTACAGCTCGGGCGAGTATGCCGTCTGGAATCAAACGAGTACACAGAACGGCGGCAGCGGCGTCCTGCGGATCTTCAGCGCCGCCGGCGCGTTTGAAGCGTCGCTCAATCTGAACGGTATCTACACGTCGGGCGAATTCGCGCTGGCGCACGACAGCGGCACCGGCACCGACGTCAATTTCAACTACATCTCGTTCGCCGACGGCCAAATCAATACGAACGGCAATGTCACGCCGGTCATCAGCCCGGATGGCAGCGCGCTGCAATTGACCAACGGCGGCGGGTCCGAGGCCGCGAGTTGGTTCGCCGCCAATCCGGTCTCGGTTGCTTCGAGCTTCACCGCATCGTTCGACTACCAGGCGACGCCACAAGGGGGCGGCCTTGCGGACGGCGTCGCCTTCATATTGCAGGATTCCAGCGCGGGCCTTAACGCTTTGGGGGGCAATGGCTCCTCGCTTGGTTATGGTCCCGCCCAAGATTATACCGGCGGTACTGCGATTTCGCCCAGCGCAGCCGTCGAGCTGAATCTCTACGATTCCGGCGGCTCCCATATCCCGGGCACGAACTTCGCGACTGGTGGCGACTACGGAAGCTACAGTCCAACCGGCAATGTTGATTTCTGGGACACCGGGGACACAGTTCAGGTCGTTCTTTCCTACAACGGCAGTTCGCTAACCGAGACGCTGACCGACCTCGTCAACGGCAACACTTATTCGGCAACCTACAACAATGTCGATCTTGCCCAGATTTTGGGCGCGGACACGGCCTATATCGGCTTCTCGGCTGCCACTGGAGGCGCCGTATCGACACAGACCGTAAGCGATTTCACCTTCACGTCGGGACAACTCATTGATACCTGGAATGGTACCGGCGACTGGGTCAACGATCCTGAGAACTGGACTCTGGGTGCACCGCCAAATCCCGGCGACACGGCGGCCGTTGGCCGCGGCGCCGCCCAAATCAACTCTGATCTCGCCTTCGACGGTCTCACGATTCAAAACAGCGCCGAGATTGATGTCGCCGTAACGTCGGGGGCAATCCTGACGCTTGCCGACGGCACCGTGATCGACGGCGGCACGCTGATGATCAGCGATGGCAGCGACGGTGAAGTTCACGTAGAGGCCGACAACGGCAATGCGTCCGGGGCGACGTTTGACCACGTGCAGGTCGATGACCTCGGTAATCTTCAGGTCGATGTCGTCCAATCTGCAGTGACCTTGACGCTCAGCGACGGCACCGTGGTCGATGGTGGCGATGCACAAGGCACGCTGACAGTAGGACCCACCGGGAATGTAGAGGTTGCAAGCGGCCCCGATGGTTTGGGAGCCGCTCTCAACAATCTCACTGTCAATTTTAACGGCGATCGGGGGACCATCACTGTTCAAGGCGCTCTGGATCTCAGCCGGGACACGATCAGCGGCGGCACAATCGACGCTGTCCTGGGAGCGGGCGTCACGCACCCGATTGAAATTTCGGTGCCGGGTTTCGATGCGATCGGCCCGGAGGTGAGCGCCAGCGGCCGGTTCATGGCCTATATCGCCGCGACGAGCCTGCCGGGGCAGGGCAACGATACGAGTGGCGACATCTACCTTTACAATGTGGCGACGGGCACGAGCATCAAGATTACCGATACGAGCGTCTCGGGCAGGTTTGCTCAGGGCGTCTTGCAGCCGAACGAGAAGTTCAGCGGCGTGCCCTCGATCAGCGACAGCGGCCGCTTTGTTGTTTTTGATGGCAAATATGCGGTCACCTCGGAGTCGGAAAACGGCCCGCAGTCCCAGCAATCGGATGTCCTTCTTTATGACCAGCAAACGCAGCAGATAGCGCTTGTTCAATCCGACGCGAACGAGGGCGCGATCAGCGGTGACGGTCAGACCATTGCCTTCGACGAACAGGTCACCGTTTCCGTCAATTCAGACGAACAAACCATCACTGAAACCGGACCGGCGATCGGCGTCGAAGGTCCTTCTGGCAACATCACGATCGTGGGTGACAATTTCACCCAATGGGACTCCATCGGCGATCCGGCGCTGAGCGATGACGGCCGCTTTGTCACATTCTGGAGCACCGCAAGCCAGATCACCGTCACGCAGGGCGAAACGAGCAACACATTCAATACCGGCAATGCCGGCGAAACGAACGCGCAGGTCTATGTCTACGACTCGCTGAAGCACACGCTGGAGGCGGTCTCGGTCAACGGCGGGCAGCTCGGCGACGGCAACAGCGGGACGCTCGACACGGGCGAGAACAGCAACGGCGGCTGGCGCGCCAGCATCAGCGGCAATGGCCGTTTCGTCGTGTTCCAGAGCAATGCCGCCAACCTGGTCGCGGGCGTCGGCGATGCCAACCACGATGTCTCCAATATCTTCCTTTACGACCGGCAGACCGGCGGCATCGTCGCGCTGACCGACGCCAATAGCTCCGATGTAACGGGCAGCAGCATCCGTCCAGCGATCAGTGCCGACGGCAAATATGTCACCTTCACCAGCGACGAGAGCGATTTGCCCGGCGCCAATGGTGGCTGGCAGACCTATATGGTCGCCATCGATCCGACTACGGGCGCGCCTTCGGGCATGCCCGAACTGCTGTCGACGGGCTTCGCCGGCTTCGACAACGGTCAGAACAATCTCGGCAACAGCGTCAGCGACGGCGGTGGGGTGGCCGCGTTCGGCGGCGCCGTGCTGGCGATCGATGTCGACAACGGCAAAGCGACGCCGGGCGACGGCACGATCACATTCTCGGGCGCCTCGGTTGTCGATTTCAATGGTGCAAGCGACAACCTGACGTTCACCATGAGCGTTCAGCACGGCACGCTTGCGCCTAAACAGCTGTCCGGGCTGAGCATCGTCGGCAGCAATGACGGCAGCCACGGCGTCCTCGAATTCATGGGCTCGCTTGCCGCGATCAATGCCGCCCTGCAGAGCGGCGTGACTTACACGCCCAGCTCGTCCGGCAATGACTCGCTGTCGATGACCGTTCAGGACAACGTCACCGGCCAAACCGCAAACCTGACGGCGCAATTCAACCCCGGCGCCGACGACCCGAGCCAAGTCTTCCAGAGCATAACGGTCGATACCGGCCAATACGATATTTTCCTCACGCAGCAGCAGAGCATCAACGTCAACGGCGATACGACGATCAACGGCACGACGATTGACGGCGGCCTGATCACGGTGGCGAGCGGGGTGACGCTCGCGCTCGACGACGTCACCGACAACGGCAGCACGTTCCACAATTTCGGCGGCACCGTCGACTTCACCGGATCGAGCGTGCTGACCAATGCCGACATCTTCGGCCGCTCAGCACTCGGCTTCTCCGTCGGCGGCGCGCAAGCGACGCAGGGTTCGTCGCCCGGCACCGTCAGGTTCCTGGGCGCGTCAATCATCGGCTTTGCGGCCGCCGACCAGATGGTGACCATTACGCTTAGCGTTGCGCATGGGACGCTTACGCCGATCCACAACGAAAACGTCACGGGACTGACCATCGTCGGCAACAACGACGGCACGCACGGCGTTCTCGAGTTCACCGGCAAGGTCTCGGACGTCAACAGGGCGCTGCAAACTGCCGGCGTGCTTTACACTGACAACGCCAATGCGCCTGCCACCGACACTCTCAGCATGACGGTGACCGACGCGGCGGGCCACAGCGGAAACGAAGCGCTGCAATTCAACTGGGAGGCGGACGGAAACATCATCACCGCCGTCAACGGCGCTTCGGACAGCAATATCACGCTTGCGGCGGGGACAACCCTGACGCTCGACGACGTTGTGCTCAAGAACGTCGCGGTCACGGCCTACAGCGACGGTCAGACGCCAAGTTTTCAGATCAATGAAGGCCGTACGCTGGTCTGGGCGGGCCACAGCACCTTCGGTGGCCCGAGTTCGGTCATCGTCGACAACAACGGCCACATTATTCATAGCGGCGCGCTGGACGTGGAGTTTTCGCAGACAACGCTCGAAGGCTCCGGCTTCGACACCTTCAACGGCGGCAATAGCAGCAGCATTGCACACACGCTGGTCAACGACGGCAATACGATCGATGGCTACCAGACGTTCGGAAGCCTGGTGACCATCGACAACGAAGCCGGCAGCTTCGATGCCGATGTCGCCGGCCAGGCGCTGGTGCTCGACACCGGCAAGACGGTCACCAACGACGGCACCTTCATCGCCGACGGCGGCATCCTGAAGGTGTTCGATCCAGTCGTCGGCGCCGGCTCGGCGATCATCGAGCACAACGGCACGCTCGAGCTCGGCAATTCCGATGCCCAAACGGTCACCTTCAACGATCAGCACAAGGTCAACGATCCATACACGACCTCGACGGCGCTCTATGGCATTGGCGATGACGGCCTTATTGCCGGTTATGCGACCGACGGCTCCGCCATTTTCACGCTGAGCGGGAGCACCTTTACCAATTACAGCAGCAGCTCGTTCGGCGTGATCGCAGTCGGCGCGCGTGATGTCAACGATTCGGCTGACGTCGTTGGTGGGTATTACAGCGGTGGCGCGTACGGACACGCCTTTGTAATGACGTCGCCCGGCGACCTGACGACGATCGATCCGACATCGCTAGGCGCCGTTGGCGCACAGGGCTACGGCATCAACGATGCCGGAACTGTGGTCGGCACCTACACAACAAGCGCCGGCTATAACGGCTCGTTCGAGTACAATCTCAACACCGGTCAATACACCGATATCCGGGAGACGGGTGCGACTTCGATCGCAGCACTTGCGATCAGCAATAATGGCGATGTCGTCGGCAACTACGTATCCAGTGCCGACCATCAAACTCACGGTTTCCTGCTCACCGCCGCGCAGCAGTTCGAGACGCTCAGCCTGCGGTCGGATGCGACCGTTCAGGGCATCAACAACTCCGACGATATAGTCGGTTACATCGGTCAGCCGGGATACGGCAGCCACGGCTTCCTCTACATCGACGGTGCGATGCACACGTTCGATTTCGCGGGCGCGCGCGACACGCTGCTCGAAGGCATCAACGATTCGGGTCAGATCGTCGGCTACTATTACGACAACAGCGGCATAGCCCACGGCTTCACCACCACGGCGTCCGCCGTGCTGGGCGACACTCTGATCCTCGACAATCCGGCGTCATTCACCGGCAAAATAGCAGGGATTTCGGGGTCCAATGATGTGCTCGACCTCAAAGGATTCCACGCGACGACCACGTCGGCCGCGACCGATGCCGGCAGCTATGATGCAGAGACGGGCATTACGACGCTGACGGTAACGGATTCGTCGGATCACCAGACCGTGCAGCTTGAGCTTTTGGGCGATTACTCGAACGCTCACTGGACAGTTACCGACGACCTTAATGGCGGCGCCAACGTATTCGATCCGCCAGCGACGGATTCAGCGACCACTTCCGGGATCGACACCGCCAAGGGCAGCCTCGCCTTTGCCGACCAAAATTCCGCCGACACGGTGAGCGCAAGCGCCACGCCCGAAGGCTCGAACTATCTCGGCACCTTCTCGGTCGATCAGCCGAGCACCAGCGACGGCAACGCGACGGTGAGCTGGGAGTTCGACTTCACCAACGACCAGGCCTCGCTGTCAGCGGGTCAGACCGTGACACAGTCTTACAACGTCACGCTTGCCGACGCGCTGAATCCAAGCGCTAATCAATCGCAGATCGTCTCGGTGACCATCGGCGGTCCCGGCAACGATAACTTTGTCTTCGCGCCCGGCATCGGCGCCGATACGGTGCTGAACTTCAATCCGCAGCAGGACACGGTCGAGCTCGACCACTTTGCCAACGCGCAAACGGTGCAGGAGCTGCAATCGCTTGTTGTAACCGACATTCATGGCGATGCCGTGCTCGATCTCGGCCAACACGACAGCATCACATTCGCGAACGTAACGACGCCGCAATTGCAGCAGGCGATCCAGGCCGGCCACGTGCTGCTGCATTGAGGCTGGCTTTTTAACGCTCCAGCACCACCACTCCGTCGCCTTGAGTTGCGCGCCCATAGCAGGCGCAGCCCGCGTAAACTGGCGGCGATGGCGCGCCTCGAAGGGTGCCGGGCGAAAGCGTCGAAGCTGCATCCTTCGAGAGCTGCTTCGCGGCCGCCGTAGGATGTCGAGTCATAAGATGCGCGGAATCTCCAGCCTGTCGGCCTCGGCGAGCACTGAGGGCAAATGCTGGTATCCGGCGCCGAAACGGCTATTCGGGTCGGTCAGCGGCACCGTGTGCACGCCGTCCAGGCGATAATGCTTGTCGTGGACGAGGCAGCGGCTGCGGATGAGCGGCCACAGCATCAGGCCGAGCATGCGCTGGTCGTGGCCGTATTTGGCGGTCGGCCCGAATTTGAAATAGCGTCGCATCAGCGCAACGATATCGATGCCGCAATCGGTGCGTCCACCCCAGAGGCAGCCGATCATCAGTTCATTGTGCAGGACGTGGTCGCGCACGACGTGAAACGGATAACCGCTCTCGATCCATTGCCGTACCAGATCGGCTTCGGCTGCCGAAAGCCTGGCGTCGCAGTCGCGTACCAGAAAGCGGCCAACCGTCGGATCATTCATGACCAGAAACCGCTGGAACAGGCCGATCCCGGGATACTCATCCTCAATGTTGCGGATATCGGCGCCATTGTCGCGCAGATAGGCGATGCAGGTGCGCGGCACATCGGCATCGACATAGAATCGGCACTGCCAATCCGGATAAAACTTGCGGGCCAGCACCAGATTGATCATCGCGCCGTAGGCATAGCAAGGCACCGGGCCCCACAATGAAAACGACAGGACATTCTGTCCTGCCGGCTGCCCGCTCGGCTCGACGACCGTGACGGGCGGCGGCGCACGGCATGCTTCACTGTCGCGCAGCTCGATGGCGCGACGGCCGTATTGGATCGCTTGCGCCGTCTTGCCGCTATAGAAATGCGCTACCTTAAGCGCATCCAAGACGGTGAGATCTTCGCCATGCCGGACGATGTAGCGAAAGGCCTGTGCGATCGCTTCGTCGTATCGCTTCATATTCGATAAGGTCGCGATCAGCGCTTTCTCCAGCCGCGGCACGTTGGGCTGCCGCCGCGCCAGCTCCTCGGCGAGCTTAAGCGCGGGTGCCCATTCGCGCTTTTGAAAGAAGGCGTCGAACAAAAGCTCCTTGGCGATCAGATCGTCGGGCCGGACAACCACAATGGCGCAGGTCTTGACGATCGCCTCGTCGTTTCTCCCGGCGCGCAGCAGCGCGCGAATGACGTCGTAGAGCTGCGGCGATTCTGTTGGCGACGCCGCCTCGCTTGCGCCGTTGCTCATCGCCACACTCCGCCCCCTCCGACAACCTCGGGCTGTCGGCGCCGATCTCCCGGGATAAGCCGAAAGTGTAACGCCAGCGCGCAATGGCGCGAAGCCCGCGCCCGCCCCGGCGTCCGCCGTCTGCCCTCGCAGTGACAAAGTCTCTCTCGGTGGCTGAGGTAGTGGGCCAAAGCCCGCTAAAGTGCCTATTTGCCCCAGCCGAAGTGATAATTCAGTCCGGCGCGGACCACATCTTCGTGCATCGACACATTGTCGGTGGGTGCAATGCCGCAATTGCCGCCGCAATTATTGTGGCCGAGATCGACGTGCAGATATTCCGCCTTGGCGCTCCAGTTGCCCGGCAGCGCGAACTCAAGCCCGCCGCCGACGGTCCAGCCGGCATTGGTTGAAGTGGCGCCGGGAAAACCCGGTGTTGCGGCGTGGATGTCGCCGACGGCAAGGCCGCCGGTCACATAGGGCATGACGCTGCCGAAAGCGTAGCCGGCGCGACCGCGCACCGTGGAAAGCCAGCTGCCGGAGGTCGTGCAGCCGCTCGGGCACAATGTCGACGTCGACGTCCCCTTCAGGTTTGACCAGTCGATATCGCCTTCGAGGCCGAGCACGGCATTGCCGAACTGCCAATTGTAACCCGCGGTGCCGCCGACTTGGCCGCCGGAAAGATTGATGCCGGTGGCATTGGCATCCCAGCGCGAATGGCCCCACCCGCCGCCGCCGTTGATGCCGAGGTAAAAGCCGCTCCAATTGTAAGCGGGGTTCGTCGGCGCCGGCGGCGGCGCCTTATAGAGCGGTGCTACCGACAAATCGGCCGCACCGGCTGATTGCGCCACGATCAGCGCGGCCAAAGCAAAGCAGCCCGCAAGGATCTTTTTCATCATTCGGCAGGTCCTGGCCTCACGCATTGCAGTCCGCAAACCCCTTCGCAAAATCGGCAGCCGTCCACAGCTGGACATTACGCAGAATAATTATTACCCCCGGCTTACCCTTATGGTTAACCGGCTTCGGATCTCGGTGCTGGTTGCTACTTTATTGACCAGGAAGGCAAAATTGTGCCGATGCGGGGGCGGGAGGGCGGTGCTCCCGCGACGATTGGAACCATCGTGCGCCGACAAGTCGCTGATTCCCAACGAGGGAATCTCCATGCAAGCAACGACGTCATGCGCACAAGATTGCGGTACGCAGGAGATTGCGGAGGAGGCGCAAGTGTCCCGTGTCGTCTTTGCCTTCCCGGCCCGGGGCTGGGAGCCGTTTCCGTCCATGTGGACAAGTACCTGGCGGAGCGATTCTGCAAGCAGAGCAACGTCGCGGTGATGGTGCCGTTTACCGCCTTTGTTGGCCTGCTGCTGTTGCCGGCGATCCGGCCCTATCGCCCATCGGCGACTGCGCCGGGCGCGGCAAGCATCGCGCTCATCATTCTGGACCACCACATTCTGGATGTTCTGGATGTTCGCCGGCGAGGCGATCTTCGGCTGCGGTCTGTTACTGGTCCCGACTTTTCGCAGGCAGCTTGCTGCGATGCTGCGGCTGAACACTGTGGCGCTGTTGGCAATCAGCGGCTCCAGCACGCTTATCGATCTTGGCGGCGGATTGGGTAATCGGTATGCGCTGATGTTTGCGCCGCTGTCGGTCGTCCAAGCCATCGGCTCGACCACGATGCTATTTGTGTTTGCCATAGGCGTCGTGCTCAGCCTGTTTTGGCCGAAATTCGGACGCCAAAATCCGGCCGCTCGTGAATTCGCGCAAAACGGCATCGCTGCCGCCCTTGTAACCGCCGGCGTGACGCTGGTGACACTTTGAAGAGGGTAAGTTTCAGGACATTGCATGACACAAAGCAACAACGATAGCGTCGAAATCGTCGAGGCCCGTGAGATTTACGCCGGCTGGACCGAGCTCTTGATCGCGACCATAAGGCTGCCCGACGGGCGCACCATCAAGCGCGAGATCGAGGATCACGGCGAAGCCGTTTGTGTCCTGCCGTACCATCCCCTGCGCAAGACGGCGGTCCTGGTGCGGCAATCGCGGGTACCTGTGCTCTACGCGGCAAAACGGCAGCACATGCTCGAAGCCATTGCCGGCGTGGTCGAGGACAAGGACGCTGCGACCTGCGTCCATCGTGAAGCGATGGAAGAGGCGCGGCTAAGCCTTGACGCGCTCGAGCATGTCTTCACGGCTTGGACGATGCCCGGACTGTCCACCGAGCTGATGCATTTCTATCTGGCGACATATTCGGGGGAGCCGCGGCCGGATACGCCTGCCGGCGTCGACGAGGATGAAGCAACTTTGGCCATCGAATTCAAGCTTGCCGATTTGGCGCAAATGGCGGACAAGAACGCCTTGCCCGATGCGAAAACGCTCGTGCTATTGCAGACATTGCGTTTGCGCCGTCCCGATTTGTTTTAATCGTCGGCGTCGAGGCCTGGATTTCGAGCAGTGTGCGTCGCAAATGTGCCTCCGCAACGGCTGCGATCGGCGCGGGTTGTTGCAGCAGCGATTCGTGTGTGCTTTCGGGCGTGCTATAGTGACCGCTCGTAAGATCGCGCGGGTCCAAGAATAGGTCAGGCCTCAGATGAGCTGGATCTCAAGCGTACGGCCGAAAATCCGCAGCTTGCTGCGGCGGGAAGTGCCGGAAAATCTCTGGATTAAATGTCCGGAATCCGGGCAACTCGTCTTCTATAAGGACGTGGAGGCGAACCAGTTCGTCATCCCGGGGTCCAACTACCACATGCGCATGAGCGCGGTGGCGCGGCTGAAGTCGATGTTCGACAACGCCACCTGGTTTGACATTGCCGTGCCGGAGGTGCCGCTTGATCCGCTGAAGTTCCGCGATGAGCGCCGCTATGTCGATCGGCTGAAGGACGCGCGCAGCAAGACCGGACTCAATGATGCGGTGAAGCTCGGCTATGGCAAGCTGGATGGCTTTGCGGTCGTCATCGGCGTGCAGGACTTCGATTTCATGGGCGGCTCGCTCGGCATGGCCGCGGGCGAGGCGGTGATCAAAGGGCTTGAAACCGCGGTTGAGAAGAACTGTCCGTTTGTGCTGTTCGCAGCATCAGGCGGGGCACGCATGCAGGAGGGCATTCTTTCGCTGATGCAAATGCCGCGCACAACGATTGCGGTACAGAAGCTGCGCGAGGCGCGCAAGCCCTACATTGTGGTCCTCACCAACCCGACCACCGGCGGCGTGACGGCCTCCTATGCGATGCTCGGCGACGTTCATATCGCCGAGCCCGGCGCGCTCATCGGCTTCGCCGGGCCGCGCGTCATCGAGCAGACCATCCGCGAGAAGCTGCCGGACGGATTCCAGAAGGCCGAATATCTGCGCGACCACGGCATGGTCGATATGGTCGTGCACCGCCACGAATTGCGCGCAACCGTTGCCAAACTGTGCCGGCTGCTCACCAAGGCGCCTGCCGCGGAGACACCGCGGAACTTGCCGGCACTCGAAGCTGCCGTGACGTGAGCGCCGTGCACGGCAATGCGCCGCCGATCGACGCGATGCTGGCGCGGCTCTTGGCGCTCCATCCCAAGCGGATCGATCTTTCGCTCGACCGTATCAAGCGCATCTGCGCCGCGCTGGGCCACCCGGAGCGGCATTTGCCGCCGGTGATCCATGTCGCCGGTACAAATGGCAAAGGCTCGAGCATTGCGTTCATGCGCGCGATCCTCGAAGCCGCCGGCAAGCGTGTGCACGTTTATACTTCGCCAAATCTTGTGCGCCTCAACGAGCGGTTTCGCATCGGCAAAACAGGCGGCGGAACATTCGTCAGCGATGCCGAGCTCGCCGAGGCGCTGGCCGAATGCGAGGCGAAAAACGGCGAAGCGCCGATCACCGTCTTCGAGATCGAGACCGCCGCGGCATTCCTTCTGTTCTCGCACAATCCGGCCGACGTGCTGCTGCTCGAAGTGGGCCTTGGCGGCCGCCTCGACGCCACCAACGTGATCGAGCGCCCGATCGCGAGCGTCATCACCAAACTGTCGCTCGATCATCGCGACTTTTTGGGCGATACGATCGTTCAGATCGCCGCCGAGAAGGCGGGAATCCTCAAGCGTGACGTGCCTGCGGTCACAGTCGCTCAGCCGCGCGAGGCGCTGGCGGTCATCGAACGGCAGGCGGCGCGGATGCGCTCACCGCTGTCGATTGCCGGCGAAGATTGGACGGCGACCGAAGAACGCGGCCGGCTCGTCTATCAGGACGGCGCCGGGCTTCTGGATTTGCCGGCCCCAAAGCTTTACGGGCGGCACCAATACGAGAATGCCGGTGCGGCGATCGCCGCGCTCCGCGTCAGCGGCTTGAAGCTTCCGGCCGCCGCCTTCGAGGCTGGCATGACGCGCGTCGAGTGGCCGGCGCGCATGCAGCGGCTGTCGTATGGCAAGCTGGTTGATCTTGCGCCGCCGGAAAGTGAGCTCTGGCTCGATGGCGGGCATAACGTTGATGGCGGCCAGGCCATCGCTGCCGCCTTGGCCGATCTGGAGGAGCGCGTGTCGCGGCCGCTCGTGCTGATTGTCGGCATGCTGTCGACCAAAGACTCGTCTGGATTTTTGAAGAATTTTTCCGGCCTCACGCGACGCGTTATCGCCGTGCCGATTCATCAGGATAAGGCTATTCCGGCGGGAGAACTCGCCGACATTGCCGCAAATGTCGGCATTCCCTCACTGGCCCGCGATAGCCTTGAAGGCGCGCTCACCGCGGCCGGCAGGCTCGGCCTCGAGCCTGCACCGCGCATCCTCATTACCGGCTCGCTTTATCTCGCCGGCGAAGTCTTGGCGGCCAATGGCACGCCGCCGCAGTGAGTGTTCTCCACCTTTTCTTCCCCGCGCAGGCGCCGCCGTCCACCCGTCAGGATAAGTTTACTCCACCTTGATATTCGCCTCCTGGATCACCTTCGCCCATTTGGCGCGTTCGGCCTTGATGTAAGCAGCGAACTGCTCCGGCGAATCGGCCATCGATTCAAACATTTGCGGATCGAGGAAGCGGGCGCGGAATTCCGCAGTGCTGAAAATCCGCCTCACTTCCTTATCGATCTTCATGACGACGTCGCGTGGCATGCCGGCCGGGCCGAACAGACCGAACCAGGCGGTCGCCTGATAGCCGGGCAAGCCGCTCTCCGAGACCGTCGGCACATCGGGCACGAGCGGCATGCGTTGCGGGCTACCGACGCCAAGCATCTTGATTTGGCCGGCGCGAAACGCCGGCAGGCCCGACGCGATGCTGACAATCATGCTGTCGATGGAGCCGCCGATCAGATCGTTGAGCGCGGGGGTCGCGCCGCGATAATGCACAGGCACGAGTCTTATGCCGGCCATGTTGGCAAATAATTCCGCATTCATATGCAGCGCAGAGCCGATGCCGGCCGTGCCAAAGGTGATCCGCCGCGGTTTCTGTTTTGCAAGCGCAATCAGGTCGGCGGCGTTGCTCACCGGCAGCGCCTTCGCCGCAAGCAGCGCTTGATAGATGCGCACAAGACCCGTGATCGGCGTGAAATCTTTGTCGGCGTCGTAGGGAAGTTGCTCCTTGGGCAAGAGGGTCGGATTGACGGTAAAAGTGCCGGATTCGCCAACGAGCAGCGTGTAACCATCGGCGGCAGCTTTAGCCACCGTGCCGGCGCCGATCGCATGCGCCGCACCGCCTTTGTTCTCGACCACTACCGGCTGACCCCAGGCTTTGGTCAATTCCTGCGCCAATGCGCGGGCGGTAACGTCGGTGACCCCGCCGGGCACCGAGGTGACAATGAGTGTGATCGGGCGCGCCGGATAGGGTGGTGTCTGCGCCGCGCCGATGCCGCAAACAGCGAACAGCGCAAGCGGAACCAAGAGCAGGGCGGCGATCGGTTGGCGCATGGGCATTATGTTCAAGCTGGTCCTCAGCGCTGGCGCGGCGGACGGCAGCAACGATGTTATATCCTGATCTCGCCGAGATTGATGCTGACCCCAAGATGGGCTTCGACCATTTTCGAACGGCCGCCGGCGTAAATCTGCACCGTATACGCACCGGAATCCTCGTCGAGCTTGTCGAATTTGAAGTCGCCGTAATTGTCGGTCGTTGTCACCGCGATCGACGCGCCGTCTTTGACCAGTTGGACGCTCGCACCTTCGACGCAGTCGACGACGCCGTCCTTTTCCTCGGCCACCGAGCCGCCGATGAAGCACTTCGAGTAGCGCCACAGGTTGCGGTAGTAGACCCGGGGCCTAGTGCCAAGCTCCGGCTTCAGCACTTCAAGCTGTTGCTCGTTCGCGATTCGCGCCATCTCGTCGTCCTCAAGCTTGATCGCGCGCATCGCTCCGGTCGGACAGGATTGCTGGCCGCGGGTCTGCTGCCAGCCCTGGTCGAGCAAATGGGCGTCGAACGTCCAGGCCTGCGGCAGCTGCAATTCCTCGTTCCACCAGATATGCCCGTACGGACATGCGTCGACGAGCTGCTTTTGTCCCTTGGCCTTCACCGGGTGGATCAGCACGATGCCGTCCCGGCGCTTCTTGATGGCGCCTTTCGGCGCCGCCTTGATGCAAGGCGCGTCGTCGCAGTGATTGCACATGGTCGGAACATAGGCGATGTCGATCATCGGCATCTGCCCGCGCTCCTTCTGCAGGATATTGATCCACTTGTGACCGTGTTTCGGCATCGGCGCCGAATAGCCGGGCCATTCATTGCCGACATATTCGTCCATGGCGGCGAGCGTGCACAAATTGCAATTTGTGCACTCGGCCACGTCGATGATCAGGTTCCATTTTTTCATTTGGCTGGCACCAGTTCCGCTTGTTTCAATGTGCGTTTTATGCCCGTGTCCTTCTCCATTGCAGCAAAGCTAGCGGAGAGATGATCTGTACCGCCATCCCACAGCTCGATCTGCACCAGCGCGTTCGAGCCGGCGAGCGAATGGGTGGACTTGGTCTGCGTGCGCTCCGGCGTCAGCAGGTTGAGACAGCCGCCGCGATCGACTGACTTGCCGGGCTCACCCATTGGATCGTAGATCGCCGATGACTCGTAGCCGTGGGCGACACCGCGCGGCAAGCGCTGGGTCGGCAATGCCGCGCAGATCACCGCGCCGCGATCGTTGAAGACCTTGACCAGATCATGCGTGCCGATGCCGCGCTCCTTGGCGTCATCGGCGTTCATCCGCACGATCCAATAATAGTAGCCGTCGATGTAGACGCGGTGGTCTTCGATGTTGAGCAGGAACGAGTCCTTGCCGTCGCCCTGCGTGTGGAACGAATATTTGGAATGCGGTGTCAGAAGCTGCAGCGGATAGCGCTGAAACAGGTCTCCAGAATGCGGCCCTTCCCACGAAGGCGTGTATTTGACGATCGGCGGCCGTTCCGGATCATTGAAGCGTTTCAATGAGTTACATTCGAATTCAAGCTTGCCGGACTGGGTCTGTAGGCCGCGCAGATATTCCTCCGTGTAGTCGGACGGCAGCGGCTGCGCTTCCGGCACGTCCTTTTTGCGGTTTTCGAAGAACCAGCGGAACGAAACCGGCGCGCGCAACTTCTCCTTCTCCGCCGGCACGACGAAATAGCCGCGCCTTAAAAATTTCTTCCACGAGATGTGCCTTGGCAGGTCGGAAGCTAGAAATGCGCGCTTGACCCAGTCGATTTCGTTGATGCCTTCCGAAAAGTAGTTGGCGAGCCCCAGCGGCTTGCACAGCTCGTTGAAGATCCAGAAGTCCGACTTTGATTCTCCCAGCGGCTTGATCGCCGGCGCCTGAAATACGATCACGCGATGATTGAGCTGCTGCTGGCCGTGATGGCCATAGCCACCAAGGCCCGCCCATTCGCTGATATCGGTACGCTCGAAATTGGTGCAGGCCGGCAGAATCACGTCGGCGAATTTCGCCTCGCCCTCGAACCAGATCGACTGGTTGACGACGAATTCGAGATTGGGCGCTTGATACATCCGCACCCAGCGGTTGGTGTTGTTCATGGTCGAGAGAATCGAGCCGCCGTATTTGTAGAGCATATGCACCGGCGAATGGCCTGCGGCCGGGTAGGAGAAGCGGGCGAATTGGTGCTCGATCGATTTGCCGACCCATGGATAGCCGTCGGCCTTGCCCTCGATGATCGCTTCCGGCGTGAAAATGCGCGGGATGCGCTGCCCGTTTGAATTCATGCTCGGCAGCTGCGGCATGCGCTGATAGAGCTCGACCGGCATCGCGGTGTTTTCCAGATCGCCCGACATGCCGCCATCGGCATAGCCGGGAAAATAGAAATTGAAGTCGATCGGCGTGCCCCATTGCAGATTGCCCATATTCACGCCTGGCTTGCCCAGGCCCTGCATGGCGATGAGGCACACCATGACGCGCGCCCAAGGAATGCCGGTCTGATTGCGGCAGGCGCCGCCATGGCCGTTGCCCCAGCCGCCGGGCGCAAGATAGACACGCTTTCGTCCCCATTCGCGCGCCAGCGCGCGCACGTCCTTGGCGGGGACGCCGGTCTCTTTTTCTTGCCATTCCGGCGTTTTTTGAACGCCGTCTTCGTCGCCGAGCAGATAGGCTTTCCACCTGTCGAAGCCAACCGTGCGGGTTGCGACGTAATCCTTGTCGTAGAGATCTTCCTTGATCCACACGTAAGCGATCGCCATGGCCATGGCGACCGACGTGGTCGGCCTTGGCGCGAACCATTTGCCGGGCAGAAATTGCGCCGAGGCGTTGTAATAAGGATCGACGTGGACGACCTTGATGCCGAGCTTTTGGTTCTTCAGCCACTGCCGGCGCGTGGTGCCTTCCTGCGCGCCATAGGAGCCTGACGTCGATTCCGGGTCGGCCGCCCAGAACACGATCATGTCGCAGTTCTGCAGACAGTCCTCGACCGTGCCGTAAGTCTCGGATTGGCCGACGCGCAGCGTGTGGCCCCAGTGATGGACCGCCCCCCAGTACCAGCCCTCCCAGGAGTCCGGATTGTGATGGATGCGCGTCATGCCCACCGCATTGGCGAAGCGGAACAGGGCGGAGAGATAATAGCCGATATTGCCCCAGGTATGATGCGAGCCGTGCGAGAAGGCGATTGAGCCCGGACCGTACTCGCGCTTTTGCCGCTTGATCTCGTCGGTGACGATCTTGATCGCTTCGTGCCACGAGATGCGCACATAGCCGGACTTGCCACGGTTCTGCGGATTGCGCTCGCCATCGGGATCGAAGTCGACCCGCTTCATCGGATAGAGCAGGCGATCGGGCGAATAGACGATGGACTTTGCGTTCTGCCCATGCGGGGCGAGCGTCGTTTTGCGCGGCGGCGCGAGTTTTAGGCCCTTCGCCTCGATCGTCCATGACGCGCCGTCATCCTCAGCGAGATCGATCGGCGTCATGCGCAGGATCTTGCCGTCCTTGACGTAAACAAACACCGGCCCGCCATTGGTCATGTTGCAATAGCGTGTTACGCCACGGCCAACTTTTGTGCCGTATTTGAGCCCGGCAGTCTGACTCATCATCAATGTTTGTGCGAACCAATTGGTGAGATGCTCCGGCCCCTCCAGCGTGAGCGTGAAATCCTTCTGAGCATTGATCTGTTCAAGCCAATCGATCGGCGGCGTCAGCAATGCGGCGCCGACCGCAGCGTTCTTGAACATCAATTTGATGTCAGGCTTGTCATGCAGACCGGCGGCCGAGGTGACGTCTCCGTCCTTAAATTCGATCCAGCGGCCGATTCCTTCATCGCGCGTCATGATCTGCGCGATGAGATTGTGCTCCTTAAGCCGCGCTTTGAATTCCGCATGCCGCCGCGCCGCGTGTTTGAGCAACTGCGCCGCGCCGAACAGGATGACCGGCAATCTGACGCCAGCGAATGCCACCTTCCTCGACATTGGCTTCCTCCTTCGCCCCCCTTTGGCGCGGTCTGTCCTTGGCGCCGCGGCTATGGTTCTGTTGGCTTGCGGCGGCCACCGCGGGAAGCGGCAATTCTGCAATATTTTTCGAGCCTTGGACACTCCACTTGGACGCTCCACTTGGACGCTCCACTCGGACACTGAATGACCTTGAAGATGTTCGCACAGTGGACAGCCCGCCGTCAGCACTGCGGCTTATATTGCCGGTCGCGGCAAAATCGATCAGGGTGCGGCTCGATCTTAGTATCGGTGATTTAGAGACTTTGCGATGAGGACACCGGCGCAGTCCAAGTCATTGGCGTCGACGACTTGGCATTCGATCGCGCCGAAGTCGCGACCTGCGAAGGCCCGGGATCTTCCGGGCGGCGGGCGCGCAAAAGGATCGCCGCGCCGCGCCGACCCCTCGCGCACGCGCCCGCGCCGCAACGCTGCCGCGACACGTGCGCGAATCCTGCAAGCGGCCATGCGGGAATTCGCCGCCAAAGGCCTTGATGCGGCGCGCGTCGAGGACATCGCCGAGATGGCCGGGGCCAATCGCCGCATGGCCTATTATTACTTCGGCAGCAAAGAGGGGCTGTATCTCGCCGCGCTGGAAGCCGCTTACTTCGAACTGGTCGAAGTGGAGAAGGCGATCGATGTCGACGCGCTCGGTCCTATCGACGCCATCGCGGCGATGATCTCCGCAAAGTTCGAGCATTACGTCAAATATCCGCACTACGTTGAATTCGTGAAGATGGAGAACCTCTATCGCGCGCGGCATTTGAAGCGTTCACGCCGGATCGCCGAAATGCGCGCGCCTCTGATCAGCATCATCAGGCGCGTACTGGAGCGGGGCGCGGCGACCGGCGTTTTGCGCAGCGGCGTCGATCCGCTCGATCTTTACTTGTCGATCTGCGCGCTCGGATTTTTTGTGTTCTCCAATCGGCACACATTGGGCGCAATCTTCAATACCGACGTCACCAGCGCGACGGCCTTGCGCCGCCGCCGCGCGCTGGTGATCGATATGATCATGGCCTATCTCGCGCCGAAAAGGCCGGGCGGCAAACAAGACGGAGCGTTCGACAGCCGGCCAACTTGACAGTATCGGCCCGCAAATTTAACTCACCCGAGAGTTAATTAGGCGGTCGAGGGATGGGGACGCATGAAGGTCTTGATTACCGGCGGGGTGGGGGTGATCGGCGCCGAGACCAGCCGCAAATTCGTGCGTGAGGGCCACCGCCCGGTCGTTTTTGCCCGCCACCGGGACGACAGCCTGATCGGCGACATTGTCGACAGGATCGATTTCGAGCCCGGCGACATTCTCGACATGCCGCGGCTTCTCGACGTCATCAAGCGGCATCGCGTAACGCATATTGTTCATGCCGCCGCCTTCGTCGGCGCGGTCTCCGCCGCCAATCCGCCGCTGAGCATTCAGGTCAATGTCATGGGCACTGTGAACGTGCTCGAGGGCGCGCGGCTGTTCGACATCCGCCGCCTCGTATTCACCAGCGCCAAGGGCATCTATGGGCCGATCCGCGGCGAATACGGCCCGCCGCTCTACCGGCCGATGCCCGAGGACATGCCAAAGAATCCGCAGCGCATCTACGACAGCGCCAAGCTGATGGCCGAGCAGGCCTCGCTCTACTACGCGGCCAATTTCGATGTCGACGTTGCGATCCTGCGCTTTGCCACGACCTATGGCCCCGGCAAGACGGCGCGTCATGGCAAGATGGGTGTCACCAGCCAGATCGTCGAAAATCCGTTTAATGGTCTGCCTTTTCATCACCCCTATGGCAGCGAAGCCAAGGACGACTTCATCTACAACAAGGACTCGGCTCTTGCTGTCTATCTCGCCGCCGTCGCCGACAAAGTGCCGAGTCGTGTCTATAATATCGGTAGCGGCGAGGGTCTGACGTTGAATGACTTCGCCGCGGTGATCCGCAAGCAGATTCCTGGTGCCGATATTGAGATCGGGCCGGGTGACAATTTTCTCGGCATGCCATACCCGCCGCACGGCATCTACGATGTCAGCCGCGCGCGCAGCGAGCTCGGCTTCAAGCCGGAATATGACATCGAGCGGGCCATCGCCGATTATATCGAGAGCCTCAAGCGCATGAGGGCGCAAAGCCATTGATGGCCGCTGACCAGAACGGAGCGCGCAATGCGTGAAAAACTCGAGCTGCCGCGGCTGTCAATGAAAGAGCGCGATCGCCGCTGGGCCCTGACGCGCAAAGACATGGAAACGCGCGGCCTTGATTGCCTCGTGCTCTGGGGTTGGCCCGCAGTGTGGGACTTCTGTACTGCGAATGCGCGCTACTTGGCGCCGATCGGCGGCAATGCCGAATTCAACGTGCTGGTGTTTCCGCTGCACGGCGAACCGACGTCCTATGTGATGATGCCGACCTTTGTCGACGGCTGGCGCGCAGCACAAGACTGGGTCGCCGATGTGCGGCCGCGGCGGCGGACCTGGGCCGATTCTGTCGTCGAGCGGATCAACGAGCTCGGGCTGACCAAAGGACGCATCGGCATCGACGGCCTGGCTGGTCCGCTCGATCCGGACGGCTGGCTGCCGCACAGCGTCTATGTGCGGCTGCAGGAACTCCTGCCGCAAGCCGAATTCATCAATCTCGACGACATGATGGAAATGCTGCGCACCGTCAAAAGCGACGAGGAGCTGCAAATCCTCGCGCGTGCGGCTCGGCTCGGCGATCTGATGCTGACCAACTGCCGCGATACGGCGCGGCCCGGGGTCAAAGAATCGAAAGTCTATGGCAGCATGATGGAGACCATGCTCGCCAATGGCGGCGAAGAGCCGACGTTGTTTCTGTGGGCCTGTGACGCGCTGCCTTATCCGCATCCGTTCCGCATGCCGACCACGCGCGAAATCGCGCGCGGCGACCTGATCATCTGCGAGATTCATCCCAAGATCGGCGGCTATTACACTCATGTCGAGCGCACTTTCTGCATCGGCGAGCCAAGGCCGGAGCAGAGGCGCATCTATGAGGGATGCCTCGACGCCTACGACGAAGGCATGAGAAATTTCGGCCCCGGCCGGCCGATTTCAGTCGCCATGGACAAAGTGCGCGATGTCATTCACGCGCGCGGGCTCGGCATGTGCGAGACCGGTATACACGGCCACGGGCTCGCCTCGCTCGAATATCCGCGCTATCGGCATCATGCAATCGCCGCGGATCAGGCCGCACTGAAGAAGCTCGGCGATGCCTTCCGGTCCGGCATGGTGTTCGCGTTCAACATTGATCTGGTCGATCCGAACTTCTACGACGGCAAGACCGGCTGCGTTTTTGCCGAAACCGTGCTGATCACTGAGACCGGCGCCAAGCGGCTCCACGATTATCCGATGAGTTTCCAAACAATCGCAGTATGAGTAGGGAGGGGCACGCGCGTGACCGACACTAAGCCAAGCTATCCGCCGATCCGCCGTGTGGTCACCGGACATGATGGCGCGGTCGCCAAGGTGCTGTTCGACGGGCCGGCGACCAATGCCAAATATCCCTCGGCCGGCACCGTCTCGACGCTGATCTGGAGCACGGACAAAACGCCGGCGGCGATCCCCATCGGCACCAATATCGAAGATATGGGCGCCCGCATCCTGGGCACGGCGCCGCCCGCCAATGGCACACGTTTTGCGGTCATTGACTTCCCGCCCGGCAATAAGCCGCATATGCACCGGACCGAAACTATCGATTATGTGCTGGTGCTCGAGGGCGAGATCGAAATGGACATGGACGATTCGACGGTGAAGCTGAAGGCCGGTGACGTGATGGTGCAGCGCGGCACCAATCACGCCTGGGCCAATCGCAGCTCGTCGCGCGCCCGCGTCGCCTTTGTGCTGATCGATGCCGAGCCGCTCGGTATCGGCAGGCCGGTGGTCGGCACGGCGAACGCGCGCTAGTAGATCATCGCGATGCTCGAATTCCGCAACATCAGCTTTTCCTTTCCGGGACGCCGCGGCCCGGTCGAGGTCCTGCGCGACGTCTCCTTTACCTGTGCGGAGGACGAGATTGTTGCGGTCATCGGGCCGAGCGGTTGCGGCAAGTCAACGCTGCTCAGCCTCGCTATCGGCCTGCGCAAACCGACCGCCGGCGAGGTGCTCCTGGACGGCCGGCCCGTCAAAGGCGCCGACCGCCGGCTCGGCATGCTGTTTCAGCAAACGACGCTGCTGCCTTGGCGATCGGTGCTCGAGAATATCGAGCTGGGACTTGAAATCCGCGGCGAGCTCAAGGCGCAGCGGCGCAAACGCGCGCTCGCACTGATGCAGCAATACGGCCTGGCCGGTTTCGAGCGCAAGTATCCGCACGCTCTGTCCGGCGGGATGCAGAAGCGCGCAGCGCTCGCGCAAACGCTGGCGATAGAGCCGACCGTGCTGTTGCTCGACGAACCGTTCGCCGCGCTCGACGCGCAGACCCGCGTCGTCATCGAAAACGATGTCGTGAAAATCTGCCGCGCCGGCAAGCGCACCATGGTGATCGTCACGCATGATATCGCGGAAGCGATCTCGATGGCCGATCGCGTCGTCGTGCTCAGCCGCCGGCCCGCGACAGTAAAGCAGATCTATCAAATCCCGCTCAGCCGCAAAGCGGCAAACGTCGCCGACGTGCCGAGCATGCAGGAATTCACTTACTTCTTCAAAAGCATCTGGGATGCTCTCGACATCAGCGTCACTGGCATGAGCGCAGCCGCATGACGAGGCTCTCCCACCGGCCGCTTGTCATCCTGGGACGCCTGGCGGTACTGGCGATCATCTTGATCGGTGCGGAGCTTGGCGTCCGTTATGGCATGCTGAGCCAACTCTTCTTCTCGAGCCCAAGCCAGATCTTCGAGGCGTTGCTCACGCAATGGTCGAATGGGAGCTTCCTGCAGGACGCCGGCATCACGATCCTGGAGACCATGCTCGGCCTCGCGGCCGGCTCGCTTTTGGGGATGGGCATCGGATTACTGCTGCCGCAGTTGCGCCTGCTTTCAAGCGTCTTCGAGCCGTTTCTCATGGTGCTCAACGGCATTCCCGTCATCGTGATCGCACCATTGTTTATTCTCTGGCTTGGTCTGGGCGTACCGTCGAAGATCGGGATCAGCGTTTACATCGTGTTTTTTGCCATGTTCATTCCGGTCTATACCGCCTCGCTGCGACTTGATACGACGCTGGTCGACGCGCTGCGGGTAATGGGAGCGAGCCGCAGCCAGATCTTTTGGAAAGTCATCGTGCCCTCATCGCTGCCGAGCGTCTATACCGGCTTGAAGATCGGCTCGGGATTGGCGCTGATCGGCGCGGTCATCGGCGAGTTCGTCGCCTCCCGCGCCGGGCTCGGACACATGATTCTATACGCATCCGGCACGCTCGATACGCCGACGCTCTATCTCGGCATTCTCACGCTCGCGATCTTCGCGGCGGCTTTGAGTCTCACTATCGACGCCCTGGGTCCCGTGCTCGTGCACTGGCGATTTTCGGACGAGAAATAACGAAGCCGCCTGAAGGCGGCAACAGAGGGAGAGAACCATGCGATATCTCGCACCGATTACGGCGGCCGCGCTGGCGCTCGCATTTGCGCGGCCCGCGCAAGCCGAGACTGTGAAACTCGCGCTGCCCGTCGCCTCGCTCGAATCGCTGCCGATCTACATCGCGCAAGCGAACGGCTTGTTCAAGAAGCGCGATGTCGATGTCGACGTCATCACGAGCCGCGGCGGCGGTGAAGCGATGAAGGCCTATATCGCCGGCGACGTGCAGATCGTGGCCACCGGGTTTCCGGAAGTCGGCCTCATGCGCGCGCGCAATGTCGATGTCGAACTGTTCTTCGCACAGATGTCCCGCGCGCCGTTCGCACTGATCGGACGTAAAGACGAAAACTTGAAATCGGTTGCCGACCTCAAGGGCAAGACCATTGCGGTGACCAGTCCTGGCTCGCTGACGGCGAACTTGACCCGCTATTTCGTCAAGGATGCCGGGCTCGATCCTGACAAGGACGTCAGCCTGATCTCGGTCGGTGGCGGCGGCGAGATTTTGGGCGCGCTCAAGAGCAGCCGCGCCGACGCGGCGATGCTGTTCGAGCCGTTCGTGACCATCGCCCTTCAGCAGGGCATCGCGACCATGCTGGTTGATGTGCCGGAAAAGCTCGACGCATTCTCGTCGTCACCGCTCTCCACGAGCAAGACGTTCATCGAAAAATCGTCAAAGGACGCACGCGGGGTCTTTGACGGGCTCGCCGAGGCTTTGACCTTTATTCACAATAATCCCTCCGGCGCATTCGATATCGCCAAGCGGAACTTTCCCAGTGCCGATAATCAGGTGCTGCAGGCGGCGCTGGGGCGCTTGCAGAAATGGTATTCCAGAGATGGAAAATTCGGTCGCGAACACGTCGAGCGAACGGAAAAGATTTCGGTTGATTTGAAGATCATGCCGCAGGCCTATCCTTATGACGATGTGGTTGCACCCATGGCCCGGGAGGGCGGCTAATGGCCCCGTTGCCCACCCGACAACGGCTGAGCGCACCCGGCTAGGCGCGGTGACCGCCGCCGACCTGAACTTTGGTTGCACGGCCGTGCTAACTCATCTGGTCGACATCAGCGCGTGTTTTGCCCCGGGCCGAGCTCTCGCGCAAGCCGCCATCAGCGGCCTTGCGGCTTGGAAATAACCGCTCAATGCGGCACGATATTCCGCATTTCGTCAGTGCGGCCGGCCAAAAACAGCCGCATGTTGTCAATGATCAGCGGCATGACGAGCTCCTCGTACTCGACGATATAGCCGCCGATATGCGGCGTTATGAAAACATTGGGCAAGTGCCAGAAAGGGCTCTCCGGCGGCAACGGCTCGGTCTGGAAAACATCCAAGCCGGCTCCGGCAATGCGGCGCTCGCGCAAAGCTGCAATCAGGGCAGCCTCGTCGACAGTCTGGCCGCGCCCGGCGCTGATGTAATAGGCCGAAGGCTTCATCGCATCGAAGATCGTTGCGTCGAACAGACCAATGTTTTCCGGGCTCGCCGGCAATACATTGATCAGATAATCGGCTTTTGCCGCAGCTTTGATGAGGCGATCAGCCGGCATGATCTCGTCAAATCCCTCGACCCGTCGCGGCGTGCGGGTGACGCCGATCACGTGCATGCCGAAAGCCTTGAGCAAAACGCCGATTGCCGCCCCGACGATCCCGGTACCGGCGACAACCGCGGTCTTGCCGTACAAAGTGCTCCATAGCCGCCGTTGCCAGATCCGGTGCTGATAATCCTCGACCTGGCGCGTGGCGTCGCGACTCACGGCCATCATCAAATAGACGACCTGCTCGCGCATCGGCGGCCCGTGAATGCCGCGGCCGCTGGTGATCACCACGTTCGACGTGAGTGAAGGGCAGCGCAGAAAATGGTCGACGCCGGTCGCCAGCGACTGAATCCACTTCAGCTTCGGCGCGCCGGCCAAAAACGCGTCCCGCACTTCGATGCCGAACATGATCATCACGTCGACATCGGAAAGTTCGCCGCTCACCGCGGCCGCCTCGTGGAACAGCAGGAATTGCAGGGCTGGAAATTCCGCCTGCAAGTGGTCGCGATACGTCTCGGCGTGGATGTCGACGATGAGAACTTTTGCAGTCATGCAGGGGGAAATGCGAGGCGGAGGAGCGGTTACTTCGCCAAGCCAAGATGCCTGACCGCATTGTTATAAGCAATGTCCTCGCGCACGCGCGCGGTGAGCGGGACGTGATCGAGAAACCCGCCGGCCTCCTCTGTTGACTCGAACGGATAATCGGCGGCAAACATCACGTGCTCGTGACCAAGCGCCGAAATCGTGCAATTGAGCGGATCAGCCGAGCACATGCCGGACGTCGTTACCATGATGTTTTGCCTGATATAGGCCGAGGGCTCTTGGGCGAGCTTGACGCTGTAGAGCTTGGCGCGGCTGTCGAACCGCCAGAGCAGGAATGGCAGTGTTTCACCGAGATGACCGAGCAGGACCTTGACACGCGGAAAGCGGTCGAACAGCCCGCCGAAGACCAGGCGCAACGCATGCGAACCGGTCTCAAAGCCCCATTCCCAGGTGGCGCGGCGCAGGCCGTTATAGCCTTCGAGCGCCGGCGACGGCGTAACCGGGTCAGTCGGATGAATGTAGATCGGGGCGCCGAGCGCCTCGGCTCGTTCCCAGAACGGATAGAGTGCCGGATGATCGAGATATTGGCCATTGGTATGGCCGTTGATCATGGCGCCGCAAAATTTCAGGTCGCGCATGCAGCGCTCAAGTTCGGCGGCGGCGGCACGCGCGTCCTGCATGGCAAGATGCGCAAAGCCTGAATAACGATCCGGACGCCTGGCGATCTCGTCCGCGAGGAAATCGTTGGCGGCCTTGGCGTTGCGGATTGCAGTCGTGGTGTCGCGTTCGATCTGCACACCGGGACCGGCCAGGCCGAGGACGGCGCGCGTAATTCCGGCCTGATCCATCGCGGCCAGGCGCATCTCGCCGAAATCGGTCAGCGCGGCAAGCAACTTGGCGGCATGCTTGGGATCGACATTGCCGACTGTCGATCGCCAATAGCCCGCAAAGCCGGGTGGCAGAAAATGCTCTTCGAGCGCGATCTTTTGCACCATCTCGCCCCGGGGCCTTGCCGCGCCGGTTCTGGTGCCGGCTCCGTCCTCTGTACCGTATGGCGGTGATCCTGTATCAAAGTACGAACCGGGCAGCAAGATTGAGCAAAGAACGGGGCAACCCATGCAGGCAACCGGCACGCGCGCTTTGAGCGTCAGGAGCAGTGCGAAAGGCAGCGATAAGAGTCAGGTGCAGGTGATTTCGCGTGCGGCCGCAATCCTGCGCGTTCTTGAGGACGAGGTCGACGGCTTGAGCCTCGGCCAGATCGCACACCGCGTCGGTCTGGCGCGCTCGACGGTACAGCGCATCGTTGGTGCGCTTGCCGCCGAGAAATTTCTGATTGCGGCCTCCCCGAATGGCCGTGTGCGGCTCGGCCCGACGATCTTGCGGCTTGCCGCATCAGCGCGCACCGATTTCGTCGCGGCGGCGCGCCCGTTCCTAATGCGGCTGTCGAACGAGCTGAAAGAGACCGCCGATCTCGCCGTAATCAAGGGTGATCATCTGGTGTTCGTCGATCAGGTGGTGGGCTCACACCGCCTGCGGGCCGTCTCGGCGGTCGGCGAAAGCTTTCCACTCTATTGCACGGCCAACGGCAAGGCCTATCTCGCCGAGCTGGACGCTGCCGCAATCGAACGGCTGATCGGCACGACTTACGAGCGTCGCACGCCAAACACGCTGACACGGCTCGAGGACCTCACCCGAGACCTCAAATCCGTGCGCAAGGCGGGCGTTGCCATTGACCGCGAGGAACACACGCAGGGCATCTGCGCTGCCGGCGTCGTCACCCGCGATCCGATGGGCAACGTGCTGGCGATCTCGGTGCCGGTCCCGGCGCACCGCTTTTATACGCATCAAAAACACATTGTGGAGCGGCTGCGCGCAACCAAGGAGTCGCTCGAGCGGCATCTTTTGGCAGCTGCAGCATAGCCCTGTGGACGGCTTGTCCGGCCAACCACGATTCGATACAAATGTATCGAATTGCAGTACATGCCCGCCGACGCGACGGCGGGCGCGCAGGTGACCGGGAGGAGGACGCCGTGACCCAAAAAATTCGCGGAGTGACGTTTGAGGAAAACCTCAACAATGCGATGGGGCTCGAGTTCTACAATCTGTCGCATCGCTTCGGCTATCAGTCACCCAACTGGCCCTATTTCGAAGACGTCAAGATCGAGCGCATCCATTACATGGCCAAGTCGGGCGTGCTGTCGCAGCGCATTACGACGTCGATGCACAACACCACCCATATTGATGCGCCCGCCCATGTCGTGCAGGGCACGCCGTTCATCGACGAAGTGCCGCTGCCGCACTTCTTCGGCTCCGGCATCGTGGTCTCGATCCCCAAGAAGAAATGGGAATCGATCACCTATGAGGACCTCGAGAAGGCGGCCGGCAAGTTTGTCCGCCCGCGCGATGTCGTGATCGTCAATACCGGCTGGCACAAGCTTTACGAGGACAGCGAGGATTACTTCTGCTATGCGCCGGGCTTCGTGCCGTCGGCCGGCCAATGGTTCGTCGAAAAGCAAGTGAAGGTGGTCGGTCACGACACTCAGGCGAACGATCATCCGCTGGCGACCGCAATCGGTCCGCAGCGCAACGGTCCGCTGCATCCGCACCTTGCCGCCGAGTACAAGGAGTGGTCCGGAGGCCGCGACTGGAAGGACGATTTCCCCGAATGGGAGCCGGTGCACCGCATTCTGTTCAAGAACGGCATCCTGGGCATCGAGAATGTTGGCGGCGACATCGACAAAGTCACTGGCAAACGCTGCACTTTCGCATTCTTCCCGTGGAACTGGGATCGCGGCGACGGCTGCATCATCCGCCTTGTCGCCATTGTCGACCCGAAGGGCACTTATCGCATCGAGAAAGGGGAGGCACTGGCATGATCGTGCGCAAGTTTTCCGACGCCAAGCCGTACGAAGCGCCGAACCATCGTGACTACAAGTCCTTTCGCGTATTCGGCGCCGAGATGGGCGGGTCGCAGACACTTGTCTTCGGCATTTCGCATTTTCTGCCGGGCGGCGGTGCCGGTCCGGACGCGTCCCCGCCGGAAAAGATTTACTACGTGCTCGCCGGGGAGTTGACCGTGATCGCCGGCGGCAAGGAGGCGGTCATCAAAGCAGGCGACAGCTGCTACATCGGTCCGAACGAAAGCCGCGAGATCGTCAATCGCGGCCACGATGTTTGCACCATCGCGGTGGCTGTCGCGCCGGTGCGGTGACGCTCTGCAAGCGTCATGATCACGCCTGACGCGGCGGTCCGCGTTTTTGCGTTTAACGAGGCGGGTGCCCGGCACAGGCGGGACATGGCAAAGCGCTTTCTTCCAAATATGAGGCGTGCTCAATGGCGGAAGACTTTTTGAAAAACCCACTCTCTCTCTTCGATGTCCGCGGCAGGACCGCCGTCATCACCGGAGCGACTGGCGCCTTCGGCGCGATCGCGGCAAAGACGCTGGCTGCGGCGGGTGCGGGCGTCGTGATTGCCGCCAACAACGCGGAGGGGCTCAAAAAGCTCGCCGCGCAATGCGCCGGGCTCGGCGGCAGGGCCGAAGTCATCGCCAAGCGTCCGAGCTCGGAAGCAAATTGCGACGCCATTGTCGCAACCGCGGTCGAAAAATTTGGCGGCCTCGACATACTGGTCGTGGCTTCGGGTCAGAACAAAGTTTCGAAGATCGTCGAGCAGAAGCCTGAAGACTTTCTCGATGTGATGGATGCCAATGTCACGCAGTCCTGGCTGATGGCGCGCGCCGCGGCGCGACAGATGATGAAACAGGGTCGCGGCGGCAAGATCATTCTGATGTCCTCGGCGCGCGGCCTGCTTGGGCATCCGGCGGGTTATACGGCCTATTGCGCGTCGAAATCGGCCGTGGACGGCATCACCAAGGCGCTCGGCTGCGAGCTCGGCGCAACCGGGATCACCGTCAACGCGCTCGGACCGACGGTTTTCCGCTCGCCGCTCACCGAATGGATGTTTGCCGACGACGAGCGCGGCAAAGCGGTGCGCGCCGGCTTTCTCACGCGCGTGCCCAAGGGCCGCCTCGGCGAGCCCGAGGATCTCGCCGGCCCGCTCTTGTTCCTCGCCTCCAAGGCCTCGGATTTCTATACCGGCCATATCCTGTATGCCGACGGCGGCTATACGGCGGGCTGAACATGGCGCATGAGGTGACCAACGCGCGCATTGCAGTCATCGGTGCCGGATTGATGGGTCACGGCATCGCGCAGGTTTTTGCGCTTGCCGGCCTCGACGTTACCATCACTGATACCGTTGCCAAGAGCCTCGACACAGTGAAGGCACGGATATCCGCCAATCTGCGCGACTTGGGTGACGATGCGGCGGCGGTGGAACGTGTTTCGCCCCGCGCCGAACTCGCCGACGCGGTGCGCGATGCCGATTATGTGGTCGAGGCGGTGTCCGAGGATCTGCCGCTTAAGCAAAAATTGTTTGCCGAGATCGAGCGTCACGTACGTCCCGACACGATCCTCGCCAGCAACACGTCGGTCATTCCGATCACGGCAATCATGCAAGGCCTCCACAGGCGCGAGCGCGCGCTTGGCACGCATTGGTGGAATCCGCCGTTCCTGGTGCCGCTGGTCGAAGTGATCGAGACGCAATGGACGTCGCCCGAGGTGATCGCCTGGACCATGCAATTGCATCGCGCCGCAGGCAAGAAGCCGGCGCATGTCAAAAAGGACGTGCCGGGCTTCATCGGCAATCGGCTGCAGCACGCGCTGTGGCGTGAAGCAATTTCCCTGGTCGAGAATGACATCTGTGATGCGCAAACCGTCGACGACGTGATCAAGGCCTTGTCCGGTCGCCGCATTGCGGTGCTCGGTCCGCTCGAGAACGCCGATCTGGTCGGTACCGATCTTACGCTCGCCATTCATGAGACGGTTCTGCCGGCGATCGACAGCCGGCCCGGACCCTCACCCTATCTGAAAAAGCTTGTGGCCGATGGCAAGCTCGGTTTCAAATCAGGCGAGGGATTTCGCAAATGGAGCGCCGAGGAACAGGCGGCGCTGCGCGCCAAGGTCGTAGCGCATCTCAAAGCATTACGCGATCGCTGATGGGAGGATTCCATGATCGACAAAGGCAAGCTCAATCGTCGCGCTATTGTCGCCGGCGGCCTTGGGGCGTTGGTGGCGCCCGCAATGCTGCGGATCATTCCGGCTAACGCGCAATCCAAAACCATCAAGATCGGACATGTCAGTCCGAAGACCGGGCCACTGGCCGGCTTCGGTGAATCCGATGCTTTTATCCTCGATCAAGTGAAAGGCGTGCTTGCCAAAGGCCTGCGGACGAGCAGTGGCAAGAGCTATCCGGTCGAGATCATTTCAAAAGATAGCCAGTCGACCAGCACGCGCGCTTCCGAGGTCGCCTCCGAACTCATTGTGCACGATAGAGTCGATCTCATTGTCGCCTCGGCGGCGCCTGACACGACCAATCCGGTCGCCGATCAGGCCGAAGTCAACGAGGTGCCCTGCGTGACGACCAATTGCCCGTGGCAGCCTTATTTCTTCGGTCGCAACGGTGATCCGAAAAAGGGCTTCACCTGGACCTACCACTTCTTCTGGGGCCTCGAAGACGTCATCGCGTCGTATCTGCCGATGTGGGATTCGGCACCGACCAACAAGATCATGGGCGGACTGTTTCCGAACGACGCCGACGGCAATGCCTGGGGGGATCCGCAGCGGGGCCTGCCGCCCGCGCTGATCAAGGCCGGCTACAAGCTCGTCGATCCCGGCCGCTATCAGGTGATGAACAACGATTTCACCTCGCAGATCACGCAGTTCAAACAGGCGGGCGCGGAGATCGTGGTCGGCAACATGATCCCGCCGGATTTCGCGACATTCTGGTCGCAAGCAGCGCAGCAGGGCTTTCATCCCAAGGTCGTCACCATCGGCAAGGCGCTGCTGTTTCCATCTGTGGTCAATTCGCTCGGACCCCGCGGCAACGGGCTGAGCACGGAAATCTGGTGGACGCCGACGTTCCCGTTCAAGTCCGGGCTGACCGGGCAGAGCGCGCGCCAGCTGACCGATGCCTATATCGACGCGACGAAGCGGCCATGGACGCAGCCGATCGGCTATCAGCACGCGTTGTTCGAGGTTGCGCTCGATGTGCTAAAGCGCGCCAAGAGTATCGAGCCGAAGGCGATTCTCGATGCGGTCGTTGCCACCGACTATCAGTCGATCGTCGGCCCGGTGAAGTGGACCGGTCAGCCCGTCAAGAACGTGACCAAGACACCGCTCGTGGCCGGTCAATGGCAGCGCTCAGGCAACGGCTTTGATCTGGTGATCACCGAGAACAAATCGGCGCCCGAAATCCCGGTCGGCGGCAAGTTACAGCTACTATCGTAACCCGGCGGGCTGTCGCTCACCGTCCGCGGGATTGCGATCCCAGGCTGTCCCACCAGGGACAGACTCCGGACATAACTTCGTAGTTGCCTTCCATCACCTGGACTGGACGGCGAAAGCCATTCTCGGCATTCTTTAGCCGCAGCGCGCGTGCCTTGGCCCGATCTTCGGGCGAGAGCCAGGACCGGTCATGGCCCCACATGCTCGGGCCTTCCTTGCGCTCGAGGGCTTGCCAATGGTCGACATCGATCGAACGCGCGCCCCAGCCATATTCCACCATGAAGGCCGAGGGCGTCCAGGTATAGAACGAAGTGATGAAATCGCTGGTATGGCGGCCAAGCGTCACGGCAACGCGGCCTGCTTCGCCGAGCGCCAGATCGTAGCCCTGCCCGACGTCGTCGAAACTGAACAGCTCCATCATCAAGTGATGAACCGCATTCTTGCCGGTCTGGATGAAGGCAAGACTGTGATGGCGCGGATTGACATGGAGGAAGCGCGCCACAAAAGGATGCGAGTAATAGTCGGTCAGTCGAAAACCGAGCGTATCGCGGTAAAATGCCATGAGACGATCGATGGTCTGCGCCGTATCGACATTGAGCACGACATGGCCAAGGCCGAGCGGGCCGGTGCGAAAGCCCGAAATAGAGCGGCCGGGCTTGAACGGATCGCTCGATATCTGGGCGCCGTAAAAAATCTCGAGCCGGTTGGCCACCGGATCGTCGAACACGATCAGATCCTTGACATGGCGTTGGTCGGCCAGCGCCCGCGATCCGCGCTCGATCCTGATGTCGTTGTGCTCAAGATGCGCGGCGAAGGCGTCGAGTGTCGCGGCGTCGGCGACTTCCCAGCCGAAAAAGCCGATGCCCTGCCCGCCATCGGCGTCGACGACCAGCCGCTGCTTGCGGTCGTCCATGCGAAAAGCCAGCGTCGTGCGCGACTTGTCGATGCGCTGCAGCCCGAGCAAGTTCGTGCCATAGCTCGCCCAATCGCTCAAATCCTTGGTGCGAATACCGACATAGCCCAGAGCTTGAAGCACGGGCCGCTGTGGCGCGAAATGTTGTAGATCGGTGCTGCTCATGGACAATTAGCGTGATACTCCCGGGGCTCCTTTTGGCGCTCCTTTTATTACACCCGCGGCGCTGCGGCTAAAACGGCCTCCAGACTGGCCGCAAGCTCATGTCGGCAAGCCATCGAAACCAAAAGGCCTGCTCTTGCTTGCCTGGTATCGCGCGAATAGCATGTTCCGGGAGGGTGCGTTTTTGTCTGGAGAGGCGCTGGTCCCGGGCTAGCCAGCGTCGGGGTATCGCCATGCGACTGCTCTTCGTTCATCCTGGCCCTTTGCTCTATACCAACGTTTTTCTGCGGCTTGAGCCTTTGGGGCTCGAACTGGTGGCGGCGGCGGCGCGGCGCGCCGGTCATCAAGCGCAACTTATCGATCTTCAGGTCGAGAGCCATGCCGATTATCGCCGCATGGTCTCCGGCTGGCAGCCGGAATTTATAGCTTTTTCCTGCAATTATCTCGCCAACGTCCCAGAGATCGTGGACTTGGCCAAGCTCACAAAATCCGTCCTGCCGGGCGCCTTCATTTGCGTCGGCGGGCACAGCGCGTCGTTTACGGCAGGTGCCATTGTCGAGCACGGTGCCGGCGCGGTTGATTGCGTTCTCAAGGGCGAAGGCGAGGCGGGCATTGTCAAACTGCTGGAAGCGGTGGCCGGCGACCGCAACAGCCTCACCAAAGTACCTGGCGTCGTCACTGCGGATGGCGAAGGACCGCGCCCGACCTTTGTCGAAAGCCTGGAAGACATCAGGCCCGCACGCGACCTGGTACGCAAGCGCCGCAAATATTTCATCGGCGTGATGGACCCCTGTGCGTCGATCGAATTTTCGCGCGGCTGTCCGTGGGATTGCTCGTTTTGCAGTGCCTGGACGTTCTATGGCCGCAGCTATCGGCGGCTGAGTCCGCAGCGGGTTATTGAGGATCTGTCGTCGATCCGCGAGCCGGGCGCTTTCATTGTCGATGACGTCGCCTTCATTCAGGACAAATACGGTTTGGAGATCGGCGAGGCGATCGCGCGCAAGGGCATCCGCAAGAGATATTACCTGGAGACGCGCGGCGACGTTCTGTTGCGCAACAAGGAAGTATTTCAGCTCTGGAAGAAGCTTGGCCTCACGCAGATTTTCCTCGGCATCGAAGCGATCGACGAGGCGGGCCTGAAGAAGTTTCGCAAGCGTATCCCGCTCGGCCGTAATTTCGAGGCGCTGGAGTTCTCACGCTCACTGGGCATCGGCGTGGCCATCAACATCATTGCGGAGCCGGATTGGGACGAAGAACGCTTCCGGATCGTGCGTGACTGGTGCATGGAAGTGCCGGAAGTCGTCAACATCAGCATCAATACGCCGTATCCCGGCACCGAGACCTGGATCACCGGTCAGCACAAATTGGCGACCCGCGACTATCGGCTATTCGACATCCAGCACGTCGTGCTGCCGACCAAGATGCCGCTTGAGAAATTCTATTCTGAGCTCTTGCACACCCAGCGTGTGCTCTACAGCAAGCACCTCAACTGGCGAAGCACCAAGGGGCTCGCCTATGAGCTCGGCAAGGCCTTGATCCACGGGCAGACCAATTTCATGCGTGGCATCATGAACTACAAAAAGGTCTATAATGTCGAAAAGATGCTGGCCGATCACGCGCGGCCGGTCCATTACGAATTGCCCGTAGCGCCGCCGCCGAAGACGCCCGCTGCGGTTCCGAAAGGGCCTGATCTCTATATTCATGTCAATCGCGGCCGCGCCAGCCGCAATATCGATGACTCGACCGAACGGTTTGTTGATGCGACGCGCATGGGCGCCGCCGGCTGAGCGGGCTCGCTGCCCATGTCGTCAATCATCGACACACTCTGCAGGCCGAGGCGGGCAACAGACGACAACGATCGGCAAAGTTGAATAGCCATTCACCGGGCGAAAGAACGGCCTCAGCCGAGTCGTAACGAGGCTCGCTTCCTGGCGCGGGCGCGAGCGAAAACGCGCAGCCCAAGCGCTTGCCGATGCCGGACCAACTGATTTTGGGAATCCGCGATCAGGATTTCGCCGGCACAGGTGGCGCCGCACCATAACCGAAATCGAAGTTCTGCTCGGCCTCGCGCTCGGCTTGCATAAAGAGCAGCTCCCAATGCTGCAGGGTCCGGCGCTGTTCGCTGTTGCGCGCGCTCTGCGCCCAGCTGCGACACCGCTCAGCCCATTCGCCGAATTCTTCCGCAGCAGACTTGAACATGGCGATGCCTCTCAACTCGTGGTCGGCAGCGTAAATGCAGGACCGAGCAGATGTCGTCCACGCACCAATGTGGCACGCGCGGCGCGGGCGTCGAGCGCGGTTTGTAACAGAGCCGGCAATTCCTTGGGACGTCGCAGCACTGAACGGAGCATGGCGCCGATATTGGTCGTACCGTTGGGCCGCATTGCCGCGACCGCTGAGGCTGGCAGAGCGCGCTTGGCCGGATCTGTAATGACCCTGATCGCCGCCACCGGCAAATCATGCGCCAAGCCAACGGCAGCCACGATGTGCGATTCCATGTCGACCGCAATTGCGCCGGTCTTCATGAAAAGCGCGCGCTTGTCATTTGGATGGGCAATTGGCGTCGGCACTCCGAGAAGCACACCGGAAATCGCGTCCGGTATGGTTCGCAACAGCTTCTGCGACCATTCGGGGCTGATCGGCATCCGGTTTGCTCCGGAAATCACCGCGGAGCCGACGACGCAGGTACCAGGCCGCAGGTCCGGCGCCAGCCCTCCGGCGACGCCGAAGCTGATAATGCCGGGGCAGCCTTGCACGTGCTGCCGGGCATCGGCGATTGCTGCCGTAAGCTTGGCGGCCAAATCGCGCCCATCGCCACTGCAGATGACGCGCACGCCGGGCCCTGCGGCTATCCGTGCCTCAAATGCCAGTCCGACGACGATAATCACGTGGCCCCCACCGCTAGGTCAAAGACTCTGCGCACCCATGCCGCACTCTATCGCACCGCTGCAATTGACCGCGGAATCCTTCCTAAGGATCGCCTGCAGGAGCGGCCGACACTGCCCGGCACATGCCGACCGTCGTTGCGGCTAGCCTTTGGTGACGACGGGCGGAGGCGCCTTGCCCTTGCCGACCTGGGCGCACCCAGCCATGCTGAGAAGCGCAAGCACAACCGCCGTGCCGAACGCGAGCTTTTTCATTTTCGCCCCCCATGATGAGACTACAGAAGCGCAAGATAGAAGGGGCTCCCAGGGCCCACTAGTGCAGAAAAGACACACATCACATCTGAATCGGTGCGTGTACACCTTCGAGTCGATTTGTCTGCCGGGAATTTGCCTATATGGCGGTGTGATGATGGCGCTCAAATGAGGATTTTCGCCCCTGCCGCCGGGATTCTCGGCCTCGCGCTGCTGACCGGCCTTGTCGCCTATTTTGGCTTCGCATCCGTCATGCAGGCGGTGGTCAGCTCGCAATGGGGCACCGTCCTCGTTGTGGCTGCCAGGGCCGTTGCACTCGCCGGCTGTGGCCTCGGCTGGTGGCTCCTGCTGGAGCCGAAGGGGATCGGGCCGCATCGGTTCATCGTCCTGCGGTACATTCGCGAGGCAATCAATGCCTTATTTCCGTTTGCGGTGGTCGGCGGCGACATCATAGGTGCGCGGCTGCTCGCCCAATTTGGCGTGGCGATCAATTTGGCCATCGCCAGCGTGCTGATTGATATTTTCGTTCAGGTCGTATGCCTGCTGATCTATGTCGGCGCTGGAATTGGCATTGCTTTTGATGTGCCCGGACCGCACCGCCTTGGGACGGTCACATTCGTGATGCTTGCCATCGCATTGCCGGCGGTAAGCGGATTTTTCCTGGCGTTGAATTTCGGTGCATTTGACCCGGTCGTGCGGTGGCTCGTGGCCTTCGGTGAGACACGCCGATGGTCCCTTTTTAATCATGTCGCCGATCTCGGCGGACGGCTGCAGCAGATCTGGCGCAATCATCGCGGCCTGTCGGGATCGTTTTTTGTTCACCTGGCCACCGTCTTTTTTGGCGCCGTGGAAGTCTGGATCGCCTTCAAGTTCATGGATCATCCGGTGACGCTCGCCGCCGCAATTGCTATCGAAAGCTTAGGCCAAGGCGGCAAGGCCGCTGCCTTCATGCTGCCCGGCGGCATCGGCGTGCAGGATGGGGCTTTGATCGCCGCCTCGGCGATTTTCGGCGTCCCGGCCGAGGTGGCACTCGCCATGGCGTTGATCAAGCGTGTTCCCGATCTGGTGCTGGGAGTGCCTTCGCTGCTGATTTGGCAAGCGCTTGAGGGACGGCGCCTGTTGTCGCACAGGTCTGTGAGCGGGTGAGCCTTTCTTGCCACATTTGCGGGGCTGCATCGCCGCACCCTCTTGGCGCCGCTGGTTTCGCGTGCATCAGGGGGCGCAGGCCAATATAGTTTCAGGTGATCACGGTTTTGGGTGTTACAATCTAGATAGTCTTCGGCCGAACAAGGCCGCGTGCGCGGAGCGGGGGCGTGGACGATTTTTTCGCCGAGGGCGCCTTTGTGGCGTCGGTTGCGTGTTATGCATTGGCGGCCCTCGGCTGTTTCTACGCCTTGGCGGCCATTTGGGCGGCGAACCGTTTTGTTCGCTCGGTACCTCATCGCGATCTGACAAGCTGTCCGCCGGTCACGATCCTTAAACCGCTGCATGGCATCGAGCCCAATCTCTACGACAATTTGGTCTGCTTCTGTCGCCAGGATTATCCAAGCCCGGTGCAGATTGTTTTCGGAGTCAGCGACCTGGCCGACCCAGCGATCAACATTGTGCGTAAAATTGTCGCGGAATTTCCCGATCGCGACATCAAGTTGGTGATCAATTCGCGCCGCCACGGCTCGAACCGCAAAGTGTCCAATCTCATCAACATGATGAGCGAAGCGCGCCACGATGTGCTGATCATATCGGACAGCGACATCAGCGTTGATCCGGATTATGTGCAGGGCATCGCCGCAACGCTGGCTGGTTCCGATGTTGGCCTTGTGACTTGTCTCTATCGGGGCGTCGCGCAAACCGGCCTTTGGGCAAAATTCGCGGGCGCCGCAATCGACTATCACTTTCTGCCCAGCGTGCTTGTCGGGCTCATGCTCGGCCTCGCGGAGCCTTGTTTCGGCTCGACCATTGCGATCCGCAGGCAGACGCTCGCGGCGATCGGCGGGCTGCAGACGGTTGCTGATCAATTGGCGGACGATTATGCGCTCGGCGCCGCCGTGCGCCGCGCCGGATTACGGGTCGCGATTCCGGCTCGCGTGGTCGGTCACGACTGCACCCAAGCTTCCGCGCTGGATCTGTTTCGCCACGAATTGCGCTGGGCACGCACGATCCGTTCGATCGATGCGATCGGGTTCGTGGGAACCGCGGTTACGCATGCGCTGCCCCTGGCCTTGCTCGGCCTATTGCTCGGAGGTATGAACATTTTCGCGCTCCTCGTGCCTGCGGCTTTCCTGTGCCGGAGCGCGCTGCAGATGGAGTTTGATCGCGCTTTCCAGCTGCGCCGTCGTTTCTACTGGTTGGGTCCGGTTCGCGACATATTGTCATTCTTGATTTTCGTCGCGAGCTTTTTCGGCCGTGATGTCGAGTGGCGCGGCCACCGCTATGGCGTGCAGCCCGATAATACACTCGCTTGTTACGGTGAGGTTGAAACGTGATGCGTTCGCTGTTTCTGCAGGCGCCTTCCTACGACGGCTTCGACGGCGGAGCGGGCGCGCGCTACCAGATGAAGCGCGAGGTGAGATCGTTCTGGTACCCGACATGGCTGGCGCAAGCCGCTGCCATGGTGCCAGGCTCGAAGCTCATCGACGCGCCGCCGCATCGGCTGACATTCGAGGACATTGAACAGGATGTGAAGTCGCACGATTTCATCGTGATTCACACGTCGACGCCGAGCTTCAAGTCTGACGTGCAGACCGCAGCCAGGATTCGCGCGCTTAATCCGACGGCCAAAATCGGCTTCATCGGCGCCAAAGTCGCGGTCGAGCCGCACCAAAGCCTGGAAGCCGCGCCGGCGGTCGATTTCGTCTGCCGCCACGAATATGAATTCACCATCAAGGAGCTCGCCGAGGGCGCCGACTGGCCCGCCATCAAGGGCCTGTCCTATCGCACGGCCGACGGCAAGATCGTGCACAATCCCGAGCGCGACATCCTGATGGACATGGACAAGCTGCCGTCCGTGCTTCCGCTCTACAAGCAGCTCAAGATCGAGAATTATTTCGGCGGCTATCTCAAACATCCCTATATGAGCTGGTACACGGGCCGCGGCTGCAAATCACGCTGCACGTTCTGCCTGTGGCCGCAGACGATCGGCGGTCACAAATATCGCACCATGTCGGTCGAGCGCGTGATTGAGGACGTCAAATACGTGATGAAGGAATTTCCGCAGGTGAGGGAAATCTTCTTCGACGACGATACACTTACCGACGACCATGCGCGGGTCGAAGCAATCGCGCGCGGGCTGGGCCGGCTCGGCGTCACCTGGTCGTGCAATGCCAAGGCCAATGTCCCGCGCAAGACGCTTGAAGTGATGAAGGATAACGGTCTGCGCCTGCTGCTGGTCGGTTACGAGTCCGGCAATCAGAAAATCCTGCACAATATCAAGAAAGGCATGCTGGTCGACGTCGCGCGCCGCTTCGCCAGGGATTGTCACGAACTCGGCATCATCGTGCACGGCACGTTCATTCTGGGCCTGCCGGGCGAGACGCGCGAGACCATCCAGGAGACGCTTGAATTTGCCAAGCAGGTGAATCCGCGCACGCTGCAAGTGTCGCTGGCCGCGCCCTATCCGGGCACTTTCCTCTACCAGCAGGCCAAGGAGAATGGCTGGTTTGCCGCCGATACCGATCTACTCGCCGACAACGGCACGCAGATCGCACCGCTTGATTATCCGCATCTCGGCCACACCGAGATCTTCGAGTCGGTCGAGGAGTTCTACAAAAAATTCTACTTCCGTCCATCAAAGATTGCGGAGATCCTGGGCGAAATGCTGACCAGCCGCGACATGCTAATGCGGCGATTGCGCGAAGGCATCGAGTTCTTTCACTTCCTGCGCCAGCGCAAGCAGGCCGCGCACTGACGTATTGGTTCAGTTGCTCAGGTAGCCGTTCTCGCGGAACCAGGTGATCGCATCGGCGATCGCGCTCGCGTAGGGACGGGCGCGATAACCAAGTTCGCGCTCTGCCTTCGCGGACGAAAAGAACATCCGATCCTTGGCGAGCCGCAAACCCGTCGTCGTCACGAACGGCTCTCTGCCGCTGAAATAGGCGATTGCTTCGGCGCCGTAGGCGATCGGAAAGATCAGCCGGCGGGGCAGCCGCAGCCTCGGCGCCGGACGACCGACCTGGCGTGAAATTTCGGCTAGCATTGTGCCGAACAGGACATTCTGACCGCCGAGGATATAACGCTCGCCGATGCGGCCTTTTTGCCACGCTGCGATGTGGCCTGCGGCGACATCGTCGACATGAACCAGATTGAGGCCGGTATCGACATAACCGGGCATGCGGCCGGCGGCGGCCTCCACGATGATCCGCCCCGTCGGCGTCGGCCGGACGTCGCGCGGGCCGATTGGCGTGGACGGGTTAACGATGACAGCCGGCAGCTTCTGTTCAGCGGCCATCTGCTCGACCAGCCGCTCAGCCATGACCTTGCTGTATTTGTAGGCGCCGATTGCTGCCTTGGCATCAAGGGGGAACGTCTCGTCGCTCGGCGTTCCATCGGCCCGCGCTTTGAGCGTCGCAACGCTTGAAGTGTACACGATGCGCTCGACACCGGCACGCAATGCGGCATTCATCAGCGCACGCGTACCATCCACATTGGTCCGTACGATGTCTTTATCGTCACGCGCCCACAGCCGGTAATCGGCGGCAACATGAAAGAGCACGCGAACATCTGTCAGGGCGCGCTCGAGGGACGCGGCATCGCGCAGATCGCCTTGTGCAAATTCGAGCCGCGGATCGGTAAGATTCACGCGCGAACTGGTCGGACGCACCAGCGCGCGGACCTGATACCCGGCCTGCAGCAGCGCACGCGCGACCGCAGAGCCGACAAAACCGCTGGCGCCGGTCACCAGGATCATGTGCGCCTCCTTCTGGCACAGCGATAGCCGGTGTGGTTTGATCCCGATAGCAGCAACTGATGCAGGACCGCAAACGGAGAAGCAATGAAACTGCCCAGCCGCCTCGTCGATCTGTCGTCGCCGCTCGAAAATGAAACGGTCTATGATCCGCCGTTCATGCGGCCAAAAATTCAATATGTCAGCAACACCGAGACCGCACCGCTCCTGACGCAGCTATTTCCGGGGCTGCGCATCGATGAGCTGCCGGAGGGCGAGGGCTGGGCGATCGAGCAGATCGAGCTGACGACGCATAATGGCACGCACATGGACGCGCCGATCCATTTCCAGTCCAGGACCATCGACGGCAAACCGATGATGACCATCGATCAAGTGCCGCTCGATTGGTTCTTCCGTCCCGGCGTCAAGCTCGACTTCCGTAAGATGCCAGACGGCCATGTTGTGACCGCAGCCGAGGTCGAAGCTGAGCTTAAACGCGTCGGCCACGAGCTCAAGCCATTCGACATCGTGCTGGTCAATACCCGCGCTTCAAGCTGCATCGGCAGCGATGAATATCTCACCGCCGGCTGTGGCATGGGTCGCGAGGCGACCCTCTATCTGACCTCGCGCGGCGTGCGCGTTACCGGCATCGACGCCTGGGGTTGGGACGCACCATTCGTCCACATGCGTGAGCGCTGGCTCAAGACGCGGGATCCGTCGATCATCTGGGAAGGCCACAAGGCCGGCCGCGAGATTCCATATTGTCATATGGAGAAGCTTTGCAATCTCGAGCAGCTTCCCGATCACGGTTTCATCGTCGCGTGCTTTCCGCACAAGGTGAAATCAGGCTCGGCCGGATGGACACGCGCGGTGGCGCTTTTTGATTAGCGTGCTGCATCTTTGCGAGCAAGGCGACGCGAGCCGACCGACCTTGATCAGGTGGGTTCGGATCACGGTGCTACGCTCCTGCAATGACGCAACGATCGCCCCATTGAACCGGCCTCGGCGTCGCCTACATGAAGGCGCATGAGCTTCTTGTCGTTCGTTCTGAATATCCTTTGGATCATCTTCGGCGGGCTGTGGATGGCCGTCGCCTGGGTGATCGCGGCGATTGTCATGGCGATCACCATTATCGGCCTGCCTTGGGCCTGGGCGGCGTTCAACATTGCATCCTATACGCTCTTACCATTCGGTCGAAAGGCGGTGTCGCGCGCCGAATATTCGGGCCACGACATCGGCACTGGCCCGCTCGGGCTGCTCGGCAATATCATCTGGTTCGTGCTCGCCGGCTGGTGGCTCGCGCTCGGCCATCTCATTACCGCAGTCCTGCTCGCCATCACCATTATCGGCATTCCGTTCGCCTGGGCGCATTTGAAACTCGCCGGCATCGCGCTGTGGCCGATCGGCAAGGAGATTGTGGCGAGCGATGCCATGCCGCAGCGCGTACCGGGTCGTGCGAACTGATGGTTGTTTCGGCCCGCCTGAGCGGGCCTGAGGCGGCCGCTGCCGGGACCGCGGGAGGCGGTGTAGTCATTCAGCCTTTGGCGTCGTTCGCCGCCATTGCTGTCAGATCAAGCCGCCCTACGCAGCCAAACCTTGTTGTCGTGGAACGCTGCGCCGCCAAACGGCGCCACCGCATCCGATCCGGTCAGCGTGTTGATGCCGCGGCCATCGGGATAGGCGGAATTGGGCCAGATCGATTCGGCAATCAGCACGCCGCGCCGCACGCCCTCGAACAGCCTTGCATGCAGTCGCACCTGGCCGCGCCGATTGCCGAGGGTGACCATGTCGCCGCCGCTGATGCCGAGCGGTGCCGCGTCGTCCGGGTGGATCATCACCTCGGGCCGCCGCTCATGGGCGAGCGAGGTTGACGTCTCGGTGAATGTTGAATTGAGAAAGCCGCGCGCCGGCGAGGTCGCCAGCCGAAACGGATGTTCGGAATCGGCCTCCTCAATCACCTCCCAGTGATCCGGCAAATTCGGCATTGCCGGTGCCGGCACGTTGCGATGCCAGCGCCGGAACGGCACGTTGGGCCAATCCGGCTTGAAACGGAATTTGCCGTCCGGATAGGCGAAGCCTTTGAGGTAATGGGCGGTCGCAAAGTCGGGCTGGCAGTCAATCCAGCGATTGGCTTCGAGCTCCTGGAGCGTACCCCAGCCGGATTTTCGCAGCGTCGCGTCGATCAGTTGGCGCGGCGTCATGGCAAAGCCCGGGTGCTCTGCGGCCAGCCGCTTTGCGAGACCGCAGATCACTTCGTGGTTGTTGCGGCATTGGCCCGGCGGCTCGATCAGCTTCGGCCCAAGTAAAATATATTGGCTGCCGCCGGCGGTATAGATGTCGTCATGCTCGACGAACATGGTCGCCGGCAGGACCACATCCGCCATGCGCGCGGTGTCGGTCATGACCTGCTCGTGCACGCAGACGAACAGATCATCGCGGGCAAAGCCGCGCTTGACGGTCTCCTGATCGGGCGCCACCGAGACCGGGTTGGTGTTCTGAATGAGCATTGCCGTAACCGGCGGCCCGCCGATGAGCGCCTCCTTGTCGCCGGTCAGAATAGGGCCGATGCGCGACTGATCGAGCATGCGTATCGCGGGATCGCGCAGATCGCTACCCTCGATCAGGCTGAGATCGAGATGAAAGATCGCCCCGTTATTGTGAAACGCGCCGCCGCCTTCATATTGCCAGGCGCCAACCACGGCCGCGATGCAGCTTGCGGCATGCATGTTGACGGCGCCGTTGCGCGAGCGCGAGAAGCCATAGCCGAGGCGGTAATAGGCGCGCGGACGCTCGCCGACCAGACGCGCGAAAGCCTCGATCGTTTGCACCGGACAGCCGGTGATCTTGGCGGCCCAGTCGGGCCCGCGCGTACGCACATGCGCGGCCAACTCGCGCGGCGCGTCGGTATAGCGGTCGAGATAGTCCCAGTCGGCTTTACCGTCGCGAAACAGGCAATGCATCACTGCGCAGGCCAGCGCGCCGTCGGTGCCGGGGCGAATCAGCACCGGCAGATCGGCCTGTTTCATCGTTGAATTCATGTAGACGTCGATGACGACAATCTTGGCGCCGCGCTCTTTGCGGGCGCGCGTTGCATGCGTCATCACATTGACCTGGGTGTTGACTGCATTGGTGCCCCAGATCACGACCAGGTCGGATCTTGCCATTTCGCGCGGGTCGGTGCCGGCGAGCTTGCCGGTACCGGCGATAAAGCCGGTCCAGGCCGGATTGACGCAAATGGTCGAGAAGAAGCCGGAATATTTCTTGGCGTGACGCAGGCGATGAATGCCGTCGCGCATCACATAGCCCATGGTGCCGGCATAGAGATAAGGCCACACCGCTTCCGAGCCGTGCGCCTGTTCGGCGCGTACAAAATTCTCGGCAACGATGTCGAGCGCATCATCCCAGGAAATGGGCGCGAACTCCCCCGAGCCCTTCGGGCCGGTGCGGCGCAGCGGCTGCTTCAGCCGGGCGGGATTGTGCACGCGCTCGGCATAACGCGCGACCTTGGCGCAGACGACGCCGGCCGTGTACGCATTGTCGGCGGCGCCGC
>JAJPJB010000079.1 GCA_021324465.1 Hyphomicrobiaceae bacterium
AAGCGGAAAATCGTCGAGCAGGTGCGCGATCAGGTCAAAGAGTTCGAACAGCAATACAACGATGGCCTGATCACGCAGGGCGAGAAGTACAACAAGGTCGTCGATGCCTGGTCGAAGTGCACCGAGAAGATCGCCGAAGAGATGATGCGCGAGATCTCGGCGGCCAAGCCCGCCGCCGAGAAGGGCGCCGAGGCGCAGGTCAACTCGATCTACATGATGGCGCATTCCGGCGCGCGCGGCTCGCCCGCCCAGATGCGTCAGCTCGCCGGCATGCGCGGCCTGATGGCCAAGCCGTCGGGCGAAATCATCGAGAGCCCGATCATCTCGAACTTCAAGGAAGGCCTCTCGGTGCTCGAGTACTTCAACTCGACGCATGGCGCCCGTAAGGGTCTCGCCGATACCGCGCTCAAGACCGCCAATTCCGGCTATCTCACGCGGCGCCTGGTCGACGTGGCGCAGGACTGCATCATCACCGATGTGGACTGCGGCACCACCAAGGGCATCAAGGTGCGGGCCATCATCGATGCGGGCACGGTCGTCGCCTCGCTGGCGAGCCGCATTCTCGGCCGCACCACGGCCGAGGACGTGCGCGACCCGTCGAGCAACGAAGTGCTGGTGCCGAATGGTACGCTGCTTGAGGAGCAGCACGTCGATAAGCTGGTGGCGGCCGGCGTCCAGGAGGTGCGTATCCGGTCGGTGCTCACCTGCGAGACGACCAACGGCGTCTGTGCCATGTGCTACGGGCGCGATCTTGCGCGCGGCACGCCTGTCAATATGGGCGAGGCGGTGGGTGTGATCGCCGCGCAATCGATCGGCGAGCCGGGCACGCAGCTCACCATGCGCACCTTCCATATCGGCGGCGCGGCTCAGATTTCCGAGCAGTCGTTCATCGAGTCGAACTTCGAGGGCACCGTCAGGATTAAGAATCTCAACGTGTCCCGCAATTCGGACGGCGATCTAATCGTGATGGGCCGCAATCTCGTGGTCGCGGTCGTCGATCCGGACGGCACCGAGCGTGCCGTGCACCGTATTCAATATGGCGCGCGGCTGAAGGTGAACGACGGCGATCACATTAAGCGCGGCCAGCGCATCGCTGAGTGGGATCCCTATACTCGGCCGATCCTCACCGAGGTCGAAGGCACGGTCGGCTTCGAGGATCTCGTCGAAGGGCAATCGATGACGGAGTCGCTTGACGAATCGACCGGCATCGCCAAACGCGTGGTGGTCGATTGGCGCTCGGGCTCCTCCCGCGGCCAGCAGGATCTGCGTCCGGCCATCGTGATCAAGGACAAGGATGGCAACATCCTCAAGCTGGGCCGCGGCGGCGAAGCCCGCTATATGTTGGCGGTCGACGCCATCATTTCGGTCGATCCGGGCGCCCACGTGAAGGCGGCCGATGTCATCGCGCGTATCCCGACGGAGAGCGCGAAGACGCGCGACATTACCGGCGGTCTGCCGCGTGTCGCCGAGCTGTTCGAGGCACGCCGGCCGAAGGAATCCGCGATCATCGCGGAAATCTCCGGCACGGTTCGCTTCGGCCGCGACTACAAGAACAAGCGGCGCATCACCATCGAGCCGACCAATCAGGATGAGGAGCCAAGGGAGTACCTCGTCCCCAAGGGCAAGCACATCCACCTGCAGGACGGCGACGTGATCGAGAAGGGCGACTTCATTGTCGAAGGCAATCCTGCGCCGCACGACATCCTGGCGATCAAAGGGGTCGAGGAGCTTGCCGGCTATCTCGTCAACGAGATCCAGGATGTCTATCGGCTGCAGGGCGTCGCGATCAATGACAAGCACATCGAAGTGATCGTCCGCCAGATGCTGCAGAAGGTCGAGATCGACGACTCCGGCGAGACCGATCTGATCCAGGGCGAGCAGGTCGACAAGATCGAGTTCGACGAGGTCAATGCGCGTGTGGTGGCGGAGGGCAAGAAGCCGGCGACCGCCCATCCGGTATTGCTCGGCATCACCAAGGCCTCGCTGCAGACCCGCTCGTTCATCTCCGCGGCCTCGTTCCAGGAGACGACGCGCGTGCTCACCGAAGCTGCAGTCAATGGCAAGGCCGATACGCTCGACGGGCTCAAGGAAAACGTCATTGTCGGCAGGCTGATCCCGGCCGGCACCGGCGCCATGATGAACAAGATCCGCGAAGTCGCGATCAAGCGCGATGCGCTCATTCTCGCTGAGCGCGAGAAGGAGGCGGCGATCAAGGCCGAAGGCGCCGCCCAGCCCGCAGCGTTGCCGGCGGCGGAGTAATTTCGCCGGCACCGACGAAATCAAAGGGCCGCCCCATGGCGGCCCTTTTTTTCTGTGCGCCCGGCATGGGCATCGACTTGGAGGTGAAAGTCCTCTCGTGAGCTGGTCACAGCGAGCGAAGCGAACTATGGAGCCGGCTTGAGCCGCGCCCGCCTGGGAAGCGGATATGCTTGCGCCATCGCACTTTGGTGCCCATATCGGCTTGACTTGGAGCATTTGCGCCGATACATACCGCGCACTTTTCGGCAGGCGGTGAGCTTCGCCAGTCGGAACGGCCTGCCGGGTCCCCGAATAAGCTACTGAAAGTGCTAGCTTTCTTTGCGCTGTTCGGCACGTCGGACCAAGGCTCAGCGCCTCGACGAAAGAAGCTCAAACGCTGCCTCTGACTTCGCAAAGTCAGATCTATCGGGTGCAAGACCGCGGTCGCCGCATCGTGGTCCTCTGCAAAGCCAAGCGCCCTTCCGCCCCGGGAAGCGGATGGCGCGATTTGGTTTTGCGCGAATGGATTCGCGGCAAAAGGGCGTAAGCCCATCTGACGAGCGAACGGGCGCCGGCCGGTTCTGTTTGGGTTTATATGGGTGCGAGCCTGCGTGACCTGAATGTCTCTGGGCGCAAACCCGGAAAATGGAGCGAGATAACGAGCGATGCCCACCATCAACCAGCTCATTCGCAAGCCGCGGGTCACGCAGCACGCGAAGAAGAAGGTGCCGGCTCTGCAGCAAAGCCCGCAGAAACGCGGAGTCTGCACGCGCGTCTATACCACGACGCCAAAGAAGCCGAACTCGGCGCTGCGCAAGGTCGCCAAGGTGCGCCTCACCAACGGCTTCGAGGTGATCGGCTATATCCCGGGCGAGGGCCATAACCTGCAGGAGCACTCGGTGGTGATGATCCGCGGCGGGCGCGTGAAAGATCTGCCGGGCGTGCGCTACCATATCCTGCGCGGCGTGCTCGACACCCAGGGCGTCAAGAACCGCAAACAGCGCCGGTCCAAATACGGCGCGAAACGACCGAAATGACCTGAGCGCAGCGAAGGTCATCCCCGACGAGGCAGAGCAAGATCGGGGAGTTCGATGAGCAAGCTTTGTGGCCGGCGCGAGCCGGCGATGGAAAAGGAATGACGTGGATGGCCGGATCAAATCCGGTCATGACGAAGCGAGAGAGAAGAGCATATGTCCCGCCGCCACAGGGCAGACAAACGCGACATCTTGCCGGACCCGAAATTCGGCAACGTCGTGGTCACCAAATTCATGAACTCCGTCATGTATGCCGGCAAAAAGTCGGTGGCGGAGACGATCGTCTATGGCGCGTTCGATCTGATCGAGGGCAAGACGCGGCAGAATCCGATCAGCGTCTTCGAGCAGGCGCTCGACAATGTCATGCCGTCGATTGAGGTGCGCTCCCGCCGCGTCGGCGGCGCCACCTATCAGGTACCGGTCGAGGTGCGCGCCTCACGCCGTCAGGCTCTCGGCATCCGTTGGATCATCGCCGCAGCCCGCGAGCGCAATGAAAAAACCATGACCGAGCGGCTCTCGGCGGAGCTGCTCGATGCATCGAATAACCGGGGGAACGCCGTCAAGAAACGCGAAGACACGCACCGCATGGCCGAGGCCAATCGTGCGTTCTCGCACTATCGCTGGTGACGCAAGAAGCAGCGAAGGAATTTTCCCATGCCCCGCACGCACGCAATCGAGGACTATCGCAACTTCGGCATCATGGCGCATATCGATGCCGGCAAGACCACGACCACCGAGCGCGTCCTCTATTATACCGGCAAGAGCCACAAGATCGGCGAGGTGCACGAGGGCGCCGCGACGATGGATTGGATGGAGCAGGAGCAGGAGCGCGGCATCACCATCACCTCGGCCGCGACGACCGCGTTCTGGAACGGCAAGCGCCTCAACATCATCGACACGCCCGGCCACGTCGATTTCACCATCGAGGTGGAACGTTCACTGCGCGTGCTCGACGGCGCGGTATGCGTCCTCGATTCCAACCAGGGCGTGGAGCCGCAGACCGAGACCGTATGGCGCCAGGGTGATCGCTACAAAGTTCCGCGCATCGTCTTCTGCAACAAAATGGACAAGATCGGCGCCGACTTCTTTCAGTGTCTCAAGGATATCGTTGACCGCTTGGGCGCCAAACCCGTCGCCATTCAGCTGCCGATCGGCGCCGAGAGCCAGTTCAAGGGCATCATCGATCTCGTCCGCATGGTCGGCGTGGTGTGGGACGAGGAGACGCTCGGCGCCAAATATCACGATGTGGAAATTCCGGCCGACCTGGTGGATCAGGCAAAGGAATATCGCGAGAAACTCATTGAAGCCGCGGTCGAACTCGATGATGACGCGATGACCGCCTATCTTGAAGGCAAAGAGCCGGACGTCGTTACCCTCAAGCGGCTCATCCGCAAAGCCACCATCAGCGGCACTTTCTTCCCGGTCCTGTGCGGCTCGGCGTTCAAGAACAAGGGGGTGCAGCCGCTGCTTGACGCGGTGGTCGACTATCTGCCGTCGCCAGTCGACGTGCCGCCGGTAAAGGGCATCGATCCCAAGGGCAATGAGGTCGAGCGCAAGTCCTCGGATGCCGAGCCTATGTCGCTGCTTGCCTTCAAGATCATGGATGATCCGTTTGTCGGCACCATCACCTTCTGCCGCATCTATTCGGGCCGGCTCGAGAGTGGCACAGGCGTGCTCAACTCGACCAAGGAACGCAAGGAGCGTGTCGGCCGCATGCTGCTGATGCATGCGAACAATCGCGAAGACATCAAGGAGGCTTTTGCCGGCGACATCGTCGCGCTGGCCGGTCTGAAAGACGTGCGTACCGGCGACACGCTGTGCGATCCGCAGCACCCTGTGATCCTGGAAAAGATGGAATTCCCCGAGCCGGTGATCGAGATTGCGATCGAGCCGAAGTCGAAGGCGGACCAGGAGAAGCTCGGCATCGCTTTGGCCAAGCTGGTCGCCGAGGATCCCTCGTTCCGCGTCACTACCGATCAGGAGTCCGGCCAGACCATCATCAAGGGCATGGGCGAGCTTCATCTCGACATCAAGGTCGACATCCTCAAGCGCACCTATAAGGTCGACGCCAATATCGGCGCGCCGCAGGTAGCCTATCGTGAGAAGATCACTCGTCAGGTCACGCACGAATATGTGCACAAGAAGCAGAGCGGCGGCTCGGGCCAGTTCGCCGGCGTAAAATTCATCGTCGAGCCGCTGCCGCCCGGCAGCAGTCCAAGCTTCCAGTTCGAGAACGAAGTCGTCGGCGGCGCGGTGCCGAAGGAATACATCCCCGGCGTCGAGAAGGGGCTCGAATCGGTGCTCGGCTCGGGCGTCTTGGCTGGCTTCCCGATCGTTGACCTCAAGGTGCGGCTGATCGACGGCAAGTATCACGACGTTGACTCCTCCGCGCTTGCCTTCGAAATTGCCTCCCGCATGGGCCTGCGCGAAGCGCTGCAGAAGGCCGGTCCGGTGCTGCTCGAACCGATCATGAAAGTCGAAGTCGTGACACCGGAGGATTATACCGGCTCGGTCATCGGCGATCTGAATTCGCGGCGCGGCCAGATCCAGGGGCAGGACATGCGCGGCAACGCCAATGTCATTTCGGCGATGGTGCCGCTCGCCAACATGTTCTCTTACGTCAATAACCTGCGCTCCATGTCCCAGGGGCGCGCCACGTTCACGATGCAATTCGACCACTACGCAGAGGTGCCGAAAGCTATCGCCGAAGAAGTCCAGGCGAAGTTCGCCTGATTGATGGTTCAAACAGGATAAGCAGGAGCCCGAACGGAGAATCCTATGTCTAAGGAAAAATTCCAGCGCACCAAACCGCATTGCAATATCGGCACGATCGGCCACGTCGACCACGGCAAGACGTCGCTGACGGCTGCGATCACCAAAGTATTGGCGGAAAAAGGTCAGGCGCAATTCACCGCTTATGATCAGATCGACAAGGCGCCGGAAGAGAAGGCGCGCGGCATCACCATCGCGACCGCGCATGTCGAATACGAGACTGACAAGCGCCACTATGCGCATGTCGATTGTCCGGGGCACGCCGACTATGTGAAGAACATGATCACCGGCGCCGCGCAGATGGACGGTGCGATCCTGGTGGTGAGCGCGGCGGACGGCCCGATGCCGCAGACCCGTGAGCACATTCTGCTTGCCCGTCAAGTCGGCGTGCCGGCGCTGGTCGTGTTCCTCAACAAGGTCGACATGGTGGACGATCCTGAGCTCCTCGAACTGGTCGAGCTCGAAGTCCGCGAACTGCTGTCGAAGTACAATTTTCCCGGCGACAAGATCCCGGTGATCAAGGGCTCGGCGCTGATGGCGCTGGAGGACAAGGATCCGAAGCTCGGCCACGATGCCGTGCTCGAGCTGATGAAGGCGGTCGATGAATATATCCCGCAGCCGGAGCGTCCGAAGGATCAGCCGTTCCTGATGCCGGTCGAAGACGTGTTCTCGATCTCGGGTCGCGGCACTGTCTGCACCGGTCGTATCGAGCGTGGCGTCATCAAGGTCGGCGAAGAAGTGGAAATTGTTGGCATCCGCCCGACTACCAAGACCACGGTCACCGGCGTCGAAATGTTCCGCAAGCTGCTCGACCAGGGCGAGGCCGGCGATAACGTCGGCTGCCTGCTGCGCGGCACCAAGCGCGAAGAAGTCGAGCGCGGCCAGGTGCTGTGCAAGCCGGGCTCGGTAAAGCCGCACACCAAGTTCAAGGCCGAGGCCTACATCCTCACCAAGGAAGAGGGCGGCCGGCACACGCCGTTCTTCACCAATTATCGGCCGCAGTTCTACTTCCGCACCACCGACGTGACCGGCGTGGTGACGCTGCCGGCCGGCACCGAGATGGTGATGCCCGGTGACAACATCGCCATGGAGGTCACGCTGATCGTACCGATCGCGATGGAAGAAAAACTGCGCTTTGCCATTCGCGAAGGCGGCCGCACCGTGGGCGCCGGCGTGGTGGCAAGCATCATCGAGTAGGGCAAAGAACATATTGTCATGGCCGGGCTCCGTCCCGGCCATGACGATCACAGAAGGCACTCAGCAGGCACTTCGGGTGCGGGTTAGTCGGGACTTGCCGGGCCGCGCCCGGCGATGCGAGGCAGAGAGACGGGACCATGAACGGCCAAAACATACGAATCCGGCTCAAGGCGTTCGATCACCGCATCCTCGATGCATCGACGCGCGAGATCGTCAACACGGCCAAGCGCACCGGCGCGCAGGTGCGCGGACCCATTCCGCTGCCGACCAAAATCGAGAAGTTCACGGTCAACCGCTCGCCCCATATCGACAAGAAGAGCCGGGAGCAGTTCGAAATGCGCACCCATAAACGTCTGCTCGACATCGTCGATCCGACGCCGCAGACGGTCGACGCGCTGATGAAGCTGGATCTGGCCGCCGGCGTCGATGTCGAGATCAAGCTCTAAGGCGGGGAGAAGGCACAGATGCGTTCCGGGGTCCTGGCGCAAAAGGTCGGCATGACGCGCCTCTTCACCGAGACCGGCGAACACGTGCCGGTCACGGTGTTGCGGCTCGCCAATTGCCAGGTGGTCGCCCACCGCACCAAAGAGAAGAACGGCTATACCGCGCTGCAGCTCGGCGCCGGCGTCCGTAAGGTGCAGCGGACCACCAAGGCCGATCGCGGCCATTTTGCCGTGGCCAAGGTCGAGCCCAAGCGCAAGCTCGCCGAGTTTCGGGTCGACGCGGACGCCATGATTCCGATCGGCGCGGAGATCACGGCCGACCACTTCGTCGTCGGTCAGTTCGTGGACGTCACCGGCACGTCGACCGGCAAGGGCTGGGCCGGCCCGATGAAACGCTGGAACTTCGGCGGCCTGCGTGCGAGCCACGGCGTGTCGATCTCGCATCGCTCGCATGGCTCGACCGGGGGCCGGCAGGATCCCGGCAAGACTTTTAAGAACAAGAAGATGGCCGGTCACTTGGGCGTGGACCGGGTTACCACGCTGAACCTGAAAGTGCGCCAGACCGACGTCGAGCGCGGCCTGATTCTGGTCGAGGGCTCAGTCCCCGGCGTCAAAGGCGGCTGGATCATGGTGCGCGATGCAGTGAAGAAAAAACCGCCAAAGGATTTGCCGAAGCCCGGCAAGTTCAAACTAGCGGAAAGCCCGGCCGACAATGCCGCCACGGCGCCCGTTGCGGTCGGTCAAGAAGCGGCCGGTGCAAACGCTGCTCAAGCCGGCGGCCAAGCTGCTGGCAACGGGGAGAGCGCGTGATGGAAGTGAAGGTCACCACCCTCGACGGCAAGGAGACCGGCTCGGTCACGCTGTCCGACGCCATTTTCGGGCTTGAGCCACGCGCCGACATTATTCACCGCTGCGTGGTCTGGCAGCTCGCCAAGCGCCGGCGCGGCACGCATGAGGTAAAGAACCGCAGCGAGATCGACCGCACCGGCAAGAAAATGTATCGGCAGAAAGGCACCGGCTCCGCCCGCCACGGCTCGGCGCGTGTCAATCTGTTTCGCGGCGGCGGCCGTTCGTTCGGCCCGCATACACGCAGCCATGAGATCGGCCTGCCGAAGAAAGTGCGCGCGCTCGCGCTCAAGCACGCGCTTTCGGCCAAGGCCAAGGACGGCGGCATCCTGGTCATCGACGCGCTGACCGTGAAGGAGGCCAAGACCAAGGCGCTGCGCGGCCAATTCGACAAGCTCGGCCTGTCGAATGCGCTGTTCATCGATGGCGCCGCCGAAGTCGCGGCCGACGTCCGCAACGCGGCACGCAACATCCCGAATATCGACGTGCTGCCGGTCGCCGGCATCAATGTCTACGACATCATGCGGCGGCGGAAGCTGGTCCTCACCCGCGCCGCCGTCGACGCATTGGAGGCGCGATTCAAATGACGACCAACGATCCGCGCCACTACGACATCATTCTCTCGCCGGTCATTACCGAGAAGGCGACCAATCTGTCGGAGCACAGCAAGGTTGTGTTCAAAGTCGCCATGACAGCGACCAAGCCGCAGATCAAGGAAGCGGTCGAGAAGCTGTTCGACGTCAAAGTGAAGAGCGTCAATACGCTGCGGCGCCGCGGCAAGATGAAAGTGTTCAAGGGCCGTTACGGTCAACAGTCCGATACCAAGCGCGCGATCGTGACCCTCGAAGAGGGCCAGACGATCGACGTCACCACGGGGCTGTAAGGAGCGGGCGATGGCACTGAAGAGCTATAATCCGACCACGCCCGGCCAGCGCCAGCTGGTGCTGATCGATCGTAATGGTCTGCACGCCGGCAAGCCGGTCAAGAGCCTGACCGAAGGCAAGACCTCGACCGGCGGGCGCAACAATAACGGTCACATCACCTCGCGCTATCGCGGCGGTGGTCACAAGCGGGCCTATCGCAAGATCGATTTCAAGCGCCGCAAATTCGATGTGCCGGCGACTGTCGAGCGGCTGGAATATGATCCGAACCGCACCGGCTTCATTGCGCTGATCAAATATCAGGACGGCGAGCTCGCCTATATTCTGGCGCCGCAGCGGCTTGCGGTGGGCGATAGCGTCGTCGCCGGCGAACATGTCGACGTGAAGCCGGGCAATGCCATGCCGATCGCCAGCATTCCGGTCGGCACCATCGTACACAACATCGAGATCAAGATCGGCAAGGGCGGCCAGATCGCGCGTTCGGCGGGCACCTACGCCCAGATCGTCGGCCGCGACGGCGAATATGTGATCTTGCGGCTCAATTCCGGCGAGCAGCGCATGGTGCATGGCCGCTGCATCGCCACTGTCGGTGCGGTATCGAACCCCGACAATATGAACGTGTCGATCGGCAAAGCCGGGCGCAAGCGCTGGATGGGGCGGCGCGGCCATGTGCGCGGCGAGACCATGAACCCGGTCGATCACCCGCTCGGCGGGCGCACGCGCGGCGGTCGCCATCCGGTGACGCCGTGGGGCAAGCCGACCAAGGGCATGAAGACACGCAAGAACAAGTCGACGGCGAAATTCATCATGGTGAGCCGCCACGCACGGAAGAAGACTTAAAGGAGCGATTATGGCGCGTTCAGTCTGGAAGGGCCCGTTTGTCGACGGCTATCTGCTGAAAAAGGCGGATGCCGCCCGCTCGTCCGGGCGTCACGAGATGATCCGCACCTGGTCGCGGCGCTCGACCATTTTGCCGCAATTCGTGGGGCTGACATTCGGCGTCTATAACGGCCAGAAGCACATTCCGGTGATCGTCACCGAGGAAATGGTCGGCCACAAGTTCGGTGAGTTCGCGCCGACGCGGTCGTTCTACGGCCACTCGTCGGACCGCAAGGCCAAACGCGCCACTGGCACCCCGGCGGCAGGTGGCGGCGCTGCGCCGGCGCCGGCTGCGGAAGGCGGCTCGTAAGGCAGGGAGCGTTCGATGAGCAAGAAAAAGCGCGATCGCGAGCTCGCCGACAACGAAGCCAAGGCGGTGACCCGCATGCTGCGGATCAGCCCGCAGAAGCTCAATCTTCTCGCCCAGCTCATTCGCGGCAAGAAGGTCTCGACCGCGCTCGCCGATCTTGAATTCTCGCGCAAGCGTATCGCGCGCGATGTGCGCAAGTGCCTGGAATCGGCGATCGCGAACGCGGAAAACAATCACGACCTCGATGTCGACGATCTCGTCGTCGTCGAGGCACATGTCGGCAAGGCGCTGGTGATGAAGCGGCACTCGCCGCGCGCCCGCGGCCGGGTCGGTGCAATTTTCAAGCCGTTCTCGCACTTGACGATCGTGGTGCGCGAAGTGCAGGCGCAGGCGTAACGCGGGGCGGCAGGAGAACAAGATGGGTCAGAAGGTCAATCCGGTCGGACTTCGGCTGGGCATCAATCGCACCTGGGATTCGCGCTGGTATGCGGGCAAGGGAAGCTACGGCTCGCTGCTGCACGAGGACATGCAGATCCGCAAGGTGCTGATGGCCGAGCTCAAGCAGGCGGCGGTATCAAAGATTGTGATCGAGCGGCCGCACAAGAAGTGCCGCGTCACCATTCATTCGGCGCGGCCTGGCGTTGTCATCGGCAAGAAGGGCGCCGACATTGAAAAGCTGCGCCGCAAGGTCGCGGCGCTTACCGACAGCGATGTCGTCATCAATATCGTCGAAATCCGCAAGCCCGAGCTCGATGCGCAGCTGGTCGCCGAGTCGATTGCACAGCAGCTCGAGCGCCGCGTCGCATTCCGCCGCGCAATGAAGCGCGCCGTGCAGTCGGCGATGCGGCTTGGTGCCGGCGGCATCCGCATCAATTGCTCCGGTCGGCTCGGCGGCGCCGAGATCGCGCGCATGGAGTGGTATCGCGAGGGCCGCGTGCCGCTGCACACCTTGCGCGCCGATGTCGACTATGGCGTCGCCACCGCGTTCACCACCTACGGCACCTGCGGCGTGAAGGTCTGGATCTTCAAAGGCGAGATCATGGAACACGACCCGATGGCGCAGGATAAGCGCATGGCCGAGGGCGAAGCCGGCCGGCCCCGGCGGGATGCGGCGTGACGCGGCGAGCGGGACAATGAAGAAGAAGGCTTAGAGCCATGCTGCAACCGATGCGAACGAAATTCCGCAAGGCGCACAAGGGACGCATCAAGGGCGTCGCCTCGAGCGGTGTCGACCTTGCCTTCGGCCAGTTCGGGCTCAAAGCGGCCGAGCCGGACCGCGTCACCGCGCGGCAGATCGAGGCGGCGCGGCGTGCGCTGACGCGGCACATGAAGCGCTCGGGGCGGGTGTGGATCCGCATTTTCCCGGACGTGCCGGTATCGAAGAAGCCGCTCGAAGTTCGTATGGGCTCCGGCAAGGGCGCGCCGGAATTGTGGGTTGCGCGCGTGAAGCCGGGCAAGATTCTTTTTGAGGTCGATGGCGTGTCGGATCAGGTCGCGCGCGAAGCGTTGGCGCTTGCGGCGGCCAAATTGCCGATCAAGACGCGCTTTGTCGTCCGTATCAGCGAGTAGGCGCATCATGAAGCCGGCCGATATCAGAGCGATGACGATCGATCAGATCGACGATGAAGTGCTCAAGCTGAAGAAGGAGCATTTCAACCTGCGTTTCCAGCGCGCCAGCGGGCAGCTCGAAAATACCGCGCGGGTGCGCCAGGTGCGCCGCGACATCGCGCGGCTGAAGACAATAGCGCGGGTGAAGCGCCAGGGATCGGCCAAGCCGGCCGCAGCGAAGGGTTAAGAGGTCAAGATGCCGAAGCGAACGCTCCAAGGCGTCGTGGTGAGCGACAAGCAAGCGAAGACTTTGGTGGTGCGCGTCGAGCGCCGCTTCACTCATCCTTTGTTCAAGAAGACGGTGCGCCGCTCGAAGAAGTATTACGCACACGACGAGAACAATGAGTTCAAGGTCGGCGACATCGTGTGGATCGAAGAGCACCGGCCGATTTCCAAGCTCAAGCGCTGGGCCGTGGTGCGGGGCGAGAAGAAGAAGGCGTCGTGAACGTCATGCGCGTGGAATGGCACGAATGGGGTAACCCATGATCCAGATGCAAACCAATCTCGACGTGGCGGATAATTCCGGCGCGCGCCGTGTCATGTGCATCAAGGTGCTTGGCGGGTCCAAGCGCAAATATGCGACCATCGGCGACGTGATCGTCGTCTCGGTGAAGGAGGCGATCCCGCGCGGCCGCGTCAAAAAGGGCGACGTGATGAAGGCGGTGATCGTCCGCGTCGCCAAGGACATCAAGCGTCCGGATGGCTCGGTGATCCGCTTCGACCGCAATGCGGCGGTGCTGATCAATCCGCAGATGGAGCCGGTCGGCACCCGCATATTCGGGCCGGTGCCGCGCGAATTGCGGGCCAAGAACCACATGAAGATTATTTCGCTGGCGCCAGAGGTGTTGTGATGGCGGCAAAGATCAAAAAGGGCGACACGGTGGTCGTTATCGCCGGCCGCGACAAGGGCCGCAGCGGCGAGGTGATCGAGATGCGCCGCGCCGAACATCGTGTGCTGGTGCGCGGTGTCAACATGGTCAAGCGCCATCAGCGCCAGACCGCTACGCAGGAAGGCGGCATTATTTCCAAGGAGGCGCCCATTCATCTGTCGAATGTGGCGCTGGCCGATCCGAAGGACGGTAAGCCGACGCGTGTCGGCTTCAAGATCGTGGGCCAGGGCGGGGAGCGCAAGAAGGTGCGCGTCGCCAAGCGCTCGGGAGTCGAGATCGATGGCTGACATCAAGGAAAAACAAGGCAAGGCCGATAAAGCGCAACGCGGCCAGAAGCCGGCTGGCGCCGATGATGCGGTGAAGGCAAAAGGCGGCAAGGGCGAAGGCGGCAAGGGCGATAAGGGCCAGAAGCCGGATAAGACGCCGAAGGCCGCCAAGACCGAGGTCGGCGCCGAGAAGGCGCCGCGCGAGCCCGAGCCGCGTGTGCCGGCGCGCCTGAAAGTGCAGTTCGATGAGGTGATCCGCCAGCGGCTCGCCGAGCAGTTCGGCTACAAGAACCGCTTTGAAGTGCCGCGGCTCGAGAAGATCGTCATCAATATGGGTATCGGCGAAGGTGTCGCCGACCGCAAGAAGGTTGATAATGCCGCCGCCGATCTTGGGCTGATTGCCGGGCAGAAGGCGGTGATCACCAAGTCGCGCAAGTCGATCGCGACCTACAAGCTGCGCGACGGCCAGCCGATCGGCTGCAAGGTCACGCTGCGCAAGGCGCGCATGTACGAGTTTCTCGACCGGCTGATCAATATCGCGCTGCCGCGGGTGCGCGACTTCCGCGGCCTCAATCCGAAGAGTTTTGATGGCCGCGGCAATTATTCGCTCGGCATCCGCGAGCACATCATCTTCCCGGAGATCGACTACGACAAGACGACTGATGTCTGGGGCATGGACATCACGGTCTGCACCAGCGCGCGCAGCGACGAGGAGGCGCGCGCTGTTGACTGCATTCAATTTTCCGTTCCGGCAGTAGGGTAAGGCCTTAGACGCGGAACGCAGGGAGCACTTAGATGGCGAAGAAAAGTTCGATCGAAAAAAACAACCGGCGCCGCCGGATGTCGAAGAAGTATTCCGGACGGCGGGCGCGGCTGAAAGCGATCGCCCAGGATAAGACCAAGCCGATGGAAGAGCGCTTTGCCGCCACGCTGAAGCTTGCCGAATTGCCGCGCAATTCCTCGGCCACCCGCGTCCGCAATCGCTGCGAGCTGACCGGCCGTCCGCGCGGCTTCTATCGCAAGCATAAGCTGTCGCGCATCGCGCTGCGGGAGCTCGGCTCGAAGGGCCTGATCCCGGGTCTGTTGAAGTCGAGCTGGTAAGGAGGATCGTACGATGCCGATGAACGATCCGCTTGGCGATCTCCTCACCCGCATCCGCAATGCGCAGATGCGCAACAAGTCGAAAGTGACGAGCCCGACCTCGAAGCTGCGCGAAAACGTGCTCGAGGTGCTCAAGAATGAGGGCTATATCCGCGGCTATGCAGTCGTGGAAAAGGACGGCCGTTCGGAGATCGAGATCGAGCTTAAATATTTCGACGGCGAGCCGGTGATCCGCGAGATCGAGCGCGTATCCAAGCCTGGCCGCCGCGTTTATACGTCGGTGAAAAACATGCCGCGCATCAATAACGGACTTGGTGTCACCATCGTCTCGACCCCGAAGGGCGTCATGGCCGACCACGAAGCCCGCGATGCCAATGTCGGCGGCGAAATTCTCTGCACGGTGTTCTGATGTCTCGGATCGGCAAAAGACCCATCGCGGTGCCGTCCGGCGTCACCGCCAATGTCGAGGGCCAGACCGTGAAGGTCAAAGGTCCCAAGGGCGCGCTGTCGGTGGCCCTGCATGACGATGTTGCGGTCAAGCTCGAGGGCGGCCAGATCAAGGTCGATCCGCGCTTCGATACCAAGCGCGCGCGGTCGCAGTGGGGCACCTCGCGAACGTTGATCGCAAACCTCATCAACGGCGTCACCAAAGGCTTCACGGAGCGGCTCGAGATCAACGGCGTCGGCTACCGCGCCGCCGTGCAGGGAAAGAACCTGCAGCTGGCGCTCGGTTATAGCCACGACATCGTCTATCCGATCCCGGAAGGCATCACCATCGCCACGCCGAAGCCCGTGGAAATCGTGATCACCGGCAGCGACCGGCATAAGGTCGGCCAGGTCGCTGCCGAGATCCGCGAATTCCGGCCGCCGGAGCCCTACAAGGGCAAGGGTGTCAAGTATGCCGACGAGCGCATCTTCCGCAAGGAAGGCAAGAAGAAGTAACGGAGGGCGCGATGACCAAGCTCAGCGACAGGATCATGCGGCGCAAGGGGCGTGTGCGCGGCGCATTGCGCCTTGCCGCGGGCAACCGCAAGCGGCTTTCCGTATTCCGCTCGTCGAAGAACATTTATGCGCAGGTGATCGACGACGATAAGGGCGTAACGCTCGCGTCCGCCTCTTCGACGGAAAAGATTGCGCGCGAACAGCTCAAGACCGGCGCCAACATCGATGCGGCGAAGGTTGTTGGCAAGCTGATTGCCGAGCGCGCCAAAGAGAAGGGTATCAAAGACGTCGTCTTCGATCGCGGCGGTTATCTCTATCATGGCCGGGTCAAGGCGCTGGCCGAGGCCGCCCGCGAGGGCGGTTTGAATTTCTGACGACAGAGGACGGACACGGAGGACGGATTGTTGCAAGCGGCTTGGCAGGGAAATTGCCGTCCTCTGTGGTCCGCCATCTGTCCTCGCATCTGTGAGCGAAGGTTTGAACAAAAAGGTTGAACATCATGGCCCGTGAACCCCGCGAGCGGCGAAACGAAGAGCGCGACAGCGAGTTCGTCGACAAGCTCGTGCACATCAACCGCGTCGCCAAAGTGGTGAAAGGCGGACGCCGATTCGGCTTTGCCGCATTAGTCGTGGTCGGCGATCAGAAGGGTCGGGTTGGCTTCGGCCATGGCAAGGCGCGCGAAGTGCCGGAAGCGATCCGCAAGGCAACCGACGCGGCCAAGCGCGGACTGACGCGCGTACCGCTGCGCGAAGGGCGCACGCTGCATCATGACGTCCACGGCCGCCATGGCGCCGGCAAGGTTTACCTCCGTGCAGCGCCTCCCGGCACGGGCATCATCGCCGGCGGCCCCATGCGCGCCGTGTTCGAGACGCTTGGCATGCAGGACGTCGTCGCCAAGTCGATCGGCACGTCGAATCCGTACAACGTCGTGCGCGCCACCTTCGACGCGCTCAAGCACCAGGATTCGCCGCGCTCAGTCGCGGCGCGCCGCAACGTGAAAGTTTCGACCTTGCAGGCGCGGCGCCGCGATGTCGATGCCGAACAGGCGTCCGTTGACTGAGCCGTGGGCGGAGATGCGCGACAGCCGAGGAATAGCAGGAATCGTTCCATGAATGCTGACAAGAAAGCCGACAAAACCGTCAAGGTGCGGCAGATCGCGAGCCCGGCGCGGCGGGTTTACACCCAACGCAAGACGTTGATTGGGCTAAAGCTCAACAAGATCGGGCGCATGTCCGACCTTCCCGATACACCGCAGGTTCGCGGCATGATCGCCAAGGTGAAGCATCTTGTCGAAGTGATGGAGAACTAGCCGATGAAACTTCACGAACTCGCCGGCCGTCCTGGCGCGCGCAAGAAGCGCATGCGCATCGGTCGTGGCATCGGCTCGGGCATGGGCAAGACCGGCGGCCGCGGCGGGAAGGGCCAGACCGCGCGTTCGGGCGCGCGCATCAAGGGTTTCGAGGGCGGGCAGATGCCGCTGCATCGCCGCCTGCCCAAGCGCGGCTTCAAAAACACCGCCTTCGCCAAGAAGCTCAATGAGGTCAATCTCGGTCGCATCCAGGCCGCGATCGACGCCAAGCTCCTCGATCCGGCCGGCAAGATTGACGCCGCGGCCCTGGTCAAAGCCGGCGTCCTGCGCAGGGCCAAGGATGGCGTGCGGCTCCTTGGCGCGGGCGAAATCAAAGCAAAGGTCACGCTTTCGGTTTATGGTGCCTCAAAATCGGCCGTCGCGGCGGTGGAAAAGGCCGGCGGCTCGGTTGAGATTCTCGCCCCAAAGGCAGAGCCGAGCGAGCAGGCGGCCTGATACCTATATAGGTCGCAAGCACATTCGGCATACGGAGCGCGGCGCATGGTCTCGGCAGCAGAGCAACTCGCAGCCAATCTCAATTTCGGCGCGCTGGCGAAAGCCGAAGAGCTGAAGAAACGGATCTGGTTCACGTTGGGCGCGCTGCTCGTCTACCGGCTTGGTACGTATATTCCGCTGCCCGGCATCGATCCGAGCGCGTGGGACCAGATCTTCCAGTCCCAGCAGGGCGGCATTCTGGGCATGTTCAACATGTTCGCCGGCGGCGGCATTCACCGCATGGCGATCTTCGCGCTCAACATCATGCCCTACATCTCGGCCTCGATCATCATTCAGCTGAT
>JAJPJB010000105.1 GCA_021324465.1 Hyphomicrobiaceae bacterium
CGCCGGCCACGCCTTTTTCAACCCCACGCGGGATGCCTATAGGCCTGAACAGGCGCTGGATGGCTGGCGTAAAGTGCTCGCATTCTTGCAGCACCACCTCGCGGCATCGGCGACCAGCATCGCCGCCGAATAAGCGCGCGTCGCACAATTTCGCGGGAGGTATTGATGTGCTCCTACATCGTCGAAAAGGTGGCTCTGGTCGGCAGCGCCAAAGGCCGCAAAGGCTGGATGCGGATCGATACGGCCAACGTCTATTTCGATCATCCGTATTACTCGACGCTCGATCATGTGCTCGCCATCGATTTCACCAATGAAGGCGAGGGCGGACGCGATCGGGTCGCGGTCGAACTGTCCGCGGATTCGGCGCGCGCTTTGGCGGAGAAAATTCTCGCCGCGCTCGCGAGCGGCGAAGCGGCGCACGGCGCTGCGGGTACGCGAGTGAATGAGATCGCCGTGCAGTGAAAGCCGTATGGCCGCATGGCGAGGAGCGATAGCGAGGGAGCAATCCGGTTCAGCGCCGCTCCCCAAGATACTCGCAAAGACCCGGGCACTCTGCTAACGCAGGGGGAGGGATTCGCACGCCAGTGATGAGGGAAAACAGCAATGAAAATGATCGCCTATCTCCTTGCTATTCTTTGCGTCATTGCCGCCATCATGTATTTCGTCATGCCGGCCGGCCAATTGCCGACCTTCATGCCGGGCTATATCGAGGGCTCTGCGCATATTCATACCACCCACGGCATCGCGGCCGTTGTCGCGGCAGTTGTGCTGTTTGGCATCGGCAAATTTGCAGCGCGGGTTTAGAAGCCGCCGGTTACCTCTGACGCCGCACTTTGCGCTGCACGCGCTCATCGAAGCGGGCGACACTCACCACGACCCGCCGATGCGTGCCGCCGCCAATCGGCTCGAATTCATCACGCGCGTCGACACGAAATGTGACGGTGCGGCCTTCGACCTGCACCACCTCGGCGGTCGCCGTGACGCGCAGCCCGACCGGGGTCGCCGCCGTGTGACTGACGTCGAGGTGAATACCGAGGCTCTGATGTCCAGACGGCAAGAGGTGCTCGATCGCGGCAAGCGCTGCCGCTTCGATGACATTGATCATGACCGGCGTTGCCAGAACCTCGATCCGGCCCGAGCCGACAAAGGGCGCGGTATGTTGATGCCCGACCACGATCTCCGAACTGCCGGTTAGGCCGGGTGTGACTTTGGCGAGCACGGGGCTGGCGCGGCCAGGCGCCGTGGTGGACGGATCGGTCATGGCGCCTTATAGCGCCAATTTCCGCGATTTCGACATGTTATTGCGGGAATTGCGTTGTCCGTTGTGGTATCAGGTGTGGCGTCAAGGCTCGTTTCGGATCGGCAGGTTTCAATGCTAGACTTGGCAGGGCGGGACCGTAGAGGGGTTCGATTCATGCGTGCTGTTTTACGCTCGTCTTTTCGTCCGCGGCTGCGTTACCACGCGCGTGTTGCGGCAGCGCTGATCATAGTGCTGCCCGTTACACCGTGCTTTGCGGTCACCGCCAAGGACAAGATGGCGACGTGCAAGTTCGGCGCCGACGACCAGAAATTGCAGGGCGCGGCGCGCGATGCGTTCCTGAAGAAATGCATGGCAAATCGCAATGACCCGCGCGGGCCCGCGCCTGGCGGCGCGGCCGCGGCGGCGCCGCCGCCCAAGCAATAGGCTCATAGTAGCGGCATGAATCTGCCGCCGCTGCGCACACTGTTCTTCGAGGATCTTTCGGTCGGCATGACCGAGACCCTCGAAAAGACCGTGTCGTCCTCCGACGTGGTCGGCTTTGCGCAGCTCACCGGTGACCGCAATCCCATTCACCTCTCTGAACATTTCGCCGCGCGTACCGCTTTCGGCAAACGCATCGCGCACGGCCTCTACACCGCGAGCCTGATCTCGGCGGTGCTGGGCACCCGCTTACCAGGACCAGGCGCGATCTATATTTCGCAGACGCTGAACTTTCGCGCGCCGGTGAAGATCGGCGACACGGTTGTGGTCAGCGTGACAGTACAGGAGCTCATTCCGGAGAAATCACGCGCGCGGTTGTCCTGCGTCTGCGCGGTCGAGGGCGACGTGGTGCTCGACGGCGAGGCGCTGGTCAAAGTGCCGAGCGAAAAAGCGGCCAAGGGCAAGCGGCCGATGGTGAAGCTGTAGGAAGCCGCAAGGCGGGTCGGCGGCGAAGACGCGGAAGCGATTCAATCGCGCCGAAGAAAGAAACGCCCGCCACGCTTCAGCAGCCTGTGACAGTTTAGCGCTTGGTCGCGGTCGCTGCGAACTCTTGCGGCTGTCTCCCGTTAACCAAACGGGGGTGTCACTTCGAGGTGAGCAAGGACCAAACAAACTCCGAGCGGAGGATAGACCGAACAAAACATGTACAATCGCAGGGCTAGGGGTTCGATCCCAATCCAACGGAGTTTCCAGCAAAGGGAGAAAAGCTATGGCCAGGAAGTGGCAGAAGTCGACGCCTATAGCGGCATCGATCGCCGTTGCGGTGCTCTGCGCGCTGGGTGCGGGCGCCAACGTGTTTGCGGCCGCAAACTCAGATCAATCAAATGTCGGCTCGAAGCCACCGCCGGTCCAATTCCCGGCAAAATTCGGCGCCCTATCGTTTCCCGAGAAATTTCCGGCCGGCACGAGCCTATCCATCACGCAATGGAGCCATTTCGTTCCGAGCTATGACAAGTGGTTCGACGCCTATGCTCGACAATGGGGGGTGGAAAACAACGTCAAAGTGACGGTGCAGCACATCAGTTACGCCGATCTGAATTCGACGCTCGCCGCGGCAATTGCGGCCCACAACGGGCCGACGCTGATGCAGATGAATGCAACCCCCGCCGCTTTCATACAAGGGCTGCAGCCGTTGAACGACATCAACGAGGCAGCCAAGACTGTTTACGGCACCGGCGTCGAGCCGTGCACGCACCAGACCTATCTTCCGGTCAAACAGGAATGGTATGGCTACTGTGAAGGTTGGGTCGTTGATCCGGGCGACTATCGCATTTCGCTGTGGAAGGCAGCGGGTTATCCGCAGGGGCCGACTACCTATGACGATCTCCTCAAAGGCGGCCAGGCGATCTATCAGAAGACCGGTATTCCGGTCGGGGTGGGGATGTCGCCCGAAATCGATTCGGAGTTTTATGCCCGCTCGCTGATCTGGTCATTCGGCGGCCAAGTGCAGGACGCTTGCGGGAACGTAATGCTGAACTCCCCGCAGGTGATTGATGCGGTCAAATATCAGGCCAAGCTCTTCCACGCGGCGGAAACGCCGGAGGTGTTTTCCTGGAACGCGGCCTCAAACAATCAGGCGTTCGTCTCTGGTCGGGCGTCTTACATCCAGAACTCGATCTCGTTCTATCGCACGGCCCAGGACTCGAATGCCAAAGTTGCAAGCGACACGGGCTTCCGTCCCGGACTGAAGGGTCCGACCGGCGCAGTCCACCAAACCGCGCACGTCTGGTTCATCTATGTGCTTCCCAACTATGTCACCGACAAAAATCAGATCGCGGCGGCAAAGAAGTTCCTGCTCGATCTGACCGCGAACTACGCCAGCGATACCTACTACAGCAAGCTCTATGACTTCCCGGCCTATCCGCCCACGGTGCCGGAGCTCGCGCAGAAGGGCGGCTGGATCGATCACGATCCCTGGGGCTCAAACCCGCCCGACAAGCTGTCGGTGCTCAGGGGCGCGCTCGACTGGACTGCTTGGCTTGGTTATCCGGGCTACGCCGATCCGGCCACCAGTGAGGTCTACAACACCTTCCTGTTGTCGACGATGATGGCGCAGGCGGCGCGCGGCGAGAAAACACCAGAACAGGCCGTCAAGGACACCGCCGCCCAGGTGCAACAGATTGCCGAAAAATGGAAGCGGCTCGGCTACGTCGGATGCGGGCAGCACGCGGCCAGCAAGGATTAGGACGGGACGAAGTCGTGGCCGTACTCGAGGTCAGAGGGCTTGCCAAGCATTTCGGTGATTTCAAGGCCCTCCAGGGGATCGACTTGGCGACGCGCGACGGAGAGTTTGTCACCATTGTCGGCCCATCCGGCTGCGGCAAGACCACCCTGATGCGCGTGATTGCCGGCTTGGAAAAGCCGACGGCGGGAGATGTCATGCTCAACGGCAAGGTCATCACCCCGCTGCCGCCGCGGGCGCGCCACATCGCCATGGTGTTTCAAAGCTACGCGCTTTATCCCCACATGTCCGTCGCGGACAATATCGCCTTCCCGCTGAAGGCGCGCGGAGTGGCGAAGGGCGAACGGGAAGCGTTGATCCGCTGGGCGGCGAAAGTCCTCGGGATTGAGGCTCTCCTCCATCGTCGCCCGGCACGGCTCTCGGGCGGCGAAAAACAGAAGGTGGCGCTGGCACGCGCAATGGTACGCAAGCCGGCGCTTTTCATCTTCGACGAGCCGCTCAGCTCTCTCGACGCCCAGGTCCGCGCGGCGGCGCGCGCCGAACTTCGCCAGCTGCATGACCGCACCGGCGTAACCACAATTTACGTCACCCATGACCAAATCGAGGCGGTTGGACTGGGTGACCGCGTCGCTGTGATGCAGGCAGGCGCGCTGCGGCAGATCGGCTCGCCGCAGGAGCTCTATTACGAGCCGGCCAACACCTTTGTTGCCAGTTTCATCGGCACGCCGCCGATGAATCTGCTGCCCCGCGACGGGGTTATCGTCGGCTTTCGTCCCGAGCATGCGTTGCCGCGCGCGGCCGCACCCGACCTCGCAGATGTCGCCACGTTCGCGATCCGCGTCACGCGAACCGAGTTCCTCGGCTCTGAGTGGCTCGCTTACGGCAGCATTGATGGTGCCTTCGACAACGCCAAGGTGCTCTGCAAGCTGCAACAGGACGTAATCGGCAAAGTCAAATTGGGCGAGATCCAGGATTTCGTTGTCTCTCGCGCTTTGGTCCGCTTTTTCGACAAGGACACCGGTCTGCGCACCGCTCCCGTTACGGTTTGAATAAGTGGAGCGGTCTGAGAAACATAGCGTAAGGGCGATATCCGTGAGGCATGACAAGATGGCTGGCGGTAACGCGGGGGGCGGGCACAGGTCGCCGTCCGAGCCAAGCGAGCGGATCGGAATAGCCGACCGCGATGGCGTGGTCGGCGTGATCATGCTGGCACCCGCCGTGATCTACGTGCTCGCGCTGGTCGCTATCCCCTTCTTGCTTGCCATTGCGCTCAGCCTGAGCGATGCAACGGTCGGCAACCCGGGAATTCATCATTTCGTCGGGCTTGCTAATTTCATCAGCGTAGTCCGTGAAGCTGCATTTGTGTTCGCGCTGCGCAACAGCATCATTATCACGGCGGCCACTCTGGTCCTGCTGACGATCCTGACGATACTCCAGGTGGAATTGTTGGCTCGAAATTTCACCGGCAAGCGGATTGCGGAGATCCTGCTGATTCTGCCGTGGGCGATGCCTGTGGCGCTTGCCGCCGTCGGCTGGCTCTGGCTGCTCGATTCCGAATTCAGCCCGATCGACTGGATCCTGCGCGCCGTCGGCCTGCTCGGTCCCGGCACTCCGCTCGGCCCCGCTAACAATCTCTACTATCTTGGCCGCGAATGGCTCGGCATTGGTGCCGTCGTGGTCATCAATGTCTGGCGCACACTGCCGCTGTCAACGATCATCGTGCTGGCGGGCCGCACCGCCATTCCGAACGAGTTGTTCGAGCAAGCGGAGCTGGACGGCGCCGGTTATTTTCGTACCCTGCTCCAGATTACCCTGCCGGCACTGGGAACGCTGCTCATCGTCGCCATCCTATTCACTGTTCTCGTCATCTTCGGCGACATGACGGTGGTGGCTCTGACTACGCGCGGTGGGCCCGGCTACACGACCGAGATTCTTCCCTACTGGGCCTATCTGAAAGGCATTCAAGGCGGCGCACTGAGCCAGGGTGCGGCGATCGCGCTGTTTCTGTTTCCGGTGCTGCTCGCCGCTTCGATCCTGGCCTTGCGCATGGCCTATCGCAGCGAGGGACAATGACAATGAGAACGGCGCCGGTGGTTCGGACGATCGGGTTCTATACAGGGCTCGCCGTGCTCTGCCTGTTTGCTATCTTCCCGGCTTTGTGGATGGTGATAACCGCATTCAAGCGCAACGGCGACCTCTACGATCCGAACAATAATCCGTTTCTGTTCAATCTTCCGCCGAGACTCAGCCACATCAGTTTCCTGTTCAGACAAACCAATTACCCGATCTTCCTTTGGAACTCGTTCTTCATCGGTATCATTGTCGTCGCCATCACGCTTGCGCTTGCGGTGCCGGCCGCATACAGCCTGGCGCGGCTGATGGGACATTCGGGCGAGCGTTCAAGTATCGCGATCTTCCTGGTTTATCTCATTCCACCGACCCTTCTGTTCATCCCGCTGTACGAGATCGTGACCATGATCGGTGCCGCAAACACGGTGTGGTCGCTGATCCTGGTCTATCCGACGATCACGGTCCCATTCTGCACATGGCTCCTGCTCAGTTTCTTTCGTTCCATTCCGAGGGAGGTCGAGGAAGCGGCACTAACCGACGGGTGGAGCCGCGTCGGCGTGTTTTTCCGAGTGGCGCTGCCGCTCGCCGTCCCAGGCATCACAACCTGCGTCGTTTTCGCCTTCGCGCTGTCGCTCAGTGACTACATCTATGCAGCGGTGTTCGTGAGCACGACGGCGAGCCGCACCGTGAGTGCCGGCGTGCCGACTGAATTGATCCGCGGCGACATCTACTACTGGCAGGCGCTCATGGCGGCAACCGCCATCGTCGGAATCCCGCTCGCGATCGTTTATGGCCTCTTGTTCGACTGGCTGGTGAAAGGCTTCCAGGTCGAACTGCCGCGTTCGGCAAGGACGTGATCCGCGGCGCTCGCGCAGGCTTGCCCGGCGCGATCCCAATACTGCATTCCGCCTGAACCGGCCGGGAATCTACGAACACGTCGTGTGATCGACAGCTGTTCATCCGTTCATCGTGCCCAGCGTTCGCGTCCGGCCGGAAGGCGTCGCGAATACTGGCCATTGTTTAACAGGGCCATCTATGTGCCACATCCGACACACGGGGAATTCACGCAGACTGCATGAAACAATTTGCGCCACGAGCAGTTGAACCGACGCTTGCGTTCCGACGCGGAACTTCATTTGGAGGAAAAGATGCGCACAGGTCTTTTGGCCGCCGCGATCAGCATCGGTCTGATCGGAACGGCTTTTGCCCAACCCAGCACGAACGGTCCGTCGGGCACCGGCCCGGAAGGCTCCCCGCCCGGCGTCGTCAGCGGATCAGGCAAGAACCCGCCCGCTGCCAGCACGGGCGGGCATGGCATGAGTTCCAAGATGACGCGGCACCACACAACTCGGAAGTCGCATCAGAAAATGTGAGCCGCGGCATCGCCAGGCTCGATTGGCCTAAAATTCGTTGGGACCGGTCCACGTGGAGGTAAGCTGCAGGCGGCCGGTCCCGTCGTCTACATTGAAAATTTGTCTCGAAGAGAAAATAGAGGAAATTTGTCTCGAAGAAAATTTGTCACGGGAAATTCGTACCCTTACAGCGCATAGAGGCGCTGGGCTGTTTCTGACAGTATCAAGCGCTGCTCGCGCACAGGCAGATGTGCAACGGCGGCGCGGATATTGTTTGCAACCGCCGCATAGTCAGCCCAAATCTTCTCGATGGGAAAATTCGAGCCCCACAGGTAGCGCTCGGCGCCGAACAAAGTTACCGTATCGCTGACAATTGGCGCAATATCGGCAAGCGCAGCACGCCGGACAAAGGTGCCGAGCGCCGAAAGCTTGACAAAGATATTCGGGCAGTCGGCGAGGCGGCGCATGCCGGCGCGCGCCAAGCGGCACGGCCGGCGCTGCTGGAGTCTTCCGGCATGCCGGCGTGCTGCAGCACGAAAGTCGTTTCCGGAAGGGCGCGCGCAAGCGCGGCGTTTGCCGGCATTTGCCCACTGAAGACCTGAAGCTCGAACAGAAGACCGCGCGGGGTGAGCTGCGCCAAGCCGTGTTGCCACTCCTCCTCCAGCATCACGTCCGGCCGCGAGGCGAAACGATAACTTGGATTTGCATGCCAATGCAGTTGCTGCCGAATGCCCTTCAGCCTAGGAAAGCGCTGCATGGTATCGAGCGTCGTCGCAAGATCAGGCTCTGCGAGATCGGCAAAGCCGGTGATGGCATGCGGAAAGCCATTGCCGTCGGCAATCTGCTGCACCCAGGCGACCTCCTCGACGCAGCGCGAGGGGTGCCAGTTGGTCTGCACATAGACCGAGGCGACCACGCCGTTGTCTTTGATGTCGGAAAGATATTCGTCGATCAGATAATCGCGGCGGATCGCGTCATAGGGCCCGAAAATGCGCGGCACCATCGGTCCGTTGAGCCAGGGCTGGTCGGCGCGACGCTAGATGTGATGGTGGGCGTCGATCAGGTCGAGGCGGGGCATATTTTGGGGTCCGGCAGCGACGAGTGTCAGGTCTTGCGCAATCGGCCAATCACGGCGTCCGTGAAGGCCTTGGTGCCGAGCCTGCCGCCCAGGTCGCGCGTGCGCTCGGCAGGCGAGGCGATGGTGGCGTCCAGCGCCTTTTCGATCGCCGCCGCCGCAAGCCCAAAATTCTCCAGGCCATGCTTTTGTCCAAGCCAGCCGAGCAACATTGCGGCCGAGCCGATCAGGGACGAGGGATTGGCCAAGTCCTTGCCCGCGATATCGGGCGCCGAGCCATGCTGCGCCTGGGCCACGCCGTAGCGGTCGCCGGCATTGAGCGAAGCCGCGAGCCCAAGGCTGCCGGAGAGTTCGGAAGCCTGATCGGAAAGAATGTCGCCGAACATGTTCGTTGTGACGATCACGTCAAACTGGCTGGCGTCGCGCACCAGAAGCGCCGCCATGGCGTCGACGATCTTTTCCTCGTAAGCGACGTCGGGGTATTTCGCCGCGACCTGCCGCGCGCATTCGAGAAACAACCCGTCTGAGACGCGCAGCACATTGGCCTTGTGCACGGCAGTGACTTTTTTGCGGCCCTCGCGGCGGGCGAGCGCGAAGGCAGCTTCGACAATTCGGGTCGAGCCGAGGCGGGTGATCTTGCGGAACGACAATGCCAGATCGGGAGTCGGCATCATCTCGCCGGGGCCGAAAAACATCGAGCGGTCCGAATAGAAGCCTTCGGTGTTCTCGCGGACGATGACAAGGTCGAGCGGCTTGCCGCAGGGGGGCGTGAAGCCCGCGCGCGTGCGGGCAGGGCGGATATTGGCGTAGAGATCGAGACCGATGCGCAGCGCCCCGGATGGATTAACGCCGCCTAGCGCGGCTTGTGGATACTCGTTATGCGACACCGGACCAAGCACCGTGCCGTCGGCGCGCTTGGCAGCGTCGAGCGTCGCTGCCGGAAACGTCGTCTTGAATTTTTCCAGCGCGGCAAAGCCGATCGGCATGGTGGGAAATTGCAGGCCTAGGCCGAATTCATCATTGGCGCGCGTGAGCACGCGCACGGTGGCGTTCGCGATCTCTGGGCCGATGCCGTCGCCTTCGAGGATGAGAAGATTCATGCGCGTCCTGCTTTATCTTGCCGTCCTTTCCTGTGTGTATAGCGCGACCGGGCGCCAGCGCGCATCCGCCCTGCAAGGCTATTGCTTTGTTGGGAGCAAGTGGTCACAGGCCCGAGAGATATTTCGCGATTGCTTCGCGGTCGCTCACCGTGAGCGCGCGCATGAAGCCCGGCATGTCGAGATTGTTGGTTCGCGTGCCGTCGGCGAAGGCATGCATCTGACTTGCAAGATATTCGGCGCTCAGCCCCGCAAGGCGTGGGCCCGGATCGCCGCCGGTGAAATTCGGCTGGTGGCAGGCTTTGCACATTTCGATCTTGTCGGCGATCTCGGCCGGCGGCGGCGTGGCATCGCCCGAACTGGGGCCGGCAACCCGTCCTGCCGGAGCGGTATTGCTGGTCGGCCAAGCCTTGGCGGCGAAGTAATTCGCCAGCGTGCGCAGGTCGTCGAGCGAGATGTCGTGGACTAGCGGGGCCATGATTGGGCTCTTGCGGTCGCCGCTGTGGAAATCGTGCAACTCCTTGTAGAGATAACTGCTCTGCTGACCCCAGATGATCGGGATCGTGGCCGAGATGGGTAGGCCGTCGCCGCCGTGACAGGCATCGCAAGCCTGTGCCTGTGCTGCAGCGTCAGCCGCCACCGCCGGCGCACGAAGTCCACCAGCCAACAGTCCGATGGCGGCACAAACGGCCGCGGCGTACCGCTTGGACATTCGACACCTCCCTTACCGACGGCGCGTGCAGCGTGCTCTTGGCTTACGCAAGGCTGCCAACCGTGCATGGATTGCGCAAGCCGCGAACTGGCAAAGCCCGCGCCAATGCATAGATTAGGGCTTTGAGCCAACCGGAGATGGGGGAGCAGCGCGTGAAGTTCGGTATCGGTCAGCCCGTGCGGCGCAGCGAAGATTTTCGGCTGGTTACCGGGCGTGGCGTTTATACGGATGATATTTTCTTGCCGCAGGCGGCGCATGCTTTTGTGTTGCGCTCTCCCGTCGCGCATGCGTCGATCAGGCGCATCGACCCCACACCGGCGCGCAGCATGCCCGGCGTGCTCCTGGTCGCGACCGGCGACGATCTCGCCGGGCTCGGCGATCTGCCTTGTGTGATCCCGCTCAACAATCGCGACGGCTCGCCGCGCCACGATACGCCGCGGCGAGTGCTGGCGCGCGGCAAGGTGCGCCATGTCGGTCAGCCGGTGGCGCTGGTCGTGGCCGAGACGCTCGCCGCTGCGCGCGACGCGGCAGAGGCCGTCCAGGTCGACTACGACGAATTGCCGGCCGTAACCGAGGCCAAGGACGCGGTCAAGCCCGGCGCGCCGCAACTGTTCGAGCACATCAAGAACAACATCGTCTTCGATTGGGATAATGATCGCGGCGACGCTGCGGCGACCGATGCCGCTTTTGCCCAGGCCGCGCGAGTGGTGGCGCTCGACGTCGTCAACAATCGCGTGGTTGCCAATTCCATGGAACCGCGCAACGCCATTGCGGAATATGACGCGGCGAGCAACCGTTCAACCCTCTATACCGGCACGCAGGGCCCGCATTTCGTGCGCGATCCGCTGGCTGAGGTCGTGCTGAAGATGCCGAAGGAAAACCTGCGCGTGATCACCCGCAATGTCGGCGGCGGCTTTGGCATGAAGGCCTTCGTCTATCCCGAACACGCGCTGGTGATCTGGGCGAGCCGCAGGCTCAAGCGGCCGGTGAAGTGGCAGGAGGATCGTTCCGAAGGATTCCTTTCAGATAATCAAGGCCGCGATCACGCCACGCATGCCGAGCTTGCGCTCGACGCCAAGGGCCGTTTTCTCGGCCTGCGCGTCTCGATCCTGGCCAATATCGGCGCGTATCTCTCGCCCTTCGGCTGTTTCGTGCCGACGCGCTCGACCGATCTCGTCTCCGGTCTCTATCGCTTTGGTGCGATCCACATCAATGTCAAAGGCGTGTGCACCAACACCGTGCCGGTTTGCGCCTATCGCGGCGCCGGACGCCCGGAAGCCGCCTATCTGCTCGAGCGGCTGGTCGATGCCGCAGCGCGCGATCTCGGCATGAGCCCGGACAGGATCCGGCGCATCAATTTCGTGCCGCCGTCGGTCATGCCCTACACGTCGGCGACAAATCTTGTGCTCGATTCCGGCGAGTTCGAGAAGGTAATGGACCGCGCCATGGCGGCGGCCGAATGGTCGACCTTCAAGCAGCGCCGGCGCGAGAGCGAGCGGCGCGGCATGCTGCGCGGCATCGGCATGGCAACCTATACCGAGCGCTGCGGCGGCGGTTTTCCGGAGACTGCGTCGATCGAATTCAAGGACGACCGCGTCGAGCTGGTGATGGGCAATCAGGAATACGGCACGGGTCTGATCACGTCCTACAAGCAGATCGTCTCCGATCAGCTCGGCATTGATGCCGACCGTATCGATGTCGTCATGGGCGACACCGATCGCACGCCGTCGGGCCTGACCGGCGGCTCGCGCGCCATTGCGGTCGCCGGCTCGGCGCTGCACGAGGCGGGGCGCGAGATCATCGCCAAGGGCAAGGAACTCGCAGCGCATATGCTCGAAGTCTCCGCCGCCGACGTGAATTTTGCCGACGGCGTGTTCGGCGTGCCGGGCACCGATCTGCGCGTCGATTTGTTCGAGCTTGCGAAAGCGGCCCGCGATCCGAAAAAACTGCCGGCCGGCATGGCGCCCGGTCTCGACACCACGCATAAGCGCGTGCCGCCGGCCGAGACTTTTCCCAACGGCTGCCACATCGTCGAGGTCGAGATCGATCCGAGCACCGGCGCGGTCGCAATCCTGCGCTATACGATCGTCGACGATTTCGGCCGCACCATCAATCCGCTGATGCTGGAAGGGCAGGTGCATGGCGGCGTGGTGCAGGGCATCGGCCAGGCGCTGCTCGAGCACGCTGTGTACGACCCCGATTCCGGGCAGCTGCTTTCCGGCTCGTTCATGGACTACGCGATGCCGCGCGCCGGCGATCTGCCGTCGTTTTCCTTCGAGACGCACAACGTACCTTCGACCTCCAATCCGTTTGGCGTCAAGGGCGCGGGCGAGGCGGGTGCGGTCGGCGCACCGCCAGCGGTTATCAACGCGATTGTCGACGCGCTGCATCACAAGAACGGCGCGCGCCACATCGACATGCCGGCGACGCCGCGGCGGGTATGGGAGGCGATCAACGGGCGCAACCTTGCCGCGTGAGGCGGCCCGCCCGGCGCCGCCGCGGCGCGCGGCGACATCCGCTGCGGAAAAAGCGTGCCGGCCGCTTTTGGTGATCGACGGCGATTCCTTTGCGCATCGCGCCTATCATGCTTTGCCCAAGACAATTCGTCGTGACGGCGATCGGCCGGCCGGCGCCATTCTTGGCTTTGCCAACAGACTGTTGCAGCTCTACCGGACCGAGCGGCCGCGTGCGGTGCTGGTCGGCTGGGACACGCTGGAGGCGGAGACTTATCGGCATGCGGCATTCGCCGATTATCAGAGCGGGCGCGAATTCGACGACGAGTTGGTCGAGCAGCTTCATTTGCTTCCGAAATTTGTCGCCGCCTGCGGCTTCGCCAATGCCAAGCGCCCCGGCTACGAGGCCGATGATTTTCTGGCGGCCGCAGCAGCGGCCGAGGAGCGGCGCGGCGGTACGGTGCTGGTCGCGAGCGGCGATCGCGATACGTTTCAGCTCGCGTCGGACAAGACGACGATCCTCTATCCGGTGCGCGCGGGCGAGATGGCGCGGATCGGGCCCGCGGAAGTGCGGGCGCGCTATGGCGTAGAGCCGAAACAGGTGCCGGATTTCATCGCGCTCCGCGGCGATCCGTCCGACAAATTGCCCGGCGCCCCCGGTGTCGGCGCGACCGGCGCGGCGTCGCTCTTGCAGAAACACGGCAGCCTTGCTGCAATCCTGAAAGCCGGCCGCTTCGCGCGTTGGGCCGACGATCTGAGGCTTTATCGCGCCATCGCCACGATGGACAAAAAGGCTCCGCTGCCATCGCTTGCCCGACAGCGGCCGACCTTTGCCAAGGCCGCGGCGCTGGCCCGCAAATGGCAGCTCGTGCAATTGGCGGGGCGGCTGGAGGAACTGGACGCGGCCATCGAGCGCGCCGACACTCGGGCCAAACCTCAGAGCCTGGCCGAAAAGTAATTGAGTGATTTCAGCCCTTTGTGATTCCGTCGGATTTGCAAAGATTCGATGGAGGTCACAATGGCTTGGACTGAAACCACCCG
>JAJPJB010000061.1 GCA_021324465.1 Hyphomicrobiaceae bacterium
CGGGTGGTTTCAGTCCAAGCCATTGTGACCTCCATCGAATCTTTGCAAATCCGACGGAATCACAAAGGGCTGAAATCACTCAATTACTTTTCGGCCAGGCTCTGAGGCGATCGTGCGCAGCGCGCTCGACGATTATTTGCGCGTCGACTACGGCCGCCTCGGCCTGAAATTGCTGACCTTGGCGGAGTGGGAACGCGCGCGGCAATGAGAGGAGCTGTGCTTCGCGGCCGCCCGCCGCGCGACTTATGCGCGTGAGCACTGCGCGCAAATAGGTCGATCACCGGTGTGGCGTGAATGGGGAGACGGGAGGGACACCATGATCTCACGATGGCTTAGCGCGTTGTTGCTCGGGATTGTCGTGGCGAGCTTTGTTTCGAGCAATGTCATGGCGCAGAGTCGATGTGCCGTACAGCAGGCTGGCAAGCACTGCAAATGGGATAATCGTCAGAAGACGTGCGTTTGCGGCTGACGGCAGCGGCTCGAAATTAATCCGCCCGCGCGCCTTCGGATCGGCGCGAGTGTTTTTGCGAAGTGGCCACATCGCCCGCCGACTGCGCTTTTTGACTGACTTGCGCGCGCCATGCAGCAGTTCGTGACGCGTGTCATATGCGCTCGCCGCTGTGCAGTGATGGGCTGCAAAACGGGCGTTGCCAGGCCGGGGGCAGCAGGCCTCCCAAGGCCTGCGCGGGCCTGCTTTATCGACGGAAGCTCTGTGAAACCTGGTTCAAACGCTCCGCCGCGCCGGGCGAGCTGTCGGCGCAAACGCCCGGGCCTTCGTCCTTGATCGAGCCGGTGGTGTTGTCGAAGGTCAAATGCCGGCACGCGGTGTAATCGGCGAATGGAATGATGATGGAGCCGGCGTGCCTATCCGCCGTCTCGATCGGGCGCGGAGACGACTTGAAATACGCGACGGCGAGGTAGGCGGCGATTGAGACCGCAAGCAAAATAAGGCCCGCCGCAATGGGCCGCGCCGGCACGGCCGGCGCAGGTCCTCGCGCCGGAGCGCCGCGTCTTTGTTCGATTCCCCGGACCGACGTTTTGCGCACGCCGATTTCCCGTTGGCTGGGAGCGTTTTCTCCCAGACGGCGACCATGAATAAAAAAGGTTAACAGAGCGCGAAACGGTATCTTCACATTGCGGAAAGGCACAAACGCCAGCGTTCGAGGGCGTTGCCTGTGCAATCGCGCCGTGGCGAGGCCGCGCCCTGCGGCGCCGCCCGCCGCTGCGGCAAGTGCTGATGTTGCCGGTGCTTGTTTCGCAGTCATTGTCTTGGCGTTGTGCGCGAGGCGGAGCGATCAGGCAGAAGCGAATTCGCGCTGGCAATCTGTGCAAAATGCAATCGGTGCAAACTGCATCCGTGTAAGCAACTGAATTCTGTCGGCGCATTCATCAGCGCGCGCAATTCACACGCCGTCTCCTTTTAGCTGGGGAGAACGGATTCTTTTTTGCTGCCATTCATTCGCATTGCTGTCATGGTGAACGCGCGGCGTTGGGGGAGTGTAATCATGAAAAAGACTACGTTGCTGAGTCTTGTCTTTGTCGTTGCTTCCTATCCTGCATTCGCCGGGCATCACCGTCATCGTCACCAGGAGCGCGCATCGATTTCGCATTCCCGCATCACCTGCGACATGGTGCGAGCCTATGTGGCGCAAGTCGGCCTGGAGCAGGCGAAAGCGATGGCGCAGGCCGCCGGCGTGACCGAAGCGGAGGCGCGCGAAGCGGCGCAGTGCCTGGAGAAGAAGATCTGAGCGTTGCCTGCGTTGCTTCGGAACCTGGATCGAGCCGACTGATCGGTGCCAGGAGCGGCCCATTGATTGACAAGCTCCGTGTATTCGGAATCGGCGCCGCCGCGCGCATCTTTTGGCCGGATGGGTGCCGACGCGCGCCCCTGCCTGCCGAAGCTTGCGGAGCAAGCCGATTGGGCGCGCCATGCGGTCTGCGGCCCCGCGCTTTCGTGATGCGATGTGCTGGAACGAAAACGGTCAGTGTGGATTAAGACAGCGGGCGTGTCACAGGAGCTCGTCTCATGAAACCGTTGATCATTTTCGCCGCCCTAAGTGCGGCGTTTGCTGCATCTGCGTTTTCAGCTGATGCCAAAGGTTGTTTGAAAGGTGCCGTAGTCGGCGGCGCGGCTGGTCATTTCGCAGGGCACCATGGCGACATTGGTGCAGTTACGGGCTGCGCCATCGGCCATCATGAAGCCAACAAGAATCAGAATGGGCAGAACGGCCAGAACAAGCCGCAGCAATGAGCTGTGCAGCTCGAGTTCCATGTTCCCTTCCCGAGCTCAAATTGCCTCAAGGCGGTGGAACGTGGATCGCCAAAAACTGTTTTTCAGGTGACACAAAACCAGGAGAGAACTCATGACGAAAGTGTCACTGCGCAATATGTTGCTGGGCGCCGCGATGGGCGCCGGTGCTCTGGCCTTCTCGAGCTTTGGCGCCTCGGCCGCCGTCGTGTGCACTGGCGACGTGTGCTGGCACACCCACGAAATTTATGAGTACCCGCCGGATGCGCACGTCACCATTCACGAAGACACCTGGCGAGCAGGCCCGGGCATCACCTTCCGTGAGCATGAAGGCCGCGGTTACTGGCACGGCAATCGCTGGGAAGAGTGGTGACCACTCGGCTCTGAGTGATTCAAATAAGAGGCTGCCCTGAGCGGGCGGCCTCGTTATTTTGAAGCGCTGCTCAATGCCTGGACGCTCGCTCGTTCAAGATGCGCGTCACCGCAGCGGTTCGTGGCGCTCGACCAGCAGATTGCCGTGGAAAATATCCCAGGCTTCGAGATTCTCCTCGCGGGCATATTCGCGCGCACCGGCCAGCGTGGCGAAGCCGCCATGCGACTCGCCCGTCGTCCTGCAGATCAGATGATATTCTTGTGGGTGGTCGTCGTGTGACATTGAAGCATTTTCAGCTGCTGAAAGCCGGTGCGGAAAATCATCGAAAATGACCTGAAAGATGCAAGACTCTGCCCAGGGGTGTGGGCGTGAATAGCGGGGATATCAGCGCGATCAGGGTGTTTTGTAACCGTGCGGGGGATCGGCTGGCGGGAACCCGTTCCGGCTCTTGGCAGCGCTTCCGCCGATTAAGACGTATTTAGCGAAATTTTAATGTGTTTTTGGTAAACGTTTCTTGTTCGTATCGCGGTGAAAGGCGGGGCAATGCCGAGCGCGGAGGCGCGAGCGCGTATCTGGACAGTTTTGCTTGTATGCAATCAGCAGGGTGGATAAGCGACGGAGCGGCCGCAATGGCAAGCCACAAGGGTGCTCGGCCGGTGTCGAGAACGCGCACGGAGAGTAAGGCGCTCTGTCACGGGTTTGTTGCGTTCTGCGTTTTGAGCTGCGCAGCGACACTGTCGGTTGGGTTTCTTTTCGTCCACCCGACGCTGACTTCCAGTTTGACGCCTGTGGCGAAGGGAGACGGCGAAATTGCCGCCGAAGAGCATCGGCTCGGCACGATCGCCACCAAATCATCGGGCGGCCAATGTCAGACCATGACATTCGACAATGTCACAGGCCGCCTGTCCAGGGGCGCCGACAATTGCGACGGGGTCACCTATGACAGCCGCGCCGCCGCGGCGCCGCTCGGTACGATGCATACGCTCAACGCCATAAGCAAGTCGTTCAAATGAGGGGCAAGCGTTAGCGCCATCAGCATGAGCACACTTCACGTCGTCGGCCCATCGGCCAATCCGGCCGCAAAGGCATCCGCTCCGCTCTGCTTTCTCATGGATGAGGATTTTGTCTTCCGGCAAAATCTGGCGCATGAGTTGGATCGGCTCGATATCGACGTCGTCGGGTTCTCCGACAGCTCGCGCCTGATGGAGATGGTCGAGGAGCAAAACCCGGACGTCGTCTTCCTCAATCTGAACGATGCCGAGCCGCATGAATGTTTTCGCGCCCTTCTGATCCTCAAGGAATGCCGCTATCCGGGCGCGGTCCAGATTTTCGGGCGCTGCGAACAGCGCATTCTGGAGAGCCTCAATACCGTGGGCGTCGATTGCGCGCTGAACATGCTGCCGCCGCTGCGAAAGCCGGTACGGCTGGCCACCATCCAGCGCGTCATCCTGGAGCAGAGGCTGAGCGCGCCGGCGCCATCGGCCGCACCCGCCGGCGGGGTCTCGCTTGCCGATGCGCTGGCGCGCAACATGATTCAATTTCTCTATCTGCCGAAGATCGATCTGCGCACCAAAGTCATACTCGGCGCCGAGCTCGTCGCCCGCGCCGCCCATCCCGAATTCGGCCTCTTGACGCCGGACCAGTTTTTGAAAGGGGCCGATCAGGAGGACCTTCTGAAGCTCTCGCGCCAGGCGCTGGTCAACGCGCTGCACGCGACCGCAGGCTTCTGCCGGGCCGGCGTGGCGCTGACCATGGCGATCAATATCAGCGTCGATAATCTCGTGAAGCTGCCGATCGCAGATCTGATCGCGATGCACTATCCCTCAGACCAGGAATGGCACGGCCTGATCCTGGAAGTCTCCGAGCGGCAGGTCGCCAGCAAGGTCGATCTTCTGAGATCGCATCTGCCGCGGCTGCACCAAGCCGGCGTGTCGCTGGCCATCGACAACTTTGGCCGCGGCTCCTCCGCCCTCAGCCTGTTGACGCAACTTCCCTTCGCTGAAATCAAGATCGACCGGACGATCGTGCAGGGCTGTTCGACCGATACGGCCAATGCCAGGATCTGCAAGACGCTGGTTCAGATGGCGCATAATTTCGAGGCCAAGGCGGTTGCCGTCGGCATCGCGAGCGGTGCGGATTTGCAGAAGCTGTCGAGCTTTGACTGCGATATCGGCCAGGGATTTTTCCTGAGCAAGCCGGTCACCGTGCAGCAGATGAATGGGCTGATCGATACATTTCTCAAGGACAGAGCAAACGCGCCCGCGTGAGGCGCCGGACACTAGACTCTTATGTCCGCAGTCAGCGCTTTTGGTAGCGCTGCGCGCTACAGGCGACCAGATGACCGATTCACACTATGCCGGCATGAAGGTTGGTAGTGCCAGATATCGCATCTGTCCGCCCTGTTCGATCGGAATTATGTCTCGCCAATCGGTCAGACCATGAGTGCCGCCTTGACTCGGATCTTGATAGGGCCAAGGATCGATCAGACCGGCGGCGTGAAATGACGGTTGCGGGCCCGGAAAATAATCAATGATACCGAGCACCATCGCGTGATGTGTGTTGCACAGTAACAATGGGCGGCCGGTCCGCAGCGCACTGACGATCTGTGCAGGCGTGATGCTGCCTATGCCGGCATCATGATCATACAGTCCTTCGATTTTGACCTGGCAGCGCTTTCCTTCTAGGTCCGTCCATTCCCGATTGAGCTGAGTGCTCATTGAATAGCCGGTGAAAGCGGGCAGGCTCACGATCTGGCCATAGACTGCTTGGACAAAGCGTTCCTGCGGGACGATAAAGCCGTTGGCACGAAAAATTATCTCGAGCGACGCGGCCCAGCACCAAACCTCGGTTCTTTGATTGGCCCGGACCGCCAGTGCCTCGTGGAGGCTCATGCCTGCTCTGCAGCCTACCGTTCCGTCGGGAAAGGGCACCCCGCACATATCGATCGGCTGGCTGAAAGCAAGCTTGCTCTGAAGTGAACACGCTCCGAGACCTGTCAAAAATGTCCTGCGATCCATAGCGCCTCCCGACGCAAAAACGCGTAAGATTGTGCGAGCGTTTTTGATGAGTACGAATTCTTATCGGCCGCCCAGATTTTCCGTTTGAGGACATGGGTGGATGTGACATCGGTCACAGTCGCCGCTCCGAAGGCGCTATCATATTTGACCGTGCCGCGGTTTTCGCGCGGCGTGCCGGCATCGGCTTTGGCGAATGGGAGGCGACATATGCAGGTCGGCATGAGAGCAGCTATCGCATCTGGTATTCTGCTCGCGTCAGTTGCTGGTGCGAGCGCGCAGGATCAGGATTATGTCTGCAGAATTATCGCGCACTACTTCGTCAATGCACCGAAGGGATTCCTTGACGAACGCGGCGAGCAACTCGGACCTGGTTATTGGCGCAGCAATCTCGATTATCCAAATGCCTCATGTTACATCCGAGTGCGAAACAATCGATACAGAGCAAGCTGCATAATCAATAACCATGGAAGCGCCGATGCGATCACTCAATACGGAAAACTCGTAGAAGACGCGGTTGATAGTTGCATTGCCAGGATACCGAATGGCTCCGATTATGACAAAGATACGGAGACCACCCATGAAGACGGCGTTCTAAGCCATGCGGTTACCTGGGAGAATGATGCCGACGACGCGGATTACGAGATCGAAATCTCAGGAAACAAAGATGACAGTGACGGGCATCTGTACAACGCGTTCTCTGTGACCTGGACGAAAAAATAACACGAATGACCTGCTCACGATCTGTATCAAATCCGCGCGCGCGTCGCTGCTAGCCCATAGGGTGGCTTGAGCTCTTGCGAAGCCCATCATTCCCATTCGCCGCACGATAGGCTTCCGCCGAGTTGTCATTGCGCGGCGCTTCGCGCCGACGCGCTTGCTTGACCGATCCGGCGCGCTCCCCCCGGGCCAGCCGCAACTACTTGGCCACTGAATTTCGAACTGAGCATCGGCTTGGCCGGCGCGCGGCGCCGGCCGAGGTGCCGCGCATGCGCCGCAACACGCAACAAGGAGTGCGAGATGGACGACATGAAGCTTTTCATCCCGATTACCAAGGTCGACGTCGCAAAGCGCCTGGTCTACGGCGTGGTCACTGCGGAAACGCCCGACGTCTCCGGTGAGGTCTGCGACTACGCGTCGACCAAACCCCAATACCAAAAATGGTCGCACAATTTCGCCAGCGTCACCGCCGGCAAAAGCTTTGGCAATCTGCGCGCCATGCATGGCAACGTCGCCGCCGGTAAGCTGGTCAACATCGCCTTCAACGACGCGGCCAAACGCATCGAGATTTGCGGCAAGGTGGTCGACGACGCCGAATGGCAAAAGGTGGAGGAGGGCGTCTATACCGGCTTTTCGCAGGGCGGCCGTTATCTGAAGCGCTGGCAGGATCCTGATCATCCGGGGCTGATGCGCTACACGGCGGAGCCGCTCGAAGTCTCGCTGGTCGATCATCCCTGCCTGCCGGATGCGACCTTTGCCGTGATCAAGGCCGACGGCTCGACCGAGCTGCGCAAGTTCAAGACAAGCGCCGAGGCGGCGTCGCCTGCGGATGCCGTGTCCAAGATCGGCGCGCGGCATTCCAAGGCCGACAAGGCGCGCATCAAACAGACGCACGATCTCCTCGTCGCGCTCGATCCTGATTGCTGCGCCGCTGCACACATCGCTGGCGCCAATGTCGAGCGCGATCCAAAATTTTCGCCGCAGGCCGGCGAGGGCGCCGCGCAGGATTATGATTATGACGAGGATGGAGACGACATGCCGAACGAAAAGCTCGCCAAGTTCATCGATCACGCCTTGGACCGCACGCTCGCGAAAGCACTGCACGGCATGGCCGCGCGCTTGGACGAGTTCTCGGCACGGCTGAAGAAAATCGAGGACCAGCCTTTGCCGCTCGGCACGAGCTCGGTGCGCGTTGTCGACAAGCGCGACGACACGATCGTTCCGCAGCCCGAGCATCTGCTCGACCAGCCCGGCGCGCTCGAAGCACTCGCCGACGCCGCCATCCGAAGGCGCAATCCCAGCCGATGCGCGCCATCCCGGGCTTCCGCCCGCGGCAGGGTTAGGCTCGCAGCATGGGTTGAGCTCTTGCAAAACCCATCTTTCCCATTCGCCGCCGGATGATGGGTTTCGCTCCGCTCAACAGTCCTACGCGCTAAAGAGAAATCGACAACCGATGCGCCATAGACCACAGCGCCTCATGGCTGCGCCGCCGACCTTGCAGGCGCGGATGGAACCGTGCAGGCAATCAGCGCGCTTGCGGCACGGGAGGCCGATCAACTCGCCGCCGCCGTGCCGACATCCGCACGCTGCGCCGCGATCTCGAATAATTCCCGCAGTTTCTGCGCGAGGCATTTGCCGAATGGCGCGCCCTGCTGCGGGTCGAGCTTCTATAATACAATCCCAATGAGCCGCGCGCGCCGGCTGGCAATCCTGATAACTACGGCTTTCCGGTGCCGATCAACATGCGCGCTCTGTTGATCGGCGAGGACGCCAAGTTCCTTTAAGCTGCCTTGACCGGAGGGCTCCTGTTTGAACGCGGAAGACTGATCGTTGCGGCGCTCTTGCGGCCGGCCTAAGCGGCGTTGAAATTTTCCAAGCCGCTCATCCCCCGCGATAGCATCGCGAAAGCGGGGATTCAGCGCTTCGGGCTCACCGCTCCTGGATTTCCGCTTGCGCGGAAATGAGCGTTTTTTTACTTCCCGTCATTCCGGATTGCGGCGCCGTGGCGAGTCCGGAATCCATGTCCCCGGTGCTGGGATTATGGATTCCGGGCTCGACGTTTTCACATCGCCTCGGCTTGGCGGCTGAACACCACCACACCGACAACAGATAGGACCAAACACATGTATCAGCCCAACCTGCAGCACGTTCTTGCCAAGTCGTCTTTTTCGTCCGCAAGCCTGCCGCGCACCGTGCAGGACTATGCAGCCGCACTCGCCAATGCCGGCAGCTTTTTGGCCGAGATCGAAAAGGCGCACGCCAATCCGCTGCCCGGCGATCCGTTGGCGAAGAGCACGTTCTCACAGCCGGGCTCGCCGACTTCGGGCCTCAACTACTACGACCTGGAGACCGGCGCCAAATTCGTTTATCCGCTGCTCACTCCATTGCGCAACGAGATCCCGCGCGTCTCCGGCAAGGGCGGCATCCAGGCGAACTGGCGCGCGGTGACCGGCATCAACACGACGGGCCTGCGCATCGGCGTGTCCGGCGGCAATCGTGGCGGCGTGCAGGCAGTGACCACGCAGGATTATTCGGCCGCCTACAAGGGCATCGGGATCGAGACCTCGGTCGATTTCGAGGCGCAATATGCCGGCATGGGCTTTGACGACGTCAAGGCGATTGGCGCCAAGATCGGGCTGGAAGCCTGCATGCTGGGCGAGGAGCTTCTCATCCTTGGCGGCAATACCTCGGTGCCGCTCGGCACCACACCGACGCCGACCTTGGTGCCCTCGACCGCGGGCGGCACGCTGACGGCGGCCGGCAGTCCGTATAGTGTCATCTGCGTTGCGCTCACGCTCGATGGTGTCGTCAATGGCAGCGTCGCGGGCGGCATTCAGGGTGCGATCACGCGCAGCAACGCCGATGGCTCCTCCGACACGTTCGGCGGCGGTGCCGCCGGCAAATCGGCGAATGCGACGGCAACGATTTCTTCCGGCACGACCGGTTCGATCGCGGCGACTGTTGCCGCGGTGCCCGGCGCGATGGGTTACGCCTGGTTCTGGGGCGCTGCGGGCAGCGAAGTCCTCGGCGCGATCACCACCATCAATTCGCTCGTGATCACGGCCAACGCGACCGGCACGCAGCCGGCGGCTTCGCTCGGCGTAGGCGACAATTCCACGAACGCGCTCGTGTTCGACGGCCTGCTATATCAGGCCTTCAAGCCGGGCTCGAACGCCTATGTGCAATATATGCCGACGGGTACGGCAGGCGCCGGCTCGGTCTTGACCGGCGACGGCGCCGGCGGCGTGGTCGAAATCGACGCGGCGCTGAAGAACCGCTGGGATACGTTTCGCCTCTCGCCCGACACGATGTGGGTCGGCTCGCAGGTTGCCAACGATCTGTCGAAGAAGATTCTTGCCGGCAATGCCAATGCGGCGCAGCGCTTCGTCTTCGAGAGCGAACAGGGCGCGCTGGGCGGCGGCGTGATGGTGCGGACCTATCTCAACAAGTTCTCGATGGCCGGGCCGAAGACGATCGACATCCGCGTGCATCCGAATATGCCGGCCGGCTCGATCCTGATGACATCGCGCACTCTGCCCTATCCGCTGTCGAATGTCGGCAATGTCGTGCAGGTGCGCACGCGGCAGGACTATTACCAGATCGAATGGCCGCCGCGCGCCCGCCGCTACGAGACCGGCGTCTATGCCGACGAGGTGCTGCAGCACTATTTTCCGCCGTCGATGGCGGTGATCTGCAACATCGCCGCGGGCTGATCCGCTCGGAAGAGGGACCGACGATCAGAAGCTCGGGAAAACCGATGCCGTGATTGCCGACAGTGTACATAAATGACTGCGAGCCTGGCTCGTCACGCTCGGTCCCGCCGACCGCCTGGATGGCTGCGGCCGTGTTTGGCGATATGGTCGCGGATTTTTTGGCGGATTTTCAGCCATTCCTGTTCGATCGTCATGGCACGCGCCCCGCCAGGCCGCCATAACATAACCGATACGAGGCTCCCATGAAACTGAAAGCGCCGGAAGGCGCCGGCGACCCTTGCGTCGCGGGCGCTGTGATTGGATCGCGTGATGGTCTCTACGAGGTCGAGGCCGAGATTGCCGCGTTATTGATCGAGTGTTTTGGCTTCGCGCCCGTCGAACAGGGCGAGTCTGTGCCGGCAACGGTCAGTCGCGTTGGCGCGGCCGCGCCGCGGCGGCGCGCGTCCGCCAAGAAGCTGGCGGCGGAGGTCTGACACATGGCGGCATCCGATCTCGCTGCGCTCTCCGATGTGAAAGCCTGGCTCTCCGGCTCGAGCGGCATCGGCTCATCCGACGATGCGCTGCTGGCGCGCCTGATCACCGATGTCAGCGGCGCGATCATGGCCTATCTCGGCAGGCCCTCGCTCACGCCGCGCAGCTTCGTCGAGCGGCTCGATGGCGACGGCAAGACGCGGCTGTTTTTGCGCCGTTATCCGGTGCTGGCGATCAATTCGCTCTTGATCGACAGCCAGGCAGTCACAGCGGTTCCTGTCCCGACCGCCGGCTCGCCTTGCGACAACGGCTATTTGCTCGAGCCGTGGGACGGGCTGCCGCCCGGCCGGTTGCAGGCGCTCGACGTTTTCGGCACCTGCTTTCACCACGGCCGGCAAAATGTCGTCGTCGGCTACACCGCCGGCTATGCGGTCACCGCCGAGAGCGCGACCGTGCCAGCGGCGCCCGGACCTTATTCGGTGACAGCGGCCGTGCCGTTCGGCCCATGGGCAAGCGACAGCGGCGTCACATATGCGAATGGCCTCGCGCTCACGCCGCTGGCGGGCAACCCCTCCGCGGGTCAATATGCGGTGGCAAGCGGCGTCTACACCTTTGCCGCGGCGGACGCCGGCGCGAATGTGCTGCTCTCGTACGGCTTCATTCCCGCCGCAATCAACAATGCCTGTATCGAATGGGTGGCGGAGCGTTATCGCTATCGCACGCGCATCGGCCAGAGCGCGCAGACCGTTGCCGGCCAGCAGACGGCGTCCTATAGCCTGAAAGACGTTCCGGACTTCATCCGCGCTTCGCTCGATCCTTACCGCAGCGTCGTCGGCGTGTGATGGTCGACGTCGAATTGACGGGCGGCGCGAGCGCTGCGCTCGCGGCGCTGCCCGAGCGTCTGCGTGCGGCGCTGTCCGCCAAGGCCGCTGTGCTTGCCGGCGCGCTGCAGGGGAGGATCCAGCAAAAACTTGCCGGCACTGTCCTCAATGCGCGGAGCGGCGCGCTCGCCCGGGCCATCGCGACGACCATCGACGACACGTCGGGCGGCGTCTGCGTCAGCATTGCCGCTGACAGCAAATATGCCGCCATCCACGAATTTGGCGGCACCATCCTGCCGCACCAGATCGTGCCCGACAAGGCCAAGGCACTCGCGTTCCTGGTCGGCGGCAAGCAGGCCTTCGCCATGCGCGTGAATCTGCCGGCGATCGCCATGGCGGAGCGTTCTTATCTGCGCTCATCGCTCGCCGAGATGGCGGATGAGATCAAGGCAGGATTAAGCGAGGCGATAGCGGAATCGCTCAGCTGAGAGCTTCAGGCGTTCGTCTCAGCCTTCACTGCAAAAATCGCCTGCCGGCGATGCCGGGAGCGCGTGCCAGCCCCGACACCGGGAGCGGCACACCCTGAGCTGCCGTTCCTGGAAGGACTGCCGCCGAAGCTTGCTCCGTACACCGGCGGAAAACCGTCTGGTATCCTTCGGCTGCCGAACGGCAACATGCCGCTGCAAAGCGGATATGATGGGTCGGCCCAGTCAATACCGGTGCGGAATATCCTGAGCTTCGACGAGCTGAGGCGGACAGCTCTTCATTTCCTTGCAACAGGCGAGCGGAGCGATGCTGTCGCCTGGGAATCCGTATGCTCAGCCAAGCGGCTGTTGCGGCGCGATGGCGCACGTTGCTTCGATCTCGCGCTGCCTCGTGACGACACCTACGGCCAACTGAAAGGCAAGCGCGATGACTGCAGTCAGCCGCGAACAGATTTCCGTCGCCTTTTTCAATCTCATCAGAAGCGCAGCAAGTTTCACCGCGGCCAGCCGACGCTTTGTGCATTGGGATCAGGTCAACGAGACGCAGATGCCGTTCTTGACCATGCTCAAGACCGGCGAACAGCGTGGCCGGCAGGGCGAAGGGCTGCCGACGCTCACCATCAATGCGCACGTCTTCATCTATCTCACGGCCGGCATGGATCCGGACGACGTGCCGGACACCGCGATGAATGCGCTGCTCGATGCCATCGACGCGGCGGTGGCGCCGAGCGGTGCCGATGGACTCAACGGCAACCGGCAAACGCTCGGCGGCCTGGTTTCGCATTGCTATCCCTTCGGGCCGGCCTTCATCGACACCGGCGATGTCGACGGCAAGGCCGTCGCGGCGATTCCGTTCCAAATTCTTGTTCCTTGAATCGGCGTACGGTGGGCCGAGCAAAGCGAAGCTCCGTACAGTGAAGTCTAATAGCCAGCACGGCGTGAGGGCGGCGCATTGCGCCTTTGGCCCATCATGCGTGCGATCCGCCTCATACGATCCTCTCATCAGGAGAATCTCATGACTCAATTTGCGTTTGGCTCTGGTACGCTGATCGGCAAGCGCACCGACGTGACCGGTGCGCCGCCGTGCCTTCTTGGCACGCTGCAAGATGTCTCTATCGATTTTGACCGCAAGATCGAGACGCTCTATGGCCAATACAATATGGCCGTTGCGGCCGGCGGCGGCGAGTTCAAGATCAGCGGCAAGGCCAAGTTCGCCCGCCTGCAGGCGACGCAGATCAACAACCTCTTTCTTGGCCAGACGCTCACCCCGGGCAGCATGCTCGAAATGACGACGGGCGAGACCGACACTGTCGTCGCCGGCGCCGTGACTGTCGCCAACAGCGCCACTTTCGTCGAGGATTTTGGCGTGTTCTATGCGTCGACGGGCGTGCAGCTTTCGCCCGTCAGCTCCTCGCCCGCCCAGGGCCAATACAGCGTGTCGGTCGGCGTCTATTCGTTCAACAGCGCCGACAATGGCGCCGCGGTGCTGATCTACTACAGCTATACGGTTTCCTCCGGCAACAAGATCAGCCTTGCCAATCAGCTCGCCGGTCCGCTGCCGACGTTCGAGGTGTCGGTAAAGGAGACGTTCAATTATTTCGGCAACACGAAAGATCTGGTGGTCAAGCTCAATGCCTGCGTGTCGCCAAAATTGTCGCTGCCGTTTTCGAACCAGAAATTCACGGTGGCGGAGTTTGACTTTCAGGCGATCGCCGATGCTTCCAACACCATCGGCACGATCAGCCTGAGCGAGTAGGGGCGGCCTGTGAGCCTCGAGCTTGACCAGACGATCAATCTCGCATCGGCACGCGCAGTGCGGCTTGGCGGGCACGAGTTCCAGGTCGCGCCGCTCAGTCTGCGGCAGATTCTCGCGATTGCCGATTACGTCCCGAAACTGTCCGGCATCGGCGTCGAGACCATGTCCGGCGAGCGGCTGATGCCGCTGGCCGAGGTGCTGTGGCATGGCCTGCGCCGGGCTCATCCCAAGTTGACGCGGGAGGAGTTTCTCGACCTGCCGATCACCATCGCCGAGCTGGTCACGGCCCTGCCGGTCGTCATCGAGCAGGCCGGCGGCAGGAGAATGGATGGTGCTGCGGGGGAAGTGGTAGCGGCGAGCGCTTCGACGCCGTCGACTGGCGCGCGCTCGTCGCCGAGCTCGTAATCGAACTGCACTGGACCCGCGACCAGGTTCTCGACCAAGTCGACATGCCGTTTCTTGAGGACCTGCATCGCGCCTGGGCGGACTGCCCGCCGCTGCGCAAGATGGTGGCGGCCCTGCTCGGACTTAAGCCGCGGGCGAAGGCGTCGAGGGACTATCGCGAGCTGCTCGCAATGTTTCCGAATGGGACGATCAGGTGACCCACGATGGCCGATGACAATTCAGTCGTAATCAAGTTCAGCGCAGTCACGGACGACGCGCTTGCAGGCATTGAGCACGTTCACGAATATCTCTCGGATCTTGCCGAACCGCTGACAGGATTGAGGGAGAATATCGAACAATTGGGAAAGACATTCGGCACGCGGTTGCCGCCTGATCCGCTCACCGGCCTTGTGGGTGAGCTGGAGGATGCCGGTGCAGCGGCGCAATGGGCCGCTTTGCAGGCGCAAGGCCTCGGAGCTCAACTCAAACTCGTGCAGGACAATTTTGCCGTACGAAAGATGTTGCTCGGCGAAGAGGCCAAGCAATTTCAGATCACACAGGATCAGAAGTTCGAATTGCTGGAAGAGGAGACCAAAAAGGAACTTGAGGCCGAACGCGCTCTCATTGCGGAAAAGATCAAGCTCAGTAGTCAGGAAGGCAAGGAAAAAAGCGTCCTTTACGACAGGCTGGTCGTTCTGGCGGCCAAACAAAGCACGGAGATGACGCGCCTCGAACAGCAAGCAATGGCGGTGCGGCAGGCCATGTGGAACAGCTATCTTTCGACCGTGACCAGCGCATTCAATTCGCAGCTGCGCGGCCTGTTGGAGGGCACGACGAACTGGCACGCCGCCATGAAGAAGATGCTCGAAGACCTGACGATCAAGTTCATCGAGGCAGTCGAGCAGATGGCGGTGAAATGGGCCGCGGGCGAGCTCGCCAAGACCGCCGCGACAACGACCGGTGCCGCCGCGCGTGCGGCGACAGAGCAGGGCGCAGCGAGTGCCGGGCTCCTGGCCAATGCCGCCGCCGCGGTGAAAGCGATCATGACTGACGCGGCGCAGACATTTGCCGGTGTGTTCGCGTTTCTGGCGCCGACCATGGGCCCGGCCGCCGCCGGGCCCGCGGCCGCGGCGGAGGCCTCTGTCTCGGCAGCCGCCATCTTCGATGTCGGCACCGACTACGTGGTGCGCGGCGGCTTGGCGCTCATTCATCCCGGTGAGACGATCATTCCCGCGGCGCGCGGCTCCGGACCGTTTACCGGTGCAAATATTTCGCCCCAAGTGCATGCGCCGGTGAGCATCAATATCTCCGCGCTCGATTCACAGAGCGTGTCGCGCTTCTTCAACGACAATTCCACACACCTGCTGCGCGCCATCAATGACGCGGTGAAACGCGGCGCGCATTTGGGGTTGCGTGGATGAGCGGCCACGTCATCGGCCCTCCGTGTTTCCCGCACCGGGAAAGGGAGAGAACAATGTCAAGCAAGCTGCATATTCTCGCCGCTCGCAACCAGGTGGGTTCATGACGACGCCGCCGACATTGCCGTCGGTGCCGGGCCTGACGTGGTCGCGGCACAAACGCCCGCGCTTTGCGACCCGTGTGGCGCAGCATGTGTCCGGTCGCGAGGTGCGCGTGCCGCTGATGGCCTATCCGCTCTATGAGTTTGAGGCGGTCTATGGCGGCCTTTCCTCGTCCGCGAGTCCGGCAGGCGCGCAAAGCGGGCTCGGCGCGTCGAGTCTGCAGAGTCTGATGGGCTTCTTCCTGCAGCTGCAGGGCCAGTTCGGCACATTTCTTTACGTCGATCCCGACGACAACAGCGTCACCGGCCAGTTCATCGCCTATGGTGACGGTATCAGCACCTCGTTTATCGTCGGCCGCACCTTGGGCGGATGGAACGAGCCGGTCGGCTGGCTTGTCGCGATTGCCAACGTCTATCTCAACGGCACAGCGCAGCCGCCGAACAGCTACAGCATCACGGCACCAAACAGCGTGACATTTGCAGCGGCACCCGCGAGCGGCGTCGCGATCACTGCAGACTTTTCCTACGCCTTCCAGTGCCGCTTTCTCGACGACCACATGGATTTCGAGGAATTCATGTCAAGCCTTTGGAGGCTCGGTGCCGTCAAGTTTCGGAGCGTCAAATCATGATCTTGCGCCCGCTCAACGGCGCGCGCGAACGCATGTTGCGGCATTTTGGCGAAGGAGCGTAAGATGAAATCGACCTCCCCTGCGCTGCTCGCCTACTTGAATGCTGCGCGCGCCGGCGCTGATGTTGGGCTGTTGATGGCTGATGGCTTCATCTTCACGCTGCGCTCCGGCCTGGTTCTGTGTTACACCAATATCGATCTCACTTTCAGCTATAACGGTCGCACGTTTCTCGGCAATTCTATTCTGATCAGCGGCCTGAAATATAAGGCCTCAATCGGGCTCGAGGTCGATCAACAGCAAATTACGGTCTCTGCGCGCAGCACGGACACGATCGCCGCCGGCGCGCCCTTTCTGCAGGCGCTGCGCGATGGCGCTTTCGACGGCTGCGAGATCGAGCGCGATCGCATCTTCTTCTCCGATCGGCTGGGCGGTACGGCAATCGGCGCGGTCACCTTGTTCAAGGGGCGGCTCGGCACGGTCGACCAGATCGGGCGCACCGGCGCGAAGCTGACGGTGAATTCCGACCTGGTGCTGCTCGATATCGACATGCCGCGCAACATTTATCAGCCGACCTGTCTGCACACGCTCTACGATTCCGGCTGCACACTGGTCAAGAGTACGTTTGGTACCAACGGTACCGTAGGTGCCGGCTCGACCGCCTCGATCATCAATTGGCCCGGCGCCAGCACGAATTTTCAGCAGGGCTCGATCGCGTTTACATCGGGCGTCAATGTCGGTGTGACGGCTAACGTCAATTCCGTGGTGGCGGGCAGCTCATTGACGCTCGGTTCTCCGCTGCGGAGCGCGCCTTCGCCGGGCGACACGTTCACCGTCTATTTCGGCTGCGACCACACGCCCGACACCTGCCAGAATAAATTCAACAATCTTGCGAATTTCCGCGGCTTTCCCTACGTGCCGCCGCCGCAAATGGCGATTTGAAATTCTGATGACGGACGCCAGACAATGGACGATGGAGCGAAGAACGCGGCGGCCGCCGTTCATCCGCCGTCCGACATCCATGGTCTGTCTATCGACGCGCAGCGCGCCGCCGTCGTTGCGATGGCGCGTTCGTGGGTGGGCACGCCGTACCACAATTGCGCCGACATCAAGCATGTCGGCGTCGACTGCGGCATGCTCTTGGTGCGGGTCTTTGTGGATTGCGGCCTATGCGCGCCGTTCGATCCGCGTCCCTATCCCGTCGATTGGCATCTGCACCGCAACGAGGAACGCTATCTCGGCTTCATTTTCGACCGTAGCTGCGAGATCGCGCGGCCCGAGCCGGGCGACATAATGGTGTTGCGCTACGGCCGTTGCTACTCGCACGGCGCCATCGTCACGCGCTGCACTCCGCTCGGCATCGTGCACGCTTATTATCCCGCGCGCCGTGTGATCGAGGAGGAGATCGCCCAGAATACCGTGCTGGCGGACGCCGCACGCAAGCCGCGCTTTTTCAGCATCTGGGCGAAATCGCCGAACAGGGCAGGGGCATTGCCGTGAGCCTCTTTCGCGCGCCGAAGCAACAGAAGGCGGTCACGCCGGATTATACCGGTCTGCAGATCCAGACCGCCGTCAGCGCACTACCGATCCCGATCGTATGGGGCCAATCCAAGCTCGCGCCGAATGTAATCTGGTACAACAATTTTCAAACGCACAGCCAGGGCGCCGGTGGCGGCGGCAAGGGCCTTTTCCACAGCAGCGGGTCGGCTACGAACTATACCTATAGCGCCGCGGTCATTATGGCGCTGTGCGAGGGACCGATCACCGGCATCAACCAGATCTGGCGCGGTCAGTCGATCTATACGCTGTCGAGCCTGGAACTCTCCTTGTTCACTGGAACCACGCCGCAGAGCACGTGGAGCTATCTTGCGACAGCCTATCCGTCCCAGGCGCTCGCCTATCAGGGCACGGCGTTCGTTTGCGCCCCGAACTATGATCTCAGCAGCGCGGCGACACTCGATAATCACAATTTCGAAGTCCAAGGCTTTTTCCATGGCACTGGGGCGAACGGCGCCGATGCAGACCCGGCGAAAATCATCGCCGATTTTCTCAGCAATGCACAATACGGCGCGGGCTTTCCCATCGGCAGCATCGATCTTGCGACTCTCTATGGCGCCGGCGGCGACGCTTCGCTGCAGACCTATTGCAGGGCCGTCGGCCTTGCGCTCAGCCCCGCGCTGACCAACCAGGAGACCGCCGCGAGCATTCTCGGACGCTGGCTGCAGCTGTGCAACACGGCGGCAGTGTGGTCGGGCGGATTGCTGCGCTTCATTCCCTATGGCGATATCGCGCTCACCGGCGGCGGCGTTACGTTCACGCCGAATGTCACGCCGCTCTACGATCTGACCGACGACGATTTCAAGGCGGACGGCAACGAAGATCCCCTGCAAGTATCGCGGTCCGATCCTTATCGAGCTTACAACGTGTGGCGCCTTGAAGTCGCCGAGCGTAACAATGCCTATAATCTGACGACAGTGGAATCGCGCGATCAGAATGCGATCGAGCTGTATGGCGCGCGTATCGCCTCGACTGTGACTGCGCACGAGATCTGCGACCCGAATGTCGCCCTGATCGCCGGACAGCTGATGCTGCAGCGGGCGCTATATATCCGCAACACGTATAAATTTCGTCTGTCGTGGGAATATTGCCTGCTCGATCCGATGGACCTGGTGACAGTCACCGATGCGCTCCTGGGGCTGAACAAGGCGCCGGTGCGCATTACGGAGATCGAGGAGGACGAAAACGGTTACCTCGAAGTCACCGCGGAGGAGTTTCCGCTCGGCGCTGCAAGCGCGACGCTCTATGCGACGCAGACGCCGACGAGCAACCCGCTGAACCGCAACGCGCTGGCGCCGCCGGTCAATCAGCCGATCATCTTCGAGCCGACCGACGAGCTCGCCGGCGGCCTGCAGATCTGGGCTGGCGTATGCGGCTCCGGCCCCGACTGGGGCGGCGCCAATGTTTGGGCCTCCTACCAGGAAGGCGGCAGCTATCAGAATATCGGCACCGTGTTCGGCCCCGCGCGCATGGGCGTCACCACCGCCGACCTGCCGGCGGTTGCCGTCAATGCGACCGGCGCGACCATCGATCAGGCCAACACGCTTGCGGTCGACCTGTCGGAATCCGGCGGCGCGCTCAATACGGCCTCGATCGCCGATGCGGCGGCGCTCAATACGGCCTGCTATGTGGGCGGCGAGATCATAGCCTATGCCAATGCGACGCTGACCGCGCCGAACAAATACAATCTCACCTACCTGGTGCGCGGCGCCTTCGGCACGGAAAGCGCCATCATCGATCATCCTGCCGGCACGCCGTTCCTGCGGCTTGGCGATGCGGCGATCTTCAAATTTGCCTACGATCAGAGCCGCATCGGGCAGACGCTCTATCTCAAGTGCCAGAGCTTCAATTCGTTCGGCGGCGGCGTCCAGGATATTTCCGACTGCCCTGCCTATCCGTACATGATCACCGGCGCGGCGCTGGCCTCGCCGCTGCCGAACGTGCAAAATCTCTATACGAACTACGAGGCCGGCTTCCAGAAAATCTACTGGGACGAGATCGAGGACTTCCGCAACGGCATTCTCTATGAGATTCGCCAAGGCGCCTCGTGGTCCGCCGCGGCGCTGATCCGCACCCAGGCGCACCCGCCCTTCATCGCCCAGGGCAACGGGACGTTCTGGATTGCGGCACGCTGCCAGCCGGTCGCCGGCCTGACGGTCTATAGCGAGACCCCGTCGGAAATCGTCATTTCCGGCAACCAGCTCTCGGCCAATCTGCTGGCGTCCTTCGACGAGCGCGCCACCGGCTGGACCGGCACTTTCAACAACGGCGTCGGCGTTGCCGGGCCGCCGTTCAACCCGGGCGGCGCCGATATCAGGCTCGGCGGCGCCGGCAACATCCTCGCCGAGTCGATCCTGCTGCAATCGACGACGACGACGGCAAGCACCGCCGCCGGCGGCACCGTGCTCGCGGTCGCCTCGGTCGCGAACCTTGCCGTCGGCCAGGCGGTCAATGATCTGACCAATCCGGGCGTCATCCCCGGCGGCACGACGGTTGCCTCGATCAATGCGGGAGCGTTGCAGGTCACGTTGAGCAATGCGGTGACCGGCGCGGGTGTCGGCAATGGCGACACCATCGTCTTTGGCGATCCGGATGTGCTGGATTACGGCGGCGTCATCGCCAATACGCCGCTCTATTACACCATCCCGTCAAGCCACATCATCATGTCGCCGGCGCTGGTCAATGCCGCGGTGAACGGCACGATCCAGGTGGTCGGCGTGCCGGCCAATCAGAATATCCTCGGCGTCGCCGACGTGCTGTCCTATCCGGACATCCTCGCTGCGGCCGACACGCAATATGTCGATGCGTGGATCGAGATCAATGTCGGCACGTTTGTCGATCTGTACGCGGCCGGCGAGCTCTATCAGGTGGCCGATCTCTACAATGCCGCCGTGTGGAGCGGCTGGCAGAAATTCGTGCCGGGCGTCTATCCCGGGCAAGCCTGGAATTTCCGGGTCGGGCTCGAAACGGTGTCGCCCGGCATCATCCCCTTTGTCACCGCGTTCTCCTACGCGGTGCAGCTGGCGGCGCGCATCGATCATTATCAGAACCTCAGTGTCGGCTCAGGCGGCCTGACGGTCGTCTTCCAGCCGGATGGCGCCGCCGCGCCGGCGGCCTTCAACGGCGGCCCGAACGGCGCCGGCGTGCCGTATTACCAGGTCTCCTGGCCGGCGCAGCCGGGCGATACCTACACCATCACGGGCCTGTCGCTCGCGCAGATGACCATCCAGTTCTTCAACGGCGACAGCCCGGTCGCGCGCGCCGGCGTCAACCTTACCGTCGAGGGGTTCTAGGGGCGGAAACCGTTCCCGCGGCTGCGGGGCAGCGTGGCGCCGGAAAACAAACAAACACAAACACTCTGACGTTCCCCGGATGCGGTGCAGCGTGCAGCGAAGCGGAACGGTGCACCGCTGTTCCGGGGCCGTCGCGGACTCGGCGTATGGGGGACTCGGAGTCCGTGACGATCCCGGGTCGGCAGCGCACCACTTCGCATTCGCTGCGTGCTGCGCTGCGCCCGGGAA
>JAJPJB010000099.1 GCA_021324465.1 Hyphomicrobiaceae bacterium
CCTGGCTCGACGACAATCTGCCGGGCATGGTCGAGCGGCTGGTGCGTGCCGAGATCGAACGCGTCTCGCGCGGACGCATGGGTTAGCGAGCCCTCATTCCGGTGCCGCGCAAAGCGCGCTATTCCGCACCCTGCACGTGGACCGGGGCAGCTAACCGGGAAAGGCGGAATCCTACCCCTTCAAAGCCGCCGCAAGCTTTGCCGCCTGATCGGCCAGCACAGCCGGGTCTTCCTTAAAGCTCGCGGGCGGTCTTAGGGCTATGCCTTGCTTGCGCGGGATAACGTGAAAGTGCAGGTGAAAGACCGACTGTCCGGCGGCCGGTTCGTTGAACTGAAAAACATTGAGCCCGTCGGCGGCGAAGACCGTCATTGCCGCTTTGGCGATTTTTTGCGTTACCTTGATCAAATAGGCGAGATCGTCCGGCTCGACATCGAGAACATTGCGGGCAGCGGTCTTCGGCACCACCAAAGTGTGTCCGGGCGCCTGCGGCATGATGTCGAGAAAAGCCAGCGTCCTGTCGTCTTCGTAGACTTTGTAAGCCGGAAATTCGCCGCGCAGGATCTTGGCAAAGATATTATCCGGATCGTAGCTCGGCATCGTGCTGTCTCCTGGCATTAATCCGCATCGGAATCATTTTAATAGAGGTCACATTCGTAGCGGGCACATCCGCATGGCGAGCAGCCAAAGGGTCCGCCCGCTCATATCGCCCGCGACGTTTTTCGTTATTCTGTCTCCGCTGCAAGATCCTTGCGGAATGGCGCGAGCGTTGCAAGCTCTTCGCCGGCGGCAGCGACATAGGCGCGCTCACGCACCAGATAATCGGCGATGGCGCGGCGCAATCCGGGATCGGCGATGTAATGCGCCGAATAGGTCGTCCTCGGCATATAGCCGCGCAAGACTTTGTGCTCGCCCTGGGCGCCGGCCTCGACCCGCGACAGTTTGTTGGCGATCGCATAATCGATGGCCTGATAGTAGCACAATTCGAAATGCAGAAACGGGTGATGCTCGATGGCACCCCAATGGCGGCCGAACAAAGTGTGCGAGCCGATGAAATTGATGGCGCCGGCGATCCAGCGCCCGGCGCGCTTGGCCATCACCAAAAGAATACGGTCACGCATCTTTTCGCCGACCAGCGAATAGAACTCGCGCGTCAAGTAGGGTCGGCCCCATTTGCGCGATCCGGTCTCCATGTAGAATGCGAAGAACGCATCCCAGACCTCTTCGGTCAGGTCGCTGCCGGTGAGCCAATGCACGTCGATGCCGTTTTTGAGCGCGTCGGCCCGCTCGCGGCGGATGGTCTTGCGTTTGCGCGACGCCAGCGCCGACAGAAAATCATGGAAGCTGGCAAAGCCGGCATTCTCCCAATGGAATTGCTGGTCGGTCCGCTGCAGATAGCCGAGCTCGCCAAGCAGGCGGTAGTCCGCTTCGGTGGCAAATGTCACATGCACGCCGGACGCGCCGCTCGCGTTGCAGAATTGCACGAGACCGCTTGCCAGCGCGCGCTTTGCGGCGGCCTGGTCCAAGCCGCCGCGCACCAACAGACGAGGGCCGGTCGCCGGCGTGAACGGGACCGCGATCTGAATTTTTGGATAATAGCTGCCGCCGGCGCGCGCATAGGCCTCGGCCCAGCCGGCATCGAAAACATATTCGCCGCGTGAGTGGCTTTTGAGATAACAGGGCGCCGCCGCGATCAATTGGCCGTCCGGCGTTTTCGCCAGGACATGTTGCACATGCCAGCCGCTGCGTCCGCCGACGGATCGGGACTCCTCGAGCGCCGACAGAAAAGCATACGAGACAAAAGGGTTGTAGCTCGGCTCGGCAATCGAAGCTTGCGCCGGCGCGTCGCCGGCCGCCTTGTGTGCGGTCCTGTCGGAGCCGCAGATCACATTGCGATCGCTGCCATATCCGGGATTGGCGCAGGCATCCCAGTCGGCGGCGCCGACCCGGCTGATGGCTTCGATCACGCTGATATGCAATTCGCGCGGCGTCTGCGGTTTATCACCCAGGGACATTGCCGCGTGAGTCTGGTTCATGCGTTGCATTGCCGTTATGGCCGAAAGCCTTCAAAGATCATCTGGTCCGCAAACTGCGCCGCCGTCCGGCGGTCAGCCTCGCTCCGCACGGTCCAGGTCAGGACCGGCATGCATAGGACGCGCCGCGCCAGCGATGGTCCCCAGCCCGGCAGATCGGCCACAGAATAGGCCAGAAACTGCGGCCGCGCTGCCGCAACCATCGCGAAATATCCCAATCCGCGCCGCGCCCAGAGCGGCAACGAAGCGCGATAAGACCTCGGCCGGTATTTGGCCGCGACCACGCCGCGCACAAGGCGTGGCGCTTTTTGCCGCAACTGACCGATTTGGCGCGGATCGAACGACATGGCCGCCACCGGTCCGCAATAGCCGCACAACACTGCCGCCACCCGGGTTGCAAGTCGATCATCGCCGTCAAAGCGCCCCTTGAGTTCGAGCAGAAGCGTAGCGCGCCCGGCGACGAGATCGCAGAGTTCAGACAAGGTCATCATCCGCTCGCCGCTGTCGCGGAAAGGTACGCGCTTGAGCTCCGCGGCGCTCATGCCGTCGAGCCGGCCTTCGCCCAGGGTCAAACGGCCGAGTGTTTCGTCGTGATGCACCATGGCCTCGCCGTCGGCGCTGATCTGGAGATCAGTCTCGATGGCATAGCCGGCTTCGATCGCCGCGCGGAAGGCACCGGCAGTATTCTCAATCATGCCGTGCGCCGCGTCATGGAGCCCGCGATGGGCCACGGGCCGGGCAGCGAGCCAATCGAGCGGAGCGACCATTTCGAGTATGTCCCGCGCATGCCGGCGACGATCAGCGCAATCCCAGAACACTACGATACTTCGAATAGACCCTCGACTTCGACCGCGGCATCGGCGGGGAGCGCCGCGACCCCGACCGTCGAACGTGCATGCCGCCCCCTGTCGCCGAATACCGCGACCATCAGATCGGAGGCGCCGTTCATCACCTTCGGCCCCTCGCTGAAGCCCGGGGCGGAATTGATGAAGCCGCCGAGGCGGACGACGCGCACAACTTTGTCGAGATCGCCCAGTGCGGCTTTGACTTGCGCCAGCAGATTGATGGCGCAAGCGCGCGCCGCCTTCTGCCCGTCTTCAAGCGAGACCGCGCCGCCAAGCTGGCCTTTGGCCACGAGCTTGCCGTCGCCGTCGATGCAGACCTGGCCGGATACCGTCAACATGCCACCGGTGCGCACGAAGGGCACATAATTGGCCATCGGCGCCCGCGGCGCGCTGAGCACAATGCCAAGCTCATTCAGCCTTGTCTCCACTATCCCGGCCATAAGACTGCTCCATATGCTGTTGCACGTAACTTTCTGGCCGATGGCAGCACACGGCGCAAGCGGGCTTCCCGTGCTCGCCGCCGCAGCGGGGCAGAAGAAAAGGCCCCCGTTGGCGGTTTGAAGGAGCCTGCCTATCTTCGCCGCAATTTTCGGATCATGCTCGAAAACAGCCACAACATGTACCGGACGGGAGGAACCGGCAGGCGGGCGGCCGTCGCAAGCGCATGGAGCAAGAGAGATTTATGATCGACCTCAGCGGATCGCGTGCTGCAATCATTTTCAGTTTGGTCTGCCTCGCTCCGGCGCTGCCGGTATGGGCCGAGGACGCCGCGCCAGGTGCTTCGCCGAATGCGGCTGCGGCGCGGCCCGCCCCGATCGTGCTCGTGCCGCATCGGGCGATCTATGATTTGTCGCTTGCTCAGACGCGCGGCAATTCGCAGATCGCGGCCGTGCGCGGCCGCATTCTCTACGATTTTGACGGCAATGCCTGCGACGGCTATTCGCTCGAATTCCGTCAGGTCTCCGAACTCGACACCGGCGAAGGCAAGATTTCGACTTCTGATCTGCGCTCGACCACCTGGGAAGGCGCCGACGCCAAGACCTTCAAATTCACCTCCGACAATTACGTCGATGAAAATCTGGTCGGTTCGGTGGACGGCCATGCCGAACATGATGCGACCAAGACCGCGGTTGATCTCGACAAGCCGGTGCAGAAGAACCTCGATCTCGCGGCCGGTGTCGTGTTTCCGACCGAGCACATGGTGCGGGTCATCAATGCCGCGCATGCCGGTGAGCACATTCTCGATTTTCCGGTTTATGACGGCTCCGAAACCGGCGAGAAGGTTTTTGACACCCTGACGGTGATTGGTAACAAAATCGCGCCGAACGAGCGCCAGCATGACGATGCCGCCGCCAATGAGCCTGAACTTGCCAATGTGCTGCGCTGGCCGGTGACCATCAGCTATTTCGAGCGTGGCAAAGCAGACAATGGCGGCGAGCAAACGCCCGCTTATTCGATCGGCTTCGAGCTCTACGAGAACGGCATCTCGCGGGCGCTCAGCCTCGATTACAATGATTTCGTGGTGAAGGGTAGGCTTACTTCGCTCGAAATCAAAACCGTCAAGCCGTGCCGATGATCGCTATCCGCGAGAGCGGCTGATCGGCATTCATTTAATCGCCGTCTCGCAAAGCCAGAGCATTTTCCGGAAAAGTGAGCACCGGCTTTCCGTAAGAAGACGCGACAAAACAAAGACCTGGAGCGTTTTCCGATTCCATCGAATCGTAACGCTTCATTGTGCCTGACGCGCCTGGGGATTGGTCGGTGCGCTGGGGGTCTGTCGCTTGGCTTGCGGCACATTGGTCTGCGGTACATTTGCCTGCGGCGCGATTGTGCCGGACTGCTCCTGGGCGAGCGGCGCGGTGCTCGGCGGTTGTGACTGTGCACCGCCGATGTCGACGGGAAGCGTTGCCGGATTGACTGGCGTGAAGGCCGCGGTCTGGCCGGATCTTCCGGTATAAGACAGCAGCCCGTCCCTGGTCGAAACGATGTCACCCGGCCGCAAGGTGGGATCGGTCTTCACGTCAAACGAAACGAGCCCGAAAGCGTCCCTGCCGTTGCAGGTGCAGTTGGCGACCAGCTGCTTACGATACAGGAATGCCGTTTGCAGACTGGTATAGGCTTGACCGTCTTGAGCGACCGCGCCGTTGATCTCGCTGCCGAAAAAGACCTTGGTGCTCGAGTGCGGGCAGATCGCGCGGCACGTCTCTGCCGGGGTGCCATTGGTGATCTTCTCCATCGGAAAATGCTGGCCGTCGCACAGGCGGACGCAGAACGCGACGCCATGGCCGGTGCTGGCCTCGCCGCCGTTGACCCGCTCTTGGCCCAAGGGAGCGGGTGCCACCCGCCCCACGCCTGGCGGCGGTGGCGGCGGATAGTTATAGGTGGGTGGCGGCGGCGGACGCTGCGGGCCACCAAACAGAAAATCAAAAAAGCCTTGGGCGCGCGCCGATCCACCCGCTGTCACGCTCGCGGCGGCGGCAAGCCAGCCGATAAGCAAGGCCGCTCTGAAGTGCTTGCGGTGGCGCCTACAGCGCAAGGCAACACCTCCCGACAAAGTCGTAAGCGCGCTAATCCGATCGGCTTGATCGATCTTTCGCGGGTATCAATTTACTCTCCGCCCGAGGCGAACAGCCTAGCACATGCGACCGGCAAAGGCTCAACTCCGTATCGGATCATGCCGCGCAACCGCCTGGGCTCAAGATCACAGGCTACGGCGGCAGCTGAGGCGTCGATGCGCAATCAGCAGGACGACGCTCGCCCGGGCGATCGAACGCGTCACGGTTTGCTCGCTGCGGCCGCCAGAGCCTTCTGGTAGTCACCAGCGTCCAGCTTTTTCTTGAGCGCTGCGTTGACCGCGGCCTGCAGAGCGTCGTCGCGTGTCATCCAATACGCCTTGTCGAAATGGTCGAAGGCATCCGGTACCGCGGCCGCGCAGAGCACGCCCGGATGACGACGCGCCTGATAGTCGACTTCGGCGCCATCGGTGACCATGACATCGGCATGGGCCGCGGCAATCTCATCGAAGATTGTGCGATTGTCGGGATATTCTGCAAGCTTGGCGTCCGGGAAATGGTCTTTGGCAAAGGCTTCATTGGTGCCGCCCGGATTGAACACGACGCGCACGTTGGGTTGGTCGATTGCCGCGATCGATATGTAGCGATCCTTATCGGCACAGCGCACGATCGGCCGTTTGCCGTCGCGAAGAACAGTAATCGAAAAATCGCCGAGCGCCGCGCGCGCCGGCGTGACGCTCACGCCACCCATGGCGATATCGAAGCGGTCGGCCGCAAAATCCTCGCTCATCGACTTCCAGGTCGTCGGCACGATTTCGAGGGCGACGCCAAGCTCGCTCGCCAGTGCCTGCGCCATGACCACATCGGCGCCGGTGACTTGCCCGTCCGCGCCGCGCAGCGAGTAGGGCGCGTAGTCGCCGGTCAGTCCGACCCGCAGCGTGCCCGACGCCTTGATCGCCGCGAGCGGCCGTGCCGCAGCCGGCGCGATCGAGAGCACAAGGATGAGCGCCCAATTCACATAGATCCTGCGCCGCAAGATCGTCTTCTCCCTGCCACTCCACGACCTCAGTTCTTTACAAATTTTCTCACCGCGATTTTACCGGCGGCGGTGAACCCGGCATAGATATTGCCGTGCTCGTCGGCGGCGAGCTCTTCCGACGATCCGACAGCGGGATCGGTGAGCGGAATGAAGGAAACGACCTTGCCGTCTTTCGCGCTTCCGATCCGAATTCCCTGTTTGAAGCCTGGATTGGATTTGTCGTCCGACTGCGAGTCCGCGACATAGATCGTATCGCTCTTGTCTATATACACGCTACTCGGACGGCCGAACTGTCGCCACTCGGCGATGAACTTGCCGTCTTGGTCGAAGATTTGAAGCCGGCTGTTGGAACGATCAGCCACGAAAAGGCGCCCTTGCGAGTCCAGTGCAAGGCTGTGTGGCACGTCGAATTCGCCGGGCGCGGAGCCGTGCTTGCCCCAGGTTGTCAAGAATGTGCCGTCCTTTGCGAATTTGACGATGCGGTCATTGGTCTGGTGGCCGGCCATGACACCATGGCCGTCCGCGACGAAAATGTCGCCGTTCGGCGCGGTGATCACATCTGACGGGGTATCGAACAGCCCCGGCGCATCGCCGGCCTGACCCGGCTTGCCGAGCGCCATCAACACCTCGCCGTCGGGCGAAAATTTCGTGACGGTGTGGCCCTTGCCGTTTTCGCCGCGCCCGTCGGTGATCCACACATCGCCGCTTTGATCGACATAGAAGCCGTGCGGCCAGTTCGTCAGCCCGCCGCCAAATTTGGCAAGAATTTTTCCATTGGCATCGAGCTTCATCACCGGATCGAGCGCCGAGCCGGCGCAGCTGTCGCCGCCGCAACGCTCGAAAATCCACAATGTCTTGCCGTCACTGTGATCGATCTCGACGCCGATCGGCGCGCCGAGCTTGCGGCCGTTCGGCAGCTCGATCCGGAATTGCTCCATGCGATACCGATTTGGCGCGCCGTTCGGATCGTTTTTGTCCTGCGCATGGAGCAGGCGTCCCGCATTGCCGATAACAAAGAGCGCCGACAATGCGAGCACGCTCAGAGATCGAGCGGCATCTCCCATAACAATCCTCCCCCGCATTTTTTGCGATTGTACCCTGCGGGACCTGGAGCGAGAAGCAGGGTGGCCGTCGGCCGGTGCTACGACTTATCGCGTCGCTCGAACGCCAAGCCGCGCACCACGGCATCATCACCAAATCGCGCTCGCACATCGTCGATGGCCTGCTCGGCCTGGGCCGCGCGGCGGCCGTCGACCAGATCGGCGGGATCGGCTTGTGCGGCGCTTGCAAGCGAACTCAGACCGACGCCGAGCAGGCGGTATTTGGTGCCGTCGGCCGCATGTTCAAGGAGCCCGCGAGCGGCGGTGAAGATGCGGTGCGCCAATTGCGTCGGCGCATCCAGCGACCGAGCCCTGCTACGGATCTTGAAATCGGCGGTCTTGAGTTTCAGCGTCACCGTCAAGCCAGAAAGCTCTTTCGCCTTGAGCCGCGCCGCAACGTCCTCCGACAGACTCCAGAGGATGCGCTCCAGCACGCGAAAGTCGGCGATATCACGCTCGAATGTGGTCTCCGACGATACGCTCTTGGGCGCACGATCGGCGTCCACGCAACGCGTGTCGATACCGCGGGCGAGCCGGGCCAGCCGGCGGCCTTCCTCGCCGTAGCGGCGCATCAATTCGACCTCGCTCGCGTTTTGCAGATCGGCGATACGATGAAATCCGTCCCGCGCATAGCGCGCGGCGCTCACTTTGCCGACGCCGAAGATGAAGCTTACCGGCTTTGGCGCCAGAAATGCCGGTGCTTCGCTTGCGCCCAGCACGGCAAAGCCGCGCGGCTTATCGAGATCGGAGGCGATCTTGGCCAGAAACTTGTTGCAAGACAGGCCGATCGAGACTGTGATCTTCAGTTTCTGTTCTACGTCGGCCGCAAAGCGCGCCAGCGCCTTCGCCGGCGCCATGCCGTGCAGTCGAGCGGTGCCGGAGAGATCCAAGAAGGCCTCATCGATGGACAGCGGCTCCACCAGCGGCGTGAGCGCAAACATCATCTGGCGGACTTCGCGCCCGACGGCGGCGTATTTCTCCATATTGGGCCGGATGACTTTGGCGTTTGGGCAGAGCCGCAGCGCTTCGAACATCGGCATGGCCGAGCGCACGCCATAAGTGCGGGCGATATAACAGGCCGCCGCGACCACGCCGCGTTTGCCGCCGCCGACAATCACAGGCTCTGCGGCCAAAGATGGGTCGTCGCGTTTTTCGATCGTGGCATAGAAAGCGTCGCAATCGACGTGGGCGATGGCGAGCGACGCCAGCTCGTCATGGCGCAGAAGCCGCGGCGAGCGGCAACTCGCGCAGCGAGTCGCCTGTGGCGAGGCATCGACAAGACAGTCGCGACAAAAGCTCGGCACGGCTGACCTCGGACAGGAGGCCGCATGTGGGAATGGACGCAAAAGAGCTTAGAGCATATGGCGGCTATGCCGTTTCATCATCCGCTCATTCCCGCGCACGCGACGCTTTCGTGCCAACAAGCGGCCCCTTAACCTGACCGCGACAATGCCGACACTATGGCACATCACGCTCCCACGGCTTGCCGCCGAGCGCGCGGCGCGCCCGCGCGATGTGCGCGGGGTCGATTCCGGCGCTGTCGGCAAATGCCATCAGGAGTGACTCACTGCCGAGCATATGGTCGAGCACGCCGGCAAGAAAGGCCGCTTCCCGTGCCGCCTTGCGGATATCCTGTGGACCGATCCCGGTTGCGGCAAGAAATGCGCCGAGCCGCTCCGGCTCCTCGGCGATGAAGCCAAGGGCCTGAATTGCCAGCGTTTCTGCCGCTTCTCGCGAGGCTGATGCGCGCGTCTTCATGTGGCTCCATTTGCCTTTCCGTAATATATCGGCACTAGGTTGAAATCGCTGCCGCTTGGCGGCGGAAGGCGATTCCTTTCGCTTTCAGGCGCGCAATGGCACCCGGGGAAGGGACAAGGGATGGCCAAGACCGTCCTGATCGTGGAGGACAATGAGCTCAATATGAAGCTCTTCCACGACCTGCTGGAAGCCCATGGCTATAGCACGGTCGGCACGCGCAATGGCATCGAGGCGCTCGATCTTGCACGCCGGCACCGGCCGGATTTGATCCTGATGGACATTCAGCTGCCGGAAGTGTCGGGCCTGGAAGTGACCAAATGGCTGAAGGACGACCAGGAGCTGAAAGCAATTCCGGTTATCGCAGTCACCGCTTTCGCGATGAAGGGCGACGAGGAGCGCATCCGCGAGGGCGGCTGCGAAGCCTATCTGTCGAAGCCGATCTCGGTGGGCAAGTTCATCGAGACCATTCGACACTTTCTCGGTCCGGCATGAGCGCACAGGGAAAGGGTCTATGACCGCCCGCGTCCTCGTCGTTGACGACGTGCCAGCCAATGTGAAGCTGCTCGAGGCACGGCTGTCGGAATATTTTGATGTCGTCACCGCCGGCAGCGGGCTGCAGGCTTTGTCGATCTGCGAGCGCGCCGACTGCGATCTGGTCCTGCTCGATGTGATGATGCCGGACATGGATGGCTTTGAGGTCTGCCGCCGGCTCAAAAGCAACATTGCAACCCATCACATTCCGGTGGTGATGGTCACTGCGCTCGATCAGCCCACCGACCGCGTGCGCGGGCTCGAAGCCGGCGCCGATGACTTCATCACCAAACCGATTCCCGAGCTTGCCCTGATCGCGCGCGTAAAATCGCTGGCGCGGCTGAAAATGGTCACTGACGAATTGCGCATGCGCGTGCTCACCTCGCGCGAGATCGGCATCCAGTCGCCAGAGCGCGAGGCGATCGCCGACAGCGGCCGCGGCGGCAAAGTGCTGATCGTCGATGACCGTGCCGCCTCCTACGAGCGGCTCGCTGCTGTGCTGCGGCAGGAGCAGGAGGTGGCTGTCGAGCCTGATCCCAATCAGGCCCTGTTCCACGCTGCCGACGCCAATTACGATCTGGTGATCGTCTCGCTGGGCCTGGAGAATTTCGACGCCCTGCGGCTGTGCAGTCAGCTGCGCTCGCTCGAGCGCACCCGCAGTCTGCCGATCCTCGGCGTGGCCGAGCCTGACGCCACGGCGCGCATGGTGCGCGGGCTCGAAATCGGCGTGAACGATTATCTGATGCGCCCGGTGGACAAGAACGAGCTGCTGGCGCGCGCGCGGACCCAGGTGCGCAGGCGCCGCTATACCGAGCGGCTGCGTGACAGCGTGCAAATGTCGATCGAAATGGCGATCACCGATGCGCTGACCGGCCTGTTCAACCGCCGCTACATGGAGAGCCATCTCGGCACGTTGATCGAGCAAGCCGCCGCGCGCGGCAAAGCGCTCTCGGTTCTGGTGCTTGACATCGATTATTTCAAGGCTATCAACGACAGCCACGGCCACGATGCTGGCGACGACGTGCTGCGCGAATTCGCGCTGCGGATCAAACGCTCAATCCGCGGTATTGATCTTGCCTGCCGCTATGGCGGGGAGGAATTTGTCATTGTCATGCCGGAAACCGATATGGCGGTTGCCGCCATGGTCGCCGAGCGGTTGCGCCGACGCATCGCCGCCGAGCCCTTTGCCATCGCGCAGGGCGCGCGCCAGATTCCGGTGACGATCTCGATCGGCATTGCCGGCCTCCGCGGCAAGGAGGACACCGCCGCCACGTTGCTCAAGCGCGCCGACCAGGCGCTCTATCGCGCCAAGCGCGACGGCCGCAACCGCGTCGTGCCCGACGCGGCCTAGCCGGCGGGCCGCAAATTGCGGCTGCCGGCCAGGTAATCGCAATTTTTGAGGTTGACGGCGGCTGCGCCATTTTGGCGAAACTTTGGCGATTGATTTCGCCGGTGGTTGCGCTAGCCTGCCAATACGGCGCCTCGCTGATCGACAAGGGGCCGTGCAGCGAGCCGTGTGGGCGCCGAGAAACAGCCCGAGACGATGACTTAAATTCGCCGGGACTCTCGCGAATTTATTGATAACCCTACGGAATGCCTAGGTCCGCCGCATCTCCTGGGTCCGTGGGGTTCGGCCGGCTCGGGAGTGGCGCGAGTGGCCTCCTCATGACGCCGCTTCCGGCCGGCCACCGCTTTTCGTGGCTACCGGCCAAGGCTGCAGGGCCAGTCTCTGGCCGGCGCCTCGTTCACTCCGTCGAGCAGTCGCGGGCGCAGATCGACGCCTTCATCGTCAGCCACGACGAAAAAGTGATGCCATTCGCTTAGACCAAAAAGCGCGTCCACCGCAGACCCTTCAAAAATCGCCGTATTACCCAGCTGTAATTCCGGGTGCTAGGACCAAGCAGCTGCTTGAGCTCCGTTTATTCGCCGGCCACATGGATTCGGTCCGCCCTGAATTCCAAACTCACAAGATCTCCCATCATCGGAGTCATTGTCTGGGCATCTCGCCCTAGGATGCAAGCGCGCACAATAAATCCGCAGTCGACATCGATAGTAACAACTGGGCCGATCGCGCGGAGGCCAACAATTTTGCCCCGAAATCGGTTGGTGTAAAGCGACTGTTCTCGATCCTCTTGCGCATTGAAACGCAAGTGTACGTCATCGGCACGGATGCAAAGCCGGACATGGCGGCGGCTGCTTAGCAAAGGATTGGGTGTCGTGACCAAAATGGCTTTGTCGCCGACAGCAACCGTCGCGCGTCCCACATCGGCATTGATCACTTCACCAGCAAGAATGTTCTCGTAACCGATGTAGCCGGCGACAAAGCTCGTGGCCGGCGCGCGCGAGACTTCCGCCGCAGTTCCGATCTGCACCAGTTCGCCATTGCGTAAAATCGCGATGCGGTCTGCGAGTGTCATCGCATCAGTATAATCGTGGGTGACGAAGACAGCCGGAATGGCAAAGCCGCGCAAAAAGCGGCTCAGTTCGCCGCGCAGGTGATCGCGGGTCGGCGCGTCAAGCACGGAGAACGGCTCGTCAAAAAGAAAAAGAGCCGGCTGGGCGGCAAGCGCTCTTGCCAAAGCGGCCCGCTGCTTTTCACCGGGGCTTAACGCGTTCGGCAGGCGGTCTGCCAAATTTGCGATTTCAAAATGCTTCATCAGCGCCGCCACATCGCCAACCGGAAACGGTCCGTCCGCGGGATCGGCGCGCGAGGGACCTGCGGGACGCCGTCGCGCGATTGCGATATTTGCAGCCACCGTCAAATGGGGAAATAAGCCGAAGCTCTGCACGACAAAGCCGACGCGCCGATGTTCGGGCGGCAGCAGTGTCACGTCACGCCCGCCGATAAAGATGCGGCCGCTGTCAGGTCGATGGAATCCGGCGATAGTCTCCAGCATCACCGACTTGCCCGACCCATTCGGACCGAGAACGACGAGCACCTCGCCTGCGGAAACCGAAAACTCGATCTGCTTCAGACGAAACGTTCCGATTGCGAGCGAGAGCGCCTCGACTGCGACGCCAAGCGGCTTCATCGCTGCTCTCCGCGCGGCGGCCGCCCATAGGCAAATGCACGTAAAAGGGCAAAAAGCGCAAGCGTCACCAGCAGCAAAAGCAGGGCCGGTGCGGCCGCCTGGTCCAGACCATAGCGGAGAAACATTTCATAGATTTGCACCGGCGCCGTCATCGGATAATAGACGAGCACTACGACGGCGGCGAATTCACTGACCGAGCGCGCATAAGTTAGCGTCAATCCGGTCAGGATGCTGCGCCACGACAGCGGCAACGTGACGCGCAGAAATGCACGCCACGGGCCCATGCCCAGCGTGCGCGCGACTTTCTCCAGCCTGGGATCCACGGCTTCAAAGCCAAGCCGCGCCGCGTTGACGGTGTACGGCGCGGAGACGAACAGCATCGCGACCACAATACCCGCGATCGTGCCCCAGAATCTCAAGCCGAGAAATTGGTCAGCCGGTCCTCCGAGAATCCCACGCCGCCCAAATACGATGAGAAGCGCTATGCCCGCGACCGTATGCGGTACCGCAAGCGGAATGTCGATCAGCGCGCCAATCAGGTTCTTGCCCGGAAACGCGGAGCGCGCCAGCACATAACCGAGTGGCACGCCGAACATCGCCGCCAATAAGGCGCTTAGCAGCGCGCCTTCGAGACTCAAAGCGATCGCGCCGCGCACATCGGGCATCATCGCCGCTTCGGCAAGCGTGGTCTTGGACTGAGTCGTCGCCAATCCGATGAGCGGCAGCGCGACGAAGGCCAGCAGGATGGCGCCGAGTACCCAGGACACTACATGCACCGTAAGCGGAAAGCTCGGCGCTATCCAAGATCGCGGTCGGTTCGATTTTTCACGCCACATGGATTAAGACGCGAGTAACTCACGGTCGCTCACCCGGCCAAGGGGTCACCATCGCTTTCAAACTTGCCGGCATATCGCCCGCGTTCACCGCATAAGCGGGCGTGAAGGAGCCAAATCCGTTCCTCTTCATGACCTCTTGGCCTTGTGGTCCCAAGAGCAATGTGAGGTAATTCTGCGCAGTCTCGGCATTCTTGGTGCCGTTCACGATGCTGATCGCATAAACGATCGGCTTGCCGGTGAGATCGCCAGTCTTGGTGTGGGCAATGCCTTCCGCGTAGAACGATGCAAAATTGGGATCGCTCAAATTGATTTGCGCCGGCAAATCGAGAAGTTTGAGTTGATGTTGGAGTGCATCCGAGCGATAGATGGCCAGATAATCGATCTGACCAAGCTGAAGCGCCGAAATGAGTGATGTCTCGGTGTCGCGCATGTTCGTGGCCGGCGCGTTCGCGATGATTTTATCGGCGATGCCGGACACTTTGTAATACTTCTCAGCAAGACTCAGCATTTGCAGCGTCTGATATCCCGACGGGTCGGTATCGGGATTGGATCGGCCGATCTCGACGCCGGGACGAGACAGAATCTGATACCAGTTCTCGGAATTTATCTCATTCGCGAACTTGCTCTGTTCAGTGTAAACAAAAGATATTGCGTTGCGGGCGAAGCCGGCATACCAGGTCGCATATCCGGGCTGGCTGTTCTGTGCGAACAGATACTTCGGAATGACACTGTAATCGGCCACCGCAATGATGTCGGCCGGCTGATGCAATTCGGTAATCTGGCGCGCCATCTTGACGCTTCCGCCGAACTGCGCGTGAACAACGACGTCGGGATATCTCTGCTCGAAGATCGTGTTCAGTTCGCGGAACGGCACTGCCAGTGTGCCTGCGGCAAGAATTTCCAGAGGCGCGGACTCGGCCGCCGGCGCTAAGGACGGGCCTGCAACGAGTGCCAGCGCGAGAGCGGAGGCAAAATACAGTACTGATTTAAGCATCGTTGTTTATTGCCAGCGAAAGATTGCATTGCGATCCAATCGTGTACTCCTATTCGCCGTCGCAGGCCACATAATCCGAATATTTGAACAGAGGTTTCCGCGCATCGCGCCCGCGAGTGGCGTTCCGGTTTCCCTCCGTTTCGTTCTGGTTCCGCTTGCTGCGCCCAGAGTCGTCCAGCGTTTGGCCGCTGACGCCCTATAGCTTTATCCTATGGCTCGACAGACATAGTCTCGTGCTATGGCCTCACGGAGCGTGTGCCGAAACATACGCGAGATGATCATGTCGCAGGATCCGAGTGCAATACCGGCATGGGAGAAATCGAATTCGCCGATCCAAATCATCCACTCACGATTTGATCGGTCATGATGTCGGGACCAACCAATGAGCTGGCCATGCGCAAATCTCTCTTGATTGTGCTGCTTGTGCTTTGCGCTTTTCCGGCGGCCGCCCAACTGCGCGGTCACGGCGGCCCGGTTCGAGCCCTCGCAATTTCACCAGACGGTTCGACGGCGATTTCGGGCAGTTTCGATACATCTGCGATCATCTGGTCGCTCCGGCAGAATACGGCGCAGCAGGTGATGCGCTTTCACAATGGCGCGGTGAATGCGGTCGCCTTCTTGCCGGGCCATCGTGTCGCAACCGGCGGCGCCGATGCGCGCATTGCAATCTGGCAACCGGGCGAAGGGCAACCGCGCGCGGTTCTCGAAGGTCACAGCGCGCCTGTCGTTGCGCTCGCGCTCTCGCCCAACGGCGCCACATTGGCGTCGGCTTCCTGGGATCACACAATCCGGCTCTGGCCGACCGCCGGAGGGCCGGCGCGCGTACTGGAAGGTCATCAGCAAAACGTCAATGGGGTCGCCTTCATGCCGGATGGCAGTGCGGTGGCATCCACCGGCTATGATGCGACCTTGCGAATTTGGCCCCTGACCGGCGCAGCGGCGCCTGTCGTCATTAACATGTCAGCGCCGTTGAATGCCATTGCGGTAGCCCCTGATGGCGAGATCGTCAGCGCTGGCGCCGACGGCAATGTATCCTTTGTGTCGCCCAAGGGAGAATTGCGCGGCACATTACATGCAAGTGACACGCCGCTGATCGCGATCGCGCTGTCGCCGGACGGCCGCACCATTGCGGCCGCAAGCATCCTTGGCGCGGTTCCCATCATTGATCGCACTGCGCGCGCGATCAAACGTACATTGGTTGGTCCCGGTCTTCCTATATGGTCAGCCGCGTTCTTTCCCGACGGGCATACGCTCCTGACCGGGGGAGCCGATCATATGATCCGGCGCTGGGACGCCGCCAGCGGCGACCAGATCGGTGCGGTCACCGCCGGCGCTGCGACGGATCCGCTCGCGGCCTTCGCTGACGATCCAGGTGCGCGAGTATTTCGTGCCTGCGTCGCGTGCCACACGCTGCGCCCGGATGAAGGCAACCGTGCAGGTCCGACCTTGGCGGGCCTGTTCGGCCGCCGCATCGCCACCTTGCCTGGCTACAATTTCTCGCCGGCCCTGAAAAAGCTCGACATCGTGTGGACGCCCGAAACTGTCGCAAAGTTGTTTGAGCTCGGACCAGCGACCTTCACACCGGGGACGAAGATGCCTGAACAGCGGATCACGTCCGCGGAGGATCGCGAAGCATTGGTGAAATTTCTCGAGAAGGCGACCAAATAGGCGAGCTTGCGCGGGCAGGTCAGCCCTCGTTCTTTTCTTGACGCGTGCGTTCCGCGCGTTCGCGCAGATAATCGTCGGTCGTCCGCAAGGTCGGGCGCGGCGGCGCACCATGCGGATCGAATTCCTGCTCGGTAATCACTGCGATCCGGCAATTTTCGCACATGCGCAGCGCCTCGATCCGCCCAGAATCCTTGGCATACATCCAATGCTGCCCTTCGAGCTTGCCGATCACGCGTTCTATTGTGCTTTTGACGCCGAACGGCGTCCCGCAGCGGATGCAAAGAAACGGTTCTTCCTCCTTGAGCACCCGCGACACTGCCGTTGCCGCGCCAAAGTCGATTTGCGGCTTGAGCGTGATCACCTTCTCCGGGCACGTCGCCTTGCACAGCCCACACTGCACGCACGCGTCTTCGGTAAAGCGCAGCAGTGGCCGTTCCGGATCGTCGCCGAGCGCGCCGGTCGGACAGGCCGAAACGCAGGCCAGGCAGAGCGTGCACCCGGCGGCATCGATCTCCGCCGCGCCAAACGGCGCCCCGGTCGGCAAGGCAACGATATCGACCGGTCTCGGCGCCGCAGCATGAAGTTCGCGAAGTGCAAGTTGCATGACTTCGCGTTTGCCTCCGACCGGCATGAAGCTTGCCGGCCGCGCCGCTGCGGCGGCTGCCTCGATCGAGTCGAGTGCGGCGCAGAGTGCGTCGGGATCGTCGGTCTCGATGGTTGCGACCGAGCCGTAACCGAGTGCACCGAGGATCGGCTGTGCGAGGGCAATGGTTCCGTTGAGCCCGGCGACGTCATGACGCGGCCGTCCTCGCACCAACAGGCGAACGGCGCTCGCCCCATAGGCAAATGCCGCGGCAATAGTCTCGATGCCGATTTGCGTTATCTCGTTCACCGCAAGCGGCAACACGTTCGCCGGCAGACCATTGCCATAGCGGGCAAGCGCGTCGATCAAGGCACCGCCGTGATCGCCGTCATGCAGGAGCACGACCGGCGCCGTGCCGCCGGCTTGACGATAGACCGTCAGAAGCGTGCGTACTTTGCGCATCAGGGCATCGGCAGGCGGCAGGGCATAGCCGGCCGCGCCGGTCGGACATGCGGCGGCACATTGACCGCAGCCGGCGCAGATCTGAGCGTTGATGGCGACATGATCGCCTGCCGGTTCGATGGCGCCGGTCGGGCAGAGATCGAGACAACGGTGGCAGCCGGTGATGTGCGAGCGCGAATGCGCACACAGCTCCTCTCTAAATGCGACGTAGCGCGGCTTTTCGAAGCTTCCGACGAGGTCGCGCGCCCTGATGACCGCCCGTAGGACTGCGGCGGCATCGCCGGGGTCGGCGCGCACATAGCCGTCGCGAAGATCGGCTGCAGGGAACAGGGGCGGGCGGCCGGAAATATCAAGAATAATGTCGCAGTGCGAAACGGCGCCGTTGCGACCGGCACCGAACACAAGCGCGCCGCGCGAAGAGGGCGCCGGCATGGAAAAATCGTCGACGACGATTTCAAAGGCACCCAGATGGCCTTTGGCCGAGCGGATTTTGCCTTGCAATATCGGGAATTCGTCGACGCGAGGCGGGTCGATCTCCGCCGGCGGTGTGATCATGACCGTGACGTCGAGATGCTCCTTGAGCAGGTTCGCCGCGTCGATCGCCTGCGCGTCGCGTCCGTACACCATGACGACGCCCTCGCTGTTGAGAGCCACGAGGGGAACGGCAGGCGCGGGTTCGCTTGCGGCAGCAATCAGTGCTGCGATCTTTGGACCGGAACTGGCGGCTTGCGAGGACCAGCCGGCGCTCGCTCGGATATTGACAAAGTTTAGCTCCGCCGGGCATGCGCCTTCCTGCTTCATCTGTGTGAACAGCGGCGCCTTCTGAGTGCAGCCGACAATGACGGACGTCGTGGATGCAAGGCTCGCGCGAACACGCTCGAGTTCGGCGCAACACAACTGGGTTCCAGTCTCGACTTTCGCACCGCGGCAGGTGTGCTGCACCATCGAAGGGTCGACCGGCGATGTACCCTCGCAAGAGCAAAGAAAGATTGTTTGATCCCGGTCGGCCATCTGTTCAGATACTCGCGAATTGACAGGTATAAGCGGGGACTGGCCGCGAGCCATCCCACGGTTATATTGGTAGGCGAGCCAAAGGGCGAGTCCGAGCGTTATGACGTTTGATGCAAAGAGTCGTGCTCAGGCGACGGTCGGGGGGAGCCTCGATCTGCCTCCACCGTTTCGAGCGGTGGCGCTGCGCGAGTTCGGCGATGCCTTCGCACATGCGATGAGGATTGCCGATACCGAAGGCGCCGGCACCCTGGTTCATGTCGGCCGCTTCGACCTCGTCGAATTTGCCGTTGTGCTGGAGCCTTACGAGCCGCTGCGCTCAGCACGGCGCGCATTGTATGCCGGGCTGGGAGCGCTTGCCGATGCGCTCGCTGTGCATGCTCCACCGGAAAAATCGATCACTTTCGGATGGCCGGCAACCATTCTGATCGACGGAGGTCTAGTTGGCGGCGCGCGTCTTGGCTGGCCGGCACACAGCAAAGAGAACGACGTCCCCGACTGGCTGGTTTTTGGAACAATGGTCCGCACTGCCATCATTGGCGGTCAGGAACCTGGGCTACATCCGCTTGCAGCCGCGCTCGACGATGAGGGTTTTTTTGATCTCGGCCCCGGCCGCCTCGTCGAAACCTTTGCTCGCCATCTCATGGTCGCGATTGACGCCTGGCAAGAGGATGGCTTTGATCGGCTGGCTAGGAACTATCTGCTGCGCCTTACAGCCGCGCCCGGGCCGCGCCAAGCCATTGATCTGAATGGCGATCTTCTCCTGCTTGGTTCCGACGGTCATGTCCAGGGGCGCAGGGCCTTGGTGTCTGCATTGGAAACTGCGACCTGGCTCGATCCTGCGACCGGCGCGCCGCGGCTGTGATCGCTATGAAGGACTTTTGGCTGTCCAGTGGTCATCATTTGCTCGATCGCGACGCATGCGGTCGGCTACGGGTGACTGACGAGTTCATGAAACTCTATCTGGCCCGTCCCGAACTCGCTCCGCCGCAGGACGCCTGCCTTGTCGAGCGGAGCATCCATGCTGCGCTCTTGTCCGATCCTTGGCGTCCGCTCGCGCGAGAGGAACTTGAAGCCATGCGTGATCCTGATGCGCGGGAGAATTGGCGGCAAATAATCGCGCTGCGCGATCACTTGGCCGCCCACGGTACGATCGAGGCAACCTATACGGCCCTGGTGCGCGATGGCGCTCGACTTCCGCTCATTTTCATGGATCAACTCGCTCATCTCATCCTGCGTAACGCACTTCATCAATGTGATGATCCCTATGTATTGCGCGCCGCGGAGATGTTTTATCGACCGCAGCGTTTGGCCGTGCACGAGGGTTCGTTGCTTGCGGCCGATCAGGAGCACCTCGACAAGGCCTCCCTCGCGGTTTCGCCGCTTGCGGCGATGTTTGGCATTTTGGAACAGCAGCACGTGGAGGTACTCGCGGACGCGAACGCGGCCACCTATTGGGAGCGCAGCGATAGCTTCGATCTTGCGCTCGACCTGACCGCAGGCCGCCGCGGCATCACCGCGCTCGGCATTGCGATCGCGCGCTGGATCAGACATTTGCTCGGCATCGACGTTACCGTTGAGCCGCTAAGCGAGCTACGCAATGTGTTGTTGACTTGGTACGTCGGCCTGGATGCCAATGGCACAAGGATCGGCGATGCGCTGTGGAACGGCGGCGAGATCGATGAGGCGGCGCGCAACAGCGTCGTCGGACTGTTTCGCCTGACATTTGCTGATCCCGCCGTAACAATCGCCCGACTGGCCGGTGAGCCCGTTTATCTGATCCTCGCCGTTGGACTGGACAACGTGCTGCGCATGAAGCCGCAGAATTTGGTGGCCGGCCTGCCGGTTCGGCAGCTGGAGGGCGTCGTATGAGCCGCCTCGAACCGCTCAAGCGAATCCCAGTTGGCGTCGTGGTTGAGCGACGCCGGGCGATCAGTCCGTGGGTGGACTTTCTCTGGCGCCCGGTGGCGGTATTGCCCGGCGTTCCGGCTGCTGAGCCGTGGACCGCGCTTGACGGCGACGAAGAGTGCAAGCGCTTTTATGCCGGTGCGGGGGAGATTGGGCTCTACCGGTCCGACACAGCTGCCTATCGCGACAATCTGTCCACGGGCGCCGCGCTGCTCTGGGTCGTGCTGCGACCCACCGGCCGCGAGCCGCCCTACGAAATTGCCGCGATCACGGCGGATCCGAGCGAAGGCGAATCCTTTAGCGAGACAGCGACTGACCTCATCGAGACGGTCGCAATGCCGGACGCCATACGAGCGGCACTCGAGGATTTTATCGCCGAGTATCACGTCGAGCGGCCATTTGTGAAGCGCCAGCGCGACCGCGTCAGCCCTGAAGTCATGGCGCGGCAGGCACCTGCGAAGGAGCAGAAATGAGCGAGCCGGACGACGCGGCGGAGGGTTTTTTGCGGCGTTGGTCGCGACGCAAGCGGGCCGCCGCGATGCGGACTGCCGAGAGCCGCGACAATGATGCTGCTGCGAAACCTGAGACGGGCACGCACTGTTCCGAACCTGTCCCGCCGAAGACGGAGCCCAGCCTTGATCCGACGGTCCTGCCGCCGATCGACTCGATTACGGCAAATAGCGATATTCGCCCCTTCATGGCGCCCGGTGTGCCTTTAGAGCTCTCGCGTGCGGCGCTTCGACGCGCCTGGCTAAGCGATCCCGACATTCGCGACTTCGTCGGATTGGCTGAAAACCAGTGCGACTTCACCAAGCCGGACAGTGTGCCTGGTTTCGGCGCGCTAGACCTTACGCCGACCATGCGGCGCCTTATAGCTCAACTCGTTGGTGGTGCATCTGACGAGGCGACAGCGCCGCCCGCTTCCGGCGCGCAAGACGTTAATGCTGCGATGGAAAACTCCCCGGCTGCGCCGGCTACCGCCGAGAGCGGCGCGACGACCGGGAAGAGTGCCGATCAAGGCGGCAATGATACTTCACCCTTGGCGTCATCAGCCGAGCCAGAAGCTCCGGCCTACGCTGCACCGCAGCGAGATGCTAGGGCGCTCGCAGCCGATCCCGTCGTCTCTCTCCGCCGGCATGGGCGGGCCATTCCAAAGTAGGGACGTGGCCATAGCCTCTACCTATTGACCCTCCGGTATTTCCAGGCCTACTTTCTCCGGCGTCCTGGACGTCAATAAAGAAGAATTATAAACGCCATGAGGGACAGGGGACTTGAACAGGCCATTGATGTTGCAGGGGGTGTTGGCGCCCTCGCGCGGAAGATTGGTATTTCCCAGCCTTCATTGTCGAATTGGACGCGCGTTCCTGCGGAACGAGTGATCGCTATCGAGCAGATTACTGGCATCGATCGTGCAATTTTGCGTCCCGATCTCTATCGACAGCCGGTTGGCGAAGTCGATGCGGCGCGCGGGCGCGAATACATGCTGCTTGGCGTGTTGCTCCGCCGCGCGCCTGATGCTCGCCTTTTAAATCAGTTGAGATCAATCCGCGCTGACGCGTCCCCGCTCGGGATCGCTCATGCGTCGCTTGCCGACGCGGCCGCCGCGGCAAACGCCGATCGGGTCGAGCGCGAGTTTTTCGACTTATTCATCGGCATCGGCCGCGGCGAATTGTTGCCGTACGCCTCGTACTACCTCACCGGTTTTCTGCACGAGCGTCCGCTGGCGCGGCTGCGCGACGATCTCGCGCGCATGGGTATCGTCCGCGCCGAAGATGAAATTGAGCCGGAAGATCATGCCGCCGTGCTCTGTGAGATCATGGCCGGCATTGCGGGCGGCCAGTTCGACTGTCCGGCAGGGGCAGATCGTCATTTTTTTGATAGACATTTATCGCCTTGGGTTGGTCGTTTCTTTGCCGATCTTGAGAACGCAAAAGCCGCCGACTTTTACCGCCATGTTGCGAGAGTTGGTCGAACATTCATGCAAATAGAAACCGAGGCTTTCGCGCTGACAGAATGACGAGGCCATTGCGTCGCGAAGATCGCCGTCAGGCGAAAGTGCAGAGCAGGGAGTGTGCGCAATGAAGACGGACGCAAAAGTTAGACGCCGCGACTTCCTCCGCGTGCTGGGTGCCGGTGCCGGCGCGGGTGCCATCGCCACCACGTCCGGGCTCGTCGTTCAAGAGGCGGCTGCCGACAGCGAATCGAACGACGAGAAGCGCAAGTCTCGCTATCAGGCCAACTCGCCAGACGTGCAGGCGTATTACCGCGTCAACCGTTATCCGACGAAATAAGGGAGGCGGGCCGTGCTGATCAGGAAATCCGAACGTCAAGCGCGCCGCGGAACGCTTGCGGGCGCATTGCCAATGCAAGGTGATGGCGGCCTCGACCGGCGTGCCTTCCTGCGTCGCTCCGGGCTGGCTGCGGGCACGCTCGCTTCACTCGGCCCACTTTCCCTAGGCTCGGTGCGCAAAGCCAAAGCCGGACTGCCGCCGCCGGCTGGCGCTCAAGTGACCATCCGCAAAAGCATCTGCACGCATTGCGCGGTCGGCTGCACGGTGACGGCGGAAGTCGCCAACGGGGTGTGGATCGGCCAGGAACCGAGCTGGGACAGCCCAATCAACCGCGGTTCGCACTGCGCCAAAGGCGCGTCGGTACGCGAGCTGGTGAGTGGTGAACGCCGGCTGAAATATCCGATGAAGATGGCGAACGGACAGTGGACCCGCATCAGCTGGGATCAGGCGGTCAACGAGATCGGCGATAAGATGATGGCGATCCGCCAGCAGTCGGGACCGGATTCGGTCTATCTGCTCGGCTCCGCCAAGATGACCAACGAAGGCTCCTATCTGTTTCGTAAGTTTGGCGCGTTCTGGGGTACCAACAACACCGACCACCAAGCGCGCATCTGTCACTCCACCACCGTCACCGGCGTGGCCAATACCTGGAGCTACGGCGCGATGACCAATAGCTTCAACGACATCCGCAATTCCAAGACGATCATCATTATGGGGGGTAATCCCGCGGAGGCGCATCCGGTCTCGTTGCAGCACGTCCTCGAAGGGCAGGAGCTTAACCGCGCTAATCTCATTGTGATCGATCCGCGGCTTACCCGCACTGCAGCGCATGCAACGGAATACGTACGGCTGCGGCCGGGCACGGACATTCCGGTGCTGTACGGGATGATGTGGCACATCATCCAGAATGGTTGGGAGGACAAGGAATTCATCCAGCAGCGCGTCTACGGCTATGACGATCTGCGCAAAGAGGTCGAGAAGTGGACGCCGGACGAAGTGGAGCGCGTAAGCGGCGTTCCGGGCGAGCAGCTTAAGCGCGTCGCGCAGATGTTTGCCACACAGAAGCCGGCGACGCTGGTTTGGTGCATGGGCCAGACGCAGCACACGGTCGGCACGGCCAATGTGCGCGCCAGCTGCATCGCACTGCTCTTGACCGGCAATGTCGGCGCGCCGGGCACGGGAGCCAATATTTTCCGTGGCCACGACAATGTGCAGGGCGCGACCGACGTCGGCCTCGATATCGTGACGCTTCCGTTCTATTACGGCCTCACCGAAGCGGCATGGAAGCATTGGAGCCGCGTCTGGGAAGTCGACTACAGCTATTTGCAGTCGCGTTTCGACTCCAAGCAGATCATGGAGACCGCCGGCATTCCGCTCACTCGCTGGTTCGATGCGGTTTTGCTGCCGAAAGATCAGGTCGCCCAGAAAGACAATCTGCGAGCGATGTTCATTCAGGGCCATGCCAGCAACAGCATCACCCGCATACCGGAGTCGCTAAAGGCGCTCGCCAAGCTCGACCTTCTGGTGATCGCCGATCCCCATCCGACGACATGGGCTTCACTGTCGGTCGAGGCCGGCCGCAAGGACGGCACCTACCTCCTGCCGGTCTGCACGCAGTTTGAAAGCTCCGGCTCACGCGTGGCCTCGAACCGCTCGATGCAATGGGGCGAGCAGATCGTAAAGCCGATCTTTGAAAGCAAGGATGACTATCAGGTGCTCTACCTGATGGCCAAAAAGCTCGGTTTCGCTGATCTCTTGTTCAAGAACATCAAGGTCGAGGGTGACAGGCCGGTGCCGGAAGACATTCTGCGCGAGATGAATCGCGGCAGCTGGTCCACCGGCTATTGCGGTCAGTCCCCGGAGCGCATCAAGGCGCATATGGCGAACCAGAAAGATTTCGATCTGGTCACCATGAGGGCTACGACCGGGCCGCTGAAAGGAGATTACTACGGTTTACCCTGGCCCTGCTGGGGCTCGCCCGACGTCAAGCATCCCGGCACGCCGCTTCTTTACAATACGAATCTCGCCGTCATGGACGGCGGCGGCTGCTTCCGCGCCCGGTTCGGCGTCGAGCGCAACGGCGTCAATCTGCTCGCCGAAGGCTCGTATCCGAAGGACTCGGAAATCAAGGACGGCTACCCGGAGTTTACCTATGGCGTGCTCAAAAAGCTCGGCTGGGACGCTGATCTCACACCCGACGAGCTGGCCGTCATTCAGAAGATCGGGGGTGATAAGCCGGAAACGGTATCGTGGTCGATCGATCTGTCCGGGGGCATTCAACGTGTCGCGCTCAAGCACGGCTGCGTGCCGTATGGCAATGCAAAGGCGCGCATGAACGCCTTTGGCTTGCCCGATCCTATCCCGGTGCATCGTGAACCCATCTACTCGCCGCGTATCGAGCTCATCGCAAAATACCCGACACTGCCGGACGCCAAGCAGTTCCGGCTGCCGAATGTCGGTTTCTCGGTGCAAAAGGCGGCGGTCGAGAAGGGAATTGCCAAGAGCTTCCCGCTGATTTTCAGCTCAGGCCGCCTTGTTGAGTATGAGGGCGGCGGCGAGGAAACGCGATCCAACAAATGGCTCGCCGAGCTGCAGCAGGACATGTTCGTCGAGATCAATCCCGCGGATGCGTCCGAGCGCGGCATAAGGGACGGCGCTTGGGTCTGGGTCACGGGCGCCGAGAACGGCTCGAAGGCGAAGGTCAAGGCTTTGGTGACCGAACGCGTCGGCAAGGGCGTGGTTTGGATGCCCTTCCATTTCGGCGGCTGGTTCGCCGGCAAGGACCTGCGGCCCAACTATCCTGCAGGCACAGACCCGGTCGTGCTTGGCGAAAGCGCGAATACCATCACCACCTACGGCTACGACCCTGCCACCGGCATGCAGGAGCCAAAGGTCACGCTCTGCCAGGTCCAGGCGGCGTAAGGAGGCAATCATGGCGCGAATGAAATTCCTCTGTGACGCCGACCGCTGCATCGAGTGCAACGCCTGCGTCACCGCCTGCAAGAACGAGAACGAAGTGCCCTGGGGCATCAACCGTCGGCGCGTTGTAACGCTCAACGACGGCAAGCCGGGCGAACGGTCGGTATCCATGGCTTGCATGCATTGCACGGACGCACCTTGCGCGGCGGTTTGTCCGGTGAACTGCTTCTACACCACCGCCGATGGCGTCGTGCTGCATTCGAAGGATCTCTGCATCGGTTGCGGATACTGCTTCTACGCCTGTCCATTTGGCGCGCCGCAGTATCCGCGGCTCGGAAACTTCGGTTCGCGCGGCAAAATGGATAAGTGCACTTACTGTACTGGCGGGCCGGAGGCCGACAACTCTCCAGCCGAGTACGAGAAATACGGCGCAAACCGTCTCGCCCAGGGCAAACTTCCGCTATGTGCGGAAATGTGTTCGACAAAGTCGCTGCTTGCGGGCGACGGCGAAATCATTGCCCAGATCTACAAGGACCGCGTGGCGAAGCGCGGCTACGGGTCTGGCGCATGGGGATGGCAAACCGCGTATCGCGAGACGATCGCGACCTAAGCGCGCACCGACATACCGAAGAGCGTGCGTGGAAAAGGAGGGAGGAGGACGATGGCGGCGCTTGGGATTCGTATTCGGCTCGCCGTTTGCGCGACCTTGTTGTTCGTCAGCGTAGCTACTCTGCCGCCGGCTTCGGCACAACAGCCCAGTTCAGTGAATCCGACCGCCGACGCGGTCAAGGAGCAACAGCTCCTTCAGCAGCTCAATCGCATCCAGGGGCTCGGCAGTATTCCTGACGTGAAGTCCTATGTAATCGAACAGCCGCAGGGCCGCGAGTGGCGACAGTTTCACGAGGTGTGGCTGCACTGGATCGGCGCGGTCGCGGTTCTGGGCATGCTCGCGGTTCTGCTAATCTTTTATTTGACCCGCGGCATGCTGCGCATCGAGTCGGGCCGCTCCGGTATCAATATCGTGCGCTTTAACGCCTTCGAGCGGTTTGTGCACTGGATGACGGCGACCTGCTTCATCATCTTGGCACTCTCGGGCCTCAACATAACCTTTGGCAAGGAGATATTGCTGCCGCTGATTGGACCCAGCGCGTTTTCCTCATGGTCGCTGGCGGCCAAATATGCGCACAATTTTGTCAGCTTCCCCTTCACGCTGGGCGTAATTCTGATCTTCGTCATGTGGATAGCCGGCAACATCCCCAACAAAGTTGACGTTGAATGGCTAAAACAGGGCGGCGGCATCGTCGGCAACAAACATCCGGCGGCCTATCGCTTCAACGCCGGTCAAAAAATGATCTACTGGATCGTTGTCATCGGCGGTGCAGCGGTTGCGATCACCGGTTACCTGCTGATGTTTCCGTTTTATGGAACGACGATCGCCGGCATGCAACTTGCGCAGGTGGTCCATGGTGTTGTCGCTGTGCTGTTTGTCGCTGCGATGCTTGCGCACATTTACATCGGTACGATCGGCATGGAAGGTGCTTTCGAGGCGATGGGTGCCGGCACGGTCGACCTCAATTGGGCCAAGGAGCATCACCGTCTTTGGCTAGAAGAGCAAAATCTGGGCACTGGTCCCAGCGAGTTGCAGAGGCGACCGTCAGCTACGCCGGCAGAATAGGTTTCTGCTGTGCGGCGCGAGTGCGGCGGCGATAGCTTGGAGTGTTGATCATGCGTGCATTCTTGCTTGCGTGTCTCGCGATCGTGGTTGTCGGGACAGCTGGCTATTTTTTTCTCAACAGCATGCAGAAGCCGACTGGGGTTGCTTACGCGACTGATGGCGCGCGCATTAGTCCGAAATGGAGTTGGCGTTCTGTCTTTTATCGACCCAAGGCCGCACCCACGACAAAGACAGCCATGAACATTCCGCTGCCAGCAGGAGAGACGGCCGAAGAATGTGATGTACGTACCGCCTGGCAGTGGATCTTCGTTGACTTCGGCAACCCCGATGGCGAGGCAGAGGTCTGCTCTATTTCGCAATAGCACGCCGAGCGCCCGACCGTCGGTGCTTGATGATCGACGATGAAGTCGTAGGGGGATGGAGTTCCCCTGATAAACCGCCCAAAGGGCTGATGACTCCTGCAAGGCCTTCGTCGGCGAGACGCCGTCGGCGAGGCGCGAAGGAGGGCGGTGATGAACAAGCTTCCAGACTCTCTAGCGATTGCCTTTTGGGTCGTCGGAGCCTGTTGGCTGGTGGCAATAATGGCCTACGCCTTCGGGGGGCCGACAGAGTTGATTGTTCCTCTGGTCATGCTGGGAATTCTGACCGGCGTAGCCGAGTGGGCCCTCAGGCGGAGATGACGCTGAAAGTATCGCCGCTCTGGCGTCCAAGCTCGGGGCCGAAGATTCTGCCGAGTGACTGCCAAAGTCGGGCTCGAAGCGCCGTTACTGAGCAATGACATTCATCTGGATTAATTAGATGCCTTAAATGGAATCGCGGCTATGCTCCCCTGTTAATTCGCTGCAGCGACGAAATAACGGAGCAAATGGAAACTCCGTGGGTCGGGCGATCACACCGCGTTGCAACAGAACGTACCCTTCGAGCTTACGTGGATCTTAATCTTCTCCCCGCAGAATCCGGCGGCACCCGCATTTGCGTGGTCATCGCGACCGTTCGCCTGACGTGGATGTAGGCAGTCGCATTGTTTGTTGCTCGGCCCCTCCGCTTACCCCGCGGACTGCAGGCAGGCGCAGCCTTATTTCGTGTCATAAATATTTTTTTTAGATTGTGAACTGAAAATGTCTGCCGACAATTGAGTTCGAGGGTTGGAAATTAGTTGCGACTCCAGCGCAGCTCATTCCGCATGTCGCGACTAATACTCGCTGCATCCCCTCTGATCGGCGCGTCCGTTTGTCCGGCGGCAAACACCGCGTCTCCGGGAATTCCGAAATAAGCCTAAGGAGAGGGAATATGTCATTCCGATCAGCGGCCGTTCTGAGCTTTTCTGCGCTGATGCTAGCCATGGCATCTGTTGCCTATGCCGAGGATGGCGTCACCGCGGATGCGGTTGTGTTTGGCCAGGCTGCAGCGCTCACGGGCCCCGCCTCGGCGCTCGGTCAGGGCATGAAGGCCGGGATCGAAGCGGCATTTGCCGAAGCGAATGTCAAAGGCGGCGTGGCCGGCCGCAAGCTGAAGCTGATCAGCCGCGATGACGGCTATGAGCCCGACAAGTCGATTGCGGCTACGAACGCGCTTATCCAGGACGACAAGGTCTTTGCGTTGATCGGGCCGGTCGGGACGCCGACCTCCGCTGCAACGCAGCCGATCGCTATGTCTGCATCCGTCCCTTTCATCGGCGCGTTCACCGGAGCGGGTTTCCTGCGTGATGCGAAGCTCGGCAACGTGATCAACGTCCGCGCCAGTTATGACGAAGAGACTGAAGCCTGGGTGCAACACCTGACGGATGACCTGCACATCGGCAAGATTGCCATCTTCTATCAGGACGATGCGTTTGGTCGCGCAGGGCTGTCGGGTTTCAAGAAAGCGATGGACAAGCGGAATCTGTCGATTGTCGCAGAGGGCACTTACGAGCGCAACACCGTCGCGGTCAAGACCGCCCTGTTGGACATCAAGCGGGCCGAGCCGGAGGCGGTCGTGATGGTCGGCGCCTACAAACCGTGCGCCGAATTTATCCGATTGGCCCGCAAGATCGACTTCAATCCGGTATTTGTAAACATCTCCTTTGTCGGCGCATCCGCCCTTGCCAAAGAACTCGGCGAGGATGGCAAGGGGGTTATCGTGTCGCAGGTCGTACCTTTCCCATGGGATTCGTCGATCAAAGTGGTGGCAGATTATCAAAGGGCAATGACGACGGCGGACCCGAATGCAAAGCCCGAGTTTGTCTCGCTCGAAGGGTACCTGGTCGGTCGCTTGGCGGCGGCCGCACTTGAAAAGGCCGGTGCCAATCTGACACGCGAGGGACTGCTCAAGACGATCGTGAACACCGGCAAGTTCGACTTCGGCGGTCTCACAATGGAATTCGGGCCCGGACAGAATCAGGGGCTTCATAAGGTGTTCATGACCATCATCCAGCCTGACGGAAGCTTCAAGCCTGTCGACAAATTCCCGCAACTCGCTCGCAACTGACCGTTCGGTTGCGGTCGCCGGACGACGCTGCATCCGCAAGCGTCGTCCGGGGCCACTGCGGGAGAGCGTGCGTGTGCAGTGGCAGTCGTGAGGAGGCCGTATGTGGTTCAAACATGAGCTCGCTGAACCCGGTCACTCCGCGGCCGGAGCTTGCGTCAGTCAAGACCAAATGCGTCTTGGAATCCGAGGCAAGCTGCAAATCGCGTTCGGCGCGGTCGCGGTGACGACGGTCATCGCCGCAGCCATTGCGATGCTGTCCTTTTCTACGACCGAGCGGGGTTTTGAGCGTATTGCACAACGTCAAGTTCCGGTGATGAAGGATGCACTGCAGCTGTCGGTTATCTCCGCGGAGATATCCGGCGCTGCGGCTCGATTCGTGAGTGCCCAGACCGCGGACGAGCAACGGGCAATCGCCGAGATGATAGCCGCACGCAGTGAGGAATTGCACGAGACCATGCAGCGGCTTCTCGAGGTGCGCGGCAATGACACCACGTTTGCGACGGTTGAAGACGCGGCAAAAAAGCTCGATGCGAACCTCGACTCGCTGAAAAAGGCGATAACCGAGCGCACCAATCTACGTGCAAAAGTCGAGCGACGCCTGACCGAGCTTCACAGTGTCCATGCCCAGATTTCAAGCAAGCTTACGCCCATAGTAGACGATTCCTACTTCGATGTTGTTTTTGCGGCCGACAGCGTGGCAAAGACCGGCGACAGCGTCGTCCGCGCGCTTGTCAACCGTGATCTTCCGGTGCTGCAGGCCGTTGTCGAGATCGGCGCCGAAACGAACCTGATGACCGGACTGTTGACGGCCAGCGCCTTATCCTCGACACCAAGCATACTCACCCTTCTGGAGGACCGCTACACGTCGTCGGCGCGTCGAGCCGAAAAGCTGATGAAGCAGCTTCCGGACGACGGCAAATTCGGCGATCTGAAACGCCAGATTGCAGGCTTGCTCGCGGCGGCAAACTTCAAGGTCCCCGCGGAAGCCGATGAGAGCGCAAGCGCCAAGCGGCTGCAAAAAATCTTTCGCGCGCAAGAATCGCTCGCCGCGGTTCAGATTCAACTCGCCGACGATCTCAACTTCGGCCTGGTCATGAAAGGCGAAGACGTGGCCGGTCGCACGAGCAAGGTCGTGAAGGAACTCGTCAATAAGCAAATCGCCGCGCTGCGCGCGGCGCTGGAGACGGCAGCTCAAGTTCATCTTCTAACCAGCCTCGTCAGCGAAGCGGCGGCCGCTAAAGATCCGGCCTCTATTGTTCCGCTCCAAGATCGCTTCAAAGCGTCGGCCGATTTGCTCAAAAAAGCGTCCTCAGCCATCGAAGATGCGAAGACGAAGAGCGCTATTGAAAACTTGGCAGGATTTGGTCTCGGTCCCGAGAGCATCATGACCCTGCATCAGCAAGAGCTGCGGGCGGAGAGTGCGGCGCAGGGAATGGTCAAAGAAAACATCGGGCTGCAGAGTGTGTTGAAAAACGCGGTTTCCGCCGTTGCGGCCGAATCGGAAACCGACATGGACGACAGCTTCATCGCTCTAATGCGAGAGTTTTCCCAGAATCGGATCATGTTAATGAGCGTCGCCGCTGCAAGCTTGTTGATCGCGGCGCTAATCGGCTTCTTTTATGTTCAGCGCAGTGTCGTGCGCCGGCTGACCGCAATCGGAGAAGTCATGCATCGGCTTGCGAGCGGGGATGTCGAAGTCTCTGTCCCCGCGGTGGAGGATCGCGACGAGATCGGACGGATGGCGCGCGCGGTCGTGATCTTTCGTGACGCCGCCATCAACAAGGAACGGCTTGAGCGCCAAGCGGAAGAGCAGCGGCAAATGGCGGAGCACAACCGGCGCACCGCGGCGGAACAGGTCGAGGCCGAACGGCGGAAAGCGGCCGAAGCACAGGCGCGCGTATCGCAGGAGCAGGCGCAGGCGCTTGGGTCTCTTGCGGCTGGGCTCAAACGCTTGGCGGCCGGTGATCTCACTGCTCGGCTCGACGACAGTTTCACTGGCGAGTACCGGAGAATCAAGGAAGACTTCGATACTGCCGTCGCCCGGCTCGCCGAGACCATGCGTTCGATTTCGACCGCCTCGGGGGAAGTGGCGAGTGCCACAGTTGAGATTGCCAGTTCGTCGACAGATCTGTCACAGCGAACCGAAGAGCAAGCCGCAAGCCTGGAACAAACGACGGCTTCGATGGAGGAGATCGCAGAGATCGTCCGTCGGAATGCCGAGAACGCGCAGGCCGCCAATCGTTCGGCCGCCGCCAGTTGCGATCTGGCGGCCAGAAGCGGCGAAGTCGTCGCCGATGCCATTAATGCGATGGCGCGCATCGAGAATTCTTCACGCAAAATTGGCGATATTATCGGGGTAATCGACGAAATTGCGCGGCAAACCAATCTGCTCGCGCTCAATGCCGCGGTCGAAGCGGCGCGGGCCGGTGAAGCTGGGCGCGGCTTTTCCGTTGTCGCATCGGAAGTTCGCAGCCTCGCCCAGCGCTCTTCGCAAGCGGCCAAGGACATCAAGGACCTGATTACCGCCTCGAGTGGCCAGGTAAAGGACGGTGTCACGCTGGTTCGTCGTGCCGGTGAGGCCCTGCAGGAGATTGTAGGCTCCATCCACAATGTTGCCGATCTGATCTCCGGCATTGCGACGGCCAGTTCCGAACAGGCGACCGGAATCGCGCAAATCAATCGGGCGCTCACGCAGATGGATGAGCTCACTCAACAGAACTCGGCTCTGGTCGAAGAGAATGCGGCAACCGCCAAGACGCTCGAACAGCAGGCTAAGGCGATGGACGAGCAGATTGCGTTCTTCCACGTCAATAAGACCGCAAGGGAGTACCGCATGGCTGCAGGCGCCGATTTCTGACGTCAGCCCGAATTGCCTTGGCTTTTCCGTGTCGGGGTCGCTTGCAGAGCAGGACCAAATTCCATCAAAAAGACCTCGGGCGTCTCCTTCGGCTTGACGATCTTACTGTGACTCAGAGCACAGCAAATGGGCCAATGCTGTTGAACAATGTCTATCGCCGCAGAGGCCCGGTCACGCAATTCGTTCCGCAACCAGGCGCCGCAATCCGAGTATCGCGACCTTCGCTGTAAGCCATTGATTTTATTGGTGAGCCCGCTGGGACTCGAACCCAGAACCCCGTGATTAAAAGTCACGTGCTCTACCGACTGAGCTACGGGCTCGCTGAGGCGACAATCGTGACAATCGCCGCCTCGGCGCAGATTTAAGCAGGATGGAAAGCCGCTTGGCTGTTCCGAACCGTGCTTCTAGCGCATGCCCCGGAAAAAAGCTTGCCCTCGGGCTTGGTCCGAGGTCGGAAACCGGCCTTCCGGTGCGGACACGCGCAAAACTCAACTCACTCGCGCCGGCTCGCCGAGGAGCCATGCCGGCTGCGTATATAGGAGCAGCAGCGCATGGGGAAGGGCCGTTGAGCCGCTCGGTTGCGCCCGCAAGGCCTCGGCTTCAATAGCCATCGCAAGGGCTTGTACAGCCTGCTAAGTTGCATGGCATTGATTGCGTGGACTCGCCGACTAAACCGCTGAGTGAGGATTTGCCGATGCCGATCGTCAATCGCGTGGCCGACCTGCACAAGGAAATCACCCGCTGGCGGCGGGATTTTCACGCTCATCCCGAGCTGCAATATGACGTGCATCGGACGGCGGGTTCGGTCGCCGAACTGCTCAAAAGCTTCGGCTGCGACGAAGTGGTGCCGGGCATCGGCCGCACCGGCGTGGTCGGCGTCATCCACGGCCGCAAGCCGGGCAAGAAGGTTGTCGCGCTTCGCGCCGACATGGACGCTCTGCCACTCGAAGAGGAAACCGGCCTGCCGTACAAATCCACGGTACCCGGCAAGATGCATGCCTGCGGCCATGACGGTCATACCGCGATGCTGCTTGGCGCCGCAAAATATCTCGCCGAGACGCGCAATTTCGCCGGCACCGCGGTCGTGGTCTTCCAGCCGGCGGAGGAGGGCGGCGGCGGCGGACTGGCCATGGTCAAGGACGGGCTGATGGCGCGCTTCGGTATCGAGCAGGTGTTTGGCATGCACAATTATCCGGGCCTGCCGCTCGGGCAATTCGGCATCCGCTCGGGCGCGATGATGGCGGCGGCGGACTATATCGACATCGCGGTCGAGGGCCGGGGCGGGCACGCCGCGCGGCCGCATCAGACCATCGACAGCGTCGTGGTCGGCGCGCAGATCGTCAATGCGCTGCAGTCGATCGTCTCGCGCAACGTCGATCCGCTGCACTCTGCCGTGGTGTCGGTCTGCGAATTTCACGCCGGTCACACCAACAATGTGCTGCCGCAGCGCGCGCAGCTGCGCGGCACGGTGCGCAGCCTGACGCCGAAGGTGCGCGATCTTCTGGAGAAACGCATCGGCGAAGTGGCCGAAGGCACGGCGCGGCTGCACGGCGCCAGCGCCAGGGTCACCTATCGCCGCGGCTATCCGGTGCTGGTGAACCATGAGCAGCAGGTCGCTTTTGCCGCCGACATCGCCCGCGAAATCGCCGGCCCCGACAAGGTCGATACCGACTTTCCGCCGATGATGGGAGCTGAGGATTTCTCCTATATGCTGCAGGAGCGGCCCGGGGCGTTCATTTTTGTCGGCAACGGCGACAGCGCCGCCTTGCACAATCCGGCCTATGACTTCAATGACGAAATCATCCCGCTCGGCGTGTCCTATTGGGTGCGGCTCGCCGAGACCGCGCTGGCGGGATAAGCGCCGTGCCGGGGCGCGCGCAAAGGCGCGAGCCCGGCAATCCACGGTCCCTGCCTTTCGGGATGATCTTGGAATCGTAGACAGGGGGCTATGGATTCGGACTCCTCGCGGCGCTTGTCATCGGGCTGGCGCAGAGGCTGGAACGGCAATGCTTACGGCGCCGCCTCGGCGTTGTCCGCGGGCTTGGCCGGATCGGCCATCACCTTGTTCATGACGTCTTGCGACTGCGGCAGAAGGTCGGCGGCCAGATTGGTAGCCTTGGCCCCGATCTTGGCTTCGACGCCGCGCCAGAAGGCGAAGCTGTTGAAGCGAGTGCCTTCGACCGAGGCGAGCGCGACCGCAGCCAGGAAGGGCAGGCTTTGCACCGCAAGCACCAGCGCAAACAGATTGATCTCGTGCACCTGCTTGTAGTTGGTCGCCACCAAGGTGATCGCGCCGGTCACCAACAGCCCGCCAATGATAGCTTCGGCGAAGGCGGGGAAGTCGGCCCCCTTGCGGCCAACGCCGCCTTTGGCGGTGCAGGAACGGCAGACGTTCTTTGAGCAGGCCGGTGCCGACCGCATGCGCCACGGTCCATTGCAGCGACATGGCCGCAAAGACGGCGCCCGCCATTTGACCGAGCGAGGCGCGCACGCGCAACCGGTAGAGCGACAGGAAATGCGCGATGGAAACGGCGAAAGCGGCGATGATCGGCAGTGTCAGAATATGATCCGGCACCGCACCGAAGCGAGACAGCTGTTCGGCACCTTGCGCCAGCTTGTCGGCGAGCGGGTCGCCGATATATGGCGCCCAGCCGCGCAATTGCGCGGCGAGCCAGACGGCAATGCCGCTGCTCGTATAGGCGATGAACGGCACGTAGAGGATGTTCAGGAGCGCGACCACGACGCCGATGGAATCGGAGCCCATCCAGTTGAGCCAGCCGATGCCGTATTCGCGCTTTTGTTCGCGCGTGAGCCCCGGCGCCTGCGGCAGCAATTGCCGCCAATGTTTGCGTAGCAACTGAAAGCCGCCGAACGCCCAGCGGTGGCGCTGCCGCTTATAGGCGTCGAACGTGTCGGGCAACAGGCCGCGGCCATAGCGGCGGTTGGTGTAATGCGCGAGCCAGCCATGCTCGAGAATCGACAGGCCGAGATCGGTATCCTCGACGATGGTGTCGCTCGACCAGCCGCCGGCGCCGGCAATGGCGGCGCGGCGAAGCAGGCACATCGTGCCGTGCATGATGATGGCATTGACCTCGTTCCGCTGCACCATGCCAATGTCGAAGAAGCCGGCATATTCGGCGTTCATGGCAAAATGCATCGGCGTGCGGTCGCCGTCGCGGTGATCTTGCGGCGACTGCACCAGGCCGACGCGCGGATCGGCGAAGATCGGCACAAGATCGTTCAGCCATGCCGGCTCGACGACATAATCGGCATCGAGCACGCCGATGATCTCCGCGTCCGGGGCCGTGTGCTCGAGCGCAAGCCGCAGCGCGCCAGCCTTGTAGCCTTTGAGATTCTCCACCCGCACAAATTTGAAGCGATCGCCGAGCGTGCGGCAGCGCTCTTCCACCGGCCGCCACAGTGCCGGATCGGGCGTATTGTTGATCACCACCACGCATTCAAAGTTCGGATATTCGAGGCGCGCGACCGAATCGAGGGTCAGCGCCAGCATGTCCGGCGGCTCGCAATAGGCCGGAATGTGGATCGAGACCTTTGGCGCAAAAGCATGCGCCACAGCGGCCTCCGGCACCAAAGCCGGTGCTTGCGCGAGCCGGCGCGGCGGGCGGCCGAAGGCAACGGCCGCGATCTCATCGAGCCGCGACAGCGCAATCGCGATCAGGGGCAAGAGCAGCATGATGCCCAGACCGAGCGCAAAGGCGGCGCCGGGCACGAAATAGTGGCCCTTCCAGAAGGCGACGATAGCGGTGAACCAGGCGCCCACCACATTCGCTGAAGCCGCCAGCATCGTGGCCTGGGTCAGCGTCACGCCGGCCATGGCCAGGATCGGCAGCGAAAGCACGAGGCCGAGCAGCACCGCAAGGCCGGCCTGCTTGAGGTAGTCCGGATCGGTGATGGTGCCGGTCCAGGCGAATTTCGGCTGGCGCGATGCGTCGAACAGGCCCCAATAGGGGCCGACGCCGCCTTCGGCCGTCTTCCACGGCTGATCGATGCCTTCGACGATGTTGTAGTCGATGCCATAGGCGCCCGCCCAATTGGCGAAGTCGCGGATCACCATCGCCTGTTCGAGCCGGCCGGGATTGGCATCATGAAAATTGTAGCCCGCGCTCGGCCAGCCGAACTCGGCGATGACGATGCGCTTGCCGGGAAAGCGTTGGCGCAGCCGGTCGTAGAATTCGATAGTCTGATCAACCGCGCGGCTGGCGTCGGAGCCTTCCCAGTAAGGCAGGATATGGGCGGCGATGAAGTCGACGGCCGAGACCAGCTCCGGATGCTGGATCCAGGTGGTCCAGATTTCACCTGTCGTCACAGGGACCGGGCTGCGGTTCTTCACTTTTTGGATGAGCTTGACCATGTCATCGGCGCTCATCTCGGCACGGACGCCCACGGTCTCGTTGCCGACCACGATGGCGTTGACGTTGCTGTAGTGGCGGGCCAGATCGAGCGCGGAATTGATCTCCCGCTCGTTGCGCTCCTTGTCCTTGCCGATCCAGGCGCCAACCGTGACCTTGAGGCCAAACTCGGCCGCGATTGGCGGCACCAGCTCCGCGCCACCGGTAGCCGAATAGGTACGCACCGCTCGCGTATAAGGCGCGAGCGCTTTCAGGTCGGCCCTGATTTGCCCCGCTGTCGGCCGCGGACCGGCATTAGGGTCGTCGGAATTGACAAATGGCGAGTAGGAAACGCTAACGAGCTGACCGGTGAAGCCCGGCGCGGTCGCCTCCGGCCGCAGCATAGCCCAAATGCCGGCTTGCACGCACGCTACAAGCGCGAGCACGGCAGCGACGGTGCGCATCGACTTCTAACCACACGGGGGCGAACGACACGGGCCCGAACCTGTCCCCAGGGTTCGATGATGGTCGTAAGGGCGAGGCAACCTTGCGAGCGGCAACAATAAAAGTAGCGGCGGGCAATGGCAATTTCAAGACAACTACTTGCGAGCAAGAATGCCGCAGCCGGTCTCGCTTTGCCGCATAGCAAACATTTCGCTTAGTTCTTCGCGTTCGGGTTTGGCGCGGGCGCGGCTGGCGGGTTCGGTGCTGCCGCGGGCGGCGCGGCTGGGGCGGAGGTCGCTGTCACCGGCATGGCCGGATTGATCCAGCAGGCATGGACGGTTCCGTCCAAATCGGCAGCCTTGGGATCGGCTGGCTTCCGGTCGATGGTGACCGGGTGCAGCAACAAGCAGCGATAGGCGGCCTGGATGTGCCCGCTTGGACAGCCGAACCGGTCATAGAGATCGAGGTGGCGGAAGGCGGTATCGATGTCGTCGCCGTAAAGGCGGTTGAGGGCTTTAGTGCCGAGATCGACGCATTCCGGATTGCCGGCCGGTCCATTGAGGCGACGCTGGGCCTCGAGGAATTCCTCGACCTTGGCCGCGTCCTTGTTGGCCGCGGCCTGCTGCTGATCGGCCGCCGGCTGCTTGTCGGCGCTCTGCTGGGCCAAAACCGGCCGGGCCGGCAGGGCGGCCGCCGCCGCAGCAAAAAGGCACATCAGCAATCGGCCGGTCATATTGGGCAATCGGATCGGCATGGTTCCCTTGGTCGTTCTGTTGGGCTGATCCTGCAATCGGCTGGAAAATCGAGCGGAACGGACGTCTTCCCCAAAGCGCTTCATCGCGGGTAGATCAGGCGGCCGGTTCCGGCCGCTGAACCAACTCCGGTTTTGGCCATCAGATTGGGCCGCTATTGCGGCGTCCGTCCCTGAAACAGCCGTCGCGACAACAGCCTAACCGCGGTATTTTGTCCAGCGTATACCGTGCCGCGCTTGGCAGAGCTTGCCGGCAAGGCTAATGCGACGCGGGTGGCTGGTCCATTCGACCGAAAGTCAGCTCTGGCGGCGCTGGCGCATTTTGCGTTTACAGCGCTCGCGATCTTCATTGCCTGGTGGTGGCTGGGCAGGCCGGTGCAACTGCCACCGTCGCCTTTGGCCGCCGGACAGAAGTTGTCCTGCGTGTCGTATGCCCCGTTCCGCGGCGACCAGGATCCGCTGGTCGAGGGCACCAAGGTCAGCGCGGCGCAGATCGACGAGGATCTCACGTTGCTGTCCCGTTACACAAACTGCATCCGTACCTATTCGAATGCCAACGGGCTCGATCAGATTCCCGCCATAGCGCGGCGTCACGGCTTGAAGATGATGATGGGGCTGTGGCTCGCCAATGCGCCGGAAAAAAATCGGCGGCAGATCGCGACCGCGATCGATCTCGCCAAGACATACCCGGATACTATTCAGGCGGTCGTGGTCGGCAACGAGGTTCTCTTGCGCGGTGACATGTCGGAGGGCGATCTCGCGGCCTACATTCGCGAAGTGAAGGCGCAGGTGTCGATGCCGGTCACCTATGCCGATGTGTGGGAATTCTGGCTGCGCTATGCCGATCTGCAGAACGCGGTCGACTTTGTCACGATCCACATTCTGCCATACTGGGAGGATTTTCCGTTGCCGGCTTCGCTTGCCGCAAGCCATGTCAACGCAATCCGCAAGACCGTCATGGCCGCGATCCCAAACAAGGAGATCGTCATCGGCGAGATTGGCTGGCCGAGTGCCGGGCGCATGCGCGAAGCGGCACGGCCGTCGCCGTCGAATCAGGCGCGGGTGATCGGCGAGACGCTCAGCCTGGCACAGCGCGAGAATTTTCGCGTCAATGTGATCGAGGCCTTCGATCAGCCGTGGAAGCGGGCGCTGGAAGGCTCGACAGGCCGCTATTGGGGCATCTTTGATCGTGCCACCGGCGGACCGAAATTCTCTTTCAGCGGGCTTGTTTCCGACCATCCGGACTGGCTGATCCAGGCGCTCGGCGGCATTCTGCTTGCCGGTTTGGTGTTTGGCGCGGCGTGGACGGCGAATGGCAAGTCACCCGCCAAGGCTTCTCCGCCATGGCTGTGGCCGCAGATTGTCGTGCTCGCTTTCTTGCCGTGTGCGCTGTTCGGCTGGACGCTCGAAACGATACCGGTCGATAGCATCGGCTTCGGCGGCTGGGCGCGAATGCTTTCGCTGGCGGTCATGGCGGCGGTTGCGCCGGTGGTCTGCGCCGCGGCGATTGCCGCCGGCCGCACGCGTCCGAGCTTCGCCGCCCTGCTTGGCCGCGCCGGGGGTGTGCCGGATTCGATCGGCGTCGCGCTTGGCATCACCTTTGTTGCGCTGACATTGCTCTCGGTGCAGACGGCGCTGGGTCTGGTGTTTGATCCGCGCTATCGCGATCTTCCGTTCGCGCCGCAAAGCGCGGGCGCCTTTTCGTTTCTGGTGCTGATGGTTTTAACCGCGCGACCGGCGGGCAGACGCGCAGCGGCCGAGCTGGTCGCCGCCGTCGTGCTTGCGCTTTCGGCGGGCTATATCGCGCTCAATGAAACCTTCGCCAATTGGCAGGCGCTGTGGCTGTGCGCGGGATTTCTTGCGCTCGCCCTCATCCTTGCGCTGGGGCGGGACGGGCCAGACTGAGAATCAGGACGCCGGCCGCGAGCGCCGCCAGACCGGCATTGTGCAGCACAAGTCCGAAGCCGGCGGCGGCGAGCGCAAGCGCCATCAGGACAATCGACGGCCGCAGCAGATTGAGCAGTGCGGCGGCGAGCGCGAGGGAGCCGAACACCTCGTGATTATAGAAGATGATCGACCAGCGGAACGCGGTGCATAGCCAGGTTCGCGATAGCTGCAATCCGGCCTGGCAGGCAAGTTCGACGGTCACATTTTCGATCGCCATGTAGCGGATGTAGAGCGCTTCGCCGACTGACAAAAAGCCGACGATCAAGAGCCAATTGGTCTGGCGGGCGGTGGGCAGGAAGAGCGGCATCATTGTCATTCCTGGGCGCACCCATTCCTGGGCGCGCCGAAGACGCAAATCCGCTATCCATAATCACAGGTCGGGAGGGTTTGTCACCGGCTGCATTCGCGCGAGCAGCAAGATGATGGATTCCGGGGTTTCTCGCGGAGCCTGCCATCGGGCGGCGCTTCGCACCGACCCGTGGGCGGTGCCCCGGAATGACCGAGCCTTACTTCAGCGCCAGATGCTGTCCGTCATAGATCGACGGTTGGCAGAACATGCCAAACATCGTCAGCGCGGAGCACAGCTGGGTGGCGGCGCCCGGCTGCGGCAGTGGTCCGACCACAAGCCGCAGCTCGACGCGCGAGCTGTGCGGAAGCTCCGCTACCCGCACGATCGGCTGCAGGCCCTCGAGCAGCGCCGGATGCGCATTGCGCAGGGTTTGCCAGCGCGCGCGCAGCGCCTGGATGGTCAAGCCGCTGCCGATATCGACGCCGTATTGGAGCGGCGCCGGCGCCGTGAGCGATGCCGGTTGCGAGGATTGCAATCCGGCCACGGCCGGCGGCAGCGCGATTGGCGCCGTTGCGGACGCGGTTGCTGCCACAGTCGCGCCGACGGTTGGTCCGTCAAATGCCTGGCGCGCTTCGCTAACGGCGGCGACATCGCGGATCGAGCCGGTCACATCATCGAGGTTATGCTCGACCGCGGCGATGCGGCTCTTGAGTTCCTCCTCGTTCGAGGCCAGCACGCGCACGGCGTCCGCAAGCTGTCGCGTCACCGTCTCCGCATCGAATTTGGCCGCGGCCGGCGTACGGCTCGGATGCAGCATGGCAACCAATCGCTCGGCGCCGACTTGGCTGCGTGACGACAAGATCGCGAGCGCCAAAGCCGCCGCCGCGGTTGCCGCCCACACGGTAAAGCGGCGGAGCTTGGCCAGCGCAAAGCGCTGCGGCGCCTCCGTCTTGCGCGGTGGCGTTTCCTTGACGATCTGCTCTCGCACGGCTTGCGCGAGGTCAAGCATCCGGCGCTCCGGCAGTTCCACGCGAAGGGTCCCCAGGCGAATCAGCCGCTCAAAAGCTAGCAGATTCGGTCATGCGGCACCGCTTCTTGCCGGCTTGCCGCTGTTTGCGGCCTTTGCCATGCCTTGCTTTCCATGCCTTGTTTTCCATGCCTTGCTTTCCATGGCCGAAACGCGACTTTCGGCTTGCACGGCGCTCGGGTAAGACAGCCGCGGAGGTTCGTCGCATGCGGGCTCGGAGTTGCCTGGCGATCGTGCTTGCGGCCGGCGAGGGCACACGCATGCGCTCGGCCAAGCCGAAAGTGCTGCATCAAGTCGCCGGCCGTTCGCTGCTCGCGCATGTGCTGGCCGCCGTCGCCGATGCTGGCGTCGAAAGAACGGCCGTTGTCATTGGCCCAGGCGAGGACGATGTGACCGCCGAAGCCAAGCGCGTCCTGCCGCGGGCGGAAATGTTCACCCAGCACGAGCGGCGCGGCACCGCGCATGCGGTGCTAGCGGCAAGGCCGGCAATCGCGCGGGGGGCCGATGACATTCTTGTTGTCTATGGCGACACGCCGCTGATCCGCCCTGCGACGTTGAGGCGGCTGCGCGCCCCGCTCGCTGCCGGCGCCGCCGTCGCAGTGCTTGGCTTTCGTCCCGCCGATCCGGCCGGCTATGGCCGGCTCATTATGTCGGGCGACGAACTCATCGCCATTCGCGAAGAGACCGACGCGAGCCACGCCGAGCGCAACATCGCACTTTGCAATGGCGGGCTCATGGCCTTTGCGGGAAAATCCGCTCTTGCCATTCTGGAGCGGATCGGCAACCACAATCGCAAAGGCGAATTCTATCTGACGGACGCCATCGAAATCGCGCGCGGCCAAAAGCTGCGCGCCGTGACGGTCGAAGCCGAGGAGGACGACGTGCGCGGCATCAACACCAAGCGTCAGCTCGCCGAAGCCGAGGCCGCAGCGCAACAGCGTCTGCGCGAAGCAGCGCTCGCCGCGGGCGTTACGCTGATCGCGCCGGAAACCGTGTTTCTTTCGGCCGACACGAAATTCGGCAAGGACGTTGTGGTCGAGCCCTATGTCGTATTCGGCGAGAAGGTGACGGTCGAGGATGGCGCGGTCATTCACGCTTTCTCGCATCTCGCCGGCGCCCATGTCGGCAAGGGCGCCTCGGTCGGCCCGTTCGCGCGGCTGCGCCCCGGCGCCAAGCTTGGCGAGCGGTCGCGTATCGGCAACTTCGTCGAGGTGAAAGAGGCGGTGATCGAGGCCGGCGCCAAGGCCAATCACTTAAGTTACATCGGCGATGCCTTTGTGGGCGCCAATGCCAATGTCGGCGCCGGCACCATCACCTGCAATTACGACGGCAACGAAAAGCATCGCACCGAGATCGGCAAGGAAGCTTTCATCGGCTCGAACGCAGCGCTGGTGGCGCCGGTCAAGATCGGCGAGGGTGCCTATATCGGCTCGGGCTCGGTGATCACCGACGACGTACCGGCGGATGCGTTGGCGCTCGGCCGCGGCCGGCAAGTCGTTAAGGAAGGCTGGGCGCACCGCTTGCGCAGCCTGAAATTGCTCGGCAAAACCAGGAGTCGGTAATCAGCAATCGGTAGTCAGAATGCGTCATTTTACCGACCGCCGATTCCTGATTACCGATTACTGCCACCTGATCGGGGGCGCGCATGTGCGGCATCATCGGCGTGATCGGGAACGAGCCTGCGGCACCACAGCTCATCGATGCGCTCAAGCGCCTCGAATATCGCGGCTATGATTCCGCGGGCGTCGCGACGCTGGAAGCCGGCAAGCTCACGCGACGGCGTGCCGAAGGCAAGTTGAAGAATCTGGAGGCGAGGCTTGCGCGCGAGCCGCTCAAAGGCACGATCGGCATCGGCCATACGCGCTGGGCGACGCATGGCCGGCCGACCGAAAACAATGCGCATCCGCATGCCACCGACCGGGTTGCGGTGGTGCATAACGGCATCATCGAGAATTTTGCCGAGCTGCGTCGCGAGCTCGAAGGCAACGGCGCGAAATTTTCGACCGAGACCGACACCGAGGTCATCGCGCATCTGGTCACTGACGCAATGAAACGCGGCGCCTCGGCGGCCGATGCGGTGAAGGCGGCGTTGCCGCGGCTGCGCGGCGCCTTTGCGCTCGCTTTCCTGTTTGCCGGTGAGGAGGATCTGTTGATCGGCGCGCGACGCGGCTCGCCGCTCGCGGTGGGCTTCGGCGATGGTTCGATGTATGTCGGTTCGGACGCCATTGCGCTCGCGCCATTCACCGATACGGTCAGTTATCTGGAAGACGGCGATTGGGTGATCGTCACCCGCAAGGGCGCGCAGATCCATGACACCGACGGCAAGATCGTGCAGCGCGCCAAGCTGAAATCGCAAGCCTCGGTCCTGCTCATCGACAAGGGCAATCATCGCCACTTCATGGCGAAGGAAATTTTCGAGCAGCCAGAAGTGGTCGGCCATACGCTTGCGCATTATCTCGACATGACGGCCGAGCGCGTCGTGCTGTCCAAGGGGCTCACCGCGCCGCTGCCGTTCGATTTCAAAAAGCTCGACCGCATTTCGATCGCCGCCTGCGGCACCGCCTACTATGCCGGCAGTGTGGCGCGCTACTGGTTCGAGCAATTCGCGCATCTGCCGGTCGAGGTCGATATCGCCTCCGAATTCCGCTATCGCGACGTGCCGCTTGGCAACGGCAATCTCGCGATTTTCGTGTCGCAGTCCGGCGAGACGGCCGACACGCTGGCGTCGCTGCGCTATGCGCGCGCGCACAGGCAGCACGTGCTGTCGGTCGTCAACGTGCCGACCTCGAGCATCGCGCGCGAAAGCGATGTGGTGATGCCGACGCTCGCCGGCCCGGAGATCGGCGTCGCCTCGACCAAGGCTTTCACCTGCCAATTGGCGGCCCTGGCGGCGCTGGCGATCGCCGCCGGCCGCGCCCGCGGCGTGCTCGGCGAGGCCGATGAGAAGGCGCTGGTGCGTGCGCTGATCGAGATGCCGCGCCATCTCAATGATGCGCTCACGCTCGAGCCCCAGATCGAGGTGATCGCGCGCGATCTCGCCAAATGCCGCGACGTGCTCTATCTCGGCCGCGGCACCAGCTTTCCGCTGGCGCTCGAAGGCGCGCTGAAGCTGAAGGAAATCTCCTATATCCACGCCGAGGGCTATGCGGCGGGCGAGCTCAAGCATGGCCCGATCGCGCTCATCGACGAGAACATGCCGGTGATCGTGATCGCGCCCTTCGACAAGGTGTTCGAGAAGACCGTCTCGAACATGCAGGAAGTCGCCGCGCGCGGCGGCCGGCTGATCCTGATGACGGACGCCAAGGGCGCAAGCGCGGCGGCGGGCCAAACGGCCGAGACGATTGTCTTGCCGACGGTGCATTCGGCAGTGGCGCCGCTGGTCTATGCCGTGCCGGCGCAGCTACTCGCCTATCACACCGCCGTCATCATGGGCACCGACGTCGATCAGCCGCGCAATCTCGCCAAGTCGGTGACGGTCGAATAGGCGTTGCCAATCTCTGCAAAGTTAAGATGCCGCCGGCGAGGCGGACGTGCGCGAATGCCAACACATTGCTTCAGCACTTGCTCAGCGGCGGATAGTCGCGCGAATAGACCGGGTGCGCCAGAAATTCCTCCTCGGGCCAGATCCAGAACTGCCCGACATTTTCGTAAGTTTTGATCGTCTTGTTCCAGAGTTTCAGCCCGTACTTGGCGCCGTCCCTGCCCAAGCGGCGGATATAGATGGTACCGATCACGTTGTTGAGGTGATCGAACTTGATCGGACCGCGCGGCGTATCGGTCAGGCGCACGTTCTTGAGCGCCGCCATGAACTTGTCGCGGTCGCCGGCATCGCCGCCGGCGGCGCTGAGCCCGGCGTCCAGGACCTGACAATTGCCGTAGAGCAAGGCTGCGTACTGACCGGGAATGGCGTCGTAATTCTTCAGCATGCCGTCGACGAAGCGAAGGTTGCCTTCGTTCTCGAGATCGAGCGTATAGGGAGCGGCGCTGACCAGGCCGAGGGCTTCGTCGCCGAAGCCTCTGAGCAGGAAATCGTCGGCGCCGGCTTCCCCGGCCACCACCGGATATTTGAGTCCGGCGGACGCATACTGTTTCATGAATCGCAGCGGGTTCGAGCCGGCGAAGCCCTGGCAAACGCCGTCGCAATCGCCGATCTGGGCGAGATAAGGCGTGTAGTCCGGCGTGACCAAGGGCGGCCAGAGCTTGTTGACGATGCAGCCGCCGTCCTTCTGAAACGCCGCCTGAAAGCCGCCCATCTGTTCGTAGCCGAAGGCGAAGTCCTCCGAAATGGTGACAATCCGCTTGAGCTTCAGCTCGGTCGCCGCGTAGTGCCCCATCGGGTGCATCGCCTGCGACGAGGTCGCCGACGCGCGCAGCAGGAACGGGTTCGGCGTGCGCTGCGTGAGGTTGTCGGCCGCCGCGAGACTGAGCGTCGGCACCCGCTGTTCTTTGATGTACTCGCTGATCGCGTAAAGTTCGAAAGCGGCGAGCGGGCCGACAATGGCATCCACTTTGTCGCGTTCGACCAGTTCCTGCGCCTTGGTCTTGGTGCCGGCGGGATTGCCGCCGGTGTCGGCCGAAATGAAATCGACCTTGCGGCCGGCCATCGTGTAGTTCTTCTCTTTCAGATAGGTCAGGACACCCTGCTCCATCTGGATGCCGCCCGCCGCAAGCGGCCCGCTTTTTACGGTGAGCAGACCGAGCTTGAACGGCGCACCTTGCGCGAGGGCAGGCATTGGAAAGCGCGTCAATGCCGCGGCGGCGCCAGTCGCGGCGCCGGCGAGCAGGGTGCGGCGGCTTAGTCTGCGGGCCATTAAGCTGCGGGCCATCAGACTGCGAGTCATTAACCTGCGGGTCATGTGTCATCCTCCCCTGGGTGCTGCCGCGCGGATGCAGTCACTCGCTGCGCAGGCGAACGGCCGGCGCGAATTTACTTCGCTGCGATGTGGTTGGAGCGGATCACGTCGCCCCACAGCTTGATTTCGCGCTTGAGCAGGATGGCCGCGGCCTCGGGTGTCTCCTCGTCGGCCGGATATTCATCCATGCCGCCGTCGGCATAAGTCTGCCGCACCTTGGGATCGGCGAGCGCGGCCCGCAACGCGCTGTTGAGCTTGTCGATGATCCGGCGCGGCGTGCCGGCGGGCGCCAGCAGCATGTGCCAGAAATCGAGATTGAGATCCTTGTAGCCGAGATCGCTCATCGTCGGCAGGTCTGGCAGGCCTGAAAACCGGCTTCGGCCGATGATGGCATAGGCCTTGAGCTTGCCGGAATTGACCAGGGGCTTTGCGACCACGGCCGAGATCGGGCCGAGATCGACTTCCCCGGACAACAGATCGACGAGCGCGGGACCGGCACCGCGGTAGGGAACCTGCACCGTCTTCACACCAAGGACCTGAAAAATCTGCACCTCGGCCAGATGACCAAACGAACCGACGCCGGGATGGCCGATCCTGACACTCTGTCCGGGCGCTTTCATCCAGCGTAACAGATCGGCGAAATTGTTTGGGGGCAGCGTTGGACGGCCGGCCAACGTGTTAGTGGTTGTATTGACCAGCCCAATGGGGACAAAGTCCTTCTCGGCGTCGAACGTCAGGTTCGGATAAAGCGTCATGCCTGCCGCCAGCGCGTCCTGGTGCAACAGGATGGTGTAGCCGTCAGGATCGGCGCGGGCAGCCCTCGCGGCGGCGATCATGCCGCCGGCGCCGCCGATATTTTCGATCACGATGGGCTGACCCAGTGCTTTCTGCATGGCGTCCTGGAGTATGCGTGCGGTGGCGTCGTCGGCGCCGCCGGGCGGAAAGGCTACGATCATAGTGACTGGGCGATCGGGATAAGTTTGAGCTGAGGCGGCGGCGGCCGCCAAAGCGCATGCGGCAACAAGCGCCGCCGCCAACGCGCGGGCGAAAATCATTGAGTTCCTCCCCTGCGGCGCCGCTGCTTTTTTTGATGTCGCTTTTTTGCAGGCGCCGTTTGTTGTGTCTGGCGGATCATATTCTGCTCTTGCCGGTCCCACCGCAATACGCATGCAAGACATGCGACCTCACGTCCGCGTACAGGATGGTGCGGTGCATCCAGTGATGCGAAGCGGTGGCAATTGCGCATCGCAGGCGGATGTCGGAGACTGAAGGCGAGAGGAGAGCCCGGCTGTTGCGGAGCTCCCTCGAGGGAGGAAAATGTCATGACCGTACGCATATTGACCGGCCCGCTATTGGCCGGAACCCTGTGTCTATGGACGGCGACAGCCCTTGCCCAGCAATCAAGCGGCCCCGCCCAGGCCACTCCCGCCACGCCGCCCTCCGCGGCAGGTGCGCAAACGCCGGCATTGCCGCCCGGCTCGCCGCTGATCGGTCGTCCCGAGAACAATCCCGCGGCCATGAAGCTTGCGCCGGTGCCGGCACCGCCGCTCGCCACCGCCGCGGAAAAGCTGCCGATCAACGACCTCAAGGCGCCCAAAGGCTTCAAACTTGAAGTTTATGCCAGTGGAATGCCCAATGCCCGCTCGTTGGCACTGAGCGACAAGGGCACCGTGTTCGTCGGCTCACGCCTGCAGGACAAGGTCTATGCCATCACCAACAAGGACGGGAAGCGGCAGGTGCACGTCCTGGTCTCCGGTCTCTACCGACCCAACGGCGTCGCCTACAAGAACGGCACACTCTATATCGCCGAACTGTCGCAGATCTCGAAAATCGAGCATGTCGATGACCAGATCGACAAGAGCCCCAAGCCGGTCGTGATCTACAACAATCTGCCGAAGGACGAAGCGCATGGCTGGAAGTTTTTGGCGATCGGCCCCGACAACAAGCTTTATTTCGAGGTCGGCCAGCCCGGTAACAATGTCCTGCACGACAAGGACCACGGCCAGCTTCGCCGCATCAACCTTGACGGCAGCGGCGCCGAGGTCATCGCCTACGGCATCCGCAATACCGTCGGGTTCGATTGGAATCCAAAAACCAAAGACCTTTACTTCACCGACAACGGCCGCGATTGGCTGTCCGAGGATCTGCCAAACGACAAGCTCAACCGCCTCACCAAAGTCGGACAGGATTTTGGCGAACCGTATTGCCACCAGGGCAACATTCCGGACATCGAGTTCGGCTGGGGCCACGACTGCAAGGATTACGTTCCGCCGGTCGCGCTGCTCGGTCCGCACGCCGCCGCGTTGGGCATGCGCTTCTACACCGGGACGATGTTTCCGGCTGAGTATCGTGACCAGATTTTCGTCGCCCGCCACGGCTCGTGGAACAGGACTGTCAAGTTTGGCGGCGACATCGCGCTCGTCAAGCTGAACAAGGATGGCAGCGTGAAATCCGTCGAGCCCTTCATCACCGGGTTCATACAGAACAACAACTACGTTGGGCGGCCTGTCGACGTGATGAACATGCCGGACGGCTCGCTGCTCATCTCCGACGACTGGAATGGCGCCGTCTATCGCCTGACCTACGAGTCCGGCAAGAAGGTTGCGGGAAAATAGCTGAAATCCGCAGGTGAACCGAGGGCGCGCCCGCCGCCCTCGGTTTTTTTAAACCAGCATGAGACAACCGATGCGCAATCTCGTCATCGCGCTGGGCATTGTGTGCTCCGCCACAGCTTCCGCCCAAACGGTCCAAGAGCGGCTTCCAACGTGCCTTCTCTGTCACGGCGAGAGCGGGCAGTCGCAGAACGCAGGCGTGCCGTCGCTCGGGGCGCAGCAGCCTTTTTATGTGACGGTGCAGCTCCTGATGTTTCGGGAGCGCATGCGCGTCGCCGATCCCATGAACGATATGGCCAAGGGATTGAGCGACGACGATCTGCGCACTTTTGCCGACATTATTGCAAAGCTGCCGTCGCCGCGGCCGCCCGATGAAACGCCTGATACCGCGCGCATCGAGCGCGCCCGCGCGCTGGTTGCACAAAATCATTGCAACGTCTGCCACACCGCAAACCTGACGGGCCAGGACAATGTGCCGAACATAGCCGACCAGCGCGAGGATTATTTGATCAAGGCATTGCGCGGTTACAAGGACAATTCGCGACACGGTTACGACGCGACGATGGCCGAGGTGATGCAGCCGATCACCGACGATCAGATACTGGACCTCGCCTATTACATTGCGCGGGTGAAATAGCGTTTGACTCCCGTCTGACCAGTTCCGCAGCGAGCGCGCAAGCGCGCGCCGCTTTCAACCGTCGGCATCACATCCCGACCTCGCTGACCCGAATCGTGGGCCGGGTGTCGGTGTAGTCGGGAAGGTCGGCCATGATCGCCTGCGCGTAGGAGGCGAAAGCGGCCTGGAAGGCGTCGGTCGCATCGAAATAGAGGTGGCCCCATCACAGCGTGCTCTTCAAGAGATCGCTCATCGCCTGCCACGAGCGCTGCGCGGCCACCGCGTCGTATTTCACGCCATGCGCCGGATCGTTGATCTCCGGTTGGGTGAAGGCGTGCATCGCGCCGCCGTAAAGCACAACCTGCCAGTCGACGTGACCGTCAGTCATCTCCTTCTCGAAGGCATCGACTGCCTGCGCGTTGACGATCGGATCGGCGGCGCCATGCAGTACCAGCACGTGGCCCTTGATATTCTTTGCATTGTCCGGATTGGGCGTAGCCAGGATGCCGTGGAAGGTAACGATATCGGTGAGCGGCGCGCCGCTGCGCGCAAGGTCGAGCGCCGGCGCCCCGCCGAAGCAATAGCCGATGGCAGCGAGCTTCGAAGCATCGACCAACTGAGATTGGCGCAGCTGGTCCAGCGCTGCCTGCGCGCGCGCCAGAAGGAGCGGCCGGTCCTTCACGTATTTGCCCATTTCCTCGCCGGCTGCTTTCGGCGTGTCGGGGCGCACGCCCTTGCCGTAGATGTCGGCGACGAAGGCCACATAGCCCATCTGCGCCAGTTTCTCGGCCGTGTTCTTCTCATGCGCGGACGGTCCCATCCATTGCGGAAAAACCACGATGCCCGGGCGTTTGTCCGCCGCCGCATCGTCATACACGAGCCAGCCCTCAAGCGTGGTGTCGCCCTGCTTGTAGTCGACCACCTGCACCTTGACGGCGGCTTGTGCCGAGCCTGCCAAACATGTGAAGCCGCAGAGTGCGGCAAAGAGAAATTGCATTCTCATGAATGTCCTCCCTCGAGCAGAATCACATGAGTCTGCTTAGTCTGAAAACCGGGCAGGGTCGTGTCCGCCGCGGATCTTCCATTCGATGGCCCGCAAGCGTAACGCACGGCGCAAATTACCCCAATGGGTCCGCGCTTGCGCCGTCGCCGATGGCAGATTCCAGTGTCGTCCGCCGGCGACAGGTTTCGGCTGCAAACTCACGTAACCGGCGCAGGATTGAACAGCGCGAGGGCGTTGGAGAGCTTCCAATGCTCCGTCCAGGTGCGCCGTCGACCGCTCGCCACGTCGAGCATCGTGTGGAAAAGCTCCCAGCCGAGCTGCTCGATGGTCGCCTCGCCGGTCGCGATCCGGCCGGCATCGATGTCCATCAGATCGTGCCAGCGGCGCGCCAATTCGCTGCGCGTTGCCACCTTGATCACCGGCACCGCGGCAAGCCCATAGGGCGTGCCGCGTCCGGTCGTGAAAATGTGCAGCGTCATGCCGGCGGCGAGCTGCAGCGTGCCGCAGATGAAATCGCTGGCCGGTGTCGCCGCATAGAGCAGCCCCTTTTGCCGCGCGCGCTCGCCCGGCGGCACCACGCCTGAAATCGGCGCCGTGCCCGATTTGATGATCGAGCCCATCGCCTTCTCGACGATGTTCGACAGCCCGCCCTTCTTGTTGCCCGGCGTCGTATTGGCGCTGCGATCGACGCTGCCGCGGGCGAGATAGCGGTCGTACCAGCCGAGCTCGGCGATCAGCGCCTGCGCGACCTGCTCCGTCGCGGCGCGCGCGGCGAGCTGCGCCACGCCGTCGCGTACCTCGGTGTTTTCCGAGAACATCACAGTTGCGCCGGCCCGCACCAGCAGATCGCTGGCAAAGCCGAGCGCAGGATTCGCCGTCACGCCGGAGAACGCGTCGCTGCCGCCGCATTGCATGCCGACCACCAGCGCGGAAGCCGGACAGGTCTCGCGGAGCCGCCGGTTGAGACGCTGCAGATGCTGCTCGGCCGTTCGCATGATCGAGGAGATCATCGCATCGAAGCCGACATGCGAAGGATCCTGCAGCGTGACGATATCATAATCCTGCGCAGGGGAGGCGCCGCGGCCTCGCACGAGCCCGGCGGGCAGGAGACGTTCCGGCTGCAGCTTCTCGCAGCCGAGACCGACGACCATGGTGCCGCCACCGAAATTCGGATTGAAGCTGATATTGCGCAGCGTGCGAATAGGGATCTCCGCTTCGGGCGCATCGATGGCGACGCCACAGCCGTAAATGTGCTCGAGCCCTACCACGTCGTCGACATAGGGATATTTCGGCAGCAGCTCGGCGCGAATGCGCGCCACGGCGTGCTCGACGATGCCCGAGACGCATTGCACGGTCGTGGTGATGCCAAGAATGTTGCGCGTGCCGACCGAGCCATCGCCGTTGCGGTAGCCTTCGAACGTATAGCCTTCGAGTGCAGGCGCGAGCGGCGCATTGTTGGTGGCGATCGGCAGCCCTTCGAGGGCCGGCGGTGTTGGCATGACCAGCCGGCGCTCATGCACCCAGGACCCCTCGGGCAGCGGCTCGGCCGCATAGCCGATGACCACATTGTAGCGGCGGACCGGCGCGCCTTCGGCAATGTCCGTCAGCGCCACTTTGTGGCCTTGCGGAACGCGCTCGCGCAGCGCTGGCCCGGACGGCAGTCGTGCGCCCGCCGGCAACCCGAAGTCGTTGGCGACAATCGCCACATTATCGGCCTCGTGCATGCGGATGACACGCGGCGTTTCCGAATTCGCGCCGAACTTGGTGCTGACATTGGCGTCCGGCGTCGCGCTCGCATCGCTCGTCATGCCGTGCCGTTCCTCTGCTATTTTGCCCTCACGCGGCGGTACTGCGATCGAGACGCTCAGTCCCTCTTACGATTTTTCCAGGCCGGGCAGGATCGTGTTAAACCTACCGCTTGGCGGCGCTGCGTACAGCCAAGCCCCGCATTATATAATCGCAGCGCCGCGCGCATGGATAAAGAATGTCGTACGATACAGGCCAAAACGCGAATCGTTCCAACGAGAAGCCTGCGCTTAAGCAGGCGCGGGGTTTGATGGGCCGCATCCGCACCTATTTTCTGACGGGTCTTGTGGTCGCCGGCCCCGCCGCCGTGACATTGTGGTTGATCTGGTGGTTCGTCACCTGGGTCGACAATGTGGTGCGGCCGTTCATTCCAGCCGATTACCGGCCTGAAACTTATCTGCCGGTAAACGTGCCGGGTTCCGGCCTGATTATCGTCTTTGTCGCGCTCACGGTCCTGGGTTTCCTCACCGCGAACTTGATCGGCCGCAAGCTGGTCGATTTCGGCGAGAGCCTATTGAGCCGCATGCCGATCGTGCGGCCGATCTACCGCACCACGCGGCAGATTTTTCATACTCTGTTCTCCAAGTCGGAATCGAGCTTCCGCCGCGTCGGCCTGGTCGAGTTTCCTTCGCCTGGCATGTGGTCGCTGGTGTTCCTGACCAATGCGCCGACCGAGGAGATTTCGAGCCGCCTGCCGGCCACCGAACACGTCTCCGCCTTCATGCCTTGCACGCCGAACCCGACTACCGGCTTTTTCTTTTACGTGCCCAAGCGCGACGTCATCGATCTCGACATCACCGTTGAGCAGGCGATGACGGTGATCATGTCGGCCGGCATCGTGCAGCCGGGCGGTGATCCGCATTCGCAAACCAAGCTGGCGGCGCTGGCCGAGACCGCCCGTCTCGCCCAGGCCGCGCGCAAGGCGGAACCGAAGGCCGAGCCGACCTCGGCGAAATAACCGGCACCTGCTTTTACAGTAATGTGCCGCCGAAGGCGGGCCTCTGACGCTTGGCGATAGTGCTGGCCGGCCGCGCGGTCGGCGCGCGGCCCAATAAGGCGCAAACCCGCTGGATAAGTGATCGGCCGCGCCGCTGCGCCGCCGCGACGTCAGCCTGCACGCACAAGGCCGATCGCTTCATCGCGCCCAAACACATAGAGCAGATTGAGCAGTGCCTCCCCGCGCGGCGATTTAAGCTTCGGATCGCGCGACAGGATCAGCGTGGCGTCGTCGCGGGCGGCAGTCAGAAGCTTGCCGTGCAGGTCGATGCGGGCGATGCGGAGGCCGGGCATGCCGCTTTGCCGCGTGCCCAGCACGTCGCCCTCGCCGCGCAGCTTGAGATCTTCCTCGGCGATGCGAAAACCGTCGTCGGTCTCGCGCAGAATTTTGAGCCGCGCCGTGGCGGTCGGGCCGAGCGGACCGCGATAGAGCAGAATGCAGGTTGACTTCGCCGCGCCGCGGCCGATGCGGCCGCGCAATTGATGCAATTGCGCAAGTCCAAACCGCTCGGCGTGCTCGATCACCATGATGCTCGCTTCCGGCACATCGACGCCGACTTCGATGACGGTGGTCGCCACCAGAAGCCGCGTTTCGCCTTTGCCGAAGCGTTCCATGGCGCGGTCCTTGTCCGGCCCGCGCATACGGCCGTGCACGAGCTCGACCGATTTGCCGAAGCGCTTCTGCAAAGCCTTGTAACGCGCTTCGGCGGCAGCCAAATCCACCGTCGCGGATTCTTCGACCAGCGGACATACCCAATAGACGCGGCGACCTTCGTCGAGCGCGCGCGCGACGCCGTCGATCACCTCGTTGAGCCGATCGAGCGGCACCGCGCGCGTATCGACCTTCTGCCGCCCGGCCGGTTTCTCGCGCAGTTCGGAAATATCCATGTCGCCGAAAAAGGTCAGCACCAGTGTGCGCGGAATTGGCGTTGCGGTGAGCACGAGCAGATCGACCGCCTGACCCTTGCGGGTGAGCGCAAGCCGCTGATGCACGCCGAAGCGATGCTGCTCGTCGATGATGGCCAGCGCCAGATCGCGGAACGCGACATTCTCCTGAAACAGCGCGTGCGTGCCGACTATAAGGTCGATGTCGCCCGCGGCCAGCGCGGCGAGAATGTCCTCCCGCGCGCGGCCGCGCTCGCGTCCGGTGAGGATAGCAGGCCTGATGCCGGCTTTGGCGGCAAGCGGCGCGATGGTTGCAAAATGCTGCCGCGCCAGAATTTCGGTCGGCGCCATGACGGCGGCCTGGCGGCCCGCCTCGATGACATGCGCGGCGGCGATCAGCGCCACGACGGTCTTGCCCGAGCCGACATCGCCGTGCAGCAGCCGCAGCATGCGCTGTGGCCGCGCGAGATCCGCGACAATGTCGACAACGGCGCGCTGTTGCGAGGGCGTGAGTGCATAGGGCAGGGCGGAAATAATGCGCGCGCGCAGGCGCCCCTCGGCGGCGCTGCCGCGGCCGGCACGCGTGCGCATATGTTTGCGCAGGAGTGCGAGCGCGAGCTGGCTGGCCAACAGTTCGTCGTAGGCGAGCCGCGACCATGGCGCGCTTTCCGGCGCAATGTCGCTCGGCGCGCTCGGCCGGTGCAGCGCCCGCAGCGCCTCGGCAAAGCTCGGATAGTCATTGCGTGCACGCCACGTCTCGTCCTGCCATTCGGGCAGCGCCGGGAGGCGCTCGAGCGCAAGATCGATTGCCTTGCGCAGGAGGTTGGGATGCAGCCCTTCGGTCATGGGATAGACCGGATCGAGCAGCGGCAACTTCGCAAAGCCCGCGGCGTCGACCACGCGGTCGGGATGCACCATCTGCAGATGCCCGTCGTAGAAGCTTGCGATGCCCGAGACATAGCGCTGCGAACCCACCGGCAAGAGCTTTTGCAGATAATCCTTGCGGGCATTGAAGTAGGTGATGGTGAGCGTGTTGGTCTCGTCGCTTGCCTCGATATTGTAGGGTGCGCGCGGCCGGTTGGGCGGCGGCGGGCGGTGCTTCTCGATGGTGACCGCGACCGTCACCACGGTGTCGGGCTTGACCGCGCTGAGCTTGGGCTGATTGCGGCGGTCGACGAAACCGGTCGGCAGATGGAACAAGAGATCGATCAGCCGCGGCGGCCCGTCATCGCGGTCGAGCAGGCGCGCGAACAGCTTTTCAAACCTTGGCCCGATGCCGGGCAGCGCCGACACCGCGGCGAACAGCGGATTAAGGACCGGTGGACGCATTCCGTGATTCCGCAGCGCCGCAGCGGCGGCGGGCCCGCATTCTATAGATCACAATCGGAGCGGAATAGGCACCTGCTGTGCCTATGGATTTCGCATTCGCCGCCTCGGGCCACGCCGTCGAATGAGCAAGGCGCGCATAACCACAGCAACGACGCCAGCGCCCAGGGCGCCGTTCACTGCACCAGCGCCTTGCTGGGGGCCTCTTCCTTTTCGGCATGCGCAATCTGGTCGCGCAGCCAGGCGAGCGCTTCGGCGGACGGGTTGAACCAGCTGACCTTGTCTTCACTGACCGTCAGTTCCGCGGGCATGACGGCATAATCGTCGTGCGACAAGGCGATTTCGCGGATCCAGAAGCTCGAAAGGATATTCTTGGTCGGCACGGCATAGGTAAAGTTGAGCAGCGCGTGGCAAGCGGTCGGAACGTGCTTGAGGACATGACCATCCATGTCATCGATCTTGGTCACGGATTTGGCCGTGCTTGCGACCACGAGATAGTAGTCGCCCGGCGGCGCATCATACTGAAAGATCGAATGGTCAAATCGCATTCCGTGTCCAAGCGGCACGGCGGCCTGGCTTGGATTGGCCGCAACCGCCTCATCGGCGGTGGACGTGACATTCGTGCCCAGTGTAAGGAGGTGATTGAGCAGGTTGGTCAGACGGCGCTTGCCAGCGGTCTCGAAATACTCGCTCTTGGTCATGACGCCATATTCCAGACGAACGTCGGTGCACTCCGAATTGATCAACAGGCCGCTGAGGCGGACCTTCTTCCGCTCAGCATCGGCTTTTGCCAATTCATCGCGCAACTCCGCATTCTGCGAATCGAGGCGGCGCGCCTGTGCGTTGAGTGCATCGTTGTCGCGCTTGAGCTGAGCGATGGCGGTTTCCGCCCGTGCCAGCCGGTCAAGCGCATCCTGCAGCGCCTTGGCGATCTCCTGCGGGTTACGGCCCGACAGCTGCTGTGACAACGTCTGCAGCTTCTGCTGCGCCTCCTTAAGCTCGTTGGCGGCCTCTGCCGCCGATTTGTCGCCGAGCGAGCCGGAAGAATAATACGGCATCAACAGCAGCATGATCACCAGGAAGGCGCCCATCGCCTTGGTGACCACCGCCATCAGCGAAATGTCGAAGACCTCGATCGAACGATGCGGTCGATGCACGGCGCTGCCTTCACTCGGTCGCTGCGTAGATTCTGTTGATGAGATTCTTCAGACAATAATTGGCGGCGCGATTGAGCGTGCTCTCCTCTTTCCGCTGCACGATGTTCTGCAAAAAAACGAGAATTGCGCTGAGCAGCAGCGCCAGAATGGTCGTGTAGAAGGCCACCGCCAGCCCGGAGGTGACCTTGTCGAAGGCGATGTTCTTGGGGTCCTGCATGCCTTCGAGCGCGATCGAAATGCCGATCACCGTGCCGACAAAGCCGGTGGTCGGTATCACCCAGACGAGAAACCGGATGGTCTGATAGGCAAGATCAAGCCGGTGACTCATCAGTTCGAGCGTCGAGGTGAAGATCGCCACCGTCTGATCGAGCGAACGGCTGGTGAAAAGCTGCAGGATCGACAGATTGATCAGCTGCGGCAGGAACGCGGTTTCGTCGGCGGCGAGCGCGCTGACCTTGCGGCGGATTGGTCCAAGATCGTCGATCCGCAGGATTGTAGAATCGTCCTCAGAGCCTGGCCGAAAAGTAATTGAGTGATTTCAGCCCTTTGTGATTCCGTCGGATTTGCAAAGATTCGATGGAGGTCACAATGGCTTGGACTGAAACCACCCG
>JAJPJB010000034.1 GCA_021324465.1 Hyphomicrobiaceae bacterium
CCCCACCCCTTGTTTCTCCTTGCGCCGCCTCCTTCGCGCCTTCAGGTCACCGGCGTCACACCGCCACGCGCGCGCCAAGGCGCGGCGCGGGAACGGGAGCGTTTGTCCGAAAGCCTTTGTACGAAAGCCTTTGTACGAAAGCCTTTGTACATTGTGTGGGCTGGCCGGATTGTGTTGGTGCCATGCCGAAATTGTGACGGTCGGGCATCGCGCCGCTCGTGCGCCAATGCTGGATCTCAAATGCGATGCAATTTCTTAACCATAGGGACAAAACCGGCACCGTCCTCCCGCGCTCACGACACAATATGGTGAACCTTTTTCTGCCATGCTCGCGGCCAAATAAGCGGAAACGCTTAACGTCCTCGTCCAGTCTTTCAAGGTTGCGCATCCAGAACGGGCAACAGTGGGAAACGCCATGAGGGGGCAAATGGCGCGCGGGCAAAGATCGCCGACCTTCGCCGGACTGTTAGTGTTCGGCGCGCTTGCTGCCGCTCTGGCCGCACCGAATTCGGCGCAGGCAGGCTTCTTCGACTTTCTGTTCGGCGGTCCGGACAAGGGTCCGCATTCCTCGAACGCCTATGCCGAGCCCACTGACCGGATTTCGCCGCCGCCATTGGGCCAGGAAAGCGTGCGCGGGGCTGGCTCGACCGGTCGTCCCGTCGCCTATTGCGTGCGATTGTGCGACGGCGAGCATTTTCCGCTCGCGCATTTGGCCAATGCCACGCCGGTCGAGACCTGCAACGCGATGTGCCCGGCAAGCCCGACCAAGGTGTTTTTCGGCGCCGAGATCGATCACGCCGTCGCCAAGGACGGCACGCATTACGGCGATCTCGCCAATGCTTATGTCTATCGCAAGCATCTCGTGCCGAAATGCACCTGCAATGGCAAGGATGCCTTTGGGCTTGCAAAGTTGAGCTTGGCGAGCGATCCGACGCTGCGGCCCGGCGATATCGTGGCAACCAAACAGGGCCTGATGGCCTATAACGGCAACAAGAATCCGGGCGCCGCCTATACGCCGGTTTCGACCGCAAGCGTCGCCGCCCAGCTTAATTCCATCACCTCGGGTGCGGCCGCGAAAGGACAGACCGAGGAGGTCGCCGAAGACGACCCCGGAACCATCCAGAGCCGGCCGCCGCCGCTCGTGAATATTGGCATCGCCGCAGGCGCCGCGTCGGCGCGGTAGGGCTTTGGCCAGGGTCGTCTTTGCCAGGCGCGAAGCGACATAGCGGTGCACTGCCGAGAGGCCGTTCTTGGATTGCTTCGCTTCGCGCGCGATGACGCTAACAGCGTCATGCCAGCATTTTCGTCACGTCCTCGGCGATGGACAGCGACGCGGTGAGTCCCGGCGATTCGATGCCGAACAGATTGACGAGCCGCGGCATTCCGTGTGCGTCGGGACCGGCGATCATGAAATCGGCCGCCGGCTCGCCGGGGCCGGTCAGTTTTGGCCGGATGCCGCAGTAGTCCGGCACCAGCGAGTTGTCCGGCAGCCCCGGCCAATAGGTGCGGATGCGCTCATAAAAGCTGTCGGCGCGGCGCGGATCGATGCTGTAGGTCTCTTCGCTGATCCATTCGACGTCGGGCCCGAAGCGCATGCGGCCGGCGAGATCGAGGGTAACGTGAACGCCAAGCCCGCCGTCGACCGGCGTCGGATAGACGAGCCGCTTGAACACCGGCCGACCGGCGAAGCTGAAATAATTTCCTTTGGCGAGCACGAGCCGCGGCACTTTCTCCGCCGGGTAATTCGCGATGCGCCGCGCCAAATCTTGCGCGCCGAGCCCGGCCGCGTTGACGACGGCATCGAAGGCGATCGTGCCGGGCTCGCTGCCGCCGAATGCAACCTGCCATTGGCCGGCCTTGTAGCTCATGCGCTCGACCGGCGTTTCGAAGGCGATCATGCCGCCGCGCTCCTCCAGCTCGCCCCACAGCGCGCGCATGAAGCCGTGGCTGTCGACGATGCCGGATTCCGGCGAGTGCAGCGCGCCGATGCAGAACAGCTCGCCTTCGAGCGCGCGCGCTGCATTGCCGCCGATCATTTCCAGTCCTTCGACGCCGTTGATCTCGCCCTGTTTCTTGATGCTTTCGACCTTGGCGAGCTCGGTCTCGTTCGTCGCCACGATCAGCTTGCCGCATTTGCGGTAGGCGACGCCGTGCGCGGCGCAATACTCGTACAACATGCGCCGGCCGCGCACGCAGTGCTTTGCGCGCAGCGATTTGGTCGGATAGTAGAGGCCGCCGTGCACGACCTCGCTGTTGCGCGAGGACACGCCATTGGCGATGCCGCCGGTCATTTCGGCGACCGTGACATCGTGGCCGGCGCGCGCGGCGGTGCGTGCGACCGCAAGGCCGATCACGCCGGCGCCAATGACCAGAACTTGCATCGCGCGCTTCCTGAAGTCGTCGTTTCGGGCGCCGCGCGAGCGGCTCCTCGCTTCGCTCGGCCCCGCAATGACTATATAAGAATTGTTGAGGCAGCAACGATTGGCTCGGGAGGAATAAGGCAATGGCAGACAATGTCGTCCGCATCTGCGCGCAGGCCGATATTGCTCCGGAGAGCGTCCAGGCTTTTGATGTCGGCGACAAGCGGCTGGCCGTCTTCAATATCGGCGGCAAGTTCTATGTCACTGACGACGAATGCACCCACGCCTCGGCGAGCCTTGCCGACGGCATGCTTGACGGCGATGTCATCGAATGCGCCGTGCATATGGGCGCTTTTCACGTGCCGACCGGGCAAGTAAGAGCCCCGCCCTGCGCGGTGGCGCTGCGCACCTATAAGGTCGTGCTACAGGACGGTGATGTTTATGCCGATCTTGACCGTGACGCCGCCGGCGAACCGGCCTGATCGATGACGACCGAACCGGTTGCCATTATTGGCGGCGGCATCGGCGGCCTTGCGGCGGCGCTGGCGCTGGTCCGCCGCGGCATCGATGCCCACGTCTACGAGCAGGCGCCCGAGTTGCACGAACTCGGCGCCGGCGTGCAGATCAGCTCCAATGGCACGCGGGTGCTGCACGCGCTCGGGCTCAAGGACGCGCTCGACAAGGTGCAGGTGCTGCCGGCCGGCAAGGCGATCCGGCTGTGGAATACCGGGCAGAGCTGGAAGCTGTTCGATCTCGGCCTGGAATCGGTCGAGCGCTATGGCTCGCCCTACATCACCATCCATCGCGGCGATCTGCATGGCGTCATCGCGCGGGCGCTGCGCGAGGCCAAGCCCGACGCCGTAAGGCTCGGCTGCAAATGCACCGGGCTTAGGCAGACCGAAGACGCTGTTGAGCTGCGCTTCGAGAAAGGCGAGCCGGTCCGCGCCAAAATCGTCATCGGCGCCGACGGCGTGCACTCGGTGGTGCGCGAAAATCTGTTCGGCGCCGACAAGCCGAGATTCTGCGGCATCACCGCCTGGCGCGGCATCGTGCCGGTCGAGCGCGTGCCGCCTGGAATTTTCCGGAACATCGCCACCAATTGGGTCGGCACCGGCGGCCATGTCGTGCACTATCCGCTGCGCGCCGGCACGCTGCTCAACGTGGTAGGCCTGCGCGAGCGCAGCGACTGGACGGTCGAAGGCTGGAACGTCCGCGGCAGCACCGAAGAGATGCTCAACGATTTTCGCGGCTGGAGCCCGCATCTGCAGGCGCTGTTTCGACAAATCGAGACGCCGTACAAATGGGCGCTGGCGCTGCGCCCGACCATGGACGCCTGGAGCAAAGGGCGCTGCACGCTGCTTGGCGATGCCTGCCATTCCATGGTGCCGTTTCTGGCGCAAGGAGCTGGCATGGCGCTCGAAGATGCGCTCGTTCTGGCGCGTGCCATCGAGAAATATCCGGAGGATCATGCGACCGCTTTCGCCCGCTACGAGGGGGCGCGCCGCGACCGCGCCAATAAGGCCGTGACCGGCTCGGCCGACATGATCCCGCGCTTTCACAACCGGGCCATGGCGGACGCCGCGGCTGCACAGGCGCATGTCGCCCGCGAATGGCAGGCCGATCGCGTCCGCGAGCGCTACGACTGGCTATTTACTTATGATGCGACAACGGTTCCGGTTTAACGGGCCTAAAGAAATCATTGGGCCATAGTGTCGACGACGAAAATTCACTATAACCGCGCAGACGTTGGGGACAGGACGGAGAGAAAAGAATGTATTCAGGACCCGGAGTGAAGACCAGCCCGGATTTCCCCGTTCCGGACAAGATGAAAGCCTGGGTTCTGGGCAATCCGGGCGAGCTCAAGCTCACCGAAAAGCCGGTTCCGGTGCCCAAACGCGCCGAGGTCCTGGTCCGCATCGACGCGGTCGCAATCTGCGCCACCGATCTTGAAATCATCGCCCATGGCCCGCCGGCGCTGATCCAGGGCGGCATGCCGTTCAACAAGAACTTCACGCCCGGCCACGAATATATGGGCACTGTCGTCGCGCTTGGTCCCGGCGTCGACGAATACAAAATCGGCCAGCGTATCACCGTCGAAATCCACGCCGGCTGCGGCCAGTGCAAGCGCTGCCGCGAAGGCATGTATACGTCGTGCCACAACTACGGTCTCAATTATGGCGAGGTCGACAAGGGCCATCGTGCCAACGGCTTCACCACCGACGGCGGTTTCTGCGAATATCAGGTCAACAATATCAATACGCTGGTCGCCATCCCTGACACGATGTCTGATGAGGAAGCGACTCTGGTCGTGACCGCCGGCACGGCGATGTACGGTCTCACTGAGCTTGGCGGGCTCGTCGCCGGCGAGAGTGTCGTCGTGACAGGGCCTGGCCCGATCGGGCTCCTTGGCGTTGCCGTCGCCAAAGCGCTTGGCGCCTCGCCGGTGATCCTCACCGGCACGCGCGACAATAGACTTCAGATCGGCAAAGAGCTTGGCGCCGATCATGTCATTAATGTGCGCAAGGAGGACGCAGTCGAAGCCGTGAAGCGCCGCAATGGCGGCAAGGGCGTCGACTATGTCGTCGAATGTTCAGGCGCGCCGAACCCGGTGAACGAGGCGATCCGCATGGTCAATCGCGGCGGCAAAGTGTGCCTTGCCGCATTCCCGCATGAGGAGACGCCGGTCGACGTCGCGCACATCGTGCGCAACAACATTTATCTCTACGGCATACGCGGCGAGGGCAAGAGCGCGACCCATCGCGCCGAAGCATTCATGTCGCAAAAGCGGTTCGATGCGACCAAGATCCACACCCACACCTTTGCGCTCGACGATCTGCCGACGGCGATCCGCTATGCGCGCGACCGCGTCGAGGATGCGATCAAAGTCGTGGTGAAGGCCAGAGGCGTCGCCGCGCACCGGGTCGCGGCGGAGTGAATAGTCCGTCACCGTGAGAGGCCCGGCGCGCAGCCCCGGGCCTCGAACCCGGGCTTCGAAGGTGTCTGGCGCGGCGCCTCACCCATTCATGCGTCGCGGGCCGCGGCGCTTGTCGTCGGGCAGGCCGAAAGGCCGGCCCCGTTGGCGGCCGCTTGAAGACGGCGCAGGGACCGCTTATGCCTTCCTGATCCGGAACGTCATTAACCTTTTCTGTTTCCGCGTCTGTTCAAGCACATCGCCGGTCTGGTTCAATAGATTTGGGATGTCGAGTCCGGCCAGCGGATCGGTACATTCCACGATAAGAATGTCGCCCGGCTGCATGGCGGAAAGCGCCTTGCGGGTGCGCAGAGCGGGGAGCGGACATTTGAGCCCGCGCAGGTTCAACGTCTTTTCCATCATGATCGTGCAGGGACGTGCGACTCGCAGACGCCGGAAAACTGCTTCATAACATATCGACGATGTCCGTCGATTCCACCACGCAGCAGATTTCGCGCCTGACCCCACTCGCTACGATCCGCGCGCTGATCGAGGCGCGCATCGATCCGGTCGTGCCGCGTGCCTGTCCGGTCGCTTCCGCTTATCGCCGCGTGCTCGCGGCCGACGTGACCGCGTCAAAGCTTCCGCCGGCGCCGATTGCGCTGCGCGACGGCTTTGCCGTTGCGGCCGGCGCAATCTCGGATGCCGGACCTTATGCGCCGGTGCCGTTCGCCGCGCCGCCGCAGCGGGTCGATGCCGGCGAGCCGCTGCCGGAAGGAACGGACGCCGTGCTGCCGCTGGATGCCGTGCAAGAGCAGGGCGGCACTGCAGCGGCGATTGCGTCGATCGCGCCAGGCGAGGGCGTCCTTGCGGCCGGTGGTGACATTTCGGCGGGCGCGATCTTGTGCAAAGCCGGCGCGCAATTGCGCGCCAGCGACATTGCCGTGCTGGCTGCCGCAGGCATCGCGGATGTCACAGTCTGCGAGCCACGTTTGCATATGGCGTGCGGCACGAATCCCAAGACGCCGCTGGCTCGAGCCGTCATGGACATGCTGGCGCGAGTGATCGTTGCCGCAGGCGGCACATTGTTTGAAGCTGACAGTGAGGCCGAGCGGCTCTTTGAAGCTCTCAACGAGGCTCGCGCAGATGCCGGCTTCGTGATCGGCGGTACCGGCCGCGGCCGCGGCGACGCCAGCGTCCGCCGCTTTGCACGCTTCGGCCGCCTCGCGGCGCACGGCATCGCCATCGCGCCGGGTGAAACCGCAGCCCTTGGCTTTATCGGCGCACGCCCGGTTTTGCTCCTGCCGGGACGCTTGGATTCTGCGCTTGCCGGCTGGCTCTTCATGGGCCGTCATATCGTCGCCAGGCTTGCCGGCGGCCGAATGGAAGATGCAGCCAAGATGCTCACGCTCAAACGGAAGGTCACTTCGACCGTTGGGCTTGCGGAGCTTATTCCCGTGCGCTGCGCCAACGGCATGGCGGATCCGCTGACGAGCGGCTATCTCTCGTTTGAATCGCTTGCCGGCAGCGACGGCTGGATCAGCGTGCCGGCGGACAGCGAAGGTTTCGCCGCTGGCACACAAGTCGCCGTCAGACCATGGCCGTGAGCACGATACAGAGCGAACAAGCCAATGCGCTCCTGGAGGCGGTGCGGCGTGCCGCGCGGCAGGAGCAATTCCTGGAAGTTGTTCCGGCCGAAGAAGCGCGCCGGCGCTTCGCCGCCCACATCGATCTGTCGCCGTTGCCGGCGCAATCCGTCGCGCTTCGCGCAGCATTGTCGCGCGTGCTCGCCGCCGATGTGATCGCGCCGGTCGACGCGCCGCCGTTTGACCGCTCCAATGTCGACGGCTTTGCCGTCCGCGCGGCCGATACGCTGGGGGCGAGCAATGGCGCGCCACGGCGGTTGCGCCTCAATCCGGAGGTCATCGCCTGCGGCGTAGAGCCGGGCATCGAAGTCTTCCGGGCACGGCGACCGCGATTGCGACCGGCGGCCTGATCCCGCGCGGTGCCGATGCCGTCGTGATGATCGAGCAGACCGAGTTGAGCGAGGACGCCACGGCGCCGGCGATCGATGTGCGACGCGCCGTCGCCAGCGGCCAGTTCATTTCCTATGCCGGCTCCGATATTGCGCGCGGCGAGATACTGTTGCGTCGCGGCATGCGGATCGGCTCGCGCGAAATCGGCATGCTCGCGGCCTGCGGTCTTGCCGCGGTCGACGTGGTGCGTCGTCCGCGCGTTGCCGTGCTGTCAACGGGCGACGAGCTGATCGAGCCGGGCCAGCCGCTTCGTCCGGCTGGCGTCTATGACAGCAACGGCACCATCATCGCCGCCGCCATCAGCGAAGCGGGCGGCGAGCCGATACCGTTCGGCGCCTTTCCCGACGCGGAGGCGGCGCTCGCGGCGGCTGTCCGCGCCGCGCTCGCCGCCTGCGACATGGTCGTGCTGTCCGGCGGTACGTCGAAAGGCGCGGGCGATCTATCGCATCGTATCGTTTCGGGTCTCGGCAAGCCGGGAATTCTGGTTCATGGCGTCGCCCTGAAACCCGGAAAGCCGCTGTGTCTGGCGGTGATCGGCGACAAGCCGCTGATCGTGCTGCCGGGCTTTCCGACTTCGGCGATTTTCACCTTCCACGCTTTTGTCGCGCCGATCATCCGCGCCCGCGCCGGGCTTTCGCCGGAAGCGGCACGCAGCGTTGCGGCGCGCGTGCCGGTGCGGATCGCCTCGGAACTCGGCCGCGAGGAATTCGTGCTGGTGTCGCTGGTCGCCGGCAATGACGGACTGATCGCATTTCCGACCGGCAAAGGCTCGGGCGCGGTGACGGCCTTTTCGCAGGCCGACGGCTTTCTTGCCATTGATGCGCTTGCTTCGGCGCTCGACGCCAATACGCAAGCCGAAGTCACGCTGATCGGCGAGGAGGTGCGCGCGCCCGATCTCGTGATTATGGGCAGCCACGATATTGGCCTTGACGTCGTGGTGGGCGCATTGGCCGAGCGCGGTTTTCATGCCCGCACCATCGCAGTCGGCAGTCTCGGCGGCGTCAGCGCCGCGACGCGCGGCGAATGCGATGTTGCGCCGGTCCATCTCGTCGACCCGGCAACCGGCATCTACAACAAACACCTGCTCGCGCCGGGACTGTCTCTCGTTCCGGGCTGGCAGCGCATGCAGGGCTTCGTGTTCCGCCCCGACGATGCGCGGTTCGAAGGCCTGTCAGCAGATGCCGCCCTCAAAGCGGCGCTTGCCAATCCCGGCGCACTTATGGTCAACCGCAATGCCGGCTCGGGCACGCGGGTACTGATCGATCAGCTCCTGCGTGGCGCAAAGCCGCCCGGCTATGCCAATCAGCCGCGCTCACATAATGCGGTTGCGGCGGCGATTGCGCAGCGTCGGGCCGATTGGGGCGTCGCCATTGCGCCGGTGGCGCGCATGTACGGCCTGTCATTTCTGCCCATTGCGCCCGAGCATTATGATTTTCTTCTCGTTGAGGCGCGCCGCGACAGGCCCGCGGTGCAGGCGTTTTTGGACGCTTTGCGGGACGAGGCTACGCGCCGGCGTATCCGCGCGCTGGGCATGGAACCGGCGCAATGACCGGCCATATAATATAATGTCATGCGTATCATCGGCCTTGCAGGCTGGAGCGGCTCCGGCAAGACGACACTGGTCACCGGCGTGATCCCGGTGCTGGTCAAGCGCGGCCTGACCGTCGCAACCGTCAAGCATGCGCACCATGAATTCGATACTGACCAGCCTGGAAAGGATTCTTGGCTGCACCGTCAAGCTGGCGCGCGCGAAGTGGCCATCGTTTCGAGCCGCCGCTGGGCGATCGTGCACGAATTGGCGGGCGATCCCGAGCCGCCGCTAAGCAAAATCCTGGCCAAACTGAGCCAGACCGATCTGGTGATCGTCGAAGGCTTCAAGCGCCACACCCACCCCAAGCTCGAAGTGTTTCGCGCGGCAATCGGCAAACCCCTGTTGCATCCCGATGATGATTGCATCGTTGCTGTCGCCACCGATGCGCCGCTGCCGCAGGCGCAGGTGCCGGTCGTGATGCTCGACGACTTCGAGGGCATTGCCAATGTGCTGCAAGCCGAAGCGTTGCCGCTCGATCGCATCGGCCACCTCGAAGCCCGGCAGAGCGAGGCGTGATGGCGCAGCTCAGCGACGATTGCTTTGCCTTCAAGGCGCCGTTGCTCCCGGTCGATGACGCCGAGCGGCTGATCGGCGAACGCATTCTGCCGGTTGATGGCCGCGAACGTGTCACGCTGCGCGACGCACCGGGTCGTGTGCTTGCCGAGGACATGGTCGCTCCCCTGAACCTGCCGCCATTCGACAATTCCGCCGTCGACGGCTTTGCCCTGCGCTCCGACGGGCTCAATCCGCATAGCGAGACGCGGCTCACGATCGTCGATCGCATCGCGGCCGGCCACGCCGCCGATCGTTCAGTTCGCGCTGGCGAAGCCGCTCGCATTTTTACCGGCGCGCCGATGCCGGACGGCGCTGACACGGTCTTCATGCAGGAGGATTGCCGCGTCGAAGGCGACGAGGTGATCGTGCCGCCCGGATTGAAACGCGGCGCCAATCGCCGACTCGCCGGCGAAGACCTGCGCAAGGGCGCACGCGCTTTGCCGGCCGGGCGGCGGCTCTTCGCACCACATGTGGCGCTCGCCGCGGCGCTCGGCTTGACCGAGCTTGAGGTTTACCGGCGCGTGCGCGTCGCCTTGTTCTCGACCGGCGACGAGATCGTCGAACCGGGTTCTGCTTTGCCGCGCGCAGCGCTTTACGATTCCAATCGCTATCTGCTCGCCGGATTGCTGGCGCGGTTTGGCGCCGAGGTTACCGATCTCGGCATTCTTAATGATGATCCGAGGGTGCTGGCGGGCAGCCTCGCGAACGCAGCAGCCGGGCACGATCTGGTCATGACCTCGGGTGGCGTCTCGACCGGCGAAGCCGATCACGTGCGCGCGGCCGTCGAAAGCATCGGCCGCCTCGTTTTCTGGCGCGTCGCCATCAAGCCTGGCCGTCCTGTTGCGATGGGCGTCATTCCCGGCTCCAATTCGGGGGAGGGCGCCGCCTTCGTCGGCTTGCCTGGCAATCCTGTCGCGGTGTTCGTGACCTTCGCGCGCGTGGTGCGGCCGCTCTTGCTGCGGCTCGCCGGCGCGTTGCCGGAGTCGCTCATTGCCATGCCGGCGCGCGCCGCATTTTCCTACAAGAAGCGCAAGGGTCGCCGGGAATATGTGCGTGTCGCTTTGCGCCACGCCAGCGACGGTGCGATTGAAGCGCACAAATATGCGCAGGAAGGCGCCGGCATTCTCACGTCGCTGACGGAAACCGACGGCTTGGCGGAGCTTGGCGAAGACGTAACGATGGTCGAACCCGGCCAGGCGATCGGCTTTCTGTCCTACGCGTCGCTGCTCACTTAGTTGTGCTCATTCGCGCGCAAGCAGGGGATTCCGACCAATTGGGCAACAGCATTTTCCGGAAAGAGTGGTTACCGGTTTTCCGTAAGAAAATGTGACAGGACAAAAGACCCTGGAGCGCCTTGCGATTCCATCGAATCGGAAAACGCTCCGGGATCCCCGCTGTCGCCGCGACGAGCGACCCTTGTCATAAATCGGGGAATTCGGCGGCCAGCGCCTCGGCGCGCGCCGCGTCCTGCGGCGTATTGACATTGAAGAATGGATCGCGCGGTTCGGCCGGCCAGTCGGCGTGCCCGACGCCATGCCGCGCCGTCCAGCTCTCGATCTTACGCAAACCTTCATCGGCGAGCGCGCGCCGTAAATCCTCGCGCAGCGCGACCGGCCAGAGTGCGACGACCGGGTGCCGCCATTCGCCCGACCGGGCGCAAGCAAGCGGCGCGCCGGCCGCGTGACGCGCTTCGTGCAGGCGCCGCACCAAATCTCTCGGCAGGAACGGGCAATCACCCGGCACACTCGCGACATAGTCGATCTGCGGCACGTGCGCAGCGGCCCAGTCGAGACCGGCAAGGATGCCGGCGAGCGGGCCGGCAAAGCCCGGTATCGAGTCGGCGACGATCTGCAGGCCGGTATCGGCGAAGCGCTTCGGGTCGCCATTCGCGTTGATGATAACGCCCGCGCATTGCGGCGAAAGACGTTCCAGCACGCGCTGCAGAATGCTCCTGCCGCCGATTCTGGTCCGCACTTTGTCGCCGCCGCCCACGCGGCGCGCCAAGCCGCCAGCGAGCACAAGGCCAAGAGTCGGGGGAGCGTTCACGCGCGCTTGCACTCACTCATCATGCACCGCGGCCTTGCGGCGATGCTTGGCGCTTTCTTCCTCGACATAGGCGAGGTCCTGATCGAAGATGATGCGATCGGCGCCGGAGAGAGCGATGAAGCGCTTGCCGCGGGCGCGGCCGATCAGCGTCAGGTTCGCTTTGCGCGCCAATTCGACGCCCCACGCGGTGAAGCCCGAACGTGAGATCAGAATGGGAATGCCCATGCGCACGGTCTTGATCACCATCTCCGAGGTGAGCCGCCCGGTGGTATAGAAAATCTTGTCGGCCGCGCCGACCTTGTGCTTGAACATCCAGCCGGCAATCTTGTCGACTGCATTATGGCGGCCGACATCTTCCATGTAGACCAGCGGCCGGTCCTTTTTCGCAAGCACACAGCCATGGATCGCGCCGGCTTCGAGATAGAGCGAAGGCGTCATGTTGATCTTATGCGTAAGCCGATAGAGCCACGACGTGCGCAGTTCCGCCGGCGGCAGCGTCACATTTTCCAGCGCTTCCATGAGATCGCCGAACACCGTGCCCTGTGCGCAGCCCGACGTCTGTACCTTTTTCTTTAGCTTCTTCTCGTAGTTGGTCTTGCGCTTAGTGCGCACCACGACGACCGCCAATTCCCGTCGTAATCGACGTCGGTGACGACATCATCCGCTTTGAGCATGTTCTGATTGAGCAGATAGCCGAGCGCCAGATAATCGGGATGGTCGTTGATCGTCATTGCGGTGACGATTTCCTGCGAATTGAGGAAGATCGTCAGCGCGCGCTCCACCGTCACGGCGGTCTCTATCGCAGCGCCGGTCTGGTCGACGCCCTTGACGCGTTCGGTCAGGCGCGGATCGAACGGATCGGGCCGGATGAGATAATCGTCGTCGGGCGAGGGCATGCCGCTAATGTAAGGTAACGCACCGGCCGGCGAAAGCGGCCCGGAGCGGACCTTGCAGAGCCGGATCGGAGCGTATCCTCTTGCGGTTGCTGGATCAGCGCCAAAGCTGACATGACAGCCGGCACGGACCGTGATATGGCCTGTCCCCTTTCCCGGAGGGATGGCCGAGTGGCTGAAGGCGCACGCTTGGAAAGCGTGTATACGGGAAACCGTATCGTGGGTTCGAATCCCACTCCCTCCGCCACCGCCCAAATTTTCTATTTGCACTTCCATATAAGGCATGAACCTGAGAGCCTGGCCGAAAAGTAATTGAGTGATTTCAGCCCTTTGTGATTCCGTCGGATTTGCAAAGATTCGATGGAGGTCACAATGGCTTGGACTGAAACCACCCG
>JAJPJB010000090.1 GCA_021324465.1 Hyphomicrobiaceae bacterium
CGGCGATTCGATGGTCGCGCAGCTCTCCGAGCGGGGCGGCGATCTGCTCGATCGGCTGGAAGCGACGAGCGAGGAGACCTCGCGCGCGATTGCGGCGGCGAGCGACCGCCTCACCTCCAACCTGAACTTCAAGACCAATCATATCGGCGAGGAGTTTTCGGAAATCGCCGACGGCCTGGAAGCCATGATGACGCAGCGCCTCGACCGCGTCACCGAAAGCTTCTCGGAAAAATCGCTGGCCGTGGTCGATCTGATGATCGGCCGCTCACAGGAGCTGACCGACACCATCATCGAGACATCGAGCCAATTGGCCGAGACCATCGCCACCCGTGCCGACGAGGCCAATGCTACGCTGAAGGCTTCCGCCGAATCTTTCATCATTGATCTCGATCTGCGCGGCAGCGAAATCGCCAGCAAGCTCAAACAAGCGGGCGATGGCATCGCCGAACAGCTGGTCGCGCGCACCGCCACTTCGACCGAGGCCATGCGCGAAACCGCCGAACACGTGGCGGGCGTGATCGCCACGCGCAGCGACGCGGTGCGCGAACTGTTGGCGACGCGGCTCGCCGCCTTCGAGGAAATGTTCAGTCACACCGGCGCCGAGCTGGGCGAAAAGATCTCGCGCGATTCTTCCACGCTGGGCAACCTCATCACTCGGCATCTCGCCGAATTCGACCGCACCGTGAAGACCTACGGCGCCGAGCTCGTCGAGCGGCTTGGCGCGCGCACGCAGGACGTCTCCGAGTCGATGCGCAGCTATGTCGACACTTTCGACAATCGCGTCACCGCCAAGGCCAACGAGGTCACGACCGCGCTCGACCAGCGCCTTACCCGCTTCCAGGAGGCGATCGACAACCGCTCGCAGAGCCTGACCGACGCGCTGTCCGCCCGCATCGTCGAGATTTCCAAGACGCTTGCCGAGAACGGCAAGGAGGTGGTCGCCGCGCTCGACAAGCGCGTCGGCGAAGTCACCAGCGTGATCGATACCCGCTCGGCCAAGCTCGCCGAAACCATCGGCGAGCGCATAGCGGCGATCGATTCGGCGCTCGGCAAAGGCGCGCTCGACGTCGCCAACACGCTCGATTCGCGCGTCGGTCATCTCGAGCAGCTGTTGGGCGGCCGCGCCGAGCAGATCGTGCATCAGATGGAGGTGCGCAGCCGTGCCGCCGCCGATCTGTTGGCCTCCCGCTTCGAGCAATTATCGGAATCGATCAGGACCCATTCGACCGGCGCCGAACGGGCGCTGACCCAGCTCGCCGTCAACACCACCGAGGCGCTGAGCAAGAGCGCCGCCGCGAGCACCGCGGCGACCGAAGCGCTCAATCGCAGCGCCGCCGAGGCGACCGTCTCGCTCAACCGCAGCACCGGCACGCTGACCAATGCGATCAGCAAGAGCGCAGGCCTTGCTACCGAGGCGATCGGCAAGGCGACCGCCGGAGCCAGCGATCTCCTCGCCAAGAGCGCGCAGAGCGCGGCCGAGGCGATCGGACGCAGCGCCACCGAGGCCGAGCGCAAGCTCACCGGCATGAGCGGGGAGGTGTCGCGCAGCATCGTCGGCAAGTCCAACGAGATCAACACCGCCCTGTCGCAGCGCGTCGAAGACATGTCGCGCATCCTCGATGAAAAGTCGAACAGCCTGATCTCGGCGTTGAACAGCAAGGCGCAGGGTTTCGCCGGCGAGATCGGCCGCGTCACCGATCAGACCGTCAAGGCGATCGAGGCCAAGGGCTTCGTGTTCACCCAGACCATGATGGACAAGAGCGAGGAGATCGCCCGGCTGATCAACGATGCCAGCCTCAACGCGACCGCTGCGGTCACCCGCACGCTCGGCCAGATGCAGGAAGGCGCGCAGGGCGTCACCGAGGCCGCCAAGCTGACCATCACACGCACGCTCGAAGACCTGCACAAGGCGACGAGGACCGCAATCGAAGAATCGAAGCAGACGGCGGCGGCCACGGTGGCCGACATGCTGGAGACGCACACCATGCTGCGCTCCGACTCGACCGCTTTGTTCGAGCGGCTGCGCGAGGCCAATATTTTGCTGCAGGAAGTTCTGTCGGGCGCGCAGGAGAATATGAGCTCGATCGAGCACACCATGGCGGCGCGCATTTCCGAATTCGTCGCCGCGATGAACGATCTCTCGACCAAGAGCGGCGCCACCACCGCCAAGGTCGAGCAGCATCTCGGCATCTTCAACAATGTCACGTCGAAGGTGCTGAGCGATCTCGGCGATCTCGCCGACCAGTTCACCTCGCACGGCCGCACCCTGAGCGAGGCGGTGGAAATGCTGGAAGCGAGCAATCGCCGCACCGAAGAGACGCTCACCAGCCGCCACGCCAGCATCGAGACGCTGGTGACGACGCTCGACGCGCGGACCGAAGATTTCGGCCAGCGCCTGCAGCGCTTCTCGGCGCTGCTCGAACAGTCGCTCGATACCGCGACCACCCGCGCGCGCGAGATCGCCGGCGTGATAGCCGAGACCAGCAACGAAAGCCTGCAAAATCTCGAGCAGCAATACGATCTCGTGCGCAAGAATTCTGAGCTCGAACGTGCGCGCACCAGCGACGCCTTAAAGACGGTGTACGAGGAAGTCGCCGCCGAAACCCACGACATGTTCAATCGGTCCGCCGCCCGCTTCACCGAGGTCATGCAGGGGATGAAGCAGATGGCGGCGGAAATGCAGGAGGAGCTCGAAGCGACGCGGGCCCAGTTGCGCCGCGGCATTCTCGAACTGCCGCAGGAGACCGCCGAAAGCGCGGCGCAGATGCGGCGCGTCATCGTCGACCAGATCGAGGCTCTGGCCGAGCTCAATCGTATCGTCGCCCGCCACGGCCGCTCGCTCGATACGGCCGAGCCGGTGCGGCGCGAAGCCGAACCGCTTTATGCGTCGGGTGGCGGACGCGGTCAGCCGCGGCCCATCCGGCCCGACATGCGCGCCGACATGCGCGCCGACATGGGGCCGCCGCCGGCGCCCCCGGCCCCGCCGCGCGACATTACCGGCGCGCCGACGCGGCGGCCCGGTCCGCCGAACTTAAGCCCGGTGCAAGGTGGCAAGGACGAAGGCAATGGCCGCAACGGCGGTTGGCTGTCCGATCTGCTCACCCGTGCCTCGCGCGACGAGGCGCCGTCGGTTGCGCCTTCGCGGGAGCCCGTGCCGCGCGAGCCCGTCGATTCCATCGATTCCCTGTCGGTCGACATCGCGCGCATGATCGACCATGACGCGGCGGCGGAATTGTGGGACCGCTACAAGCGCGGCGAGCGCGGCGCGTTCAATCGCCGCCTCTATACGCCGCAGGGCCAAAAGGCCTTCGACGAGATCCGCGCCAAATATCGCGCCGATCCGGAATTCCGCCAGACCGTGGAGCATTACATCCACGAATTCGAGCGGCTCCTCGACGACGTGTCGCGCGGCGACCGCGGCCCCGCCGTTGCCCGCAATTATCTCACCTCCGATACCGGCAAGGTCTACACCATGCTGGCACACGCGGCGGGACGGTTCGATTAGAGGTCAAAACCTTGGGTCACAGTCCCTGACCGCCATCGCGCCGGTGGGCGGGTGACGCCGTCGATCACACGGCGGTAAAGCTTCATAGTGGCCCTACAGCTTTCCGGCTCCGGAGTTCGCCGCAGCGCCCTTGCCTGTGACATATTCGCGGCGCTACCGTTACCCATATTGATGCGTGCATGGCGCCAAAGGCGCGCAATGGATCGCGTTGTGGACGCCTCGTTCGACTTGCCGGTTTCCGAACTGCCGACCGCCGCGGACGTCGATGCGGCCGCGCGCCGCCTCGACGGCGTGGCGCTGCACACGCCGCTTTTGACCTCGGTTGCGCTCGATGCGATGACCGGCGGCCGCGTCTTTCTCAAGGCCGAGACGCTGCAGCGCACCGGCTCGTTCAAGTTCCGCGGCGCCTATAACAAGCTCGCCGCGCTGCCGCCGGAGCGGCGCTCAGGCGGCGTGGTCGCCTATTCGTCGGGCAATCATGCCCAAGGCGTCGCCGCCGCCGCACGGCTTCTCGGCATGCCCTGCGTGATCGTCATGCCGCATGACGCGCCGCGCGCCAAACGCGAGCGCACCATGGCGCATGGCGCCGAAGTCGTCCTCTATGATCGCACCCGCGAGGATCGCGAGGCGATCGCCAAGGACATTGCCGAAAAACGCGGCGCGGTGCTGGTGCCGCCCTATGACGACGCGCTGATCATTGCCGGCCAGGGCACCGCCGGCCGCGAGATCGTCGCGGACCTCGGCGCGCTCGGGCTCAAGCCCGATATCGTCGTCGTCACCGCCTCGGGCGGCGGCCTCGCTGCCGGCATCGCGCTTGCGGTGAAGACGCGCCTGCCGTCCGCCGCGCTCTACACGGCCGAGCCGGCCGGTTTTGACGATCATGCCCGCTCGTTCAAGAGCGGCCAGCGCGAGGCCAATGCGGCATTGACCGGCACCATTTGCGACGCGCTGATGGCGCGCATGCCGGGCCGGCTCACCTTCGCCATCAATCGCGCGCTGATCGGCGCCGGCGTGGTGGTGAACGACCAGGAAGTTGCCGCGGCCGTGGCTTTTGCCTTCGCCGAACTGAAGCTTGTGGTCGAGCCCGGCGGGGCGGTCGCGCTCGCCGCCGTCATGACCGGCAAGATCGACGTCAAAGACAAAATCGCCGTCGCCGTGCTGTCCGGCGGCAATGTCGATCCGGAAGTCTTCTCACGTCTGGTCGCGTGACGCCTGCCGCCGTCGCTCCCGCTACGCCCCGGCTCCCGGCAGGAAGCAGCGGATTTGCGTCACCCCGTCGCTGTCCTTGTACGGCCACACCACCGCGGGACCGAATCTGTTCGGCTCGGTCACGACCGCATTGTCGGGCACGACGATCCATTCGCCCTGGATGCGCACGCGATAGCGGCCGTTCTGGGTGTCCCAATCGACATTTTCGATCTTCACGCCGTCCGCGAACGAGCAGCACAGGCCTTTGCCGCTGGCGAGCTGGTCGAACCATGGCTTCAGCGGTGAATTCGCATAGCGGCCGTCGTCACGCGCGGAGAGCGAGCTTGGAAGCGACGCAACTATGCACAACGCCACGGTCGGAAAAAAAGCGGCAAGTCTGTGCATCGATGGCCTCCAGATGATCAGCTGTGCAGATCTTCAACAAAGACCATGCAGACAACGTTCTGTAGACTGGAGAGTTCAAAGAAGCTTCGCCTGCACGCCCCTGTTGATTCGCATGGCTAGTCCAAGCAACTTCCGTGCCGCACCTGACGCAATGGTCATGGAACTTGGCGAGCACCCGCCGGGGAACTTTGGAAAACGGCAGCCTGTTCCGGCACATACGCCTGCGCGGCGTGACCCGACGCAACGCCTCAACCAAACAGGGCGATGACTTCATCCTCGCTGAGCGCGTCCGCTACACTGAGCGGGCCGCCGCGAATCGGACGATGATGGGTCGGTGCGTCGAGATTTGCAACGCGCAACTGCGGTCGCAAGGGATCCGGCACGGGGTCGAGCGCGGTCGCGGGCGGCGATGACGGCGCGGCCGCAGCATCCGCACTTGTTGTACTTGTAAAGTCCAGCGCGACGACAACACCCTGCGGACGGTCGAAGGTCTCGGCGGCGTCATCACGCGACTCGGTGAGAAGCCGTGCTCCCGACAATTGCGTTTCGCGCGCGACACTGGCTGCGGCGGACTCGATCTCGACATCGCTGCGCTGGCCGCCGCCGCTGAACACGAAATCCGGCGGCTCGATATACCAGCGCGGCGAATTATCCTGGATCACACGATCGCGCGCTGCCGCAGCCGGCGTCAGATCGGGCCCTGCATGCTCGGACTGCGCAGCTTGCGGCTTGGGCTTGGACTCCGGCTGCAACGCGTCGGCCACGTCCTTTTGCGATTGTTTTTGCGGTTCGGCGGGCACCATGCCCGGCGCAGCCGAGACGCGATCGGCATCGCCTTCGCTCGGCACTCGGCCGGTATCGCCTGGCGGCTGATTTGGCGCAAGAAAACTGGCGCCCGGCGCCAGCGCCGCCAGGCGCCCCCGCAGCGTCGTCGGTGTCCTCTCGCCCTCTTTATTCTCACGCGCCGGCGCCGGCGCCGCCTCGCCGCGAATATAGGCCTCGATCCGCGCGACGGCGGCAAGGACCAGGTCGGTGTCGACGGTGCGATTGCGGCGGGCGAATTCGGCGAGGAACCAGCGGCCGCGCTCGGTCGCATTTACCGATGCAAAAACAGCCTCGTAATCCGCTTCATTGCGCGGCCCGGCCGCGACAATCGACTGCACGAGGTGATCATTGGACATGCTACTACCCGCTGAATCATGACCATAACGCACGATGCCCTGCAATCTTGTTGGCAGCGGGTCGGGGCGAGATATTCACAGGTTCTTCATATGGAGACTGGTCGGAAAGGCTTGCCAAAGCTGGACGGCGATCATCCCCAAAGCTCCGCGTCCGGCGGATAAGCACGGCTGCCCACGTAGCGCAGCCCTTCCGGCCGATCCTTGGCAAGCAGCAAAGGGCCGTCGAGATCGACGATGCTTGCCCGCTGTGCCAGCAGCATGGCCGGCGCCATGGCGAGCGATGTCGCCACCATGCAGCCGACCATGACGCCATAGCCGTGCTGCTGCGCTTGCGCCGCCAGCGCCAGGGCTTCGGTCAGCCCGCCGGCTTTATCCAGCTTGATGTTGACGGCGTCATATTTGCCGGCGAGCGCTTTGAGCGAAGCGCGATCATGCACGCTCTCGTCGGCGCAAACCGCAATCGGCCGCTTTAAGCCTGCGAGCGCTTCATCGCGCCATTCCGGCAGCGGTTGCTCGATCAGCGTCACACCGGCATCCGCACAGGCGGCGAGGTTCTGCGCCAGATTGTCGATCGTCCAGCCCTCGTTGGCATCGACAATGAGCTCGGCCTTTGGCGCGGCGCGGCGGACCGCGGCGATGCGCGCTGCATCGTCGCCGGCGCCGAGCTTGACCTTGAGCAGGGGCCGATCGGCGGCGCGCTCCGCCGCCTGCGCCATCGCTTCGGGCGCGGCAAGCGAAATCGTATAGGCGGTGACCCGCGGCTTCGGCACCGCCATGCCAGCCAATTCATGGGCGCGACGACCGCTCTTCTTGGCGGCGAGATCCCACAGCGCACAATCGAGCGCGTTGCGCGCGGCGCCGGGCGCCATCGCCTGTTGCAGCGCGGCGCGGTCGAGGCCCGAGCGCAGCGGCGCCCGCATGGCCTCGATCGCCGCGACGACGCCGTCCGGCGATTCGCCATAGCGCGCGTAAGGAACGCACTCGCCGCGGCCACGGAATTGGCCGTCGCTGAGCTCGGCCGTCACCACGACCGCCTCGGTCTTGCTGCCGCGGCTGATGGTGAAGGCCTTGGCGAGCGGCCAGCGCTCGATGCGGACGGCGAGATCCATGCCGGAAGTATGACGGCGGAAGCGCCCGGCTCAAGGGGCGTGACGGCCGCTACAAGGCCCGCCATCGCCGCAGCGATGGGGTCGTCCTTGAGGTCGAATTCCCCTCAGGCAGATTCACGAGCGGCAGCAACAGAATGACGAGCGTGTCGAGGACTCGGCGCGGACTGGCGCGATCTCGCATAAATCCTGGCGCAAGCCGAAAGCTTAAGCTGCCATCCCGGTCTGCGCGCCGACCGCCACCGCCTCCTCCTCGTCCGGCAGCGGCGGCAGCATGCCGACATGATCGGTCCAGCGGATGATCTCGAAGCGGCCGTCCGGATGCTCGGCAAGCGCGGTGCAGCTTTCGACCCAGTCGCCGCAGTTCATGTAGCGAATCCCGAAATTGTCGTGGATCACGGCATGATGGATGTGGCCGCAGATCACCCCGTCGGCCTGGTGGCGCTGCGCCTCCTCGGCCAGCGTCTGCTCGAACGCGCCGATATAGTTCACCGCGTTCTTGACTTTGTGCTTGGCCCATTGCGACAGCGACCAGTAGCGGAAGCCGAGCCTGCGGCGGATCGCGTTGAAGTAGCGGTTGACGAAGATCGCGAAATCGTAGGCGGTGTCGCCGAGCAGCGCGAGCCAGCGTGCATGCTTGACCACCATGTCGAAGACGTCGCCATGGACCACGAGATAGCGCCGCCCGTCGGCGGCCTGATGGATCGCAGTCTCCATGACCTCGATGCCGCCGAAATGCGTGCCGTAATAGTCGCGCAGAAACTCGTCGTGATTGCCCGGCAGATAGATCATTCGCGCGCCTTTGCGCGCCTTGCGCAGCAGTTTCTGCACGACGTCGTTGTGCTCCTGCGGCCAGTACCAGCCCGAGCGCAACTGCCAGCCGTCGACGATGTCGCCGACCAGATAGATCGTCTCGGCGTCATGATAACGTAGAAAGCCGATGAGCTGATCGGCCTGGCAGCCGCGCGCGCCGAGATGCACATCGGAGATAAAGAGAGTACGGAACTTTTTTGTACCGTGCTCGAATGTCACCGAATCAATGCTCGCATCACTGGCGGTTTTCGAGTCTGCTTTTAGATGCGCTGCATTGCAGAACCATGACAGACGGCGAAGGCAATGGTTAACGGCGCGGACAAAGCGCGCTGCGCGCGCGAGTCACAACTCTGTCATGGCGCATGCCTAAAAGTTCCCGCGATGACAGTGACGATTCTCGCGGCAGCGACGTTCACCATCGCCGTCAGCCTCATCCATGTTGCGAGCATTGCGGCGGCGATCGGCCGGTTTCGCCGCAAGCCTGACCGCGAATCGCCGCCCTATCCGCCCGTCACTTTGGTGCGCCCGCTGTGCGGCATCGACAACTACGCCGTCGACACGCTGCGCACGACATTCGAGCTCGATCACCCGCAATATGAGATTCTGTTCTGCGTCGCCTCGGCAAGGGATCCGGTCATCCCGCTGGTGCGCGATTTGATCGCCGAATATGGCGGCGCCAATGCCAAAATCCTGATCGGCGACGATCGCGTCAGCGCCAACCCCAAGCTCAATAATGTGATCAAAGGCTGGCGCGCCGCCGCGCACGACTGGATCATCATCGCCGACTCCAATGTGCTGATGCCGCGCGACTATGTTGCGCGCCTGTTCGCGAGCTGGCGCGCCGACACCGGACTTGTCGCCTCGCCGCCGATCGGCTCGCATCCGCATGGCTTTTGGGCCGAGCTCGAATGCGCGTTTCTCAATACCTATCAGGCGCGCTGGCAATATCTCATCGACACGCTGGGCGGCGGTTTTGCCCAAGGCAAAACCATGCTGTGGCGGCGCGCCGACCTGGAAAGCGCCGGCGGCATCGCGGCTTTGGCCAAGGAGGCCGCCGAAGATGCGGCTTCAACCAAGATCGTGCGCGGCATGGGCCGCAAGGTGCGCTTGATCGATCGCCCGCTCGCCCAGCCGCTTGGCTACCGTACCGCGTCCGAAGTCTGGAATCGGCAATTGCGCTGGGCGCGGCTGCGGCGCGCCAGCTTCTTTTTCTATTTTCTGCTCGAGATTTTTTCCGGCGGCGTGCTGCCGATGCTGACGATTGCGTTTCTGGCGCACGCTCTGGCGTGGCCGGTTGCGCTCAGCGCGCTCGCCTTCGGTGCATTCTGGTACGGCGGCGAAATGTTTCTAGCCGCCGCGGCCGGCTGGCATACGCGGCTCTGCTCCCCGCTCTACGGCCTGTGCCGCGATCTCCTGCTGCCGGTGCTGTTCGTCGCGGCGCTCAAAGGCAACGACTTTGTCTGGCGCGGCAATGCAATGCAGGTCGAGCGCATGGACGCGCAGCGCCGCCGCGTGCTGGCGCGCGTCCGCCCGCGCGTGCAAAAAGTCGCGAGCGACGGCCGGCGCCGCCTGCGCTCGCTGCGCGAGCGGCTGTCGGAGCGGTGATTTCTGCCGCGTCGTTTTGAAAGCGGATACGCATAAGAATACCCGTCTAACGTTGAGAGGCCGAGAGGCCATGCTACGGGCCGTGGCGGATGACGGACTAAGCAAGACCGAGGCGGCATGACGCTGTCGCACCACGCCGAAGACGGCAGACAAGTGGGTGCAGCGCTACCGCAAGCAAGGCGTCGATGGCTTGCGCGACCGCTCGTGCCGACCTCATTGCTCCTCAATTGGTTTGTGAACTCGGGAAAATCCACAGTCCCCGCCTTTGCCATTCTTCCGAAGTGTCCTGGTCATGGGTCCCCGCTTGGGCCGGCGCGACGCGTCGCAGATGCCGCTTCGCGCACCGCGCGATCGGCGATCGCCGCGATCGCGGCGCGATCGGCCGGAAAGTCCGCCTCGATCCACATTTGCTCGGCGCGGCGCATGGCTTGGCCCAAAGCCGGCCCTGCGCCGATGCCGCGCTCCATAATGTCGGCGGCTTTGAGCGGAAAGGCGGGCGCCGTCCAGCGCTGCGGCAGGGCAGCAAGCGCGCGCCAAGCCTGATCCCTGGCGCCGGCCTCTGAGCGCGACCAGGCCAATAGCACGCAGTCAACGTAAGAGTCCCGCCCGACATCATAAAGCAGGGCATGTGCGGCCTGCTCGCCGCTCTCCGGCGATAGGCGCCACCAGCCTTCGAGCGCGCTCAAGCGCGTCGCTTCGGCATTCGACAGACGCAGCCGCTCGGTCAGCCGCCCGGCATCCTCTTTGACGAAGACATTGAGCGCGCCGAGTCGCCGCAGCGCGTCGGGCGGCAGGCCGGCCGCCGCCTCCACCTTCACCATGTTTTCGTAACTGGCCAGAAGCGGCACGCCGCCGAGCACGCTGCCGAGAAGCCCGGCTTCCGTCATCACCGCGAGCGCCGGTGTCGCATGCGGCGCCAGCAAGAGCTTTAACAGCTCCATACGCACGCGCTCGCGTGACAGCGTCTCCAGCCCGGCGCGCGCGGCGATGCAGGCGTGCAGTCCGGCGGGATCGGGCGCGCCTTTGCCATACCAGGCGTGAAAGCGGAAGAAGCGCAGGATGCGCAAGAAATCCTCGGCAATACGGGTCGCCGGATCGCCGATGAAGCGCACGCGGCGCGCGGCGACATCGGCAAGCCCGCCGACATAGTCGTAGACGGTGCCGTCGGCCGCCGCGGTCAGCGCATTGATGGTGAAGTCGCGGCGCTGCGCGTCAGCGCTCCAGTCACGGCCGAACACGACCTTGGCCTTGCGGCCATAGGTCTCGACGTCGCGCCGCAACGTCGTGACCTCGAAAGGCACATTGTGGATCACGACCGTGACGGTGCCGTGGTCGATCCCGGTCGGCGCCGCCTTCCAGCCGGCCGCCTCGACGCGGCGGACCACGTCGTCCGGCAAGGCCGTCGTTGCCACGTCGATCTCTCCGACCGGCAAGCCGAGCAAGGCGTCGCGCACCGCTCCGCCCACGACGCGCGCCTCTTCGCCGTCGCGATTGAGCAGCGCAAGCAGTTTCGCCACTTCGCCGCGCGTGAGCCAGGCCGCATCGGCAAGATGCGCGCTCGCCGTCACTGTGTCGTCCCCGGCACGAATCTGCCGTCTTCAACATGCGCCGGCACGTAAGTCGAGCCGGGCGGCGCGCCGGAAAAATTGGCGAAGATCACGAAGCTGCCGATCATCAAGAGCAGCGCGGCGATGAGGAGGCCGGCCACACGTCGGGGCTGCCAGGCCGCCGGCTGCAGGGCGCGCTCACCCGAGGCAAACAGAAAGGCCAGATAGAGCGCGAAGGGCGTAAGAAACAGCGCCAGTTCGGTGGCGATGGGCCTGATCATTCGGCATAGACCCGCTCGTAGAGATTGCGCAGGATACCCGCAGTAATGCCCCAAATGTAGCGATTCTCGAATGGGATGGCGTAGTATTCACGCTGCATGCCGTTCCAGTCGCGGACCTTGCGCTGGTGATTGCCGGGCGTCATCAAGAATTGCAGCGGCACCTCGAATGTCTCGGTCACCTCGCGCGGATTGAGCGTGAGCGTGAAGTCCGGCCGGACCCGCGCCACCGTTGGCAGAATGCGAAAGCCGGAAAAGGTCAGATAAAGATCGAGGTAGCCGATCGGCTCGATGAGCGCCGGCGGCAGCCCGGTCTCTTCCCTGGCCTCGCGCAGCGCCGCCGCAACCGGCGACGCATCGGTCGGGTCGATCTTGCCGCCGGGAAAAGCCACCTGCCCGGCATGGCTTGCCAATTCCGCGGTGCGCAATGTCAGCAGCACAGTAGGCTCGGCGCGATCGACCACGGGCACCAGCACGGCCGCAGGCTTGGTCGCCGTCACGCCGGCGCGCGCCCACATTTCCGGATTGAGATCGAGATCGCCGCGCGCTCCCTCGATGCTCGGATCGTTGAGCGCCGGCGGCACTTCCAAGCTGAGCCGGGCCCGCGCGCGATCGAAAAAATGCTGTGTTGCCGGGCGCTCCAAAGCAATGCGGCTATCGTTCACGCAAAATCCTTTATTTGATTGGCCGGGGCCATGGGAAAGAACGCGCCCATGGACGAAACACCGAACATGGCCGCACCGCCGATATCGCGCTCTTCGCCGAGCTCGACCAGATCGAAGAACAGCGCGCGCGTGACCTTGGCCCACAGGCCACGCCGAACGTGGAGATAAGGCTTTAAGCCGCCGGTAGCGGTCTCGGTCTCGAAGCGCAGTTCGTGATCCGGCCCGCACGCGACCCAATCGTCGACATTGGTGCGAAAATTCAGCACGCGGCCGTCGGCGCCGTCGTCCACCTGCATTTCGACCGCTAGAAACGGCGCGTCATCGACGCGGATGCCGCACTTTTCCGCCGGCGTGACCAGAAAATACCGGTCGCCCTCGCGCTTGAGAACCGAGGCAAAGAGTCTGACCAGCGCCGGTCGTCCGATCGGCGTGTTGAGATAGAACCAGGTCCCGTCGGCCGCGATGCGCATGTCGAGATCGCCGCAGAACGGCGGGTTCCAAAGCTCGACGGGCGGCAAGCCGTGCGGCCCTTTTGCCGCACGACCTAGCGCCCCCGTGATCGTCTCAAGGCCCATTTGCCCTTGCTTCGCCATGGTTTGTGCCTTGAATCATACCTTCTATGCGGCTTCCGGGCGAAACTTACTGCGGGTGCGCACGCTTGCTACCTAGTAATCCAGCAGCCCGAAACACCAAGCTTTGTTCCAGTTGAGGAAGAATCAGCGCAAGATCGGCGAGCTGCAGCTGGCGCATATATTGCATGATGTGGCTCATCGCCCCGCAAGATCGCTGCCCGTTGTTCGTGCCCATGGTTCGAACCTGAGTGCGAACCTGACCGCGAACTGGTCGGCGCAAGAATACTGCAGAACTACAAGGAGTTAGATATGCCCTTTGCCGGCGGAGATGGGCTCGAAAAGCTCGAAGACATGATCGTGCGGACGGCGGAATCGACCGCGGATCATGTGCGCGCCGCAAAGGCGGCCATCGGCACCGTCATATTCGGCCAGGACAGGGTGGTCGAACAGGCGCTGGTCACGATCCTGTCGGGCGGTCATGCGCTCCTGCTCGGCGTGCCGGGTCTCGCCAAGACCAAGCTCGTCGAAACCATGGGCATGGTGCTCGGGCTCGACGCGCGGCGCATCCAATTCACGCCCGACCTCATGCCCTCCGACATTCTCGGCACCGAGGTGCTGGAGGAAAGCCAGACCGGCAAGCGCAGCTTCCGCTTCATCTCGGGTCCGGTCTTCGCGCAGCTCCTGATGGCAGACGAGATCAACCGCGCCTCGCCGCGCACCCAGTCGGCGCTGCTGCAGGCCATGCAGGAGCAGCATGTCACCGTGGCCGGGACGCGTTACGACTTGCCGCGTCCGTTCCACGTGCTGGCGACGCAAAACCCGCTGGAGCAGGAAGGCACCTATCCGCTGCCGGAAGCGCAGCTCGACCGTTTCCTGATGGAGATCGACGTCACCTATCCCGATCGCGACGCCGAACGGAAAATTCTGTTCGAGACGACCGGCTCCGAAGAGACGCGGCCCAAGCCGGCAATGACGGCGGACGATCTTGTCGCCGCGCAGCGGCTGGTGCGGCGGCTTCCGGTCGGCGAATCGGTCGTCGAAGCCATTCTCGCGCTGGTGCGCTCGGCGCGCCCGGGACAGGATAGTGGCGATGCCGCAAAACTCATTGCCTGGGGACCGAGCCCGCGCGCGAGCCAGGCGCTGATGCTGGCCGTGCGTGCTCGCGCCCTGCTGGAAGGGCGACTCGCGCCCTCTATCGATGACGTGGTCGATCTCGCCGAACCGGTGCTCAAGCACCGCATGGCGCTGACTTTCAGCGCCCGCGCCGAGGGCGAAACCATCGAAGGGGTGATTGCGCGTTTGAAGGCCCGGATTGGATAGTGATGGCCGTTGCGCCCAAAAACAGCAAATCGCGCAGCCCGCCGCGCACATATCAGGATGGTCCTGCAGTCGCCCGCGCAGTCGGCGCGAGCCACAGCCTCGCCGCCAGCATGCCGCGATTGATCCTGGAAGCGCGCCGCGTCGCCGCGACCGTCATTCACGGCTTGCACGGCCGCCGCCGGGCCGGGCCGGGCGAAAATTTTTGGCAGTATCGCCGCTTTGTTTCGGGCGAGCCGGCGTCGCGGGTGGATTGGCGGCGCTCGGCGCGCGACGGTCATCTTTATGTGCGCGAGCAGGAATGGGAGGCCGCGCATACGGTGTGGATCTGGCCGGACCGCTCGCCGTCCATGAATTTCGCTTCGCCCTTGGTTCGCGACAGCAAGCTTTATTGCACGCTGGTCGTTGCGCTGGCGCTCGCCGAAATTCTGGTCGAAGGTGGCGAGCGCGTCGGCATACCCGGCCTGACCCGGCCGAGCGGCAGCCGCAACATCGTCGAGCTGATCGGCCAGGCGATCGTGCATGATCGCGAGGAGCGTACGAGCCTGCCGCCGAATTTTGCGCCTTCGCCACTGGCCGAGGTCGTGCTGCTGTCCGATCTGTGGAGCGAGATCGACGAGGTGCGGCATACGATCACGCACCTTTCCGGGGAAGGCACGCGCGGCCATGTCGTGCAGATCGTCGATCCGGCCGAGGAAACATTCCCCTATTGGGGCCGCATCGAATTCGTCGAGCCGGAAGGCGCCGGCAGCATCACCGCAGGCCGTGCCGAGACCTGGCGTGCCGATTACGTCGAACGTGTCGCGCGCCACCGCGCCGCCATCCGCAGCGAGACCGATCGGCTCGGCTGGAGCTTCGCCATCCATCGGACCGATCGGCCGGCAGGCGAGCTCTTGCTTGCGCTGCATGCACGCATTGGCGCGGCGGTCGCGGATCTGACCGGGCGACTGATGCCTGCGGCCGGGATCAAGCTCGCGCCACCGCGGGAGACGACATGATCGGATCGCTGCCGCTGGGCTTTGCCGAGCCACTGGTGCTGATCGGGCTGCTGACGCTCCCGGTGCTGTGGTGGCTGCTGCGCCTCATTCCGCCGCGCCCGCGCCGCATCGATTTTCCGCCGACGCGCCTTCTCCTGGCCATCATGCCGCGGGAGGAAACGCCGGCGCGCACACCCTGGTGGCTCACTTTGCTGCGGCTTGCGCTGGCCGCGCTCATCATCATCGCCGCGGCCGGCCCGCTATGGCATCCGCCGCTTGCCGCGACGACGTCGCATGCGCCGATCGCGATGCTGATCGACGACGACTGGGCGGCGGCGGCGACCTGGGATGCGCGCATGCGCACGGCCGATGACATTATCGCCCGCGCGGAGGAGGACCGCCGGGCGGTGGCGCTGATTCCGCTGTCCGAAGGACCGCACGATATCTCGCTGGAGCCCGCCGGCTCGGCGCGCGTGCGCCTACATCAGCTCACGCCGGTGCCGCACACGCTCGATCGCAGTGAAGCGCTGTCGTCGATCGCGCGCTTTCTGTCGCAGGCATCGGACGCCGATGTGATCTGGCTGTCCGACGGTGTCGATGTCGGTCGCGGCGCCGATTTTATCAAAGCGCTGGGGCAGGCCGTCGGCCGCCACCCGATGACGATTGTCACCGGCGGCATCGCCGGAACCCGCGCGCTCACTGCGGCCGACAATGCCGCCGGCGCACTCACCGTCAAAGTCCTGCGCGTCGCGACCGGCGCGCCCGAGAGCGGCACCGTGCGCGCGCTCGATCTCAAGGGGCTGCCGCTCGGCGACGCGCCGTTTACGTTCAAGGCCGGCGATCGGGAAACCGAGGCGCGGCTCGAATTGCCGGTCGAGATCCGCAACGACATCGCGCGCATCGAAATCGCCGGCGAGCGGTCCGCCGGTGCCGTGCAGCTGCTCGACAAGCGCTGGCGGCGGCGCGCCGTCGGCATCGTATCGGGCGCCCAAGCCGACGTGGCGCAACCGCTCCTGTCGTCGAGCTATTATGTCCAGCGCGCGCTGGCGCCATTTGCCGACACGCGTCTGGCGCAAGGCGAATCGCCGGCCGAAGCGATCACGCATTTTCTCGATCAAAGACTGCCGATGCTGATCCTGACCGATGTCGGCAATGTCGGCGATGCGCATGAGCGGCTGGCGCAATGGATCGAAGACGGCGGCGTGCTGGTACGCTTTGCCGGCCCTCGTCTCGCCGCTTCCGACGACGATCTGGTGCCGGTGAAATTGCGGCGCGGCGGCCGCATCCTGGGCGGCAGTCTGAGCTGGGATAAGCCGCAGCCGCTTGCGGCCTTTTCGCGCGAGGGGCCGTTCGCCGGCATGCCGGTACCGAACGACGTGACGGTCACGCGCCAGGTGCTCGCGGAACCTGACGCCACATTGAGCGATAACACCTGGGCGACGCTTGCCGATGGTACGCCGCTCGTGACCGCCGCCCGGCGGGGCAAAGGTTTGCTCGTGCTGTTTCATGTCACCGGCGATACGCGCTGGTCGGATCTGCCGCTGTCCGGCAGCTTTGTCGAAATGCTCAAGCGCATCGTGGCGCTCGCCGGCTCGGCGCCCGCAGCCAACGGCAATGGCGCCAATGCGCAAGCGCGCAACAGCCACGAACTGATGCCGGCGACGCATGTGCTCGACGGGTTCGGCACGTTCATCGCCCCGCCGCCGACAGCGCGGCCGATCCCGGAGGACTATGCGGGCAGCGCCACCGCCGAACATCCGCCGGGGTTTTACGGGCCGCCAGAGAGCCTTTTCGCCGTCAACACGCTCGCAGCGGGCGATCGGCTGGCGCCGCTTGATTTCTCGCCGCTGGGCAATGCCAGGCATGAAATCTACCGGGTGAGCGAGCCGCAGGATCTGCGCGGGCCGGTTTTTCTCGCCGCGCTGGCGCTTTTGCTGTTCGATACGATCATTGTGCTTTTCCTGGGCGGCGGCCTCCAGCGGCTTATTCCGCGCGCGTCGCGCGCCGCGACAACAGGTATGATCGCCGTTGCCGTGCTGGCGCTGAGCCTTGTGCACGCGCACGCGCAAAAAGCCGTTGCCGCATCCAACGTTCCGCAATCGGCGCTCGAAACAAAACTGGCTTATGTCGTCACCGGCAATGCCGATGTCGACAACATCAGCAAGGCCGGCCTCGCCGGATTGACGCTGTTTCTCGCCCAGCGCACCGCGCTCGAGCCGGGCGACCCGATCGGGCTCGATATTGCGCGCGATGAGCTTGCGTTCTATCCGCTGATCTATTGGCCCATCGTGCCGGGCGCGCCGGTGCCGTCGGATGCCGCGCTCAAGCGCATCGATACTTACATGAAAGACGGCGGCACGGTGCTGTTCGATACCCGCGACGCCGTGACTGCGCCGGTTGGTCCAGGCGGCGAAACCCGCAGTCCCGGCATGATGGAATTGCGCAAGATTCTCTCGTCGCTCGACATCCCCGAGCTCGAGCCGGTGCCGCGCGATCACGTCCTGACCAAGACATTTTATCTCTTGCGCAACTTTCCCGGCCGCTTCGACACCGGCCAGCTCTGGGTCGAGGCGCTGCCCGCCTCCGACATAGACGATGAATCGTCGCGCCGGCCGGCGCGCGGCGGTGACGGCGTATCCTCCATCCTCATCACATCGAACGACCTCGCCGGCGCCTGGGCGACGCGGCCCGACGGCCAGCCGATGCTGCCGATGGTCGACGGCGAGCCGCGCCAGCGCGAGATGGCCTTCCGCGCCGGCGTCAACATCGTCATGTACACGCTGACCGGCAATTACAAGGCGGATCAGGTGCACGTGCCGGCGCTGCTTGAGCGCCTCGGTCAATAGGAGCTTATTGCGACTGCGCGGGAAGCAAGCATGGTAGTGATGACGCGCGATAACAGAATCCTTGCCCATTCCAGGGCAGGCTACGTTCGAACGATGGCGTGTTGAGCATGAATCTCGGTGTTGCGTTCGCTCCCCTGATCAGCACGTCTCTTCTGTGGGCGGCGATCGCGATCGCGTGTCTGCTCTCGCTTCTCTTGTTCGTGTCGCGCAGCCGCGGCGCGGTGATCCGCACGCTGGCGCTGGGCCTGGTGGTGCTGGCGCTCGCCAACCCGTCGCTCACCCGCGAGCATCGCGATCCGCTCAACTCGGTCGCCGTCGTCGTGGTCGACAAGAGCCCGAGTCAGAACTTCGGCGATCGCATGCAGCAGACCGAGGCGGCGCGCGCCGCGGTGGTCGAGCGGCTGCACCATATAGCCGGCCTCGACGTGCGCGTCGTGGACGCGGGCCAGGCCGACGGCCAGACCGACGGCACGCGCCTGTTCTCCGCCCTCACCTCGGCACTCGCCGATGTGCCCTCCGACCGCGTCGCCGGCGTGATCATGATCACCGACGGCCGCGTTCACGACGTGCCGGCGGACGCGTCTGCGCTCGGTTTCGCCGCGCCGCTTCACGCGCTTATCACCGGCAACAAGAACGAGCGCGACCGCCGCGTCGCGCTGATCGCGGCGCCGCGCTTTGGCATTGTCGGCCAGCCCCAGACCATCACCTATCGCGTCGAGGACCAGGGCGCCAAGGACGCGACCGCGCAAGTGACGGTCCGCCGCGACGGCGAGATGATCGACCAGCGCACGGTTCCCGTGGGCACGCCGCAAAATGTCACGATTCCCATTCCGCATGGCGGGGCGAATATCGTCGAGATCGAAGCTTCTCCGCTCGCCAATGAACTGACGCAGGTCAACAATCGCGCCGTGGTGACGATCGACGGCGTGCGCGACAAGCTGCGCGTGCTGCTGGTGTCCGGCGAGCCGCATGCCGGCGAGCGCACCTGGCGCAATCTGCTCAAATCGGACCCGTCGGTCGATCTGGTGCATTTCACCATCCTGCGGCCGCGGGAAAAGCAGGACGGCACGCCGATCAACGAGCTCTCGCTGATCGCCTTTCCGACGCGCGAATTGTTTCAGCAGAAGATCGACGAATTCCAGCTGATCATTTTCGATCGCTATGCGCGGCAAGGCGTGCTGCCGATCATCTATTTCGACAACATCGCGCGCTATGTGCGCGACGGCGGCGCGGTCCTGGTCGCGGCCGGCCCTGATTATGCGAGCCCGACCAGCATCTGGCGCACGCCGCTCGACGCCATTCTGCCGGCGGAGCCGAGCGGTGACGTCACCGAGCAGGCGTTCCGCCCGACGCTGACCGAAGCCGGCCAGCGCCATCCGGTGACGCGCGGGCTCGACGGCTCCGATTCCACTCCGCCGCATTGGAGCGAGTGGTTCCGCATCGTCGATACCAGAAGCGCGAGCGGCACGACGGTGATGCAGGGTCCGGACGCCAAGCCGCTGCTCGTGCTCTCGCGCGAGGGCGAGGGCCGCGTCGCGCTGCTTCTTTCGGATCACATCTGGCTGTGGGCGCGCGGCTTCGAAGGCGGCGGGCCGCATCTCGATCTGTTGCGCCGGCTCTCGCACTGGCTGATGAAAGAGCCGGATCTCGATGAGGAAGCGCTGCGGCTCAATGTCAGCGGCCACAATCTTGTCGTGCAGCGGCAGACCATGGCGGACCAAGTGTCGGACGTAACGGTGACCTCGCCGTCCGGCGCGACGCAGACCGTCAAGCTCGATCCAACGGAGCCCGGCGTGTGGCAGACGACCATCGCAGCCAATGAGCTCGGGCTATGGCGCGCCACCGACGGCAAGCTCAATGCGCTGGTGAATATCGGCCCGGCCAATCCGCGCGAATACGCCGAAGTGACGTCGACACCCGACGTGCTGGCGCCGCTTGCCAACGCGACCGGGGGCGACGCGCGCCGGCTCGACAACGGCGCCGGCCTCGACGTGCCGCGCCTGGTCGCAGTGCGCTCCGGCGACACCTACAAGGGCGACGACTGGCTCGGCCTGAAGATGCGCGACGCCAGCGTGGTGCGCGGCATCGGCGTGCTGCCGGTGTTTGCCGGCTTGCTCGGGCTTCTGCTCCTGCTCGGCAGTCTCGCCGGCGCCTGGGCGCGCGAGGGGCGGTAGGGAATGATACCGCCCCTGTCAAGCGGGACGCCGTGTCGGCTTCGTGCCAACAGTCTCTGACGGAAAACCGGTCCCCGATTTTCCGGACAATGCTCTAGAATTTGTAGTTAAGACCGGCGCGCACGATGTTGTCATGAATACGCGCGCTCGCGGTAATTCCGGAAGCCACAACGCCTGGCGCGACGAACGACTGTGACGTGCCGGAAATCGTGCCCAGATCGATATAGAGGTATTCAATTTTGCCGGTCCAGTTTCCGAAGAGATGTGATTCGAGGCCTCCGCCTATTGTCCACCCAGTGTTGGTCTTGGTGAAAGTGCCGGCGGTCGGGAGGGCTGGGAAAATCGAATTAGTCTGACTGAGCTTCAGTTCATCTCTGCCATAGGCAAGTCCGCCTGTTACATACCAGAGGTTCACATTGTCTTGGATGTACCCAATCCGGCCGCGCACAGTACCAAACCAATCGGTGTCGACCTGCACTGTGTCGGTGGACGCGACGGCTGCGCTATTTGTAAATGTGGCCGAACCTCTCTGTCCGCTGCCTTGAAAATCTGCCTCAAAGCCGACCAACCAGTTCGGTGCGGTCTGCCAATTGTATCCAATCTGCCCGCCCCCGATCACGCCGTTGACGCCGAGGTTTGCCGAGTTGGCGAGCAGCACCGGAAAGGCAACGTTCGAGGAAGTCTCGGTCAGCGGATCACTGGCTATTCCGTAGCCGACGTTCACACCGACATAGAAGCCGCTCCAGTTCCATGCCGGCGAAGGCGACGGCGCGGCGGCTTTGACAGGCATGCGCAAATCGGCCGCGAATACCGCTCCCCCTAATGAAACGACCGCCATTATCAGCGGTAGAAGCGCAATAAGGCGACGCATCGTTTGATCTCCCTGTGATCACTGTATTTGCCAAAGAGATCATGTAAATCTGATGCGTCGCTGAATGAATGAAAATGAGTTAGTTCGGCGTATTTTCCGGAGAAAAGTGACCTGCCGGCAACACCAACACGCGAACAGAGGGCTCGCGACGCCAAGGCTGCGCCTCCACCGCACTTACCGGTCATCGGCTCTGGTTGTCGCCGACGGGTCATTTTCAACTGAGCGGGCAGTTTGTTTCGCTTGCCGATACATGTCCGCTTTGCCCGAAAGCGCTTGAATACGACTGGGCCGCCCGTAATGAGTTCACGCCTAGAAATCCGGCCGCACCCTTCCTGTCACGCCTTCGAATGCGCCAGGGCTGAGCTCCGCGACCAGCAGCCGCGCCGGATCGACAGGTCCGGGCATGGTCACGCGGCCGGGCGGCACCGGCTTGAAGCCGGCCTTGCCGTAATAGGGCTCGTCGCCGACCAGAATCACAAGGCGATGGCCGCCCGCCGCGGCTTCCTTCAATGCGCGGTCGATCAAGGCCTGGCCGACGCCGCGCTCGCGAAATGCCGGCTCGACAGTGAGCGGGCCAAGCAGCAGCGCCTTGGTCTCGCCGATGCGGACCGGCGACAGCCGCACCGATCCGACCAGCAGCGTGCCGATCCGGGCCGTGAACGACAGCGCCAGCGTGTGCGGCACCTGCTCGCGCAGCCGATAGGCGGTTTTCGCATAGCGGCCCGGCCCGAACGTGCGCTCATGCAGCCGTTCGATGGCAAAAGCGTCGTCAGGCGTCTCGGCGGCAATAATTAAGGACAAATCCTCGTTCATTGCGCCGCCGCCTAGCATTTTGCCAAGCTCGAAGTCCAGCGCTGGAGTAGCTGCCTTACGACAGTCGTGGGGAATGATTAAATTGGCGAAGAACACGCAAGAACCCGCCGGAGAAGACGATGGGACAGCTGGTCGAAGGCCAATGGCAAGAGGACACTCTGCGCACCACCAACGGCCGTTTCGTCCGGCCGTCCTCGGTCTTCCGCAATTTCGTCACGCCCGACGGCAGTCCCGGCCCGACCGGCAAGGGCGGCTTCAAGGCCGAGCCCGGCCGCTACCACCTCTATATTTCGCTCGCCTGCCCCTGGGCGCATCGCACCCTGATCTTCCGCACGCTGAAAAAGCTCGACAATGTGATCTCGCTGTCGATCACCGAGCCGCTCTACGGCAAGACCGGCTGGGAATTCGGCACGGCGCGCGGCGGCACGCTGGACGAGGCCAACGGCAAAAAGACGCTGGCGGAAATCTATCTGATCGCCGATCCGCGCTATACCGGCCGCGTCTCGGTGCCAGTGCTCTGGGACAAGCGGGAGCGCACCATTGTGAACAACGAATCGAGCGAAATCATTCGCATGTTCAATTCGGCGTTCGACGCCTTCACCAACGAGCACACGGATTACTATCCGGCCTCGCTGCGCGCCGAGATCGATGCGATCAATGAGATCATCTATCCGAACGTCAATAACGGCGTGTATCGCGCCGGCTTTGCCACCTCGCAGGAGGCTTATGAAGAAGCCGCGCGCGGCATTTTCGCGACTTTCGACCAACTCGAAGAGCGGCTGTCACGCCAGCGCTATCTGGTCGGCCATCGGATCACCGAGGCGGATTGGCGGCTGTTCACGACGCTCGTTCGGTTCGACAGCGTCTATCACGGCCATTTCAAGTGCAATCTGCGCCGCGTCGCCGATTATCACAATCTGTCAAATTATCTGCGCGATCTCTATCAAGTCCCCGGCGTGGCCGAGACCGTCAACATCCCGCAGATCAAGCTGCATTATTACGGCAGCCAACGGCAGGTGAACCCGACCGGCATCGTACCGATCGGGCCGGAGATCGATTTCAGTGCACCGCACGACCGCAACCGGTTCATGCAGCGGCGCGCCGCTCACGCCTAGGCGGCACGCCGGGCGGCCTCGATGATCGGGTGGCGAGAGCGTTTTCCGAATTCGATGGAATCGGAAAATGATCCAGCCTTTTTGTTCTGTCGCATTTTCTTGCGGAAACCGGTACCCACTTTTCCGGAAAATGCTCTAGTAGCACACCCACACGTCACGCCAGCGCCAGCCGTAAGGCGTCCAGACGCGGCGCCATTGGTAGCAACTGTCGTAATCGTAGTAATCGTAGTCGTACCACGGCCCGCCGAAGGCGAAGACACCGCCACCAAAGCCGAAGAAGCGATGGTGGTGCCGATCGAAATCGTGGTCGTGATCGCGCCATGCGAAGCGGTTGCTCGGATTGGCGGTGAAAGTGTTTGGCCTGTTGGTCGGCGCAAAGTTGCGTGCCGTGCCAAGATTGGCTGGGCCGGGACCGCTTGGGCCTGACATATTCGGCGCTGCATTCATGAGACCGCGCGGAGCGCCACCGCCCATGCCGCCGGGCGCTACGCCGGCACTCAGGTGCGGACCGCCCATTCCACCGCCGCCCATTCCACCGCCGCCCATGTGTCCGCCGCCGCCACCGCCGCTACCATGGCCATGCTGCGCGAGGGCGGCATTCATGCCGAGCCCGAGGCCGGCAACGCCGAGGGCCGCTGCAGCCGTCGCTGCGATCAGTGTCTTACGCATTGCAACTCTCCCGTCGTGAATTACCCGACGACTCCGTTGCAGCAACGTCCGGAATTAGAGTTGGTTGCAGCCGGTGCAAGCGCGGCCGCTTGCAGCAACGAACATCAAGACGAAAGGCACCCGCGGCGCTGCGTCGCGCCAAATCTCACCGCGACAACACGCCGCTTGCGACGGGCTCACCACAATTCGGCCGGCGGCCGTCCGCTGAGCACTTCGGCGAGGCGCTCGCGTGTGGCGCGCGTCGTGTCGGCGGGCAGTTCATTGGGCGCAAAGAAGCCGTGCGCGATGATCTCGCGATTCGGCTGCGGCGGCGCGACCAGGCGAAAGTCGCGAACGATGTACAACGCGACATGATCGCGCCGCGAGGCGCGCTTGTTGAAATAGACCGCGTGCAGAACCGGCGGCGCGCTCACTTCGATATTGCCTTCCTCGCGCAATTCGCGTTCGAGCGCGGCGAGCAAGGTCTCGCCTTTCTCGACGCCGCCGCCCGGCAGATGCCAGCCCGGCACATAGGAGTGCTTCACCAGAAACACCCTGCCCTCGCCGTCGAAGACCAACGCCCGAGCGCCCAGCGTCAGCCCGCGGGAAAAGCGCCAATAGCGATGCAAAACCCACCGGACCACGGGTGCAAAAAAGCGCCGGATTGGATCGAGACCCATTTGTATTCCTGGCCAGACGCCTTATTTAGAATTATTCTAAGTGACAACGGCCCCCCATTTTACAGGCCGCGTGGCACCCTGCGCCGTCAAGAGGAACCCCCGTGAAGAGTTTTGCCGATCTGAGCGAGCAGGAAGTTGTGGCGCTCGCAATATCCAACGAAGATGAAGACAACCGCATCTACCGCTCCTTTGCGGATGCGCTCCGGCCCGCTTATCCCGACACTGCGGAAATGTACGACAAAATGGCGGAGGAGGAGATCGGTCACCGGGACATGCTGCTCGATCTCCATCGCACGAAATTCGGCGACTTTTTGCCCCTGATCCGTCGTCAGGACGTCAAGGGCTTTGTCGCGCGCCGGCCGATCTGGCTCAACCGGCCGCTGTCGATCGACGCCACGCGCAAATTCGCCGAGGAAATGGAGTACGAGACCGCGCGTTTCTACCGCCGCGCCGCAGAGAACGCGCGCGATGAGTCGGTGCGCAAATTGCTCAACCAGCTCGCTGCCGCCGAGGACAAGCACGAAGAGTTGGCGCAGGAATTGGGTGCGAAGATCACGCCGGAAAAGCGCGCCCACGAGGACGAGACCGCACGCCGCATGTTCGTGCTGCAATATGTGCAGCCGGGGCTGGCCGGGCTGATGGACGGCTCGGTCTCGACACTGGCGCCGCTGTTTGCGGCGGCCTTTGCCACGCACAATACCTGGTCGACGTTTCTGGTCGGGCTGGCTGCCTCGATCGGCGCCGGCATTTCGATGGGCTTCGCCGAGGCGCTCTCCGACGACGGCTCGCTGACCGGGCGCGGCGCACCTTTGGTGCGCGGCGCCGTCTGCGGCCTGATGACCGCGCTCGGCGGACTTGGCCACGCCCTGCCTTACCTCATTCCACAGTTCTGGATCGCGACGGCCATCGCCTTCGTCGTGGTCGCGATCGAGCTCGCGGTGATTTCCTGGATCCGTTACCGATACATGGATACGCCGTTCCTGCAGGCGGCCTTCCAGGTCGTGGTCGGCGGCGTTTTGGTGTTTGCGGCCGGCATCGTGATCGGCAGTTCGTGAGTGAACAACAAAATGCCGGCGCCGGCGATCAAGGAAAGCCGTCGATCGCGCCGGCGATCGACGGCATGTTGCGCGCCACCGAGATTGGCAGCCGTGACCGGCGGGTCGATAGGTCTTTCAGATTTGTTATGCACTCTCTGCGATGATGGATCGTCACCGTACTCGCGCAGCCTATGTTCATTCTGGCCCACCTGTCCGATCTGCACATGGCCCTGCCGCCAAAGCCCGCGCAGCTTCTTGGCAAGCGCGGACTCGGCTTCATCAATTGGCAGCGCAAGCGTAAATTCATTCATCGCCCTGACGTTCTGGAGGCGATCACCGCCGACGTTAAGAAGCGCGGCGCCGACCACATCGCGGTAACCGGCGATCTCGTCAACCTGTCGCTGCCGGACGAATATGCGCGCGCCCGCGCCTGGCTCGACGGTCTTGGCCGGCCGAGCGACGTCACCGTCATCCCGGGCAATCACGACGCTTATGTGCCGACCGCGGCGCCGATGCCGGCTGTCCATTGGGGCGACTACATGCGCGGCGATGATGGGCTGCAGCGTTTTCCGTTTTTGCGCCGGCGCGGCGACGTTGCGCTGATCGCGCTGTCTACCGGCGTGCCGACCGGGCCGTTCATGGCCACGGGCCGGCTCGGCGCGCGGCAGCTTGCCGACCTCGCCGCAATGCTGGAGCAAACGCGCGGTGCGTTTCGCGTCGTACTCATCCATCATCCGCCGGCGACGCCGCTCAAGCGCTATCTGCGCCGCCTCATCGATGCAGCAGATTTTCGTCGCACGCTCGCGGCGCATGGCGCCGAGCTTGTGCTGCATGGTCACGACCATCGCCGTTCGCTCCTGTGGCTCGACGGCATGGAGCAAAAAATTCCCGCAATCGGCGTGCCATCGGCCTCGGCGAATGCGGCACACGGCCGCGAAGACGGCGCCGGATATAATGTCATTCAGATCGATGCCGGGGGCGGCAGGCGGCGCTGCGAAATGATCGCGCGGCAGCGCGGCGCCGACGGCAAGATTGCGGACGCGGAACGGGTGACGCTCGTTCCTTACGGGTGAAACTCGTCATTCGGGGCTTCTTGCTCCCGCTCGGCCTCCAAACGACAAAAAGTCTAACCGCCGCCCGCCAACACCAACGCCAGGACCACAAGCGCGATGATGCCGCCGAAGAAGCCGAGCGCGAGCCAGGCCAAGGCGCGCCGGCGCCGCCGCGCGCGATGGCGCTTGGCCTCCTGCGGCATCACGCGCGTGAGCAGGCCCGGGTCCTCGTCGAGCGCGCGCTGGCGCTCGACAAGCCGGCGCGCAACGTAGGTAGTTACCGCGCGGACGATATCCGGGATTTCGTGCGACTCGGCGAGCACGTGGCGGCCGAAACGGCTGTCATGCAGAAAGCGGTAGCCGCGCTTGTCGCGGCCCATGGCGATGTGAGCAACCGCGTCAAGCCACAGCCGCGGGGTCTCGCCGCGGCTGATGCCGCGATCGAACAGATCGACCTCCGGCGGAACCTCGGCAAACAGCGGATCGAGCGCCTCGTTGAGCAATTCGAGGCGGGCGACCTCGGCATCGCGCAGGTCGACGACCACGCTCATGCGCTCGGCCGCTTCGATGCGCGCCTGATGCATCGCCGCCTTCAGCGACGACCGCGGAGCATCGGCCGCGGCCCCGGCCTTGGTCCCGACCTCGGCCGGCGCCTTGCTTTTTCGTCCCCACATGTCAGTCCCGTCCCCGGGAGCGACAATCATGCGATTGCCGCTTTTGGTTCCTGGCGGAGCATGATCTCTTCGGAAAACCGGTTCCCACTTTTCCAAATCACGCCCGCACCTAACAACAATCTAAACAAACAATGAGCCGGCAAAAAGGCTGCCAAACGGGGTCGAGAAACGCCCGGCCGGTGAAAGGACCGTGTCGCATCCGGAGCGGGCGCGGACCTCACACGCACCGCCCGCCATCGACTTCGACGATATTGCCGGTCACGAATTCGGCGTCAGGCGAGGCCAGGAACAGAGCCGTATTGGCAATGTCCTGCGGCCGGGCGAGCCGGCCGAGCGGCACTGTCGCCTCGAATTTCTGTCGCATGCCTTCGGCCGGACCGAGAAAGGACGGCAGCAGCGGCGTGTCGGTCGCAACCGGCGCGATGGCGCAGACGCGGATGCGATCGGGCGCGAGCTCGACCGCGAGCGTCTTGGTGAGGATGTGCACGGCGCCTTTGGTGGAATTATAGGCCGACAGCCCCGGGCGCGGCCGCAGGCCCGCGGTCGAGCCGATATTGATGATGACGCCGCCGCCCTGTCGTCGAAACACCGGCACCACCGCCTGACAGCCGAAGAACACGCCCTTCACATTGACCGCATAGACGCGGTCGAACTCCTCCTCGCTGATCTCGAGCATCGGCTTGTTGACATGCGTTGCGCCGGCATTGTTGACCAAAATATCGAGCCCGCCGAAGGTCGAGACCGTCTCCTCAACCACGGCATCGACGTCGGCCTTTTTGCTCATATCGCAGCGCAATGCGATGGCGCGATTGCCGATCGCGCGCGCCACGCTTTTCGCGGCATCGGCGTTGATGTCGACCACCGCGATGCGCGCACCCTCCCGCGCATAGGTCTCCGCGATGCTCTTGCCGATGCCCGACCCGGCGCCGGTGACCAAAGCTGCCCTGCCATCGAGACGCATGACCTCACCCTCATTTCTGCTGCGGCACCACGCCGTAAGCCTTGGCCCAGCCCAGCCCGTCTTCGGTGCGCCCGCGCGGCTTGTATTCGCATGATATCCATCCGCCATAGCCGAGCGCATCGATCGCGTCGAACACATGCGGATAATGGATCTCGCCTTCGTCCGGCTCGTGGCGCGAGGGCACTGCGGCGATCTGCACATGGCCGATCAGCGGCAGATATTTTTCGAAGCGCTTGATCAGATCACCCCCCATGATCTGCAGGTGATAGCAATCAAACTGGATGCGGACGTTGACCGCGCCGATCGCGTTGACGATGTGCGCCGCATGGTCGAGGTGACTGAGGAAATAGCCGGGCCGGTCGCGCGCATTGATCGGCTCGATCAGGAGCATGATGTTTGATTTGGCGGCATCGTCCGCGGCGCGCGCGAGATTCTTGATGAACACGCGCTCGGCCGCCGGGCGTTGGTTCACCGGCACCGTGCCCGCCATGCAATGGACGGCGCGGCCGCCGATCGCGATGACATAGTCGAGCGCGCGTTTGAACGACGCGTCGAAATCGCGCTCGCGGCCAGGCAGCGCAGCAAGGCCGAATTCCGGCGTTTGCGGGGTGTTGATGCCGAGCTGGATCAGCCTGCACTTTTCCAGTTCGGCCTTCACCGCCGAGGGAGCCACCTCATAAGGAAATTGCAATTCGACCGCCGTAAAGCCGGCGGCGGCCGCCGCGGCAAAGCGCTCCATCAGCGGACGTTCAGTGAACAGATGGCCGAGATTCGCGGCGAAGCGGGGCATTTTCTCCGTCCTCGGGGATTCAGGCGGGGGCCAGACGGTAGCAAGCCCGGTGAGAAGGAGAAAGCTGGCGCTTTCCCGCCGTAACGCGGCATGCAATGTATCGTTCGGGCTCGCGAGCGGCTTCGCGACACCGAGCTACACCACTTCAGGGGACACGATCGGGGGACACGATCCCCGCCCGCCGCTTCTTATTGGGCTTGGGCGGTGCGTTCGCCGAGCAAAGGTCAGGCTCCGCCCCCTGTTTAATGACGCGGCCGCCATGCGCGCGGCTGCTGGGCTGACACGCCAGAGTCTTTGGGGCAGTTGCCCACAAATTGCTGCGGCAGTGGATAAAATCCTAGCCTTCCGCTCGCTTCGGAGGCGGATTCGATGGTTCGGACCCGTTGCGGCGGTGGACCAAGCTCGAGCGAGCGCGTCCCTTTGCACCGCATTATTAACCGCCTTAGCCCAGTCCACATCCTTTTGCCCAATTGATTGTGGGCAATTACCCATTATCTTGCCCACTGTCATAGTGGGCGAATTTGTGGTTGATTCCGTTACCACAGCTTGCTTGGCTCACCGGCGAAAATCGGCTGCGCCAGCGCCCTTCCTGCAACAAGAGCGTCGCCCGCGCGCCGTTTCTGAGGAAACAAACCTAGCGAGTGGCGTGACACCATGAACGCGCAGCAACTCCTGCAAGAAATTTCTGACTATTGCCGCCAGGCCGGGCTTGCCGAATCGACCTTTGGACGACGCGCGGTGAATGACGGCAAGCTCGCCTCGCGGTTGCGCAATGGCGGCCGCATCACCACCGACACACTCGACCGCATCCACGGCTTCATGGCCGCGCATCCGGCGCCGAGCGAGCGGCAGATCGTCATCGAGCGCGCGCACGCCCCGCGTCCGGCCGCTCCGGCCATCGCGCCCTCGCCGGCGCATGTGCCCGTGCCGGCCGCCGGCGGCCCCGGAACCCCACCCGGAAAACCCGCCGATCCGCAAAAGAATTTTCGTTTCTTCGACAACCGGCAAAAATATCTGCTGTTCGTGAACACCTGCAGCGAGAAGTGGGAGGTCGCACACCGCGTCTCCGAGGAGCTCGCGCATATTCATCCCCGGCCGCCGGCGGTGCGCGTGTTCGATGCCGGCGTCGGCGACGGCTCGGTGCTCACCCGGGTGATGCGCGCGATGCACGACCGCTTCACGCATATGCCGTTCTATATCGTCGGCAAGGAAATCTCGCTGGAAGACGTGCGGCTGACCTTGCAGAAAATGTCGGACCGTTTCTTCGAGCATCCGGCGACCGTGCTCGTGCTCACCAATCTCGCTTATGCCGATGCGCCCTGGCTTGCGGTGAAATCGCTGACCGCGGCATCGAGCCTGGTCTGGCACGAGCTGCCGCTCACCGGCAATTCGGCGCATCGTTTCGAGGAACAGATTATCGGACTCGAGCCGTTTCTGGCGGAGAATTGGAAGGCCGGCGTCTCCGCGCGCACCGGCAATCCGGTCTATGAGCGGCCGGTAGTGCTCGTGATCTATCGCGAGGATCACCGTTTTCTGCTCGATCCGATCATCCCGAAGCCGGGCGGCACGATGGCGGAATACGATCTTGTCATCGCCTCGCAGCCCTATCGCGCGCGCGCCTCGCTCGAGTTCAAGGCCAAGCGCGTGATCGCGCCGCTGGCGAAGGCGCTCGGCCCCGGCGGCCGGCTGATTGCGATTCATTCGCATGGGCAGGATCCCGGCATGGAGATCATCCAGCGGGTATGGCCGGAGGACAATCCGTTCATTCACGATCGGCATCAGATCTTGAAAGCGGTGAAGCAGGAGCTGGGCGCCGCAGGCCGCGACATGAATTTCAACGCCTATGCCGACAATCGCGCGCTCTTCCGCTACGACATGCATACCCTGCCGTCGGAGATTTCCGAATCGATCGGCACTTCGACGCTGTTCGCGGCCTGGAACGCGGCGATCTATGTGGCGCAGGTCGAGGACCATCGCGTCAGCGAAGCCGCCGCCGACGGGCGCTATATCGAAGCCACGCGCTCGGTGCTGCAGGAGCGCGGCGGCCTGTGGTTCTACGACGAGTCCTATGTAATCTCGCGCCGGCGAGATTGAGCTGTGGCGGCACCCGCACCCCGGCCGGCCGCGACGCTGCCCGCGGCGATAGCGCGGATTGCCTCGTTCATGGCCGATTTTTCCGTCGAGGCGACGAGGCCGTCAGACGCCGATATCGCCGCGCTCGCCGTGCTGCCGCGCGGCACGCGTGTCTATATCAGCGCGGTGCCGAACCGGCCCGCCGACGAATCGATAAGCGCCGCAGTGCGCCTGCGCGCGGCCGGCTTCGAGCCGGTGCCGCATGTGGCGGTACGCAACTTTACAAGCTCGGCTTCGCTCGACGATTTCCTGGCCCGGCTTGCCGCCGAAGCCGACGTGCGACGCGTGCTGGTGATTGCCGGCGATCGCGCCGAATGCGGGCCGTTCCGGCGCGCGCGCGACGCGATCGACAGCGGGATTTTCCGCCGCCGCGGCATTCGCGCCATCGGCATCGCCGGCTATCCGGACGGCCATCCGCGCATCGGGCCCGAAGAGTTGCAGCGGGCGCTCGCGGAAAAAATCGCCGCGGCCGAGGCGACCGGGCTCTCGCTGGAGATCGTCACGCAGTTCGGCTTCGACCCACAAAAAATGCTGGATTATGTGGCGTGGCTGCGCAGCTTCGGCTTCGAGCAGCCGGTGCGCATCGGCCTTGCCGGGCCGACCAGCCTGTCATCGCTGCTCCGCTATGCCAGCCGCTGCGGCGTGCGCGCCTCGGCGCAGGCGCTGGCGCGGCGCGCCGGCCTGGTGCGGCAGCTGTTCGCGCTCGCCGTGCCCGACGATCTCATCCGCGCGCTCGCCGACGCGGCGCCAGCGCAAAAGGGCCTGCATAATGTGAGCGCGCATTTCTTCTCGTTCGGCGGGCTCGGCGCAACCGCGCGCTGGGCGCGTGCGGTCGCCGACGGCCGCATCACGCTCGAAGGCGAGACCGGCTTCAAGGTGATGGGGCCGCAATAGGTCCTCCCGGCGCTTCTCGAATTCGCAGCAAGCGGGAATAAGACAGTCGTTACCGCTCACAGACGGCTCTGGTCCTCGACAAGGCGGCCGTTCTTTCGCCCCGTTCCGCTCGCGCAGATTTCTGATTCATCGTTGCAACTCACAAAATGGCAAGCGGGCTTGAAACGAGGAGGTCGCATGCCGCCGCACTTCGGAGCTCGCCACAGACGACCACCTCGCGCCGCCGATCATTGTCGCGCGCGGCAGAACGAGCACGGCCGTCGAGTCGCGGCTTTGCCGCTGTTCCTGCCGTCGCTTGTGCCTTGCGCGCACCGCTCGACGGTGCGCTCACATTGCGCAAAAGCCTGCTCGCGCCAAAGCGGCGCGGGCGCTACAATGGCGACATGCTGTTTGTCGTGCACGCGCTCGATAAGAAAGACATGCTGCCGGTGCGGGCCAAGCATTACCGCGCGCACCGCATCCATCTCGACAGGGCCGACGATCACGCTGTCGATGTGGTGACGGCCGGCACCTTGGTCGCCGATGACGGCGAAACGCCGATCGGCAGTATCTTTGTGATCGACGCGAAGGATCGCGCGGCGGTTGACGCCTTCACCCGCACCGATCCGTATCATGTCAACGGCGTGTGGGGCGACGTCGCCATCCATCGCTACAACAGGAAACGCGGCACGCCGATCGTGAGCCGGCGGTAGCGCCAGCGCCCTGCGGCCATGTTTGTGGTCGCCCTGAGACACGCACCGAAGACGCGCCTCGAAGGGCGCAAGCTGAGGCCCTCGACAGCATCCTTCGAGGCTCGGCGCTACGCGCCGAACGCCTCAAGATGACGACTCTCTGTCATGTAGTGTTTGCATCTTTTGTCGCCCTGAGAGCCTGGCCGAAAAGTAATTGAGTGATTTCAGCCCTTTGTGATTCCGTCGGATTTGCAAAGATTCGATGGAGGTCACAATGGCTTGGACTGAAACCACCCG
>JAJPJB010000032.1 GCA_021324465.1 Hyphomicrobiaceae bacterium
ACGTCGGGCAGAAAGTGCATCTCGATCTTGATGACGCCGTCGCCCTGGCAGGCCTCGCAGCGGCCGCCTTTGACGTTGAAGGAGAAGCGGCCGGGCTCGTAGCCGCGGGCGCGCGACTCCGGCAGCCCCGCGAACCATTCGCGGATCGGCGTGAAGGCGCCGGTATAAGTCGCGGGATTGGAGCGCGGCGTGCGGCCGATCGGCGACTGGTCGATGTCGATCACCTTGTCGAGATGCTCGAGCCCGTCGATGCGATCGAACGGGGCAGGGGCCTCGTTGGCGCCGTTGAGGCGGCGCGCAACCGCCTTGTACAGCGTGTCGATCAGCAGCGTCGACTTGCCGCCGCCGGAGACGCCGGTGACGCAGGTGAACAGGCCGAGCGGAATTTCCGCGGAGACGTTTTTCAGATTGTTGCCGCGCGCACCGATGATTTTCAGCGTGCGCGCCGAGTTCTTGGGCCGGCGCTGCGGGATCGGCACCGTGAGCTCGCCGGAAAGATACTTTCCGGTCCAGGAATCGTCGGCGGCGATCAGGTCGGCGACCGAGCCTTGCGCCACAACGTGACCGCCATGAATGCCGGCGCCGGGGCCGATATCGAGCACATGATCGGCGGTGCGGATGGCATCCTCGTCGTGCTCGACCACGATCACGCTGTTGCCGAGATCGCGCAGCCGCTTGAGCGTCTCAAGCAGCCGCGCATTGTCACGCTGATGCAGCCCGATGGACGGCTCGTCGAGGACATAGAGCACGCCGGTGAGGCCCGAGCCGATCTGCGAGGCGAGTCGAATGCGCTGGCTCTCGCCGCCGGACAGCGTGCCCGAAGCGCGCGACAGCGTCAGATATTCAAGCCCGACATCGACCAGAAAGCGCAGACGCTCGCGGATCTCCTTGAGCACGCGCTCGGCGATCTCGTTCTGCTTGGCGTTGAGCCTTTTGGGCAGTTCGGTGAACCAGTTCTGCGCCGCCTTCACCGACATGTCGGAGACTTCACCGATATGCAGGTCGGCGATTTTCACGCACAAGGCTTCGGGCTTGAGTCGAAAGCCCTTGCAGGCGTCGCACGGCACCTCGGTGAAATAGCGCGAGATTTCCTCGCGCGCCCAGTCGCTGTCGGTCTCGCGATAGCGGCGCTCGAGATTGGTGATGACGCCCTCGAAAGCGCGCTTGGTCTCGTAGGCGCGCATGCCGTCGTCGTAGGAAAAGCGGATCTCGGTGTCGCCCGAGCCGTAGAGAATCGCGTCCTGCGTCTTCTTCGGCAGGTCCTTCCATTTGGTGTCGAGCGTGAACCTGTAGTGCCTGCCGAGCGCCGTAAGTGTCTGGGTGTAATAAGGCGATGACGACTTCGCCCAGGGCGCGATCGCGCCTTTTCGCAGCGTGCGCTCCTTGTCCGGAATGACCAGATCGGCATCGATATGCTGCTCGACGCCGAGCCCGCCGCATTTCGGGCAGGCGCCGAACGGATTGTTGAACGAGAACAGCCGCGGCTCGATCTCCGGAATCGTGAAGCCGGAGGCCGGACAGGCGAATTTCTCCGAAAAGGTGAGGCGCTCGGCGGTCTCGTTGCGCTGCTTGTTGGCCGCGCTCCGGGAGGTCGCGGCGGCGGCCGGACCGCTGTCGGCGAGCTCGACCACGGCCAAGCCATCGGCAAGCTTCAGCGCCTGTTCAAGGGAATCGGCGAGCCGCGTCGCGATATCCGGCCGCACCACCAGGCGGTCGACCACGACGTCAATGTCGTGGGTGAATTTCTTGTCCAGCGCCGGGACTTCGGCGATCTCGTAGAACGCGCCATCGATCTTCACGCGCTGATAGCCGCGCTTCATGAATTCGGCGAGCTCCTTGCGATACTCGCCCTTGCGGCCGCGCACGACCGGCGCGAGCAGATAGATGCGCGTGCCCTCGGGCAGCGCGAGAATACGATCGACCATCTGCGAGACGGTCTGGCTCTCGATCGGCAGCCCGGTCGCCGGCGAATAGGGGACGCCGGCGCGCGCCCAGAGGAGGCGCATATAGTCGTAGATCTCGGTGACGGTGCCCACGGTCGAGCGCGGATTGCGCGACGTGGTCTTCTGCTCGATGGAAATAGCCGGCGAGAGGCCGTCGATCTGGTCGACATCCGGCTTCTGCATCATTTCCAGAAATTGCCGGGCATAGGCCGAAAGGCTTTCGACATAGCGGCGCTGGCCTTCGGCATAGATCGTGTCGAAGGCGAGCGAGGATTTGCCCGAGCCGGAAAGGTCGGTGAAAACCACAAGTTGATCGCGCGGAATGTCGAGATCGATGTTCTTGAGGTTGTGCTCGCGCGCGCCGCGGATCGCGATCACTCGACGATCCTGCGCGCGCTGATCGTGTCGGCGACCGTCTTGAATCGACTTCTTGGCGCTGGTGTCGCTGTTATTCATACGAAAAAGATCCCGCTGCGCCGCATGCAGTGGCGGCGTCGAGACATCCTCGGCTTGGGCTACTTTGCCTCGAACATAGTGAGAACGGCAAGGCAATGCCAGCGCGCGATTTTGGCCAGGGGGCTTATGCCCGGAAATCACGGGCCCGGTTTCCCGGGCGCTCCGCTCACCACAGCGCGCGAAAACGCGCGTGAAGGCGCTTATGGCGCTGCATCGCGTCCGCGATACGAAGCCCGCAAAAGCGCCCGACCCAAAAACCTGCAACTACAAGGGCCGGCATCCGGCCGGCCCTTGGCGTGCGCCTCTTCGCCCTACGCAATACTGATACTCCAACAGCGGCACGGGCGCGAAAAGCGACAGCCTCAGCTCTGCGAAACTTCAGCTTCGTCGCCCGAACGGGCTCAGCACGCCGGGCATTCCGGCTGCGGACCCCAGTTGAAGCGATAATTGAGCCCGACAGTAACGGCCTGCACATTAGATTTGATCGAGACCGGCTGAACGACGGTTGTCGGGCCGGGCGCTATAAGGTTGAAGGTGTAATTCTGGGAGCCGAAATCATAAAAATCGTATTCAAGCCTGGCCGTGAGGTTTTCGGTCATGCCGTATTCGATGCCGGCGCCGACGACAAAGCCGGTCCGCGTGTTGTTGACGGAGAACGAGGAGATCGTGCCGCCATTCGCCGCAAGGAGATCTTCTCTGTAGCGCGCGGCCATCCAGGCGACGCCGCCCTTGGCATAGAACAACAGCGTATCGACGGCATAGCCGACGCGCCCGGTCGCGGCGGCGAGCCAGTTCGGCGACGAGCGCGAGCGTTCCTGCACGCCATTTGTTGGCGTCAGCAGCGTCGGCGCGATTGCCGAGCCGTCGATATTGGACCACGTCCATGAGCCTTCGACGCCGACGACCCACGGCGCGAACTGATAATTGAAGCCAGCCTGGGCGCCGCCCAGGAATTCGGTCTTGTTCACATCCGTCGTGCTGCCGGCATTTTGCAGCGCTGTCGTGGTGGTCGACTGGAAGCTGTCCTGAAGGAAACCGGCGCCGACATGGCCGCCGATATAGAATCCGGTCCAGTTATAGAGCGCGGGACGATAGACGGGCGCTGGGGCGCGCGCCGGCACGGGCAGATCGGCGGCGTGCGCCAGCGGCGCCATTGCGGCCAAAGCCAGCGCGATCTGGGCCGGCCTCAGCAAACCCGGAGTGACACGCTTCATACAGGGACCCTCGCAAACCTCGATTGCGGAGCGCGGTCAGAGTGCCGACACTACAATGCTTTCGCACGCTGCTGGATAGTGCAAAAAAACAACAGCCCGCAGGAATCCGATTGGCCGCACGGGGCCTTCGCGGCCCACAAACTTGGGTCCGAATTTTTTGGCTCGCTTGGCTGTCACTCTGGACGGCCCTTGCGCTTTGCCTGCAAAGGGCCTAGAACAAAATAGGAACATTTCTGTGGAATGCTACCAGCGAAAGCGGTGCAAGCGGTATGGCGTGTGGATAACGGCCATGGCGGGCCGTTCGTGGGCGCAACGTCCTTGCAGGCGCAGGGCGCGACACTAGTGTCGCCGTCAAGTGGGCTCCGGAGGCGCTGCAGTGCGCGACAGTACAGGATTTGGGAGTAGGTCATGGCGGGAAGTGTCAACAAGGTGATCCTCATCGGCAATCTCGGGGCCGATCCCGAAATCCGTCGCACCCAGGACGGGCGGCCGGTCGCCAATCTGCGAATCGCCACGTCGGAATCGTGGAAAGACAAGGCGACCGGCGAGCGGCGCGAAAGAACCGAATGGCACCGCGTCGTCATCTTCAACGAGAATCTCTGCCGGATCGCCGAGCAATATTTGAAGAAAGGCTCCAAGGTTTACATCGAGGGCGCGCTGCAGACGCGCAAATGGCAGGATCAGTCGGGCCAAGACCGCTATTCCACCGAGGTGGTGCTGCAAAACTTTCGCGGCGAACTGACGCTGCTGGATCGCGCCGGCAGCGGAGCTTCTGCGGCCGGCGGCGGCGACATGGATGAAGGCGGTGAATTCGGCTCGCCGGGGCCGACGCGCAAGGTCGCGGCCGCGGCCGGGGCCGGCTCGACGCGCGGCGACATGGACGACGAGATTCCCTTCTGAAAATTCTCCGCCCCCGCGAAAGGGGGGGAGTGGGACTGCACGCAGTGCGGTGCAGGAGCGTCTGACTCTCGGTTGAGTAAGGCGTTGATGTGCAGAGCGTTGACGCCCGCGCCCCTTGCACGCCCTTTGGGTGGTCCCGCTTCCCATGTTATCGCGGGGCAGGAAGGAAAGCGGCGCTCCCGCTCGCCCTAATGCTCGACCTCATCTTCGCCATCAAATTCGTCCACGTGCTTGCCGCAGCGGTCATGCTCGGCACCTGGTTTACACTCGCCGCCTTCGTGCTGCTGGCGCATCGCTCCGGCAACCCGTCGGTGGTGGCGCTCACCGCGCAATTTGTTGTCACGCTCGAAAAGCGGATCATGATCACGGCGCTGGCGCTGCAGCCGATCGCCGGGTTTCCGCTCGCCTCGGTGATCGGCGTGCAGCCGTTCGGCGAATTGTGGATTGTGTTGTCGCTCTTGCTCTATGCGGTCATTGTCGTCGGCTGGTTCGCGGCGCTTCGGATCGAGATGCGCATCCGCGACGTCGCGCGCGACGCGGCGCTGAATTCGCAACGGCTGCCGAAAGATTATCGCCGCCTGTTTCGGAACTGGTGCACGCTCGCCGGGCCGATTCTGATCGGAATGGTGCTCGTCTTCGCGCTGATGATTTGGCAGCCAAGGTTTGACTGAACGGCTTGACAAAAATCGGCCGATGGTTCCGCCACGCACTCGTTCGGAACCGCTGAGGAACTTCGCAAAGGCCTCGGCATTGGTCCGGCAGCGGCCGGACGGTAAATGCCGCAACACATCGCCAAGCGGAGTCTTCTATGAAAAGAGCCCTTCTCCTTGCGGGCGCCTGCGTCATTTTGGCAGCGCCGGCATTTGCACAGGCACAGCAAACCAACCCATTGCCCGCAGCGCAGTCTCAGGCGCAACGGTCGCAGGCTGCGCCGCAGAACGCCGCACCATCACCGAACACAAATAACGCCCCCAACTCGGCGGGCGCGGCACCTTCAACCGCTGAGTTCGTCAACAAGGCCGCGATCAGCGGCCTGTTCGAAATCCGATCGAGCGAGATCGCCTTGCGCAAGCGCGCGCCGCAGGACCGGCGCTTTGCCGAACATATGATCGGCGATCACGAGCGCATTGCCGCGCAGCTCAAACACATCGTGCGCGCGAACCATATCGACGCACAGGTGCCGAACAAACTCGACGACGAGCATCGAAAAATGCTGCAGCAATTACGCGGCGAGAAAGGCCCGCAGTTCGAAAAGGATTACGACCAGATGCAGCAGCAGGGTCATCGGGAGGCGGTGTCGCTGTTTCAGGCCTATGCGAAGAACGGCGATAATTCGGCGCTCAAGCGCTGGGCGGAGCGCACCCTGCCGAAACTGCAGGAGCATCTGTCGATGGCGCAGAAGCTGCCGTCGTGATGGCGACGGTGAGGGACTAGCCGGTCAGCGCGGGATACCGCTCATCGCTATCGGCCAAGGCGTCGAGGCCGCCACCTGAGATGACGAAGGTGAGGCACTGCGGCAGCGGCCGAAAGCCGGTGCGCAGATAGAAGCCTTGCGCCGGGTTGTCGGCGCGCACCGTGAGCTCGATAATCGGGCTGTTGAGCGCGCGCGCATGGGCGGCGACGCTCGACACCAGCGTGCGGGCGACGCCGCGGGCGCGGTATTCGGCCTCGACGAAAAGATCCTGGAGCAGGACTACGGGCGTGTCCCAGCCGGTGACGGTACGCTGGCTGCATGTTGCCATGCCGATTGCAGGATCAGCATCTCCGCCTGCACGCGATGTGCCGGCATGATCCGACAGTTCGGCGACAAAGGCGGTGAAGCCGGGATTTGGGCCAAAGCCGTCGCGCAGCCAATCGGCGGGCGTGGCACGCAGTGCGTGCAGCGAATCCTCGCTTACCGCCAACAGACGCTTGAGCCGCATCAGCGCGGGAATGTCGCGCGCTTGCGCCTTGCGCACGCGAAACCAGCCTTTTTCCCGCGTGTCGGTTCCTGATGAGTCCATGTCAGCCGCTGCGATTCCGGCAGGCCAGTGTGGCTGCGCATGGTTAACGATCGTTTACCGTATCAGAGCGCAGGGGCAGTGACGCCGAGGCATTGCAGCTATTGTATGTCCGGGGGGCCCCGTGGATGACGAGCAATGCGGATTGGCTCGCTGCGACCGCTGGTGCCGTATCTTGCGATGCTGCTTGGCACCGCTTCGACGCCGACCTTGGCGGCGTCGCCGCCGAAGGGCCTCTGTTTCAATTACGGTCATGACGGCTACGTGCATGACCTCTCGCCCGGCGGACAGGTGGCCGAGGATTTTCGGCGGCTCTCAGCCGGCGGCGTGCATTGCCTGCGCATCGTCTATAACGGCTTCAACGATGCGCAGGCTGAAGCGCTGGCGCGCTTTGCCAAGGCGCGGGGCTTCTATGTGATTACCGGCGGCGAGTGGGGCATGCTCGATATGGCGCAATTGCCGCAGTATCGCGCGCAGGCCATGCAGCACGCCAAATGGGCGCAGGCCAATGGCATCGATCAATTCAGTGTCGGCAACGAGCAGGAAGCGCGCCTCTCCGGCATCTCATTCGAATTGTGGGCGAGCGAGATGGTTGCGCTGGCGGCCGATGTGCGCGCGGTGTTTTATGGCACGGTGTCCTATGAAGCGGGCGGCAATTTTGCCGACGACTGGGCCAAAGTGAGCATCGGCAGCCTCGATCTGCTCGGCATCAATTCGTATGGCGGCTATGAACGCAACGCGCTGTCGCTGCGGGAAAACATGGCGGCGCATGGCGCCAGTCGCGTCTACCTGTCGGAAACCAATTGCGACGCGGTCCATGTCTTGTCATGCCGCGTCGATGGGGGACTGTCGCAGGAAATGAAAGGCGATCTCTTGCGGCTGATGCGCGAATTTCCCGAGACGGCGTTCTACATCTACACCTGGCGCGCCATTGGGCATGACGTGCTGGCAAGCATGGTGAATTATCCGCAGACGCTAGCGATGCTCGGCATCAGATGATCTAGCTGCCAATGACGGCGTGGATGCCGTCGACTACATATTGCACGGCAAGCGCCGCGAGCAGCACCCCGAGCAACCGCGACAGCACAATGTTGCCGGTCAGGCCAAAAAAGCCGCTGATGCGCTGGGCGAGCAGAAACGTCGCGAGACAGCATGCGGCGACCAGTACCACGACCACGATCAAAATGCCGAGCAGCAGCCAATTGCCGCCGGCGCGGTCCGCAAGCAAGACGGTGGCGGTAATCGCCCCGGGACCGGCGAGCAGCGGGATGGCGAGCGGAAAGGCGGCAACATTGCGCACGCGTTCTTCCATGGCCTGCTCGGCGGCCTGCCCTTCGTGACGGCTGCGCACGCCGAATACCATTTCGGCGGCGATCCAGAACAAGAGCAGCCCGCCGGCGATGCGGAAGGCCGGCAGCGAGATGCCAAACGCCACCAAGAGGCGACTGCCGATCAGCGCGGTGCCGATCAGGATCGCGCCGGCCAAGATGCTGGCGCGGCCGGCCACGCTCTTGCGGGCCTCGCGCGGCATGCCGTCGGTGACGGCGAGAAAGGTCGGCGCCATCGCGATCGGGTCGACCACGAGAAACACCGTCAAAAACGCCGAGACTGCGTAGTCGAGCAGCATCACCGCTCCACTTGCGGCTGCGATTTCCGAGTTCGATGGCCGGTGCGCGGGACCGCAACTGAGCCTATCGCAAGGCCGCTTGGCTGCACCCTTCGCTGCGCTTTTTCGGGGCCGTTTGCCGGGCCATGAAGGCGGGCCAAATTGCCACAATAAGATATTGAAAGCACAGAGAAAATTACCATTTAAAGCGGGTCGATTTAGGTGGCTTTGGGGTCCCCGATCGGGTACAAAAACTGCACGCCGATTCGAGCGATTCGAAAGCGAGGAACTCTGAACTTTGTCAGACCAAGATAACATCCCGCCGACCAATGGCGATGACGGCGGGAACAGGGCATCGGATATTCGGCCCGTCTCCATCACCGAGGAGATGAAAAAAAGCTACCTCGATTACGCCATGAGCGTAATCGTGGCGCGTGCGCTGCCGGATGCGCGCGACGGGCTCAAGCCGGTGCACCGGCGCATCCTCTATTCGATGCACGAGAACGGCTACGAATGGAACCGCTCATACCGCAAATCAGCGCGCGTAGTCGGCGACGTCATCGGTAAATATCATCCGCACGGCGACCAGGCGGTCTATGACGCGCTGGTGCGCATGGCGCAGGATTTCTCCATGCGTCTGCCGCTGATCGATGGCCAGGGCAATTTCGGCTCGGTCGACGGCGATGCGCCGGCGGCGATGCGCTACACCGAGGTGCGGCTTGAGCGCGTCACCAATGCGCTGGTCGACGACCTCGACAAGGACACCGTCGACTTTCAGCCCAATTACGACAATTCCGAGCGCGAACCCTCGGTTCTGCCGGCGAAGTTCCCAAATCTCCTGGTCAATGGCGCTGGCGGCATTGCCGTCGGCATGGCGACCAACATTCCCCCGCACAATCTTGGCGAGGTGATCGATGCCTGCATGGCGCTGATCGACAATCCGGCGCTGTCGATCGACGATCTGATCGCGATCATCCCGGGACCGGATTTTCCGACCGGCGGCATCATTCTCGGCCGCCAAGGCATCCGCGCCGCTTATCATCTCGGTCGCGGCTCGATCATGATGCGGGCCAAGGTCGAGTTCGAGACCCTGCGCGGCGAGCGCGAGGCGATCGTCGTCAGCGAAATTCCCTATCAGGTCAAC
>JAJPJB010000010.1 GCA_021324465.1 Hyphomicrobiaceae bacterium
CAGATCGCCTCCGCATCGGCCGCGTCGTTCTTGCCGCGCTTGAGGTAGGCCTTGACGTAGCTCGGCGGCACCAGCCGGACCTGATGGCCAAGCGCCGTCAATTCCCGCAGGGGCCGTCCACCCCATCATCTTCATCAACCGTGGCGCGCCAGCTACGACAAAGCACGCTACTGCACCCCAGGGGTAACCGCCGTCGCCCCATTGTTCGCCCGCGCATCATCGAGCAAGTCGTTCGGCCAGTTGGTCCTGCGCTCGGACCCGTTCTCGCGCCGAACACAACAGGCGTTTGCCGACCCCTGTCCGCAACGACAAGGCGCGATTAAGGGCTTTCGGCGGCCTCTGCATTGGGCAGGCGCTGCAGGATTTGCCTGGCAATGTCCCGCAGCAGCAATTCACGATCGTCCTCGGTCAATCGCTCGCAGGCTTGGAGCGCGGACTCAAATCGGCCCACCGCAATCCGATAATCCAGCGTCTTTATGAAGGACTGTCGAGCATCGCTCATGTCGAACTCCAATACTCTGTACTACTGCCGACGTGACATTGAGCCCGCGCTTATGGCCGTTTTTTGTGACGGCGATTGCCCGCATATCGCGAAAATCGTGATATTTGTAGACCGTGGCTTTTTGGCAACTGATCTGTGAGATCAGTGAGATCAAGCATGTCGAAATGCCCGTTCCGCACAGCGCCGCTTTAATTCTTGGCGCGCCGGTTCCAGGCCAGGAATTCGGTATAGAGTTGCTCGACATCGTGATCGGACATCTTGGTGCCGCGTTCCGCCATGAAATCCTTGAAGCTTGCAAGCGAATTCGGGCTTGCCTCATGCGCAGCCTGCATATTTTGCGGCGCACCGTCATTGGCGGCACGCAAATACCAGCACTTGCGCTGTTGCGCGCGATCCGTGCGATAGTACCAGTGGCTGTTAGCCGGCGCGGCAGAATTTGGCGCCGCCAGGCAATCGGCCGCGCGTGCCGCATTGGCGAGCACGCTCAACAGCAAACTCGACGCCAAGAGCGCGAAAGCAAACGCGATTGTGCCGATCGGCCGCGACATTGGCACTGACATGGCTCTCCCCTCCACCACCATCCGGCGCCGAATGTCGTCGCGAAATTTGCTCACAATGCGATGCAAATTGGGCGATCCTGCCCAGGTTTCAGTCGAATTGCGACACCGGGCCTATTCGATGACAAGATTGGCCAGCGCGAACAGATCAGGTGGAATATCGCGTCCGATCGCCTTCGCAGTTTTGTGATTGAGCACCGGCTCAAATGAAGTCGGCTGTTCGATCGGCAAATCAGCCGGCTTGGCACCTTTCAATATCTTGTCGACAAAGACCGCCGCGGTCCTGAACACGTCCCGATAATCAGGTCCGTAAGACATCAAGCCGCCCGCCTTGACAAACGAGCCGTCCTCGAACATCGCCGGGATTTTATTCCCGTTCGCAAAATTCAGAATCCGATCCTGATATCGTCGCGTGAATGCTTCGGTCGTGACCAGCAGTGCGTGAAGCGCTGCTGCGCACGAGCACAAAGCGGCCACGCCGTTACTCCGGCGAGGAAAGCGATAAACTGGCGACGCCGCATGCCTCACCACAAAGCTTGTAGGAGCAAATGGTAGCTGCTTAACCCTACCAAACGAAAGTAGCCAAGCCGCGCAGGCAACATTCCGGAGCGGATCGGTAGTCGCGCGATGTTCGGGCCATGTCTCCTTTCTGGCAATAGACGATGCCTCAACCGGACCTGCCGCTCAAGACAAACCGTCCGTCGAGCCAACGGCGGCATGCTGACCTCCACAGACCCGCCGACAGCTGCAACGGGCCAAGATTTCACTCTTCCTTATAGCCGTACAGCGGAACATTGCCGGTTGCGCCATAGTATTTGTACGGCAGGAATTTTCCCGACATCGACAGCCGCACGCGATCGCCTTTGGGATCGGGCTGGCGTTCCACCGTCATGTCGAAATCAATCGCCGACATGATGCCGTCGCCGAACTCTTCTTCGATCAAGGCTTTCAGGGCCGGACCATTGACCATCACCAGCTCGTAGAACCGATAGATCAAAGGATCGGTCGGCGGCATCGGCGAGCCGCGCGTCGGCACCTCGTTGAGGAGCGCTTCCTCGCTTTTGCTCAGGCCGAACAATTCGGCCGCCTTCGCTGCCTGCGGCTTGGTCATCTTCATCTGGCCGAGCACTGCGCCGGTGATCAGCACCGGCGACATGCCGCCGATCTGCTCGCAAATGTGTTTCCAGGTCCAGCCCTTGGCGCGCTTGATGTCGAGCAGCTTTTCGGTGAGGTCGGAGCGTTTCATCTGCGGTCTCCCTTTTCGCGGAGCGTCCTGAACTAAACATCGGACTCGCCAGTACACATTTCATGCCAAGTCTCAAGCCGGCTAAGTCTCAAGCCGGTCCCACCTGCTCGAAGATCTTCCTCTCCATCACACGGCACCCGCCGCGACCGCCTCGGTTTCCTCGGCAATCCGCCGCCGCGCGAGCATGTGAGCCCGCGCCTCGTTGACGGCATCGACCGCGATCAGCCGTCCCCCGCGCCGGTATTCAACCGAAAAGCGTCCTTTCGTCAGGTCGCCGACCTCCGCAACATCATCGTAATCGTCGAACAGGCCCGCGATCTGCAGCTTGAATTCGTATTGATCCGACCAGAACCACGGTACGGGGTCATAGGGTTGCGGATTGCCGAGAATCGCGGCAGCCACCGCTTTGGCCTGATCGATGGCGTTTTGCACGCATTCGAGCCGGAGCTTTCGCCCGTAACGGCGGCTTGGAAAGCGGGCGCAGTCGCCGATGGCATAGACATTCTCGGCGCCAGCGCGGCCAATCTCGTCGACCAAAATGCCGCCCTCGCAGGCAAGCCCGGCAAGTTGCGCCACATCGTCATTGGCCTGCGCACCGGCGGCGAGCAAGACCGCATCAGCCTTGATCATCGCGCCATCCGCCAGGCGCAAGCCCGACGCGCGGCCCTCGCCCGTGATTGCCGCGACCCTTGCCCGCGTGCAAATATTGACACCACGTTCGCGGTGCAGCGTGTCGAAGAATTTTGCAACCGGCGGCGCGGTGACGCGCTTGAGCACACGCTCCTCGGCCTCAACGACGGTAACATCGCGCGCTTCCCCACGCATCACCGCCGCCGTCTCCAGTCCGATATAGCCGCCGCCGAGAACAGCAACGCGGCGGGCGTCATCCAAAGCAGGCCGCAGGCGCTGCACATCGCCGATCGAGCGCAGCAAAAACACGCCCGGCAAATCGGCACCCGGCAGCGGCAGTCGCCGCGCACAGGTCCCCGTGGCAAAGACCAATGTTTGGAATGCGATGGTGCGGCCGTCGGCGAGCGTCGCCTTCCGATCGCGCAGGTTGACCTTGGCGACGGCAATGCCGAGCATGAATTCGATGCCGCGCTCGGACCAGAACGGCGCGGGTCTGAGAAACAACGAATCCGGCGCCGGTCGCTCGGCGAGGAACTTCTTGGATAGCGGGGGGCGCTGATACGGCAGGAACGGTTCGTCGCCGATCACGGTGATCGGCCCGGCAAAGCCGCCCGCGCGCAAGCTTATCGCCAGCTGCGCCGCCGCCTGCCCGGCACCGATGACAAGAACCCGTTCCGCTCCTGCATGATCTGTCATTCGATATTTTCCTTGCCCGCGGATTTGCGCGCTCAGTAGCCTGCCCGCTGAATTTCGGATGAGCGGCACATACGCCGCGTTTTGACGGCGGCCATTGGCGGTTCGATACCGCAGTGCTGCGCCTCTTTGAACTTCGAATAGCCTAGTGTAGGGACTGAGTCCGGCAATTCAATGTTTATCATGCACCAATGCCTGACGCATTAGAGCTCCTTACCACGCGCCGCTCGTTCAAGCCGGCCGAGCTTTCCGATCCCGGTCCGACGCCGGCCGAGATCGACACGCTTTTGACCGTCGCTTCGCGCGTGCCCGATCACGGCAAGCTTGCACCGTGGCGTTTCATCGTGTTCGAGGGTGACGCGCGGCGTGCCGCCGGCGCGGCGATCGTGACCGCCTTTCGCGCCAAATACCCGGATGCAAAGACCGAGCATGTCGAGGCCGAGCGCGAGCGGCTGACGCGCGCGCCGCTGGTCATCGCCGTGGTCAGTCGCGCCGCGCCGCATGTGAAAATTCCGGAATGGGAGCAAGTGCTCTCGGCCGGTGCCGCCGCGATGAATCTCGTCTTGGCTGCGCATGCGCTGGGTTACGGCGCGAGCTGGATCACCGAATGGTACGCCTACGATCGCGTCGTGCTCGATGCGCTTGGCCTAAAGCCGCACGAGCGCATCGCGGGCTTTGTGCATATCGGCCGCCCGCCGGGCCCGGCCGAAGATCGTCCGCGCCCGTCGCTCGAGGAAATCGCAAGCCGCTTCCCGGGTTGAAATCTCTTGCAAATGCTGCGGCGTCCCAGTCGTCCGCGGCCGCTCCTCAACGATGCCAGTGATGATGCCAATGGTGGCGATGGCCGTGATAGGCCAACCAGTCGCCGCGCCGCGCGGCCGCTGTGCCGCTATAGGGCTCGCCGAAGGTGTCGCCGGTGGCCGGCCCATTCGGGCCGTAGTTACGCTGGCTCTGCGCGAGGCTGATCGCAATCGTGCTGAGCAGTATGGCCAGCACCAGGATGAGTTTTCCGGTATACATCATTAATCTCCCTTGCCTCCTCTGCCGCGAACAACCGATGCGCCCGCATTTGTTCGCGCGCAGGCGAGCGTGGGCACCGCATTCCGCGGGGCGAAAAACAACGAACCGGGTGAGATCCGCGACCATGGATCTGAAATCGCAAATGAAATCCGAAATTCGCGATGGCATGCGCGTCGATTGGGACACCCCAATTGCGATGGACGACGGCCTTGTTCTGCGCGCCGATGTGTTTCGCCCATTAGGCGATGCCAAATACCCTGTGATTCTCAGCTACGGGCCCTATGCCAAGGGGCTCGCCTTCCAAGACGGTTACAAAGGCAATTGGGCGCGGCTCACGAAAGCGGCGCCGGAAGTCCTGCAGGGCTCGAGCAACAAATATCAGAACTGGGAGCTGGTCGATCCGGAGAAATGGGTGCCGGGCGGCTACGTCTGTGTACGCGTCGACTCGCGCGGCGCCGGCCGCTCGCCGGGCTTTCTCGATGTCTGGTCGCCGCGCGAAACGCAGGATCTCTACGGTTGCATCGAATGGGCCGGAACGCAGCCCTGGAGCAGCGGCAAGGTCGGCATCAACGGCATTTCCTACTACGCAATGAATCAATGGACGGTCGCCGCGCTGCGTCCACCGCACCTAGCCGCTTTGTGCATCTGGGAAGGCGCATCGGACTATTATCGCGAGCTGTGCCGGCACGGCGGTATTTTGAGCGACTTTTTGAACAGCTGGTATCCGCGCCAAGTCGCGAGCGTGCAGCACGGTGTCGGCGAGCGCGGCGCCAAAAGCGCCGTCACCGGCGAGCCGGTTGCGGGCCCGCCGACGCTTTCGAGTGCGCAGTTGGCAAAGAGCCGGGCCGATTCACCTGGTGAAGCCAAAGCGCGGCGGCTCTACGACGATTACTACGCCTCGCGAACCGCCGACTTTGCGCGGATCAAGGCACCGCTCCTCTCCGCTGCCAATTGGGGCGGCATGGGGCTGCATACGCGCGGCAATTTTGAGGGATTTCTGCGCGCCGGCTCCAAACAAAAATGGCTCGAAGTGCACGGTGACACGCACTTCACGCATTTCTACAGCAATTACGGCGAAGACCTGCAGAGGCGGTTCTTCGGTCACTTCCTCAAAGGCGAGGACACCGGCTGGGAGGAGATGCCGCGCGTCCTCCTCAATATCCGCCATCCAGGGGAGCAATTCGTGCTGCGCGGGGAGAACGAATGGCCGCTCGCCCGCACGCAATGGACCAAATATTTCCTTCAGCCTGACAAGCTTGCGCTATTGCCACAGGCCCCGGCGGTGGCGACCAAGCTCGACTATGACACGACGGGCCATGGCCTGACCTTCCGCACGCCGCCGATGACCAAGCGACTGGAAGTTACCGGTCCGGTCGCAGCAAAGCTCTGGCTCTCCTCGCAGACCACCGATGCGGACGTATTTTTGGTGCTGCGCGTGTTCGACCCCGATGGCAAGGAGGTAACCTTCATCGGCTCCAACGATCCGCGCGTCCCGGTCGGGCTCGGTTGGCTGCGCGCCTCGCACCGTAAGCGCGACCCGCAGAAGTCGCTGCCCTACTGGCCTTGGCACACACACGACGAGCAATGGCCGCTCGTGCCGGGCGAGCCGGCCGAGCTTGACATCGAAATCTGGCCAACTTCGATCGTCGTGCCGGAAGGTTTTTGCCTGGCGCTCACCGTGCGCGGCAGGGACTACGAAGTCGACGGCCGCGATATCGCGCTGCCCAATGCGCCCTACCCGATGAAAGGCGTCGGTCCGTTTCTGCACATTGATCCGGACGACCGGCCGCCACACATTTTTGCCACCCGCAACACGCTGCACTTTGCCGCGGGCCGCGCGCCTTATCTCTTGTTGCCGATAATTCCGGACGTGTAAGCTCTCGGAAAAGTCGGCGACAGGGAGAAAACCATGCCAAGGTCTTTGCCGGCGCGCCTGCGTCTCATTGCCGGTGTCGTGCTGGCGCTGGCATTTGTGATCGGGCCGGCATGCGTCCGGCCGGCGCAGGCGCAGCAATATCCAAGTCGCGCCGTTGCCATCATTGTTCCCTACCCCGCTGGTGGGCCGTCCGACGAAAGTGCGCGCGTGCTTGCGCAGTTTCTGTCCAACGAGTTCGGCCAAAATTTCATCGTCGAGAATTTGAGCGGCGGCAACACGATCGTCGCGATGGAGAAGGTCGCACGCGCTGCGCCCGACGGCTACACCCTGCTCTTCCACAATCTGCAAATCTCGGCGAACGTCACGCTTTACAAGAATCTTCCGTTCGACACGGTGAAAGATTTCGCACCGGTCATGCTGGTCAACCGCAATCCCCTGCTGCTCGCGGGCCGCGAAACGCTCGAGCCCAATTCGCTCGCCGAGCTGGTCGCACTGATGAAAAAGCAGCAGCTGAAAGCGGCCATTCCGGGCTACGGTGCGACCGGGCATCTGGCGACGGCGCTGTTTGCGCAACAAGCCGGCGTGAAGATCGACATGATCCCCTATCGCGGCGCGGCTCCTGCCATCACGGATCTGTTGGGGGGCCAGATCGATCTGTTTTTCGCCACGCCGCAATCACTTGTGCAGCAGGTTGCCACCGGGAAACTGAAGGCGTTCGGCGTCACATCGAAAGACAAGCTGCCGGAGTTCCCGATGGCCGACAGTTTCCCGAAAATGTTCGGGCCAAAACTCGACCTCGTGTATTGGCAGGCGATCTTTGCGCCGGCGGGAACGCCGGAGGCCGTGGTCAGGATGCTCAATGGCGCGCTGCAGGAGGCGGTGTCCGATCCGGTCATCGTGAAGAATTGGGCAGCACAGGATGTGTCACCGTTTCCGGCGGACCAGCGTTCGCCCCAGGCGGCCCGAACGTTTTTGGCGAGCGAGATTGCGCGTTGGAGCGAGGTCATCAAGGACAACAATATTCATCTCGAGCAGTGAGCTATAATCTTGCCGCAGCGCCCACTCGCGGCATCACCCCACATCTGCGCGCTTCTGAGAAACACCTCTCTATAGGTAGCCGGCTGAGCGCGACAGATCGGTTCGGCCGCCGCGCAAACGATGCATTGCACAACGATTGGAAACCGGCGCACTGCGACAAATTTTTCCGCTTGCTGCGGCATAATCTGAACAATCGGTCATTTCGCTGCCACAGAGTCCGCCTAGGCCTTATTGTGTCGGTGAAGAGGGATCGTTGCTGAAGGGGGATGGTTCAGGGAGGAGGATCATGTCTCTGCACAGCGATGCCGCGACACGGGAGCGGCTGGCGACCTATAGAAAAAACACGTGCCAGCAATGCGGCGCGTGGCTGTTAGCCCCGGATTGGTCCGAATACGTCAGTAGTCGTTGCGTGCGACATACTTGGTCGTGCGATGATTGCGGCTATCAATTTGAGACTGCGGTGATCTTTTCCGAGCCCGAGCCGGCTTCGATCGCCGCCTGACCTCTTCGAGGCCTGTCTCCATCCAATCGGTCACGGCTCGCCGCTGCGCGGCGGGTAGGAATGGCGTCGACCGCGAAAATCCTCGATCTCGGAACAATCGGCGCTGAGATAGTTCGGCCCGATCGGCGATTTGCCGAAGCCGCCCGGTATGTCGAGCACGTAAGCCGGCTGGCAGAGGCCCGAATAGCGACCGTGGAGCGCCCGCATCAATGCCTGACCTTCGGCAATGGTAGTGCGCAAATGCGCCGTGCCAGGTGCGAGATCGGCGTGATGCAGATAATACGGCTTGATCCGGCACTCGACCAAAGCGCGCATCAAGGCGCCGAGCGTTTCCACATCGTCGTTGACGCCGCGCAACAGCACCGATTGCGCCAGCATCGGGATGCCGGCATCAATAAAGCGCGCGCAGGCTATCCGCGCCTCGCTCGTCAATTCGCGCGGATGATTGGCGTGGAGTACGACGAATGTTGCCTTGTCGGTGCGGAGCGCGCGGACGAGCGCCGGCGAGACGCGCTCGGGGGCAACCACCGGCACGCGCGTATGCACCCGAATGATCTTCACATGATCGATGGCGGCGAGCCGCGCCACCACGTCTTTGAGACGGCGCGGCGACAGCACCAGCGGATCGCCGCCGGTCAGGATCACCTCCCAGATCTGCGGATTGTGCGCAATGTAGTCGAGCGCCGCGCGGAGCGCCGACGGCGACAAGCCCCCCCGCCCGGGCCCGACCATTTCGCGGCGAAAGCAGAAGCGGCAATAGACCGCGCAAGCATTGACCAGCTTGAGCAAGACGCGGTCCGGATAGCGGTGCACCACGCCGTCGACCGGGCTATGGACATCGTCACCGATCGGATCGGCATTCTCTTCGGGCCGCGCTTCGAGCTCACGTGCATCCGGGAGAAATTGCCGCGCGATCGGATCGTGCGGATCGGAGGCATCGATCATTTCGGCAACGGCCGGCGTGATGGCGACCGCATAGCGCGAGGCCACGCGTCGCAGCGCCGCAAGCCGATCGTTCTTGCCGAATCCGTTCGACCGCATCGGCGCGCGCGCCATGATCCGCTGCATTGCTTTGGCGACTGTCACTTCTAAATCTCCGTCATCGGCGCCCATAGCACCTGGTCGATCCGCGCGGCGCCGGTGGCCAGCATGACCAGCCGATCGAGCCCAAGCGCGACGCCGCTTGCCTGCGGCATATGCGCAAGCGCTGCAATAAAATCCTCGTCGAGCGGGTAGCGCTCGCTGTAGATGCGCTCCTTTTCAGCCATCTCGCGTTCGAGTCGCGTCCGCTGCGCCACGGGATCGGTGAGTTCGGCAAACCCGTTGGCGAGTTCCACGCCGCAGATATAGAGCTCGAACCGCTCGGCGACACGGCGGTCGGGCGCCGGCCGCGCCAGAGCCGAGAGCACGGCCGGATATTCGTCGAGGATCGTGGCGCGGCCGATGCCGAGTTTAGGCTCGATCCGCTCCACCAGGACCTTGCTGAAAATGTCGCCCCATTGATCGCTGGCGGCGATGCGAATTCCGGCAGCCTGTGCCGCCTCCGCAAGGGCTTCGCGATCCGGTTTGCCGTCCGCAAGCGTCGCCAACACGTCGATGTCAGCCAAGCGCGCGAACGCCTCCGCCACGGTTATGCGCTCCGGCTCGGCGAATGGATCGGCGGTGCGGCCGCGAAAGGCGAACTTTCTTGCGCCCGCAATTTCCGCCGCGCCGCGCACCAGCGTGGCGCAGTCCGCCATAGACACGGTGTAGGGCTCGCGCGCGCGATACCATTCGATCAGTGTGAATTCGGGATGGTGCAGCACACCGCGCTCGCGATTGCGAAACACTTTGGCGAATTCGACGATGCGCGTCTCTCCGGCCGCCAGCAGCTTCTTGCAAGCGAATTCCGGCGAGGTGCGCAAATAGAGCGGTGAGCGCGCGCCGTCCGGCGCCTGCATCTCCGTCGCAAAGGCATGCAGATGCGTCTCGTTTCCCGGCGAAAGCTGCAGCGCCCCGGTCTCGACCTCGATAAAGCCCTGCTCGGCAAAGTAGGCCCGCAGCCCCGCCACAATGCGGCCGCGTGTCAGCAGGATGGGCCGGCGGTCGGTATGGACATGGGCGGCCCAAAAGGGCGAGAAAGCTTGCGATTTGGCCGGCATAATCTTGTTCGCGAAGACCAAAGGAAATAACTGGCGGTCGGCCGCAGGATCAGTATGTTGCGCCTCGAATCAAGGGCTCAAACACCCGGTACTAGGCATCTTCTTTCGGAACCTTAAGGATTTTGTCCGGTGAAAGTCATCGCCAGTTCGCTGCGTAAAGGCAATATCGTCGAAATCGACGGCAAGCTCGGGGTCATCATGGCCGTCGAGAACATTCATCCCGGCAAGGGCACGCCGGTCACCCAGATGGACGTGCGGCGTATCGCCGACGGCGTGAAGGTCTCATTGCGCTACAAGACGACCGATCAGGTCGAGCGCGCCTTCGTCGAGGACCGCAAATTTCAATACATGTACCAGGATGGCGACGGCTATCACTTCATGAATATGGAGACCTATGATCAGGTGGCCGTCCCGGCGGATATCATCGGCGATCAGGCCGCCTATCTGGCGCCGGAAATGGAAGTCACATTGAGCCTGCACGAAGGCACTCCGGTTGCGATCGAACTGCCGCCGAAAGCCACGCTGGAAGTGGTCGAGACCGAGCCCACGGTAAAGGGCCAGACCGCCGCCTCGTCGTACAAGCCGGCGCTGTTGTCGAACGGCGTGCGCACCATGGTGCCGCCCTTCGTCACCACCGGCACCAAGATCGTGGTGATGACTGCCGACGGCAGCTATGTCGAGCGGGCAAAAGACTGAAGACGCGGCTTCGTTTCTGCATCTTCGGTTGCGGTTTCTGAACATTTGTTCATAACGGACGCGATGTCGCGCATTGTAATGCGCGGCATGGCTTGGCAGTCGCGGCGTTGCTGGCGATAGTACAGAATCCGCAATGTGGATCTCTGTCGTGCGCGCCTCACTCAACCCTCGCGAATTTTTCTCCGCAGCCGGGCTGCGCAAAGGACTCGAAGGCGGGTTCAGAGCGGGCGTGGTCTGCACGATCGTGATCGGCTCGCTTAGCGCCGCGTTCGCGGCATGCAAGCCGAGCCATTTCCGCGCGCCCTATTTCATCAGGACCATGGGGCCGTGCCAATTCGACATCGAGTCGTTAGGCTTTCGCGGCAGCCCGGTGCAACAGGCCAGATGTCTGATGCGCGGCATGGACGCGACGCGCAATCTCGTGCCGACCCTGCAGAGTCTGCCAACGGCTCTGGCGAGCCGTATCGGAGAAACCGCAGGCCTTCCTTCGCGCGAGGCGCTGGGCGCTTATTTGTCGAGCCAGGATCTTGAATGGGATTTCGCGGCCAATCTCTGGCAGCCGATCGCGCATGCCCGCGACAATGACCCCGATGCGCCCGCGGCAAAATATTTTGTCATCCACGACACCAGCGGACCCTACTACGGCCATCGCGCCTTTCCCGATGACATCAATGTCAATCCGAAGATCAACAATCTCCTCGGCTTCGCCTGCAGTGATGAATGGGGCAAGGCGCACGTCGTCATCAATCGCCTCGGCGACATGCTGGTCGACCACGACTTCTCCATTCCTTGGCGCGAGACCAAATTCGAACAGGCCGCGGAATTCGGCGGTCAATTGAAGGGACTCTTCGTTCATATCGAGATGATCCAGCCCCGCCGTGCCGGCGGCCGCGGCGACAATCGGCCCCCGGATCCCGCTTTCACGCCCGCGCAATATGATCGTCTTGCCCTTCTCTACACCATTGCCAGCGTGCGTGCCGGCCGCTGGCTCATTCCGGCATTTCATGCCGCGCTCGACGGCGATATTCGCAACGGCCACGACGATCCCTTGAATTTCAACATCGATAATTTTGCCGACAGCCTTGAACGGCTGGCCGCCAAGTTGCGGCAGCCGGAGCTGGCTCAGGCTGCCGCCGTAATCAATGGCAACGATGCGCTATTCGCTAATGCGCCGCGACCGGCCGATGGCTTTTGGATCAGCGCGCAATGGGACCGGCCGCCGCGAACATTTGCCTTGCCGCCCGTCGTTGCATTGACGGACGATTCGCCTAAAGCAGACGACAGCCCCGATGCGGCGGCGGTGAATCCTGATGCTGCAATTGCCGGCGACGAGCAGGCCGCACCCCCGCCGAATAGCGTTACCGGACGTGCGGTTTTCGACTCCGTCGTGCCGCCAACTGCCGCGCTGCCGCCGCCAAAAAGCGAACCGGCGCAACGGCCCGCGCCGGCCGAGAAATCGCCGTCACCCACTACCGGGCCGAACAGCGTGGCCGGCAAGCCCGCGCCGGCAAATGCCAAGCTTGCAGTGCGCGAAGGCGAGCTGGACCACAAACGCGACATGACCGCCGCCGATAATTGCTCGGCACATCCGGGCAAAGGCCATCTCGCCAGGTCATGCCAACCCGATCATCTCCAGAACCGCGAGCGCGGAAGGCAGGCGGATCAAGCGGCGGAACGCAAGACGGCTCACGAAAACCGTGGCACGCGGCACCATGGCGAGGCGCCTGCGCGGCGCAATGCATCGCGGCGCGGTCGCGCCTAGGACGCTCCGCTGACGCACTTGCCGCACTTGCCGGCCTCAGGGTGTTGCCTGAATTGTCCTGAATTGGACAAGGACTTGTGGTCCGCCGCGCGATCCGGTTGGATGCGCCACCAAGCCGCCTTTGGCCAGCTGCAGCCTTGCAAAGTGAGGAACGTTCATGACGCCGCCCCGATCCGCGACCGCGCATAGCCACAGCCCTGCCGACCCTGCGGTCGCCGCCGTCGAGCGCCCGACGCCGGCCGGCGCCAATGCGCCGGGATTCGGCTCGGATGTGATCGCCGAGGCGCTCCGCTCGCTCGACATTCCCTATATCGCACTCACGCCCGGCGCGAGCTATCGCGGGCTGCATGACAGTATCGTCAACTACCTCGGCAATACGAAGCCGCAGATGCTGCTATGCCTGCACGAGGAGGCCGCCGTCGCCATTGCCCACGGCTATGCCAAGGTCACCGGTAAAGCCATGGTGACGGCGGTGCATTCCAATGTGGGGCTGATGCACGCCACTATGGCGCTGTTCAACGCCTGGTGCGACCGTATGCCGGTTGTCGTGCTGGGCGCCACCGGTCCGGTCGACGCCGCCAAGCGCCGGCCCTGGATCGATTGGATTCATACCGCCCGCGACCAGGGTGCGCTCGTGCGCGAATATACCAAATGGGACGATCAGCCCGCGTCGCCGGGAGCGGCGCGCGAGGCCATCCTGCGCGGCACCTGGATTGCCAATACCGTGCCGCAAGGCCCGGTCTACATCAATTTCGACGCCGAACTGCAGGAGGCAAAACTCGCCGAGCAGCTGCCGCCGATCGATGTCACCCGTTACATGCCGCAGGTGTCGACCGCGGCCCCGGCGGAGCTGCTGCGGCAGGCAGCGGCGATGCTCAAAAGCGCCAAGCAGGTGCTGATTCTCGCCGGGCGGGCTTCGCGCGATCCGCAGGTATGGAATGCGCGCGTGGCGCTCGCCGAAGCGCTCGGCGCGCAGGTCGTGACCGATCTCAAGATCGGCGCGAGCTTTCCGACCGAGCACCCCCTCTATTTCGGCTCGCCGCGCGCGATCACGCCGGAGAGCCTCGACGGACTGAAGAATGTCGATTGCGTGCTCAGCCTCGATTGGGTCGATCTGGCTGGCGCGCTGCGCTGGTTCGGTCCCTCGCCGGGCGCGAAAGTGATCCAGATTTCGCTCGACCATCGCATCCACAAGGGCTGGAGTATGGATCACCAAGCCCTGCCGCCCGTCGATCTGCTGCTGTCCGCCGATCCCGATCTTGTTGTGCCCGAGCTGGTCAAGGAGATCGGCACGAGCACCAAGCCGCACGCGGTGCCGACGCCGCGCAAGATCGCGGACAAGGAGCCCGCAGGATTTACCAACGAGCACATCGCCCGCAGCTTGCGTCGGGTGCTCGGCGACCGAGCGGTGACTTACACGCATCTGCCGCTGTCATGGGACGACAGCTGGATCCATTTCCGCCATCCGCTGGACTATATCGGCTCAGACGGCGGCGGCGGCGTCGGCGGCGGCCCGGGCATTTCGGTCGGCGCCGCGCTGGCGCTCAAAGGCTCCGGCCGGTTGCCGATTGCGATTTGCGGCGACGGCGATTTCCTGATGGGGGTCACCGCGGTGTGGACCGCCGCGCACTACAAAATCCCGCTCCTGTTCGTCATTGCCAACAACCGCTCGTTCTATAACGACGAGTTGCACCAGGAGCGCATGGCGCGCGCGCGCAACCGGCCGGTCGAGAATAAATGGATCGGCCAGCGCATGGCCGATCCGGAGATCGATCTCGCCGCCATGGGGCGGGCGCAAGGCGCTGTCGGCTTCGGTCCGGTCACCAAGCCGGCCGACCTTCCGGCGGTCCTGCAGAAGGCCATCGCCGAGGTCGATGCCGGGCGCGTCGCCGTGGTCGATGTGCGGGTCGAGCCCGGCTATACCGCGGTTATGACCGCGGCGATGACCCGCGCCGGGAACTGAAATTTCACGGCCTGCAACGATGGCCACCGTGTCGACCAGCAATCGTCTTGCTTCGGTTCCGACGACCGAGCCTGCAATTCTGGTCGTCGACGATCTGGTGATGCGCTTTGTCACCGCCGACGGCGGCGTCACCGCGCTCGATCACGTCTCGTTCGGCGTGAAGCCGGGCGAGTTTCTCGCGGTGATCGGACCCTCGGGCTGCGGCAAGTCGACATTGTTCAACATCGTCGGCGGCTTGCTTGGCGGCTATGCGGGCGCGGTCACCGTCGGCGGGGAAACCATTTCCGGGCCCCATGCTTCGATCGGCATGGTGTTTCAGGAAGAATCGACCTTCCCTTGGCGCAATGTCCTCGACAATGTCGGCTTTCCCCTGGAAATTTCGGGCGTGCCCAAGCGTGAGCGCATCGAGCGCGCGCGACATTTCATATCCATGGTGGGACTCGACGGTTTCGAGAAGCGCTATCCGTCGGAGCTTTCCGGCGGCATGCGCCAACGCGTGTCGATGGCACGCACGCTCGCCTCGGAGCCAAAAATTCTGCTTATGGACGAGCCGTTCGCGGCGCTCGATGAACAGACGCGGCTTCTGCTGGGCGACAAGGTGCTGCAGATTCAGCAGCAGCTCGAGCAGACGACGCTGCTCATCACCCACAACATCACCGAAGCGGTGCAACTCGCCGACCGCATTCTGGTGATGACCTATCGGCCGGGCCGCGTGAAGCGCATCGTCGATATCAATTTGCCGCGCCCGCGTACGTCCGAGATCGTCTCGAGCGAGCCGTTCGGCCGCTATGTGGCGCAAATCTGGAACGATTTGCGTGAGGAAGCGAGCCGCGGCTTGAGCGATGCCGAGACGCGCCCGTTGCGCACGCATGACAAGCCGCAGGGGCAGCCTTGATGAGCACGGCTCGCCTGATCGCGCCGCGTTGGCTGCCGCCCATGGTCGGGCTCGCCTCTGTCGTCGCTCTGCTTGCAGTCGTCGAGCTTTTGATCCGGGTCGGCTTGATCAATCGATTTATCGTGCCGCTGCCGTCCGAAGTCGCAACGAGCTTTGCTCGGGTCATCGCCGAAGAAGGCATTTTCCAGCGCTTCCTGCAGACGGCATGGGAATGCTTCGCCGCCAGCATCCTGCTCGCCACCTTCGGCATCACCATCGGCGTGGTGATGCATCGGCTGCCGTTATTGCGGCGGGCTTGTGAGACCTGGGTGGCGGCCTTCGCGTCCGCGCCGCTGGTGCTGGCCTATCCGCTGTTTCTCGTGCTGTTCGGGCGCTCGACGACCACCATCATCATGCTGGCTTTTTTGTCCGGTTTGCCGCCGGTCATTCTCAAGACGCTTGAAGGACTGTCGGCAACGCGGCGCGTGCTCATCAATGTCGGCAAGAGCTTTAAGCTGACACCGGCGCAGCAATTTTGGAAGATTCTTTTGCCGTCGGCCTTGCCGACCATTTTCGTCGGCATCCGCCTGGGCATGATTTTTGCGCTGATCAATGTGGTCGGCGTCGAGTTCCTGATCAATTTCGGCGGTCTTGGACAATTGATCAACGAGCTTGCCGAGCGCTACGATCTTCCCGGCGTTTATGCCGCGATCTGTTTTGTCATTCTGGTCAGCGTCATCTTCTTCGTGGTGACCGAGAGGGCCGAACGATGGCTGAGATCGGCCGCCTGACCGGCACCCGTAACGGCCTGGGCTTCGCAACGCCGGTCGCCCTATTGCGCGCTGCTTTCGTTCTGACGGCGCTCATGGTCTGGCAAGTCCTTGCCGTCTCGGGCCTGTTCTACCGCGACGTCATACCCTCGCTTGAAAAGATTTGGACAGCGCTTATTGCCCTGGTCTCACACGGCGATTTCTATTGGCATCTGGGCGTGACCTTCCAGGAAATCGCCGTTGGGCTTGTGATCGGAGCGCTCTCGGGCATCGCAGCGGGCCTCATCCTGGGCGGCAATCGATTCATCGCCGCGGTCTTTGAGCCATATCTCTATTATCTCGGCCCGACGCCGAAGATCATCTTCTTCCCGGTCATGATCATGTGGTTCGGGGTCGATTCCGGTTCGAAAATCGCTATGGGCGCGTTGTCGTGCTTCTTTCCCATCACGCTCAACGTTGCCGCCGGCATGCGTCAGATCGATCCGGTCCTGATCCGTGTCGGCCGAAGTTTCCGCGCCGGCCCCTGGCAGATGGCGATGAAAATCTATCTGCCGGCGATGCGGCATCCCATTGTCAATGGGCTCCGCCTCGGGCTTGGCGTTGCGCTGATCGGCACACTGCTCGCGGAGACCAAACTGTCCAACCGCGGCATCGGCTTTCTGGTGATCCAAGCGTATAATAACTTCGACATGCCGCGGCTCTATGCCGTGCTTTTGGTGCTGTTCGTGCTGGCGATCGGTGTCAATGCCCTGGTCGCCCGGTTCGGCCGGCTCGACGAGATCAAATACAAGTAACAAGAGTGCGCGCAAAGACGGCGCGCACCAAACATGGGAGAGACGTCATGCGCAGCAGCACGCGCCTTGGCGGCACGTCTTCACCCGGCACGTCTTCACCCGGCAACGCCGACGAAATATTTGCGCGTCACCATCGGATAGCGCAGCAGCGCCTCGACAGTGAATTCCAGCAGCTGTCGCACCATGCCCCCGATCACCTGCCCATGTTTGCTCGGCTCGATTCGATGAAATCGAGAAACGCTCCAGGTTTTGTCGCATTTTCTCAGCGAAAACCGATACTCCCTGTTCGGAAATGCCCTGGGTTTTCGCTCAGAGTTTGAACGTCTCGTAAGTCGCCGGATGAAACAGCTCGTCGACGCTGACGCGGCGCGACGACAGGCCTTCGGCGTGATGCTGACCCAAGAAATAGTCCAGCACTTTACGGTTCGGCCCCACACCATACGACCAGAAATCGTGACCCATGAGATCGCGCGCCTCTTTCAGCCGCTCCTCGACAAAGGGCAGCGTGACTTTGGTCGCCGACGTGTCCGACAGTTTTTTCAAGCCGGCCTGTTTGGCGGCTTCAAAGGCCTTGAACACCGCGCCCGGTAGCCAAGGATGCTGTTCGGCAAGCGCGCGGCGGATACCGACCACATGCATGATCGGGAAAAGGCCGGTGCGCTTGAAATAGTCCTTGGCGACCGCCGTCGGATCGGGAAACAGCCAGCCGATATGCGGATGGCCCCGTTCGACCAGCGCCGGCGGCCGCGGCGCGATGAAGCCGTCGATCTCGCCGTCTTCGAGCAATTTTGAAATCGTCTTGCCTTCCGGCGCATTGTCCAAACGCACTCCGGGCGGCAATTGCACGGTGATTTTCTCCGGTCGCCCGGCCTCTTCGATGCCGCCGCGGATCCAGTGGATGTCGGAGCGCTTGACGCCGTAATCGTCCTCGAGAAAGGCACGCGCCCACACATTCGCGGTGAGCTGATATTCCGGCACGCCGACCTTGCGACCCTTGAGATCCTGGGGCGTTTTCACGCGATCGGTACGGACATAGATCGCGGTATGGCGAAACGCGCGCGAGACGAAGGCCGGCACGGCGATATAGGGACAATTGCCCTGCGCGGTCTTCACCGTGTAGCTCGACAACGACAATTCGTAGATGTCGAATTCGGCGGCGCGGAAGGCTCGGAAAAAGATCTCCTCCGGCACCAGCATCATGTAGACCGGATCGACGCCGTCGATCTGCACGCTGCCGTCGAGCAGCGCACGGGTGCGGTCGTAATCGCCAACGGCGACGGAGAGAGTGAGCTTGGCCATTTCCTGTCCTTTGGTCGTGTCCGAAAATCACCTGCAATGCAGCGACCAGATAGCCGCTTTGGACCGGCTGTGCCAAGATGCGCGGCGGAGCGTTGGGCTATGGCTGCCCAGCAAAACCGGCGAGCAGTATCGATGAGATGGACACGTATCATCGCGGCCGTCATCCTCGTTGTGGCGCTCGCCTGGATTCGTTCAGCGCCGGCCGCGAGCACGTCCGCACGCGTCTTCAGTGACACGGGCAATATTTTCATTGAGCAGAACGGCAAGGCGACAAAGCTCACCAGCTCGGAAATGGACGTTGACCCCGCGCTGGCACCGAGCGGCAAGTTTGTCGTCTATACGCGGCTCGGCCGTGGCCGCAACATGCGCGGCTACGAGGTCGAGTGCAACACCGATCCCAAGCCTGACCAGCTGCGGCAGGTCAATGTCGACGGGAGCGGCGACAAAATCCTGCTGAGCGGCCGCAAAGGGGAGCCGGATGAGCGGCTGTGCGATTTTCGCGACAAGCAGTTCAGCTCCGACGGGCGGCGGCTGTACTTTTTGACGCCGGGCTGGAGCACGTCAGGCGCGCTCCATCTGTTGGACATGCGCTCCGGTGCCGAGCGTTTTATTCTGCCCGCCAATGAGCTCGTGGTGTTGAGTTTCTGCTCCGGCAAATACAAGGATCATCTCGCCGTGCTGTCGCACCGCCATCTCCTGTTCGGCGGCAGCTATGATTGGTACTGGCTTTACGATCCGAGCGGCAAGAAGCAGCTCGGCCCGCTGGGTGAATTCGACAATCGCGACGACATGCTGCGTGCTGCGCACGGCACCTGGTGCGCGGGCAAGCCTTAAGTCTTGCGGCCGACCAGCGGTTCGGCTGGCGCAATGTCGGTCAGTCTGAACTGGACGCGTTCCTCGCCTTGGTAGCGATCCAGCGCGAAGGACCCCGCGGCATGAACCCGTAGGCCGCGGCTGTCGCGCAAAGCCGCGCCCAGCCTCTGTCCGGCCGCACGGAAGGCCATGGCATTCATGCTGGTGCCGTCGGCCGATTGCAGTCGCACGCGGACGTGCGCTTGACCGATGTCTTCGGCATAAGTCACGGTGTGCGCCGGCAGCGCAATGACTGGCTCCGGATTGCCGGCGCCGAACGGCCCGGCGCGGCCGATCATCGCGACGAGATCGGCATTGGCCGCCGCAGCGGTCACCGCTCCGTCGATCATGAGCCCGTTTGAGCGCCGTGCGATCTCCACTTCGCTTGCGAGCGCCGCTTCCAGATAAGCGCGCAATTCGCCGAGCGCGGCCTTGCGCAAGGTCACCCCGGCCGCCATCGCGTGACCGCCGCCCTTGATGAGCAGACCGTCGCTGACGGCGCGCCGCACGGCACGGCCGATATCGACGCCGCTGATCGAGCGTCCTGAGCCGGTGCCAAGGCCGCCTGGCTCGAGCGCGATGGCAAAGGCCGGCCGGCCGAATTTTTCCTTCAGACGCGCGGCCACCAGGCCGACAATGCCCGGATGCCAGCCTTCGGCAGCGGTGACGACCACCGCGCCTTTTTCCTCCAGACCCAACGCCGCGATCGCCTCGGCCTCAGCTTGCGCCAACGTGTCCTGCTCGATCGTCTGACGCTCGCGATTGAGCCGATCGAGCTCGGCGGCGATTTTCGCCGCCTCGATCGGATCATTCTCGATCAGCAGTCGGACGCCGAGATCAGCGCGGCCGATGCGGCCGCCGGCATTGATACGCGGGCCGAGCAGAAAGCCGAGATGCCAAGCTTCCGGCGGTCCGGCGAGCCGCGCCACGTCCATAGGGCTGACATGCCCTGCTCGCTCGCGTCGGCGCAGCGCGATCAACCCTTTGGCAACGAAGGCGCGGTTCAATCCCGTGAGCGGCACGACGTCGGCCACGGTGCCAAGGGCGACATCGTCGAGAAAGCCAAGCAGGTCGGGCTCCGGCCGGTCGGCGCGCCAAAAACCGCGCTCGCGCAACGTTCGGTTGATCGCGACCACGGTCATGAAGGTTAATCCGACAGCGGCGAGATGGCCGAGGCCGGAGAGATCGTCACGCCGGTTCGGATTTACGACCGCGATTGCCGGCGGCAGCGTCTCGTCGGCCTGGTGGTGGTCGATGACCACGACATCGACGCCGAGCTCTTTCGCTTTTTGCAACGGTTCGATGCTCGTCGTGCCGCAATCGACACAGACCATGAGCGTAGCGCCGCGCGCCGCCAGCGCCCGCACCGCGTCCACATTTGGCCCATAACCTTCGAACAGCCGATCCGGAATATGGATGATCGGCTCGATGCCGCATTGGTGGAGAAACCGCGCAAGCAGTGCCGCGGAGGTCGCGCCGTCGACGTCATAGTCGCCGAAAATAGCGAAACACTCCCGGCGCTCGATGCCGTCGGCAATGCGGATGGCGGCTTCCTTCATTGTGGTAAGCACATAGGGATCCGGCATTGAATGCTTGATCGTCGGCTCCAAAAATGTCTCGACCGCGTCGGCCTCGACGTTGCGGCCGGCTAGAATGCGAGCCAGGAGTTCGGGAAGTTCATGGCGTTGCGCAATAGCCAGCGCACGCGCGGAGCCGCGGTCGTCGAGTCGGTCGCGCCAGGCGCGCCCAGTCGCCGATCGCTCGACGCCGAGGAAAAGGCGACTCTCGGTCATACCGGCCACTCCGGGCAGGCCGCAAGCGCGAGCCCGAAATCCCATAGCGACAAACCGTAACTGGACGGCTCGGACAGGGATCGATGGATTCCAGGACGCCTTGCGGTGCGACGATCCGGAATGACGCTAGCCGATTCCAGCGCGAATTAGGCAAATTTATCGAGCTTGTGGTGCTCGGCCCGAATCCAGCGCACCGTGCCGCTCGCCGAGCGCATGACCACCGTCTCGGTTTCGATCACGCCTTTGCCGAAATGCACGCCCTTGAGCAGGCGTCCGTCGGTAACGCCGGTCGCAGCGAACAGGCAATCGCCGCTGACCATGTCGTCGATTTCATATTTCTTGCGCGGATCCTTGATGCCCATCTTGGCGATGCGCTCGCGCTTCTCGTCCGTATCGACAATGAGCCGCGTCTGCATCTGTCCGCCGATGCACTTGAGCGCCGCTGCCGCCAGAACACCTTCCGGCGCGCCGCCGATGCCGAGATAGATATCGACGCCGGTCTTCTCCGGATCGGCGGTATGAATGACGCCGGCCACATCGCCGTCGGTGATCAGGCTTACCGCGGCGCCCGCTTTGCGCACGGCGGCGATCAGATCGGCATGCCGCGGCCGGTCAAGGATCATCGCTGTAATGGCATCGGGTTTGACGCCTTTGGCCTTGGCAAGGTTGAGAATGTTTTCTTCCGCCGGCGCATCGAGATCGACGATGTCCTTCGGATAGCCGGGCCCGATGCCGATTTTGTCCATATAGATGTCTGGCGCGTGCAACAGCGTGCCTTCTGCGGCCATGGCAAGCGTGGCGATGGCCCCTGGCATGTTCTTGGCGCACAAGGTCGTGCCCTCGAGCGGATCGACCGCGACATCGACCTTGGGACCCGATTTGTTGCCGACCTTCTCGCCGATGAACAGCATCGGCGCCTCATCCATTTCGCCCTCGCCGATGACGACGGTGCCGTCGATCGACAAGACGCCGAGCTCGCGGCGCATGGCATCGACGGCGGCGCCATCGGATTTCTTCTCCAGTCCGCGCCCCCGCAGCCGTGCCGCGGCGACCGCCGCCAATTCGGTCACGCGCGCGACCTCGATCGACATGACGCGCTCAATGCCGGACTGCGAACGAGCGGGCTTCGGTGACATGGGAGCCAATCTCCTTAGGCAGCTGAACAGGCGGCATAATTTACAACGTCTCGGCCCTCAATTCTTCTCAATCCGGATGACTTGCGGGCGTCCATAGACCACGCGGTCCCGGCGGACCGCGGCGAGCGCCTTGTGCACGGCATCCTCGCTGGTGGCGTAAGTCGTCATGATGACGGGCACCGCCTCGCCGGAACGCCCGGGTTGCGCCGCCCCGGCTGATTCGACCGGATGACGTTGCACGATCGATTCCAGCGAAATCTTCTGCTGTGCCAGCCGCCGCGCGATCGTCGCGGCGGTGCCCGGCCGGTCGCGCGCCAGAAGCCTGATGTAATAGCCGCCTTCGTGGTGCTGCATTGGCGCCTTGCGGATCGCGGTCATGCGCGCAACGGGCCGGCCGAAGGGAGCGTTGCAGACGCCGCGCGCGATATCGGCGAGGTCGGCCACGATGGCCGACGCCGTAGCCTGGCCGCCAGCGCCGGGACCGACCAGCGTGATCGGCGCGAGCCCCTCGGCATCGACCGTGACAGCGTTGGTCACGCCCATAACCTGCGCGATGGGGGCATCCTTGCGCACCATGGTCGGATGCACACGCTGCTCGATGCCGGCGTCAGTTTTCATGGCAACGCCGAGAAGCTTGATCCGATAGCCCAGTTCGCTTGCAGCGTCGAGATCGGCGAGCGCAATCGAGGAAATGCCTTCGACGTAGATCGCCTTGGGATCAATTTTGGTTCCAAAGGCCAGGCTTGCGAGGATGGCAAGTTTTTGCGCGGTGTCATGGCCCTCGATATCGAAGGTCGGATCAGCCTCGGCATAGCCCAGCCGCTGCGCCTCGCGCAGACAGTCTTCGAAGGCCAGCCGGTCCTTCTCCATACGCGAGAGGATGTAATTGCAGGTGCCGTTGAGAATGCCGTAGATGCGCGAAAACGACGCGCCGTTGAGTCCCTCGCGCAGCGTTTTGATGATCGGAATGCCGCCGGCGACGGACGCCTCGTAGTTCAACGCGACTTTGTTCCGCTCGGCGAGCGCCGCGAGCTTCTGGCCGTGCGCGGCAAGCAGCGCCTTGTTGGCGGTCACCACCGGCTTGCCGGCGGTCAGTGCCGCCTCGACCGCGGCCTTGGCGGGATCGCCGGCGCCGCCGATGACCTCGACCAGCACGTCAATCGATGGATCGCGGGCCAGAGCCACCGGATCGGCGATCCAGCGAAATTTTCTCAGATCGAAGCCGCGCTTTTTGCCGCGGTTTCGCGCGTTGAGTGCCACGATCTCGATCGGTCGGCCGGAGCGCGCAATCAGTTTCTCGCGGCCTTGGTCCAACAGATGCACGACGGCACTGCCGACGGTGCCAAGCCCGGCAAGACCGACTTTCAGCGGCTCCGCCATAACGTCGCCCGAACTTACGAGGAGCGACGCTTGAATTAACGCCGCGTCGCGAGGGGAACGACGTTGTGCAGCATTTCCGGGCCTGTTTCAAGAAAGCGCCTGATATTGCGCGCCGCCTGGCGGATGCGCTGCTCGTTTTCCACGAGCGCTATGCGCACGTGGCCCTCGCCGTGCTCGCCAAACCCTTCGCCGGGCGAGACCGCCACCCCTGCCTTCTCGACCAGCAATGTCGAGAATTCGATGGTCGATAGCGTGTGAAACGGTTCGGGGATCGGCGCCCAGGCGAACATGGAGGCTTTCGGCGGCGGCACATGCCAGCCCGCCCTCCCGAAGGACTCCACAAGCGTATCACGGCGCCGCCGATACACGGCGCGCATTTCGTGAATGCAATCGTCTGGCCCATTGAGAGCCGCGGTGGCAGCGACCTGGATCGGCGTGAAGGCGCCGTAGTCGAGGTAGGACTTTACCCGGCCAAGCGCGGCAATCACGCGCTCATTGCCGACAGCAAAGCCGATGCGCCACCCTGGCATTGAATAGGTCTTGGACATCGAGGTGAATTCGACCGCGACGTCCATCGCGCCCGGCACCTGCAGCACTGAAGGCGGCGGATCATTGTCGAAATAGACCTCGGCATAGGCGAGGTCCGAAAGGACCAGCAGCGCGTGCCGTTTCGCGAAGGCGACAAGATCCCGATAGAAGTCGAGGGTCGCCACGCAGGCCGTCGGATTGGACGGATAGCACACTACAACGGCAATCGGCTTCGGAATCGAGTGCAGCACCGCGCGCTCGAGCGCGCCGAAGAACGCATCATTGGCCTCGACCGGCACCGAGCGGATCGCACCGCCCGCCATCAGGAAGCCGAAGACGTGAATCGGATAGGTCGGATTGGGCACGATGATAATGTCGCCCGGCGCGGTGATCGCCTGCGCGACATTGGCGAAGCCCTCCTTCGAGCCGAGCGTCGTAATGATCTGGGTCTCGGGATTGAGCTTTACGCCGAAGCGGCGTGCATAATAGGCGGCCTGCGCTTTGCGCAGCCCCGGGATGCCTTTGGAGGCCGAGTAGCGGTCCGTGCGGGCCTTGCCGACCACCTCTTTGAGCTTCTCGACCACATGCGGGGGCGCCGGCAGATCGGGATTGCCCATGCCAAGGTCGATGATATCGGCACCGCCGTTGCGAGCCGCCGCTTTGGCACGGTTGACCGTCTCGAACACATAGGGCGGCAAGCGGCGGATGCGGTAAAATTCCTCCATGGGAGTCCCCGGCGGGTGTTCGGCGATTTGAGTGGCCCTGATTTAGAGCCCGATTCAGCAGCTTAAGCCCGAATTCTATCACGGCTTGGGGTCGGTACCAGCAGATTGCGCGGCTGCCGCGGAGGGAGGCATGGCCTCGGCCTGCTGGGCAGGCGGTTTGTGGGCTGCCGCAGCCTTCGTTTTAGCCGCAGCCGCCGTAGTAGTCGCGGCTTGGCCGGACGCCGATCTCGGATCGGCTGTGGACTTGGCCGCGGGGGCTTGCGCATTGAGGTGATCGCGCGCGGCAATCAGGTCTTCAGTGGCTTGTTGCACTTGGAGCGGATTAAGCGTCGTGTCGCTGCGCGGCGGCGGCATGTCGTGTACCGCCGGAAAGATCGATGGATATTCAGCGCCTGGCGAACAACCGGTGATCAGCAGGCTCAGGGCGCCAACAAACGCACCAACAAACAAGGTGGGCGCAGGCACCGACCCCGCGCCAAAGACCGACCTCTGGCGCGCCGCCATGGTTCGCCGCGGTTGCACGTTTGTCTCCGTTACCCCTCAAAAGGCGCGTCCCGCACCCGGGTCCTTTCGCATTGCGGAGATCGGCCTCGGCCCACCCCTGAAAGCAGACAGCAGGAAAACCCAATAATTTGTATCGATCAACCCGAAGAACACACAGCTTGTCAAGCTATTGTGGTAATGTGTCTAAACAAGGACGACGCTTTGCGGCGGCAGGGTAGCAGCGATCAGGGTGGCGCAAAGCCCTTCGAGAGTTGCGCCCGAGGCGGTTGCGCAAGCTGTGCCAGGGGATGCGGCGCGAGGCCGGCGATAGGCGTTGTCTAAAGTGCAAGACTTGATAAGCCACACATGCCGCATGGAACTCATGCCGCGGCCATTGAGGAACGCCCGTGCGTGCGCCATCGCAAGAACCAGGAACGCCTGAGACCAAGGACGCGATTGCACCGGCGACGGCACAACAGCCCGCCGTTCAAGCGCCCCAGAGCGCGTCGCCGCCTATGTCCAAAGCGCCGAGCGCATATCCGGCAGCGCCCGGCAGCGGCCCCGCAGTCGCTGCCGTGGATGTCGAGCAATTTTCGCGCAATCTGGCGCGATTGATCGAGGAAGGCGGGCGCGCGCTCGCGGCTTATTTGCGCCCACGCGAGGAAGGCCGCATCACCGATGAGATGGCCGAGGAACTTAGCCAGATCGCTAAAACGCTTGGCGAAGTTGCCCAGTATTGGCTCGCCGACCCGCAACGCGCCGCCGAATTGCAGAACCGGCTCGGCAAGGCCTATCTCGAATTGTGGGCGGCGATGGCCAAACGGCTCGTCGGCGAGACCAGCGCGCCGGTCGCAACACCGGCTCCCAACGACAAGCGGTTCAGCGATCCGGAATGGTCGTCGAACCAGTTTTTCGATTTTCTCAAACAAGCTTATCTGGTCACCGCGCAATGGGCCGACAGGCTTGTGGCCGAGGCCGATGTCGATCCGCACACCCGGCGCAAAGCGGAGTTCTACGTCCGGCAGATCGCCAACGCAGTCGCGCCTTCCAATTTCGTGCTGACCAATCCCGAACTGTTGCGCGAAACATTCTCGTCGAATGCCGAGAATCTGGTGCGCGGCATGCGCATGCTGGCCGAGGACATCGAAGCCGGCGGCGGCGAACTCAAAATCCGGCAGTCGGATTCCTCAATGTTCGAAGTCGGCCGCAATCTCGCGCTGACGCCCGGCAAGGTCATATTCCAGAACGAATTGATGCAACTCATTCAATATGAGCCAACCACCGAGACGGTGCTCAAGCGACCGCTCCTCATCGTGCCGCCCTGGATCAACAAATATTACGTGCTCGACCTGACGCCGGAGAAATCCTTCATCAAATGGTGCGTCGATCAAGGTTTGACCGTGTTCTGCATCTCATGGGTCAATCCGGACAGCCATCTCGCGCAAAAGAGCTTTGAGGACTATATCCGCCAAGGCCCGCTCGCGGCGCTCGACGCCATCCATGAGGCCATCGGTGAGGAAAGGGTTCACGCCATCGGCTATTGCGTCGGCGGCACGCTGCTCGCAGTGACGCTCGCGGCCATGGCGGCCTGGAACGACGAGCGCATTGTTTCGGCGACGTTGTTTGCTGCACAAGTTGATTTCACCCACGCCGGCGACCTGAAAGTCTTCGTCGACGAAGATCAGGTCAAGGCGATCGAGCAGAAAATGGCCGAGCGTGGCTATCTCGAAGGCAGCGCCATGGCCACCGTATTCAATCTGTTGCGCTCGAACGACCTGATCTGGCCTTATGTGATCAACAATTATCTGAAGGGCAAGGCGCCCTTCCCGTTCGATCTGTTGTATTGGAATTCCGACGCCACGCGCATGCCGGCCGCCAATCATTCGTTCTATCTGCGCAACTGCTACCTCGACAATAAGCTGTCGAAAGGCAAAATGGTGCTTGGCAATACGCGGATCAACCTCAAATCGATCCACATACCGATCTATAATCTGGCGACGCGCGAAGACCATATTGCGCCGGCGAAGTCGGTCATGCTCGGGTCGAAGTTTTTTGGCGGCGATGTGCGCTTCGTGGTCGCTGGCTCGGGCCATATTGCCGGCGTAATCAACCCGCCGGACAAGAAGAAATACCAGTATTGGACCGGACCCAAGCCGCGCAATGCCGACATCGACGGTTGGCTCGCCAAGGCCAAGGAGCATCCGGGCTCGTGGTGGCCGGATTGGCTGTTATGGATCATGCGGCAGAGCCCGACCGAAGTGCCGGCACGCATACCAGGCGCGGGCGGACTAAAAGTGATCGAAGACGCGCCAGGAAGCTATGTGAAGGTGCGCAGCTAAGTGGGGCCGCGCAGCCGCGCACAATGCGGCCTAAGGTTAGGGAAACAGCGCCACCTGTTCGAGGCCGGCCTCCTCCGGAAGGCCCAGCATCACGTTCATGTTCTGCACCGCTTGACCCGAGGCGCCTTTGGTCAAATTGTCGAGCGCCGAGCCGATGATGGCGCGGCGCGGGATGCGGTCAGCGGCAACGCCGATGAAGGTCATGTTCGAGCCGCGCACGTGCCGGGTCTGCGGCGTCGCTCCGAACGGCAGCACATGCACAAACGGCTCGTTCGCGTAGCACTTCGAAAGTATCGCATGAAGATCCTGTGCTGACGCCTTGGCGTCACGCACATAGATCGTCGAGAGAATGCCCCGGTTCATCGGCACGAGATGCGGCGTGAACGTCACGACGACCTCGCGGCCGGCGGCCTTGGAAAATTCCTGGTCGAGCTCGGCCATGTGGCGATGATGACCGACGCCATAGGCGTGAAAGCCTTCGGACACTTCCGAGAATAGCATCTCTTCCTTGGCCGCCCGGCCCGCGCCCGTCATGCCGGACTTGGCGTCCACCACGATCTCGTCGGGGTCGATGGCCTTGGCCTTAAGCAGCGGGATCAGCGGCAGTTCGGCGCAAGTCGTGTAGCAACCGGGATTGGCGACGAGCCGCGCCGCCTTGATCTGGTCCCGGTAAACCTCGGTAAGCCCATAGACCGCGCGCTGCTGCAGTTCCGGCGCAAAATGTTCATGTCCATACCAGCGGGCGTAAGCGGCGGGATCCGACAGACGAAAATCGGCGGACAGATCGACCACCCTCGTCGCCGGCGCGCGCGCCATCAGGTCCTTGATCACCTTCTGCGTCGTGCCGTGCGGGAGCGCGCAGAAGACCAGATCGAGCTTGAGCGCGGCCCATTCGGCCTGCTCGACCGAGGTCAGCACGGGCAGCTGATACGGCGCAAATTGCGGAAAGACGTCCGCCATCGGCTTGCCCGCCCGGCGGTCAGCAGTGAGCAAGGCGATTTCCACCTGCGGATGGTGCAGCAGCAGTCGCACCAATTCGGCTCCCGTATAGCCGGAGGCGCCGAGCACGCCAATTTTTGCTTTCGCAGACATGATTTTTGACCTTTGCACTTTAAGGGAAAGGCGTGAGGCCGAAACCGCCCAAGAATGTCAGGACAGAAGAGAAAGACGCGGCGCGGATCCAAGACTCGCCGAAAAACCGGCGGCACGAAAATCTACGCGCGAACGCGCATCCGTGCCGCGGTGCTACGGCGGCGACGCTTGATGGCGATGGTCACGGACCGCTTCATGCGCGGCGATATAGGACCGCCCGTCGGCAGCGTCAATGTAATCCGCATCTCGGGCCGGTTTGGGCTCATGGTTTTGCCGTCTCGGTGGCATAGTCAGGCACTCCGGTGGGAATGATTCGTCTGCCATTGCGGGGCCTGCAAAAGGCGCCACATAAGACGAAAACGTTGGGACAAGCTGTGGGAAAGACTACAAAATCGGGAAGACCCTCGCAGGTGGTCGCAAAAGCCTCGGCCAAAGCGGCGGCCAAGACGTCGGCGGCCAAGACCGGCGACCTGTTTGCCGGGATGAGCGAGGGGCGGCGCCGCGACGCGCGCCGCACCAGTGCGGTCGCCGCGCGCGGCGCGTCGGCGGAATCCGGCTATACCGCGCGCCATATCGAGGTGCTGGAAGGGCTCGAGCCGGTGCGTCGGCGGCCCGGCATGTATATCGGCGGCACCGACGAGAAGGCGCTGCACCACCTGTTCGCCGAGGTCATCGACAATGCGATGGACGAAGCGCTGGCCGGCTACGCCGATTGGATCGAAGTCGAGCTCGAGGCCGACGGCTTTCTGAGCGTCACCGACAACGGCCGCGGCATCCCGGTCGATCCGCATCCGAAATTTCCGAAAAAATCCGCGCTTGAAGTGATCATGTGCACGCTGCATGCCGGCGGCAAGTTCGACTCCAAGGTCTATGAGACCTCGGGCGGCCTGCATGGCGTCGGCGTGTCGGTCGCTAATGCGCTTTCGGAACGGCTGGAGGTCGAGGTCGCACGCGGCCAGAAGCTCTACCGGATGGCGTTCGAGCGCGGCAAGCCGAAGTCGAAATTGCAGGAAGTCGGCAAAGCGCCGAACCGGCGCGGCACCAAGGTGCGCTTCCGGCCCGATCCCGAAATTTTCGGACCGAAAGCGCATTTCAAGCCCGATCGCGTTTTCAAGATGACGCGATCGAAGGCCTATTTGTTCGGCGGCGTCGAAATCCGCTGGTCCTGCGCCAAGGCGCTGCTGGCCGGCGTCGACAATGTGCCGGAGCAGGCGACATTTCACTTCGCCGAGGGGCTGAAGGACTATCTCTCGGAGGCGCTGGCGAGCGCCACGCTAGTGCATCCGGACATTTTCTTCGGCAGCTCCGGCAAGACCGGCGCCCATGGCGCCGCGCAGTGGGCGGTAGCCTGGACTGCCGATGCCGACGGCTTTCTCAATTCCTACTGCAACACTATTCCGACGCCCGACGGCGGCACGCATGAATCGGGCCTGCGCGCCGCGCTGACGCGGGGGCTCAAGGATCACGCCGAACGTGTCGGCCAGGGCAAGCGCGCCGCGGCCGTTACCTCTGACGATGTCATGTTCGGCGCCGGCGCCATGCTGTCCGTGTTCATCCGCGAGCCGGAATTCCAGGGCCAGACGAAGGACCGCCTCGCCACCGCCGAGGCGCAGCGCATCGTCGAACAGGCGATCAAGGATCCGTTCGACCATTGGCTCGCCGCCAATCCGCTGCAGGCCAACAAGCTTCTGGATTTCGTCGTCGAGCGCGCGGAGGAGCGCATCCGCCGACGCCAGGAACGGGACGTCGCGCGCAAGAGCGCGGTCAAGAAGCTGCGGCTGCCCGGAAAGCTCGCCGATTGCACCAACACGGCCGCCGATGGCTCGGAGCTGTTCGTGGTCGAAGGCGACAGCGCCGGCGGTTCGGCCAAACAGGCGCGCGACCGAGCTTCGCAGGCGGTGCTGCCGCTGCGCGGCAAGATTCTCAACGTTGCATCGGCCGGCAAGGATAAGCTTGCGCAGAACCAGCAGCTCGCCGACCTTGTGCAGGCGCTCGGCTGCGGCACCGGGGTGCATTATCGCGACGAGGACTTGCGCTATGGCCGCATCATCATCATGACCGACGCCGATGTCGACGGCGCCCATATCGCCTCGCTTCTTATCACCTTCTTCTATCGGCAGATGCCGCAGCTCATCGATCACGGACATCTTTATCTCGCGGTGCCGCCGCTCTACCGGCTTTCCCACGGCGGCAAGATTTTTTATGCGCGCGACGAGAAGCACCGCGACGAGATCCTGAAAAGAGAATTCCACGCCAATGCCAAGGTCGAAGTGAGCCGCTTCAAGGGGCTGGGCGAGATGATGGCCGCGCAGCTGAAGGAGACCACCATGGACCCGAAGAAGCGCACGCTGCTTCGCGTCATGCTGGTTCCCGAGGATCGCAAGGACACCGAGAAATCCGTCGAGCGGTTGATGGGCGCCAAGGCCGAGGCGCGCTTCGCCTTCATCCAGGAGCGCGCTGAATTCGCCGACGAGGCGGCGCTGGATGTCTAGTCCTTCTGAAACAGCTTGTCTGTCGCCGTGATCAGTCCGATGTCGGGATGCGCGGCGCAGTAGTCGCCGAGCTTTTTGGCGTTGTCGACGAATTTGGTGGTGTCGATGACGGGCGGGTCGTCTTCGTCTTTGTAATAGCCGTCGAGCCAGGCGAGGATCACGCCGACATCGTCCTTGCTGGCCGAGATGAATTGCCGGCAGGTCCAAGTCGACAGATCGATGTCGTCAGCGAGGACCGGTGTCGCTGCGGCGAGCACAGACCAGCCCAGGGCGGCAGCAGCCGCGGCTGCAAAAATTCTCATGCAAGTTCCTCCGAGACCACCGGCCCGTCAAATGTGCGCTGGCGCCGGTGTGGAGTAAAGACGCTTCTGCGCGCGTCAGGCCCGCGCACAGCCGTTTGAACAACGGCATCGTTTCGCTCGCCGGTGTCGCGGGCATCGTGTCTTATACGCTGCGTTCGCCCAAGGTGCGGATGGCAGGAACAAGTCCGGCCATGATCAACCGTTGTTTCAACTCAATACACGACAATAAACGTCTGTAGGCGGCTTATTCCTCGAATTTCAGATTGGCCGCCTTCACCACTTCCGAATATTTGACGATGTCGGAATCGATCTGACGCCGGAAATCGTCGGCCGGACCGCCGCCGGGATCAACCGCCATCGCCTTGAGCTTGGCCGACACGCCCGGATCGCGGATCGCCTCGCTGAGGCTCTTTTCCAGCTTGGCCACGATCGGCGCCGGCGTCTTGGCCGGCGCGAAGACGCCGCTCCAAAGATGCACATCGACGCTGGGATAGCCGGCCTCCGCCATGCTCGGCACGTCCGGCAATTCCGCGGAGCGCGTGGTCGCGGTGACGGCGAGCGCCCTGATCTTGCCGGCATTGACCTGCGGCACGGTGGGCGGACCGTCGGCAATCGTCATCATTGTCTGGCCCTCGATGAGGCTCAAGATCATCTCGTTGCTGCTCTTGTACGGGATCATCACGCCCGGCATGCCTGATTTGAGCTTGAACAGTTCGATGGGAATGATGAAAGCCGGCGAGGATGCTGCATAATTGGCTTTGTCGCGGTGTTCCTTGGCCCACTCGACCAGCTCCTTGACGGTCTTTGCCGGATGCTCCGCCGACACCGCCATGATCAGCGGAAAGCTTGCGATCATGGCCAGCGGCGTGAGCGTCTTGGTCGGATGATATTTCAGATCGGGATAGATCGCGGCCGCGATCGACATCGCGCCTGAGGCGCCGACGAGCAGCGTGTAACCGTCTGCCGGCTGGTTGGAAACATATTCGGCGGACAGCCGGCCGCCGGCGCCCGGCCGGTTCTCGACGACCACGCTTTGCCCGAGAAGAGCCGATGCTTTTTCGGCAACCAGGCGCGCGAAAATATCGTTGCCACCGCCCGCTGCGAATCCGACGATCAGCCGGATCGGCCGGTTCGGGTAATCAGCCTGCGCGCGTGCCGGCACGATTTTCAGGATGGCTGGCGCCGCAAGCGCAGACACCAGCGCACGGCGCGTCAATTGACCGGTAGACATCAGGCTCTCTCCCTACTCTTTCCTGCCCCGCGAATTGGGCGGGCCGAATGGCTCGGCCCTGGTTAGTTAGCACAGCCCGATCTTGGGCGCCTCCCCCGCACACGGCGGCAAAGCGCCCCGGCAGCGCTCACCAGCGCATCCACTCGACAAGCGCCGCATTGACCGCCTGCGGCTGTTCGAGGGTGGAGAGATGTCCGCTCTTGGGGATTACCACCAGGCGCGAGCCGCTAATGCCGGCGGCGATCTCGCGCGCGAGCTCTGGGGGGTGGCCTCATCGGCGTCGCCGACCAGAACCAGCGTCTTGCAGTTGATCGCCGAAAGGCTGGGCCGCGAATCCGGCCGGCTCAAGATCGCTTGTTGCTGGCGCAGATAAGCCTCGGGGCCGGTCTCCTCGGCCATCATGACAACGATCTTCTTGAGCGCCGCATCGCCATGCCGATCGCGGTGGACATAGAGCGGAAAGGCGAGATCGGGAATCTCGGCGTAGCGGCCGGCTTGGGTCTGCGCCATCAGCATGCGCCGCCGTTTGGTCTGCTCCGGCGCATCCGCCCGCGCGCCGGTATCGAGCAGCGCAAGTTTGGCGACCCGCGCCGGCGCCTGGCGCATGATCTCGAAAGCGATGTAGCCGCCCATCGACAGGCCGGCGAGCGCAAAGCGCGGCGGCGCCGCCGACAAGATTCGCCGCGCAATCGCCGCCATCGAGTCGTCACGCGTGTGATTGGCAATCGTCACCGGGCCAAACGGCCACAGCGTTGGAATCTGCTCGGCATAGAGCCGCGCCGTGCAGGTGAGACCCGGAATAAGAATAATGGGCAGGCTATCGTCCATTTGTCAGTCCCACTGATCGTCCGTCCTGGAGCGGTTGGCGGCGGCGCTTCGAGGAAAAGTGAAGGAATTCGTTTAACTTAGTGCGTCGCAAAAGGTCATTTCAGGTTGACTTTCGGCCAATCGACCCTATGTTGCAGGCAACGCAAGGTAGGGCAGATTCGACCGCCCCGCGTGTTTTTTCTGCTTATAGCCGCGTTTGAAACATTTTTGTGCGGCGGGCGGTCCATTCATCGAGGGTTCCTCTTCGGGGGTTCCATACCGAGGGTCTATGTCGTTTTCCCATCTCGGCTTGTCCGAAAAAGTTCTCACGGCCGTTGCGGCGGCTGGCTACAAAACGCCCACTCCCATTCAAGATCAGGCCATTCCCCACGTGCTTGCCCGGCGCGACGTGCTCGGCATCGCGCAGACCGGCACCGGCAAGACGGCGGCGTTCACGCTGCCGATGCTGACCATGCTGGAACAGGGTCGCGCGCGCGCGCGCATGCCGCGCACGCTCATTCTCGAACCGACGCGCGAGCTCGCCGCGCAAGTCGAAGAGAGCTTTGCCAAATACGGCGCCAACCACAAGCTCAACGTCGCCCTCCTGATTGGCGGTGTTTCATTTGACGATCAGGACGTAAAGCTCACCCGCGGCGTCGACGTGCTGATCACGACGCCTGGCCGGCTCCTCGATCATTTCGAGCGCGGGCGGCTGCTGCTCACCGGCGTCGAGCTTTTGGTCATCGACGAAGCCGACCGCATGCTGGATATGGGCTTCATCCCAGACATCGAGCGCATCTGCAAGCTCGTTCCCTTCACGCGGCAGACCTTGTTCTTCACCGCGACCATGCCGCCAGAGATCCGGCGCATCACCGAACAGTTCCTGCACAATCCGGTCCGTGTCGAAGTCGCAAAGCCCGCGACGACCCTCTCCACCACCGCGCAGGGCCTCGTCACATCCGGCCGCGAGCCGCATGAGAAGCGTGACACGCTGCGCCGGCTCATTCGCTCGGCCGACAACGTCAAGAACGCGATCATCTTCTGCAACCGCAAGCGCGACGTGGCGACGTTGTATCGCTCACTCGCGCGCCATGGCTTTTCCGTGCAAGCGTTGCACGGCGACATGGACCAGCCGGCGCGCATGGCGGCGCTCGAGCAATTCCGCAAGGGCGAGGTGACGCTGCTCGTCGCCTCCGATGTCGCCGCTCGCGGCCTCGATATTCCCGACGTCAGTCATGTCTATAATTTCGACGTGCCGATGCATCCCGACGATTATGTGCATCGGATCGGCCGCACCGGCCGGGCCGGGCGCAGCGGCACCGCAATTACGATCGTTGCAGGCAGCAATGATGCGAAAGCTGTCGCGGCGATCGAAAAGCTGATCGGGCAGGCGATTCCGTGGCTGGACCATCAATCAGAGAAGAAGCCGCCCGGCGAGCCCGCCGCGCAACAGGCGCCGCGGCATTCGCCGCAGGCGCATCGCGGCGACGGCCGTCGCCATCGCGCACCCCGGCCGGATTCGCATCGCTCCGCCGCAGTGGCGCGGATTGACGAGACGGGATCGCGCCGCCCCAACCCGGCGCGCGCTCGTTCGGAAGACTCAGACGCTTCTCATCTTCCGGCATTTCTGCTGCGCCCCGTGCCCGTCAAGGCTTAGTTGCATAAGTATCTCGATTAGAGCATTTTCCGGAAAAGCGGGTACCGGTTTTCCGTAAGAAAATTTTCTGTAAGAAAATGTGACAAAACAACAATCCTGAGACGTTTTCCGATTCCATCGAATTGGAAAACGCGCCTAAAGTTCACATTCTAGTAGCGACGCGGCCGCCGATCCTTCTATTTACTTGACCTTCACCGCCGAAGCCTAGCTTGCCGCGCGAATTGCCGGGGGCGACGTCGCCGCACGCGACTCGAGAATTTTCCGCGCGATTGGAGATAATCGATGGACGTGCCCAAATACGAGCGAGCGCGGACTTTCGCATTTGCGGAGATGGCGCTCGGACAAATCAGAGCCTTGGATCAAGCGGCATCGCCGCGCAATTTTGCAATCTGGTATCACTATACCACAGGCTATAATCAGCCGCTCAATCAAGCAATTAACGAAACACTGAAGAACAAGGGCAGGCTCAGCGAAGCCGATCTCGAGCAGATTCATCGCCAATATCTTGCCGACAGCCGCTTTGGCGAGCGCATCGACAGCGTCGGGACGCGCGTGCTCGACGAGATCCAAGAGGTCATTTCCACCATCGATGCCGCCGCAGGCTCCGCGACCAGCTATTCGAAACGCCTGAGCGCGGCGAGCGAGACGCTTGCGAGAGCCGGTGACGGCGCGGCGCTGCGCAGCGTCATCGAGCATCTCGTGCAGGCCGCCAAGGAGATGGAAGCAAGCAATAAAAGGCTCGAAGCGCGGCTCGCCTCCTCGCGGCAGGAGATCGAGCAGCTGCAGCATAGCCTTGAGGCGGTCCGTACCGAGAGCCTCACCGATCCGCTGACGACGCTCGCCAACCGCAAATTCTTCGACACTGCGCTCCCCAAAGCCATTGCGGAGGCGCGCGGCAAGGGGGAACCGCTGTCGCTGCTGATGGCCGATATCGATCACTTCAAGAGCTTTAACGATCGCTACGGTCATCTTATCGGCGACCAGGTGCTTCGGCTGGTTGCCTTGTCGATGAAGCAGAGTGTGAAGTCGCGCGGCGTTGCGGCGCGTTATGGCGGCGAGGAATTCGTCATCGCGCTGCCGAATACGACGCTGGCGGCGGCGGTGCTGGTCGCCGAGCAGGTCCGCCGCGCTGTGATGACCAAGGAGCTGCTGAGACGTTCAAGCGGCGAGCGGCTCGGCCAACTGACGATCTCGATCGGCGTCGCGGTGCTGCGAACTGCCGACAACGCGCCGCTGCTCATCGAACGCGCCGACAAGTGCCTGTATGCCGCCAAGCGCAGCGGCCGCAATCGCGTCATTTGCGAGACCAATCCGGAGGCGCAAGCGGAGAGCGTGACGCGCGTGCGGGTGGCGTAGAAGGGTGTCATTGCGAGCGAAGCGACGAAGAGCGATCCGGTTCCTTGGCGCAGAGCTGGATTGGATTCCTTCGCTTCGCTCGCAATCACGAGCCTGTGCCCGCCGCGAACCGCGCGGGGCAAAATCGCTCAACGGCTCAAAGGGCTCAAACACATTAAAGCGCAGCTGCGGCGGCTTCTGCCAAGCTACGGCCGCCCGGAACGACGGCTATTGCGCTTCCCGGGCCGGCTCGAGCTGCACCGATTCGCCGCAGCCGCAGGCCGAGGTTTGGTTCGGATTATTGAAGACGAATTGCGCCGAGAGCTTATCGACCTTGTAGTCCATCTCGGTGCCAAGCAGGAACAGCACCGCTTTCGGGTCGATCAGGATGCGCACGCCCTTGTCTTCGATAACTTCGTCGAGTGGGTTGATGGTTTCGGCATATTCCATGGTGTAGGCCATGCCGGCGCAACCGCCGTTCTTGACGCCGACACGCACGGCGGCGATAGGCCGGTCGGCTTTCGCCATGACCGCCTTGATGCGTTCCGCCGCGGCTTCGGTGAGCCGCATCACCTGAGGTCTCGGCCGCGCAGTGGCCATCTCTCCATCCCTCCCCGCGCGGTCCCGCAATGGACGCAGCGCGGCTATTGCGATCCAGAATAATATCGAAAGTCCTAATGACTTCGTACCACTCTATGTTATCTAATGCGCCCCGACGTTATTCGCAACGCGCGCCGTAGCTTCACCACATGTTCAACACGGCGCGCGCCTCGTCCGACATGCGGCTCGGGTCCCACGGCGGCTCCCAGACGATATTGACCTTGGCTTCGCGCACCCCGGCCACGCCCGTTACCGCATTCTCGACCTGCGCCGGCAACTCTGCCGCCGACGGACAATTGGGCGTGGTCAGCGTCATGTCGATTGTGACCAGGCGATCGTCATCGATATCGACGCGATAGATAAGGCCGAGCTCATAGATATCGGCCGGGATTTCCGGATCGAACACGGTCTTGAGCGCGGCAATGATGTCGTCGGTCAGCCGCGACATTTCCGCGGGCGGAATCGCCGAAGGCTTTTCCGCGGTAGCCGCGCCGGCCACCTCGCCGATCTCATGTTTTGCTTCTTCGCTCATCGGAACAACCTTTAGCTGAAGAAGTCAGCCGAAGAAATCTTGCGCCTTGCGCAGCGCTTGTGCCAGGCAATCGATTTCGTCGCGCGTATTGTACATCGCAAACGAGGCCCGGCAGCTCGCCGTCAAGCCGAACCGAGCGAGCAGCGGCATCACGCAATGCGTGCCGGCGCGCACCGCGACGCCGGAGCGATCGATAATGGTGGCGACGTCATGGGGGTGCGCGCCCTTCATCTCGAACGAGACGATCGGCCCCTTGTCCGCGGTTGTGCCGAGGATGCGCAGCGAGTTGATCTCGCGCAGCCGCTCATGGGCGTAGCGCACCAATCCCGTCTCGTGGCTGCGGATGCGCCCCTTGCCGATGGCATTGACATAGTCGATCGCGGCGCCGAGCCCGATCGCCTGCACGATCGAAGGGGTGCCGGCCTCGAATTTATGCGGCGGCTCGCCATAGGTGATGTTGTCCTCGAACACCTCGCGGATCATCTCGCCACCGCCATTGAACGGCGGCATGGCGGCAAGATGCTCGTATTTGCCATAGAGCGCGCCGATGCCGCTCGGCCCGTACAGCTTGTGACCGGTAAACGCGTAGAAATCGCAATCGATGTCGCGAACATCCACGTCGAGATGCACCGCGCCCTGCGCGCCATCGACCAGCACCGGGATGCCGCGCGCATGGGCAAGGCGCGTTACTGCCTTGACCGGCACCCTGGTGCCGAGCATGTTTGACATATGCGTGATCGCGACCATCTTGGTGCGCGGCGTGAGCAGCTTTTCGAATTCGTCGATGAGGAAACGGCCCTCGTCGTCGACCGGTGCCCATTTGATCACCGCGCCCTGCCGCTCGCGCAGGAAATGCCATGGCACGATATTGGAATGGTGCTCCATGATCGAGAGCACAATCTCGTCGCCTTCCTTGATGCGCTCGCGGCCGAACGTGTAGGCGACGAGGTTGATTGCCTCCGTCGCATTGCGGGTGAAGACAATCTCTTCCTTGCGGCCGGCGTTCAGAAACGCCGCGACCTTTTCGCGCGCGGTCTCGTAGGCCTCGGTCGCCTCGTTGGCGAGATAATGGAGGCCACGATGCACATTGGCATATTGCGTCGTATAGGCCAGCTGCAGGCGATCGAGCACCGCCTGCGGCTTTTGCGCGGAGGCGGCATTGTCCAGATAGACAAGCGGCTTGCCATAGACCTTGGTCGCGAGGATCGGGAAATCCGCGCGGATCTTGTCTACGTCGTAGGCGCTGTTGGTCCGGGCTTCCTGCATGATTCATACGGGCTTTTGCCCGCGCGCCTTCAGCCAGGCTGCGACCGACTCGATCAGAGCCTCGCGCAGGCCGGCGTCTTCGATGCCCTCGATGGCCTCGCCGAGAAACGCCTGGATCAGCAGCGACTCGGCTTCGGCCGCGGGGATGCCGCGCGCCATCAGATAGAATTTCAGCTCGTCGTCCAATGCGCCGGCGGTCGCACCGTGGCCGCACTGCACATCGTCGGCAAAGATTTCGAGCTCCGGCTTGTTGTCCGCTTCCGCGCGCTCCGACAATAACAGTGCCTGCGTCATCATCTTGGCGTCGGTTTTCTGCGCGCCCTGGCGCACGACAATGCGGCCCTGGAACACGCTGTGCGCCTCGTCGTCGAGCACCGCCTTAAACATTTCGCGGCTCTGGCAGCCGCGTGCGATATGCGTCGCCATCAGCGTCGTGTCGGCGTGCTGACGGCCCCGCACCAGCGTCGCGCCGCGAATGCCGGCGACCGTATCTTCGCCGTCGAAGCGCAGGTACAGCTGGTTGCGCACCACCGCACCGCCGGCCGTGAAGGTGAAACTGTTGAAGCGCGCCTTGGCGCCGATCGCGGCGGCGAGCGTCGAAACATGCATCGCCTCGGCGCCCTCGCCAATGGTTTTGACGTAATCGACATGGGCGCCGTCGCCGACAAAAAGCTCGATCGCGGCATTGACCTGATAATCGCTGCCTGCCGGCCCTTCGTAGCTCTCGATCAGCATAACCCGTGCGCCCGGCTCGACCACCATCACGGAACGGGTGAAGGTCGCCACCGGCTTTTCCGACGATACAAAAACGAGATGCAGCGGCCGCTCGATGGTCGCACCCGGCGCGGCGTAAATCACCGCGCCGTCGCCCATCAGGGCGGTATTGAGCGCGACCGCGACATCGCCGGTCGGCGCAAGCTTGCCGAGATGCGCAGTCAACGCCGAATCGCCCGCGCAAAGCGCATCGGCGAGCGAGCCGACGCGGAGCCCGGCCTCGATCTTTGCGATATCGGACAGCTCGGGAACGAAAACGCCGTCGACAAAGACGAGCCGCCGGGCTTCAAGGTCGCCGAGCATGGCGGCCGCCGTTTTGGCCCGCGCCTTGGCCGCGGCATCGGGCGGTGCAGCGAGCGGCTTGGCCTCGCGCATCAACGCGCGCAGATCGGTATATTTCCATTCTTCGACGCGGCGATGCGGCAGGCCGGCTTTGGCGAAGACGTCGAAAGCCGCTTCGCGCTGCGCCGCGATCGCGCCGCTTCCGGGCAAGCGGTCGCGCGCCTGCGAGAAGGTCTGCGCCAGCGCGGCCTCGGCCGCCGTCTTCATCGTGGTGATCTCAGCGCTCACGCCGCAAACTCTTCCTGGTACTGGGCATAGCCGCGCGCTTCGAGCTCCATCGCAAGCTCCTTACCGCCGGTGCGCACGATGCGACCGGCAGAAAGCACGTGCACCACATCTGGCACGATGTAATTGAGCAGGCGCTGATAATGGGTGATGACGACGAAGGCGCGGTCCGGCCCGCGCAGCCGGTTGACGCCGTCGGCCGCGATCTTCAGCGCGTCGATGTCGAGGCCCGAATCGGTCTCGTCGAGGATCGCAAGGCGGGGCTGCAGCAGCGCCATCTGCAGCACCTCGTTGCGCTTTTTCTCGCCGCCCGAGAAGCCGACATTGACGCCGCGCCGCAACATCTCCGGATCGATCGCGAGATTCCTCGCGGTGTCGCGCACTCGCTTCAAGAATTCCGGCGTAGAGAGTTCCGGCTCGCCGCGCCGCTTGCGCTGCGCATTGAGCGCCGTGCGCAAAAAGGTCATGGTGGCAACGCCCGGAATCTCCAGCGGATACTGGAACGCGATAAACAGGCCCGCGGCCGCGCGTTCGTCCGGCTCCATCTCGAACAGATTCTTGCCGTCGAAGCGTACCTCGCCCTTGGTCGGCTCGTAATCGTCCTTGCCGGCGAGCAGATAAGCGAGCGTCGACTTGCCCGAACCGTTCGGGCCCATGATGGCGTGCACCTCGCCCGAATCCACCGAAAGATCGAGGCCCTTCAAAATCTCCTTGCCGTCGATCTCGACGTGCAAATTCTTGACTTCAAGCAGTGCCATCGCAAACAAGCTCCAAATCTATGGCTTACGGCGGCGCCTTACCGATCGCCCCAACGCCAGCGCCAGCCGCCTTCCGTCTTAATGCGACCGATCGCGATAAGCGCAATGACGGCGGCAATCTCGACGGCCAGGGCGAACCAGAAGAGGGGGTCCGCGGCGCTTCTGGTCGTCATTGTCACGGTGGCGCCAATCACGACAGCCAGCGTGCCCAGCGTCAGCGCCCAGCCCTGCCAGGTGACAGGCGTGGCGCCGTAACCGTATCGCTTCGGCCTGAACCAATAGGTGGACATGTCGCCGACCCTTTGATCTGCCCGTGCCTAGCCGACGCTGCCTTCGAGCGAGATCGAGATCAGCTTCTGCGCCTCGACCGCAAATTCCATCGGCAATTGCTGCAGCACGTCCTTGACGAAGCCGTTGACGACCAGCGCCACCGCTTCCTCTTCCGATAGCCCGCGCTGCATGCAGTAGAACAGCATGTCCTCGGAAATTTTCGAGGTGGTGGCCTCGTGCTCGAACACCGTGGAGGAATTTTTCGCCTCGATATAGGGCACCGTATGCGCGCCACATTTGTCGCCGATCAGAAGCGAGTCGCAATTGGTGAAATTGCGCGCGCCGGTGGCGCGGCGATGCGCGGTGACAAGACCGCGATAGGTGTTGTTGGAGTGGCCGGCGGCGATGCCCTTACTGATGATGCGGCTCGTCGTATTCTTGCCGAGATGCAGCATCTTGGTGCCAGAATCGACCTGCTGGTGGCCGTTCGAGATCGCGATCGAATAGAACTCGCCGCGTGAATTGTCGCCGCGCAGAATGCAGCTTGGATACTTCCAGGTGATCGCCGAGCCGGTCTCGAGCTGGGTCCAGGAAATCTTTGCGTTCTTGCCGCGACAGTCGCCGCGCTTGGTGACGAAATTGTACACACCGCCACGCCCCTGCGCGTCGCCCGGATACCAGTTCTGGATGGTCGAATATTTGATCTCGGCATCGTCGAGCGCGATCAGCTCGACGACGGCTGCATGCAGCTGGTTCTCGTCGCGCACCGGCGCGGTGCAGCCTTCGAGATAGCTGACATAGGAGCCCTTGTCGGCGATGATCAGCGTGCGCTCAAACTGGCCGGTATTGCGCTCGTTGATGCGGAAATAGGTCGACAATTCCATCGGGCAGCGTACGCCCGGGGGCACATAGACGAACGAGCCGTCCGAGAACACCGCCGAATTGAGCGTGGCGAAGAAATTGTCAGAGATCGGCACCACCGAGCCAAGATACTTTTTCACGAGCTGCGGATGCTGCTGGATCGCTTCCGAGATCGGCATGAACAGCACGCCGGCCTTGGCGAGCTCGGTCTTAAATGTGGTAGCGACCGAAACCGAGTCGAACACCGCGTCGACTGCGACGCGGCCATAGCCGCCGCCGTTCTCTGCGCGCTCTTCGTCCATGCCCTCGGCGTCGCCGTCGGCCGGCTTCTGGATGCCAAGCAGCGCCTCGCGTTCGCGCAGCGGAATGCCGAGCTTCTCGTAGGTACGCAAGATCTCCGGATCGATCTCGTCGAGCGAGGCCGGCGCCCTCTTCGGCGCGGCGTAATAATAGATGTCCTGGTAGTCGATCGGGCCGTACTCGACCTTGGCCCATTTCGGCTCGCGCATGGTCAGCCAGCGCCTATAGGCGTCGAGCCGCCAATTGAGCATCCATTCCGGTTCGTTCTTCTTGGCCGAGATAAAGCGAACGGTCTCCTCGGAAAGGCCCTTGGGCGCCTTTTCCGAATCGATCGGCGTTACGAATCCATACTTGTACTGGTCAACGTCGATGCGCCGGACCTGATCGACGGTCTCTTGTACTGCCGGCATCCGTCCCTCCGCTCACGGGGTCAAGGCCCGCGGGTTGGATTTAGTCGGTTATGGTCAGGTGTGCCTTTTCCGGGTCACCCTCCATCGGCCGCCCCTTGAACCGTTCAAAAGGCAGCGGAATCGTTCAGTCATGCAGACATTTAATGCCGTCAGGCTGCAATGCCTCGCTGCCCCTTAGATAATGCACTTGCGAGCTTTCTCCAAGCGATCTGGAACCTTTCGACGTCGATTTCGGCTGTTTCCCAGCCCAAACTGGCGCGCACCGCCCCGCGCGTGAGAGCCGGAGAAACGCCCATGGCGGCAAGGACATGCGAGGGTCGCACCTTGCCCGAAGAGCAGGCCGCTCCCGACGACACCGCAATGCCTTCGAGGTCGAAGGCAATCACCGCGGTTTCCGCCTTCATGCCTGGCAGCGTAAACAGAGTGGTATTGGGCAGGCGCTCGGCGGCTTCGCCGAAAATGACGGTATCGGGTGCAATCGCACGCAGCGCGGCTTCGAGCTTGTTCCTTAGCCCCAGCATGTGCTTGGTCTCGGCCTCCCGCCGCGCCTGAGCCGCGGCCGCGGCCGCGCCAAAGGCCGCGATGCCTGCGACATTCTCTGTGCCGGCCCGCAGGCCGCGCTCCTGGCCACCGCCGCGAATGAGAGGATCAGCCAGATGAAGCTCCTCGCGCGCCCGCACCAACGCGCCGACGCCCTTGAGCGCGCCGATCTTGTGGGCCGAAAGCGTCAGGAAATCCGCGCCCAGCGTATTGATATCGCACGCGATACGGCCGACCGCTTGCACCGCGTCGACATGCAGAAAGCCGCCTGCGGCGTGCACCAGCGCGGCCGCCTCGGCAACCGGTTGAATGACCCCGGTTTCATTGTTCGCCAGCATTAACGACAGCAGCGGACGCGTCGACTTCGGGAGGGTCTTTTGCAGGACATCGAGCCTGAGCCGGCCCTCCGCATCGACCGGAAGCTCCTCCACGAGCGCATTCGAAAATCGTCCCCCCGCTTGCACCGAGGCATGCTCGACAGCTGAAATGAAAAGCCGGTCGCGCGGGCGCTTTTCGGCCGCGCTTTCCCATGCGGGCGACAGCGCCAGCACATTGGCCTCGGTACCGCTCGACGTGAAAAACACGTCACCCGGCCGCGCGCCGACCAGCGCGGCCACCTGTTCCCGCGCCTTTTCGACAACGGCCCGCGCCGCCCTGCCCTCGGCATGCACCGACGAGGGGTTTCCGGTCAGCGCCAGCGCCTCCTCGAAGGCGCGGCGCGCCTGCTCGCGCAACGGCGCGGAGGCGTTCCAGTCAAAATAGCTTCGCTCCGGCATGGTTGATGACCTACGTTTTCGCTCAGGCGCGGTGGAATCGCCCCTTGCAGCCCGTCGCCGGCCCGGCTGCGCCGAAGTGTCGTAAATGCTTGCTTTTTGGCCCCCGGCCTGTGCTAGAAGTCGCGACCCGACATCCGCGCCGGCCGCCGCCGGTACCAAAAAACCAAAATGCTATTAAGTAGTTACGTGGAGAGGCCGAGACCGTCAAGCAAGCCGGAATCGCCTCCCGTAATGCCTTAGTTCTGATCGAGGTTGCCAAAATGCCCGAGGTCATTTTCACCGGACCCGCCGGCCGCATCGAGGGTCGCTACCATCCGGCCCGGCAGAAGAATGCGCCGATCGGCATCGTGCTGCACCCGCATCCGCAATTCGGCGGCACGATGAACCATCAGATCGTATACCAGATTTACTACGCCTTTGTGCATCGCGGCTTTTCGGCGCTGCGCTTCAACTTCCGCGGCGTCGGACGCAGCCAAGGCAGCTTCGATCACGGCATCGGCGAATTGTCGGACGCGGCCTCCGCGCTCGACTGGGCGCAATCGGTCAATACGGAGGCGCGCAGCTGCTGGATCGCGGGCTTTTCCTTCGGCGCCTGGATCGGCATGCAGCTTCTGATGCGGCGGCCGGAAATCGAAGGCTTCATCTCGATCGCCCCGCCGGCAAACCTTTACGACTTCTCGTTTCTGGCGCCCTGCCCGTCCTCCGGCCTGATCATCCATGGCGACAAGGACGCCGTCGTGCCGCACCGCGATGTCACCACGCTGGTTGAGAAACTCAAGACGCAGAAGGGCATCGTGATCGAGCAAAAGGTCGTTCCGGGTGCCAATCATTTCTTTGACGGCAAGATCGAGCCGTTGATGACCCAGATCGGCGCCTATCTCGACAAGCGGCTCGGCCGGACCGGGCGCAGCACGACGACGGCGGCATAACGTCGATCCATGCTCACACGGCGCCAAGCAGCGGCCGGACTGGCAGCCGCCGCCTTTGGCCGCGCGCTCGCCCGGCCCGAACCGGCACGCGCTTTCGCCGCATCTCTCTCCGACGAATTGGCCGCGATCGAAGCAAGAAGCGGCGGGCGTTTGGGTGTTTCGGTCTTGGACACGGCTTCGCTGGCGCGCGTCGACCATCGTGCCGACGAGCGGTTTCCGCTGTGCAGCACATTCAAAATTCTTGCCGTCGCCGCCGTGCTCAAGCGCGCCGACGCCGGGCGCGAGCATCTCGACCGGAGAATCGTGATCAGGCGCGCCGATCTTGTCGCCTATTCGCCGGTGGTCAAGGATCGTATCGGCGACGCCATGACGCTTGCCGACCTCTGCGCCGCGGCTATGACCGAGAGTGACAACACCGCGGCTGATCTCATTCTACGAAGCCTTGGCGGCCCCAAGGCGGTCAACGCCTATGCGCGCACACTCGGCGACGCCACGACGCATCTCGACAACAAGGAGCCGTTGCTCAACCATCGCAAGCCGATCGGTCTTGCGCGCAGCGACACGACGACGCCTTCGGCCATGGTGAGGGATCTGCAAGCCCTCGTTCTCGGCGACGCGCTCACCGCAAGCTCGCGCGATCAGTTGAAGGCCTGGCTGCTCGGCTGCCGCACCGGCGACAGACGCTTGCGCGCCGGCCTGCCCGAGGACTGGCAGTGCGGCGACAAGACCGGCTCGGGCGACAATGGCAGCACCAACGATGTCGGCGTGCTGTGGCCGCCGCAGCGCCCGCCGCTGATCGTTGCCGCCTATCTCACCCAAACCGCGGCGACTTACGACCAGCGCGAAGCCATGCTCGCCGACGTGGCGCGGGCGATCGTGGCTGCGCTCGGCAGCTGATGCGACCGCCCGGTGCAATCCATTTGAGCCTTTTGCACCTTTCTCGAATTTGCGGTGTTAATCTCCGCGAGAGATAAACACTGGACGGCGCCATGGGCAAAGATCGTCTCGCCGCGTTCAGCGACGGCGTCATCGCGATCATCATCACCATCATGGTGCTTGAATTGAAGATACCGCATGGCGCCGACTGGGCGACGCTGCGCGGCGTGGCGCCGAGCTTTGCGGCCTATGTGATGAGCTTCGCCTATGTGGCGATCTATTGGAACAATCACCATCATCTTCTCCATACCGTCACCCGGGTCGACGGCCTGGTGCTCTGGGCCAATTCCAATCTTTTATTTTGGCTGTCGCTTGTACCGGCCGCGACCGCTTGGCTCGGCGAGAATTTTTTGGCGCCGGTCCCGACTGCAGTCTACGGCATTACGCTGTTGATACCCGCCGTCGCCTGGTACGGGCTGCAAAAGGCGATCATCAGAACGCAAGGCCCGCAATCGGTGCTCGCCGCAGCACTCGGCCGCGACCTCAAAGGCAAGGCATCGCCGGTCCTTTATATCGCCGGGATCGTCCTGGCTTTCGGCGTACCTTTGCTGTCGATCGTCCTCTACAGTCTCGTCGCCGTCATGTGGCTGATCCCCGATCGCCGGATCGAGAAGGTCCTGCACGAAGGCTGAGACGCCGGGCGTTGCCGCGACATTTGGCCCTTTATCCGCGCACCCCGCTGCAAGCGGCGCTTGCAATCTCCGTCGCCACGCCGTTCAATGGGAGCAAATACAAACAAGCCCCTGTTTGAGCGAGTGAGGAGAACGCCATGCGCGTGACGCGTCGTGTTGCCGTTGGTCTACCGTTCGCGATTGCCGGATCATACTTTGCGGTCGGTACTGCCGCCGCCCAGACTGCCACGCCCGAGACGATCAAGATCGGCATTGTGATCCCGATGACGGGCGTCCAGGCCGCGGTCGGGCGCGAGATTTCCGACGCCACCAAGCTTTATGTGACGCAGCACGGCGATACCGTCGCCGGCAAGAAGATCGAGCTGATTGTCAAGGATGATCAGAGCGTGCCGGATACCGCCAAGCGCCTCGCGCAGGAACTGATCGTCAATGACAAAGTGAGCTTCCTCGGCGCGGGGCTAACGCCGAGCGCCATGTCGATGGCGCCGCTCGCCACCGAGGCCAAGGTGCCAACCGTGGTGATGGTCTCGGGCACGTCCATCGTCACCGAGCGCTCGCCCTATTATGTGCGCACGAGCTTCACCCTCGGTCAGCAATCCGGCATCATCGCCGACTGGGCGACCAAGAACGGCAGCAAGAAAGCGGTCATGGTCCTGTCCGACTGGGCGCCGGGCGCTGAAGCCGGCAAGGTGTTTGCGCAGAATTTCACCAAAGGCGGCGGTCAGATTCTCGACACGCTGAAAGTGCCGCTCGCCAATCCGGACTTTTCGCCGTTCCTGCAGCGCGCCCGCGATCTCCAACCTGACACGCTGTTTGTCTTCGTGCCGGCCGGGCAGGCCGGCACTTTCGCGCGGCAATTCGCCGAGCGCGGGCTCGACAAGTCCGGCATCAAGCTGGTCGGTCCGGGCGACATCGTCGACGACGACGATCTGCCCTCCACCGGCGACGCGCTGATCGGCGTGGTCACCGCCGGCATCTATTCGGCCGCGCATCCTTCGCAGCTCAACAAGGACTATGTCGCGGCCTACCAGAAGGCGACCGGCCACCGCGCCAATTTCATCTCGGTCGGCGGCTATGACGGCATGAATTTGATCTACGAGGCGCTGAAAAAGACCGGCGGCAATACCGATGCCGATACCGTGGTCGGCGCCATGAAGGGCATGAAATGGGAAAGCCCGCGCGGTACGATCTCGATCGATCCGCGCACCCGCGACATCGTGCAAAATGTCTACATCCGCAGAGTGCAGAAGGTCGACGGAGCGCCCTGGGCCATCGAGTTCGAAACCTTCCCGGCGGTGAAAGACCCGCTCAAGGAGGCGGCGAACTAAGGCAGCTCTGTCGGTCTTGCGGCTTCTCGCGTTTTGCGCGAGCGTGTAGCCTTTGTTGCAGACTGCGGCCCAGGGTGAGCCGATGAAAGTCACGCGTCGCGGATTCCTCGATCTCATGGTCGGTGCGGCTGCCGCGCCGGTCGTCGCGAGCAATGCGCAGGCGCAGACCTATCCGGACCGGCCGGTGCGCATTCTCTCGGGCTTTCCGCCCGGCGGCATCAACGACACTTATGCACGGCTGATCGGACAATGGCTGTCGGAGCATCTACGGCAGCAATTCGTCGTCGAGAACCGACCGGGCGCCGGCGGCAATCTTGCGGCTGAGGCGGTTGCGAGATCGGCTCCGGACGGCTACACGCTCCTGCTCACGACATCGGCCGATGCCTGGAATGCGACGCTCTACGACAATCTCAATTTCAACTATGTGCGCGATTTCACGCCGGTCGCGACGATGTCGCGCGGCGCCGGCATTCTCGTCGTCAACCCGTCGCTGCCGGACAAGACGGTTCCCGAGTTCATCGCCGACGCCAAGAAAAATCCGGGAAAGATTTCGATGGCTTCGGCCGGCATCGGCAGCGCGCCGTACATGTTCTGGGAGCTGTTTCGCGGCATGGCCGGCGTCGACATGGTGCATGTGCCCTATCACGGCGGCGGACCGGCGGTGGTCGATCTCCTTGCCGGGCAGGTGCAGGCCTATTTCGGCACATTTGCGTCGTCGATCGAATATGTCAGGGCGGGCCGGCTGCGGGCGCTCGCCGTGACCAGCCCGACGCGCGCGGCGGTCCTGCCGGACATCCCGGCGCTCGCCGAATTCCTGCACGGCTATGACGCCAGCATCTATGTCGGCATCACCGCGCCACGCGGCACGCCGGCCGCAATCGTCAACACGCTGAGCCAATCGATCAACCAGGCGCTCACCGACGCGAACATCAAAAAGCGCATCGCCGATCTCGGCGACACGCCGCTGCCGACGACGCCGGCTGAATTCGCCAAACTCGTCGCCGACGAGACGGAGAAGTGGGGCAAGGTCATACGGGTGGCGAATATCAGGGCGGAATAGAATCGGCGTACGGACCGCCATATCGAGGTCCGAGAGCTGCGGCCAGATCAACTCAAATGCGGGCCCGGCCCGCCGCCGGCAGCCTCGAGCACGGCGGCGCGCCATTCGCGCTTGACCGGCAGGATCGGCGGCATCGGCGCGACATCCGGTTCGGGCGTCGGCGCGGGGACCGATTCGATGCGGTCAGTCCTGGCGCCCTTGCGCATGAAGAGATTGTAGATGAGCCACTGCGCGCGACGCCGCGGGCCGCTGAGCGGAAAGCGGCTCGCGATCGATGACCAGGCGTAGAAATCATCGTAAGCGCGCGCTTGGCCGCAGCGCAGCTCTTCGCCCGACATCTGCGCCGGGCGGAAGACAACTTGGCCTTGATCGTATTTGGTCCAGTCGAACGAGACGATGCGCCCCGCCCGCTTCATCTCATACCAGGTCAGCGTTCCCGGATAGGGCGTGAGCACCGAATAGGCGCAGGCATCATATTTGGCCTCACGGTTGAAGCGGACGGTCTCGTCGAACACCGACGTGTCGTCGCCGTCGAAGCCGAACATGAACAGGCCGAACACGATAATGCCATAGGAATGGATCTTCTCCACCAGGGCGGCAAAGGTCTCCGGCCGATTGACATGCTTGTGCACGCTTTTCAGCGTCGAGCGCGAGATCGATTCAAAGCCGATGCTCATCATGGTGCAGCCGCTCTCGGCAGCGAGCTCCAGCATGCGGTCGTCATTGGCAAGTTTTGACGTGACACCGGCCTGCCACCGGAAGCCGCGGCCCTTGAGCGCGCGCATAACTTCCTTCGGGCGGTCGGGCGTGCCGAAGAAATCGGCGTCATTGATGGAAATGTTGCGCGAGCCGCAATTCTCCATCTCCTGCATCACCTCCTCGACCGGACGATAGCGGAATTTCAGCCCGTTCATCAGCGGCTCGGCGCAGAACGTGCAGCCCTGGTGGCAGCCGCGCGAGGTCTGCACGAAGGTCTTGTTCACATAGCGGTGCTTTTTGAGCAGGTCGTAGCGCGGCATCGGCATGCCGACCATCGGATGCAGCTTGTCCGACTTGTAGGTGCCGCGCACGGCCCCGTCTTCGAGATCGTCGAGCAGCTTGTCGATCACAAGCTCCACCTCGCCGATCACGACCGCGTCGCAATGCCTGAGTGCCTCTTGCGGCATAAAACTCGCATGCACGCCCCCCATCACCACCGGCACGCCCTTGGCGCGGAAGCGATCGGCAATCTCGTAGCCGCGATTGACATAGCTGGTCATCGCCGAAATGCCGACGAGGTCGGCCTTCAGATCGAAATCGATGGTCTCGATATTCTCGTCGGTGAGCACCACCTCGTAGCGGTCGCGCGGGATGCAGGCGGCGACGGCGAGCAGCCCGGCAAGCGGCGAATAGAGCGCGCGGTTGAAATAAAGCGGCCGCGTGGTCAGCGAATCCGTCTTCGGATTGATGAGGTGGATGACGCGACTGCGCACGAAATCTCCCCTGAAATCTCCCCTGGCGGAGGCCGCTATTCGCCAAACCGCGGCGCGGGAGGGAAAGTTCCTTGCCCATGCAAAATTTTGTTGGTCCTGACACAACCGGGACAAAAATGCGGCGGCAATACGCAAACGATGACCGAACTGCCGAATTCGGTCGCCGTCGCGTGCGATTGAGTGCGGCGCATGCGTTGCGCATCTACGGCCGCACCAAGACGCCGCCGGCGAGCGGACGCGGCGCGCCTGTCGTGCCGGGGAACGTGATCGGCAGGCCGCGCAGGCTGCGCACGGCGAGATAGGCGAAGGCCTGCGCTTCGAGCGAATCCACCGACCAGCCGACCGCATGCGCGGTTTCGATCTGCGCCGGCGCCAAGCGCTCGGCCAGCATGCGCATCAGCGTTGGATTGCGCGCGCCGCCGCCGGCGACGATCCAGCTCTTGGGCGTGCGCGGCAGGAGCGGCACGATACGCGCGACCGCGGCTGCAGTAAGCGCAGTCAAGGTTGCCGCGCCGTTCTCCAGCGCGATGCCCTCGATCGTGCCGCCGACCCAATCACGAAAGTCGTTGCGGTCGAGCGATTTCGGCGGCGGCAGCGCGAAGAACGGATGCGCCAGGAGGCGCTCGATCTGCCGTTCGTCCACGCGGCCGGCCGCAGCCAAGCGCCCGTCGGTGTCGAACTGACGGCCGGTGCGCAGTCGCAGGAAATCGTCGAGCAGCGCGTTGCCCGGCCCGGTGTCGCAGGCGATCAGATCATCGCCGTCGATAAACGTCACATTGGCGACGCCGCCGATATTGAGGACGGCAACCGGCATGTCGCGCCGCAGCCGCCGCACCAGCGCCTGGTGGAAGATCGGCGCGAGCGGCGCCCCCTGCCCGCCCGCGGCCACATCGGCGGCACGAAAATCGTAGACGACCGGAATGCCCACGCGCTTTGCCAGCGCGCGGCCGTCGCCGATCTGCAGCGTCAAAGAGCGTTCCGGCCGATGCAGCAGCGTCTGGCCGTGAAAACCGACCGCGCCGAGCGTGCCGGGCTCCAAGCTGTTGGCCTCGATGAAAGTCTGCACGGCTTCGGCATGAGTGTCGTTGATGAGCGCTTCCGCGGCGGCGACGACGTCCGGCCGGGCGTCGCGATCGGTCAGGTTGGCGGCCGCCGCCGTGGCACGGCGCAGCAGCGTCCGTTCGTCCTTCGTATAAGGCCGGCAGGCAGTGGCTCCCAAATGCGAGATTTTTTCGCCGTCGGTGTCGATCAAAGCGACGTCGACGCCATCCTGCGAGGTGCCGCTCATCAGCCCGATCGCCAACACCGAAGCGGCGGCCGGGCCGGCGGCGGCCGAATTGCCGGCACCCGCGGGCCGAGTGAATGTCATATGTTCAGACATTCAGGTCTCTCATGTGCGTCACCCAAACAAGTCCTTCCACGGCCGTTTTGCCCATTTCCGGCCTTTTGCATCGGCCGCCGGACCTGTTACACAGCCGCACGAGACTCGTAACTTACGCCTGAAGTCGATGAACGCCTATAAGTCCGATTTCCTCAACGTGCTTGCCGCCCGCGGCTTCATCCACCAAGTCTCGGAGCCCGAGGCACTCGACGCCTTGGCGCGCTCGTCGATGCTCACCGCCTATATCGGCTTCGACTGCACGGCGCCATCGCTGCATGTCGGCTCGCTGTTGCCGATCATGATGCTGTACTGGCTGCAGCAGACCGGCCATCGGCCGATCACGCTGATGGGCGGCGGCACCACCCGCGTCGGCGATCCTTCGGGCAAAGACGAAAGCAGGAAGCTCCTCACCGACGCAGCCATAGGAGAGAACCTCAAAAGCATCCGCAAAGTCTTCGCGCGTTTTCTGCGCTTCGGCGCGGGCGGCAATGATGCGGTGATGGCCAACAACGCCGACTGGCTGAATGCGCTCAACTACATCGACTTCCTGCGCGACGTCGGCCGGCATTTTTCGATCAACCGCATGCTGGCCTTCGACTCGGTCAAGCTGCGGCTCGAGCGCGCGCAGGAGCTGTCGTTTCTCGAATTCAACTACATGATCCTGCAGGCCTACGATTTCGTCGAGCTGCACAAGCGCTATGGCTGCGTGCTGCAGATGGGCGGCTCCGATCAATGGGGCAATATCGTCTCTGGCATCGATCTCGGCCGGCGCTTGCGCAATGCGCAGCTGTTCGCGCTGACCTCGCCGCTGATTACGACGTCGTCGGGCGCCAAGATGGGCAAGACCGCCGCCGGCGCCGTATGGCTCAATGCCGATCAGGTCAGCCCGTACGACTATTGGCAATATTGGCGCAACACCGAAGATGCCGATGTCGGAAGATTCCTGAAATTGTTCACGACACTGCCGCTTGCCGAGATCGAGCGGCTGGCCGCGCTCAAGGATGCCGAGATCAACGAAGCCAAAAAGATTCTCGCCACCGAAGCGACGGCGCTGGTTCACGGCCGGGAGGCCGCGGACGAAGCAGCCGCAACGGCGCGCACGACCTTCGAGGAAGGCGGCCTTGGTGCGAATCTGCCGACCATCGAAGTCGACGATCTCCACACCCACATCCGTTTATTGGATGCGGCCGTGCGCGCCGGTTTCGTTGCTTCAAATGGCGAAGCACGACGACTCATCCGAGGCGGCGGCCTAAAGGTCAATGACGAAACAGTCTATGACGAACGAAGGCTACTTACACCGGACGATCTAACGCCTGAGCGCGTGATTAAATTGTCGCTCGGTAGAAAGCGTCACGTTCTGCTCAAACCGGTATGAGCGAAGCAAGGCATTGATCGCAACGGAAAGCAAACACTTCCGGTCTATTGGATCTTGTCAAGGGTCTTTGACCGCCGGAGGCGGCGCTTCGCGCCCTCGACAAGATCAATAGACCGGGAAGGGCGGGCCGCTGCGATCAATGCGGTTCTGCGATCATGCGAACTTCCGTCTGAGTCTGGTGAGGTGCGCCGACTTGTTCCCGCCGCCTCTCACGGTTCAGCCTTAATGGCTGCTGCCGTAGCTGGCGCTGGTATTGTCATTGACCGCGCCGGTGCTGTCGTCGCTTTGCGGCGGCGCATAGGTCCCGGTCGCCGGAAATTCGAACACTTTGCGCAAGAGGCCGGGCGCCAGCGCCGAGAGCGGGTTGACGTGCAGGATCGGCGTGCCGGGCTTGCCGACCACCTCATAGGTGACGCCCAGCAGGCCCTCCTTATCGCCGCCCATGAACAAACCGACCACCGGAATCTGCCCGAGCAGATTATTGGCACCGTACAGCGGGATCAGCGTGCCGCGCAGATGCACCTGGTCACCGGCATAGTCGATCAGGCCGTCGATGGTGCCGCCGAGCACCGGGCCGCGTACCACGCCGTCGTGCAGGACAAGACGGCCTTGCGAGCGCGTGAAATCGACCTTCATGCTGGAGAAATCCATATTGCTGCTGCCCCGCGGCGGCTGCGGACCGGCTTGCACGGCCTGTTCGAGCTTGGACTCGTCATGCACCGAGAAATTGCGCACGGTCATGGTGCCGAGCTGAACCGGACTGTTCCCTGACGGCACGTCCATCGTCGTCTGCATCTGCCCGCCGTTCATGCGCGAATAAATGTCGGTGAAGCGAAACAGCGCGCCGGCATCATTGGTCTGCAGATCGACCACCTGCCGCGCGCCGGAGCGGCCCTTCAGCTCGCCGGTGAGCATGCCGCTGCGCCCGATCTTGGCGTTCAGCCCGAGGCTGCGGACCTCGCCGGCGCGGCGCGACATTTTGAGCTCGACACTGCGCAAGGCCTCGCCGTTGAAGCCTAGCACCGCGCCGAGCTTTAGGTCGAGATCGACGTCCGGGCTCTCCTTCTTGCTGCTCTGCCCGGTGGGCAGCCCGCCTGTCATCGCTTTGACGAAGCCGCGCCCGTCATAGGCATCGCCGCGCATCACCACGCGCAACGCGCCGTCCGACATCCGCTCGACCTTCAAGCTCGTTCTGTCGCCGTCAGAGAAGCCGTAGGACGGAAAGTTCGCCGACAACAAATCGCCCTGCCCGTCCAAATCGACCACGCCCTTCACACCGGTGCCGGTGCCTTCGATCAACAGGTCGTCGATATGAATCGATTGCGGCTTGGTCGTGAGCGTAAAGGTTGCGCGCGCGGGTTTTCCGGACTGCTTGACCCAGCCGGGCAGAAAGCCGTCGATCTGCACCGATGTCAGGTCGGCGGCGACCGCGAAACGGCCGTCACGCTCGCCTGTCGTTCCGACCTTGCCGGTGAGATCGATCGGAATCGTACCGCTGATCGTGCCGCCCGGATCAAGGTCAAGCTTGTTGCGGATGTTCTCGTCCAGCATGCCCTGGATGTGGACATCGGCGGTCTGATCGCCGCGCAGCTTGCGATAATCGAGGCTCGCCGGCGCGCCGCCGATCTTGACGTCGCCTTTGATGGCAAAGCCCTGATTGTTGGCGGCAACCTTCAGCGCCGCCGCCTCGACCTTCTGTCCCATAATCATGCGTTCGGCGGAAAAATTCGTCGCATCGACGGAGATGTTGTAAGCCGTCGAGCCCGGCGGCAAATCGGGCTTCAGCGGCATGCCGAGCGCGACCTGCGCGCTCATCGTGCCGTGCGTCGTCGCCGGATCGAACGGCACGCCGGAAGCGTCGCGCAGCCGATCCATCGCCAATAGCTCGACCGCCGCCGGCACAGGGCCGTCGATCTTGAAATGAACATTGGCCGGCGGCTCGTGCGGGCCGGTGTCCGGCACCTCGAACAGGCCCGACGACAATACGAGCTTGCGGCCTGACGGCATGTCGGCGGTCGCCTTGCCGAGTGCGACTTGCGCATCACGCCCGACAATATGGACGGTGAGATCGGCATCGTGCAGCGGCGGCAGGCCCTGCACCGGCCAGACCACGCAATTGCTCGCGAAAGCGTCCAGCGAGAGACCGTCATCTGGAATTGGCGGGCCGCTCGCTTTGAGCGTATTGAGCGGCGCGTTGACGGCAATCACCAGCCGCTCGACCGTGCCGCTGAGCAAATGCGCGTAGAACCAGTCGCGAACTTTTGGCGCGACAAAGACCGGCCACAACCGCTTCAACGCATCGACCGACATGCGCGTGCCGGCAACGCCGGCAGCAAGGCGCAGATCGCCGCTCGAATAGTCGGCCGTGCCGGACATGGCGACTCCGACCTCGGTATTGCCGACGTCGCCGCCGTCCACCGTGATGCGCCTTTTGAGCGGATCGAAATTGCCGCTGACCGTGATGCGATTGAGGATCAAAGGCTCGCCCTGCGCGGTCGGCGCATTGAGCACGACCGTCCCGCCGCCGATCTTGAACAGCCACGGACCCGGTGATTGCTGCGGCGCCTGCACCTCGCCCATCAGGGTGATGCGGTTGCCGCCCGAAAGAATCTGAAACGGCACAGAGAGCATGCGGCTCGCCTGATCCCAATTGATTTTGAACTCGGCGCGATCAATATCGATGCGGCCGTCGGCATCGTCGGAATCGCTGATGAAGCCCGCATCGGCGACAATGCGGCCGGCAAGCGACTGCGGCACGCCGTCCGGCCCGATCTCGCCGCGCAGGCTCGCGGACACCGGCAGATTGGTCTGGATGCTGCCGTCGTCGAGCCTGGTCGCCAACAGAAGATCGCTCATCGCGACTTGGCGTGCCTCGACCGCGATGCTGCGATAGCCTTCCCGCGTCGGTTTGATTGAGGCGGTCAGCGCCCAGGGCCGCTCGGCATTGCCTGAGCCGACCGTCACCACCACACCGCCGCCGCGCGGCCGCTCGAGACTGAGGCTGATATCGCGAAAGGTCCATCGTTTCCCGGTCCGCCTGTCGTCGACCGTGAGGCTGCCGTCCTTGAGTCCGAGCTCGCGCAGATCGTGGCCGTCGAGTCCGGATTCGCCGATACCGTCGATCCAGGCGAGCAACGCGGCAATGCTGTCGCTGGCCGGCCGTGGCGGCGTAACCGCAGGAGACGACGGCGCCATGGCTGGCGCGGCGCCGATCGGCGTTTTGTTCTGTCGCGGGCTGGGCGCCGCGCTGGGCGGAGCGATCGTCGTCGGCGCGACTTTTGCGGTCGCCAGCGGATGCTTGTCGGCGCCGGAAGCGAACACGGTCACGGCGCCATTTTGTTCGATGCGCACGGCCAGTTCCGCACCGACCAGATTCAGACTTTCAGCTCGCATATGGCCGCTGAACAGGCTCAAGCCCGAGACGCGGATTTCCGCCTTCGGTGCGCTCGCCACCACGGTTCCATCGGGATCGCGCACCACGATGTCGCGCACGCGCACCGCGGCGCCGCCATTCTCAGTGCGTTCGATCTGGGTGCCGCCGACTTCGACACGTTCGCGGCTGCCGAAATTGTCCTCGATGGCCGCAACCAGCCATGGCGTGAAAGCATCAAGCTGAATGGGCCCGCTCGCCAACCGCCACCACAAGGCCGCAAGCGCGATGATCAATATGCCGGCGAGAACGCCGGATCCTATTCCTACACGCCGGAGGAGCCGCCGATGCCGGGCCAAGACGCGGCGATAGGCAGCCAGGTACCGGCCGCCGTCCGGTCGTTCGCCGCGATGAGCGGCCATAAGGCTGCCGCGGCGTCGCGGATGGACAAGCGGCTCCCATCGCGGGGGGGCCGCGCTTTGCCTGTCTTGATTCGCCATCCCCGCTCGGGCGTCCCCTCGTCCGTGGCGTCTTCAGAATAGTACAGTCACGCTCAACCGCGCTCCGCCTGCGGGCGGTCGACACCCCTGCTCGCCGGCGTATTCTGATCCGACACAATGGCCCTTTGAAAGCGTCGAAAGGAAGGCACATGGTACAAAGCGTGGCCGAAACCGAGGCGGCAATTCCACAACCCGGGTCAAAGGCGCCGGCTTTCACGCTGCCGCGCGATGGCGGCGGAACCGTTTCGCTGAAGGATTTCGCCGGGAAAAAACTCGTTCTGTATTTCTACCCGAAGGCCAATACGTCGGGCTGCACCAGGGAATCGATTGACTTCTCGCGACTGAAGGCGCAGTTCGCCCGCGCCGGCACGGAAATCCTTGGCGTGTCAGCCGACCCGGTCGTCGCGCAGGACAAGTTCAAGGCCAAGCACAGGCTTTCGATCGCGCTCGGTTCGGACGAGACGCACGAGATGCTCGAAGCCTACGGCGTATGGCAGAAGAAGTCCCTGTATGGCCGCAAGTTTTGGGGAATCGCGCGGACGACCTTTCTGATCGGTCCCGACCAGCGCATCGTTCAGGTCTGGCCCAAGGTCTCGGTCGCCGGTCACGCCGAGGAGGTACTAGCCGCCGCAAAAGCGCTTTAGCGCAACGCACTCCGTCGCTCGGCCCGCAACCTATTACCAAAGTGTTTACTCAAATGCGCAAAATCCCACGCATAATTTTCTGATTATTAACCATAAAACGCTGAAATCCGCTGCCGGCTTGGGTGGGAGCGTCAATGTCGCAGTGGGCAGCGTCTCGGTCGCCGCAGCAGACCGCAAGATCTCAGCATCTTCCGCAACATCATACGCTGGCCTATGCGCAAGCCCCCGCGCTGTCAGCAGCCGCGACCGCCAAGCCGCATGCCGCGAAGCAGGCCGCAATGTTGCATCCCGGCGCGCAGTCGCATCCCAAGCGCTCCAGTGACTGGCGTGCCCGTCAGGCAAGCGAAGCTGCCGCGAACGCAGCCTACACATTCGCCCATGCCGGACGGCAGGTCAGAATCGGACCGGTCGCATTTTGGATCGTCGTCGGCACGCTTGTGATCATGGCCGGCTGGTCGATCACGGCGGCGACTTATCTCGCCTTCCGCGACGACGTGCTGCGCACCTTGATCGCACATCAAGCCGAACAGCAATTCGCGTATGAAGACCGCATCGCCGAACTGCGCGCGCAAATCGACCGCACCACAAGCCGTCAATTGCTCGACCAGGAGCAGTTCGAACAGAAGCTCGAAGACCTGATGCGCCGGCAGGCGATGCTCGAACAGCACGCCACCGCATTGGGCGGCATCGCCGATCCGGTCACCACTGGCTCGATCAGGACGCAAGGCACGCCGCCACGCGGCGACCGCAGCCGGCAATCGAGCATCGGCGACACGCTTGGGCGCGTCGAAGCCTCACTCGATCGCGTCGAGCAGCAGCAGACACTGGCGCTGAATCAGATGGAAAATCGCTACGAGAGCAAAGCGCGCCTCATGCGCGGTGTCCTTGGTCAGCTCGGCGTGAAGATCGGCGGCCAGGCGGCGGTCGGCGGCCCCTTCGTCCCGGTCAAGCTTGCCGACAATCAAAGTTTTGAGCGTGCGCTGATGCGGGTGAATCTTGCGCGCGCGGACGCGGATCGTCTCAGCGCCGCGCTCGTCACCGTGCCGGTGCGCAAGCCGGTTGCCGGCGACATCGATATGTCATCGCCGTTCGGCGTGCGCCTGGATCCCTTCGTGCATGAGGCGGCGATGCATACCGGCATCGATTTTCGCGGCGACTTCGGCGAGCCGATCCATGCCACCGCCGCCGGAACGGTAACGGTCGCCGGCTGGAGCGGCGGCTACGGCAAAATGGTCGAAATCGATCACGGCAACGGGTTGTCGACGCGCTACGGTCACCTCTCCGAGATCGACGTCGAGGTGGGCGAAAAAGTGCGCATTGGACAAGTGGTCGGCAAGCTCGGCTCGACCGGCCGCTCGACCGGCCCGCACTTGCACTACGAGACCCGCGTGAACGGCGAGCCGGTCAATCCGCAAAAATTTCTCGCTGCGGGCGACCGACTGTTCGGGGGCTAATCCGAGCCCAAGCCGCCCTACTCCACGTCCTCGACCTGTTTCGGCCCGGTGCCGAAAGCCTTCTGCGCCAACGCCGCTTCGGTAAACTGATCGATATCGCCGTCGAGCACGGCGCCGGTGTTCGAGGTCGACACGCCGGTGCGCAGATCCTTCACCATCTGATAGGGCTGCAGCACGTATGAGCGGATCTGGTGGCCCCAGCCGATATCGGTCTTGGCGGCCTGATCGGCGGCCGCCTTCTCTTCGCGCTTTTTCAGCTCGGCCTCGTAGAGCTTGGCGCGCAGCATCTGCCAGGCCTGCGCCCGATTGCGGTGCTGCGAGCGATCGTTCTGGCACACCACGACGATGTTGGTCGGAATGTGGGTAAGCCTGATCGCCGACTCGGTCTTGTTGACGTGCTGGCCGCCGGCGCCGCCGGCGCGCATCGTGTCGACGCGGACGTCGGACTCATTGATGTCGATCTTGATGGCGTCATCGACCACCGGATAGACGTTGACGCTGGCAAAAGATGTATGCCGCCGCGCATTGGAATCGAACGGGGAGATGCGCACCAGGCGGTGCACGCCATTCTCCGTCTTGAGCCAGCCATAGGCATTGCGACCCTTGATCTCGATCGTTGCCGATTTGATGCCGGCCTCCTCGCCCTGCGTTTCTTCGATATAGTCGACCTTGAAGCCGTGCTGCTCGGCCCAGCGCGTATACATGCGCAACAGCATGCTGGCCCAGTCCTGGCTCTCCGTGCCGCCGGCGCCAGCGTGCACTTCGAGATAGGTGTCGTTGTGATCGGCTTCGCCGGAGAGCAGAGCTTCGAGCTCGCGGCGCGACACTTCCGCTTTGAGCCGACGCAGGGCGGTTTCCGCCTCGCCGATGACGGCCTGATCGCCCTCCGCCTCGCCGAGCTCGATCAGCGTGACCTGATCGTCGAGCTCCTGATCCATGCGGGCGAGCGCAGCGAGCTGATCGTCGAGCGCGGTGCGCTCCTGCATCAGCCGGCTGGCGCGCTGGGAATCGTTCCAGAGATTGGGATCTTCGGCCTGCTTGTTCAGCTCGGCCAACCGGGCGCGCGCTCTGTCGACGTCAAAGGTGCCTCCTCAGCAGGCTCAACCCCTGCTTGATGGCCTCGACGATGGCTGTGATTTCCGCACGCATGGTTCTCAGATGACGGAGGATGGACGACGGATGACAGATATTGGATGCTAAATCGCGGATTGCAATACTGAACAGGGACCTCTGTCGTTCGTCGTCTGTCTTGCGTCGTCCGATCAGTACAGGCCGCCGGTTCCGGTGCGCACGACATTGCCGGCGTCAGGCGGGGTTTGTCCCGGCAGCGGCACGGGCGCGCCATTGGCGGTTTCGGCGCCGATCACCGAGTAGCTGTCCGGCGGCGCGGTTCCCGGCTTGAACGCTTCCAGAATGACCTTCGGATCGCCCGGCCCTGCGCGCATGCCGGTCTTGGCATCGACGCGGATCAGCTTGATGCCGGGCGGCACGGTGAAGGGGATCGGCGGCTTGTCTGCCAGCGCGACTTTCAGGAAATCGCGCACGATCGGCGCGGCGAGATGACCGCCGGTCGCGTTGCGCCCGATATTGCGCGGCTTGTCGTAGCCCAGATAAACGCCGCAGACGATATCGGGCGAAAAACCGATGAACCAGACGTCGCGGGAGTCATTGGTAGTTCCGGTCTTGCCGGCGATCGGCTTGCCGACATCGCGCACCACGGTCGCGGTGCCGCGCTGGACCACGCCCTCCATCAACGAGGTGATCTGATAGGCCGTCATCGGATCGATGACCTGTTCGCGGCGGTCGATCAGGGTCGGCTCGGGCTGGTTCTCCCATTTTTTGGCGTCGCAGCCCACGCATTCACGCGTGTCGTGCTTGTAGATCGTGTGACCATAGCGATCCTGGATGCGATCTATCAATGTCGGGATCACCCGCCGCCCGCCATTGTCGAACATTGCATAGGCGGTCACCATGCGCATCACTGTCGTCTCGCCAGCACCGAGCGCATAGGAGAGATACGGCGGCAATTCGTCATAGACACCGAAGCGCTTGGCATATTCGGCGATCAGCGGCATGCCGATGTCTTGCGCCAGCCGCACCGTCATGACATTGCGCGACATTTCCAGGCCGAAGCGCAAGGTCGAGGGGCCGAAAAACTTGCCGCCGTAATTTTCCGGCCGCCAGATGCCACCGCCCTGTCCCATATCGATCTCGATCGGCGCATCCATGACGATGGTCGAGGGCGTGTAGCCGTTGTCAAGCGCTGCCGCATAGACAATCGGCTTGAACGAGGAGCCCGGCTGGCGCAGCGCCTGTGTCGCGCGGTTGAACTGGCTCTGGTCGAAGGAAAAGCCGCCGACCATCGCCAGCACACGCCCGGTATGCGGATCCATCACCACCATGGCGCCGGAGATTTCCGGCACCTGCCGCAACCGATACTGACCCTGCTCCTCCATTGGCTCGACATAGATGACGTCGCCGACGGAAAGGACCTGGCTCACTTTTTGGATTGGTTTCGCCGGCCCCTTGGCCGGCTTCGCCCATTTGACGCCGTCGAGCGGTACGATGCCAATTTCGCGATCCTTGACGACGGCGCCGGCTGGATCACGCGGCGGCTGCAAGCCGATGCGCGCCGATTGATCGTCAACCTGAAGCACTACGGCCATGCGCCAGGGTGCGACGTCGTCGAGCGATTTCACTTCGGCGAGTTTTACGCCCCAATCGCCGCTCACATCGATCGTGGTGATCGCGCCGCGATAGCCGGTGCTCTCATCGAAATTGACGAGTCCCTTAACCATGGTCTGGCGCGCCAGCATTTGCAGCTTGGGATCGAGCGTGGTGCGCACCGACAGTCCGCCCTCGTACAGCTTCTTCTCACCGTAATTGTCGTAAAGGTAGCGCCGCACCTCTTCGGCAAAATACTCGGCCGCGAAGATATGCGCGCCGGTCGGCCGCACGGTGACGTTGAGCGGCGCCTTTTTCGCCTGTTCGGCCGCCTCCTGGGTGATGTAGCCGTCTTCCGCCATGCGATCGATGACGTAATTACGGCGGGCGATCGCCTCGTCGTGGCGGCGGAACGGATTGTAATTGTTCGGGCCCTTGGGCAGCGCCGCCAGATAAGCGGCTTCCGGAATCGTCAGCTCATGCACCGACTTGTCGAAATACAGAAGCGAGGCCGCGGCGACGCCATAGGCACCGAAGCCGAGATAGATTTCGTTGAGGTAGAGCTCGAGAATCTTCTGCTTCGAATAGGTGCGCTCGATGCGCAGCGCGAGCAGCGCCTCCTTGATCTTGCGCTCGAATGAGACTTCGTTGGTTAGCAGAAAGTTCTTGGCGACCTGCTGGGTGATCGTGGAGGCGCCCTGCGGATGACCGCCGCGGCCGTAATTTTCGACGTAAAGAATGCCGGCGCGAAGGATGCCTTGGATGTCGATGCCGGGATGCTGATAAAAATTCTTGTCCTCAGCGGCAACGAAGGCATTGGTGACAAGCTTCGGGATGGCCTGGATCGGCAGGTAGAGCCGCCGCTCCTTGGCATATTCCGCAAGCAGCGAGCCGTCGGCGGCATGCACCCGCGTCATCACCGGCGGCTCATAGTCCTGGAGCTGCGAATAGTCCGGCAGATCCTTGGAGTAATGCCACAACAGGCCGGCGACGCCCGCCACCCCCGCAATGAAAAAGACGGTGCCGGCCGCGAACAGGAAGCCCAAAAAACGCAGCAGTAATCTCACCGCGATTCCCTCGCGACCGACTTCACTGAGCAGAATTCATTGCGCGTCCGCCGCACCCCGCACCGGCGCATTGGCGAAAACGACTCAACCCCGCACTGCGTGGCCGTCCAGTGTGCCAGTATTGGCCGAAACCCGCTAGACACCCCGTGTCGCCCCGTGTGGTCGCTCGGTTTTTTGTTCAAACTGAGGCCGTTTCCGCACAGCAAATTGACGGAAACGCCTCAGCTTGCCGGAACGGCTTACCCTAAAGTCCTAGGAGCCTGTCCGTTTAGTCGCGAGTCGCGGCATAACCGCAACGTTAGCATGCCAATGCTCATGCGGCGGCCAGCGCGAGCTTTCGGAGATTGTGACCGGTGCA